>DASQDI010000140.1:0-87355 GCA_035634255.1 Blastocatellia bacterium
CGCAATTATTTGCTGGGCCGAGCTGGCGACCGCATCAATGCGATATTGAGCGGCTGTGGTTGGAACTTGAGAAAGCTGTGGCGAGAGTTCGTCGAAAACCCTCGCCCTTGTTTGACTACCTGACTTTTTCAGGGACGACTAGAATAAACGAGCCGGGTGTGGAGCAAACCGAGCCAAGTTCATGAACAGGGCTAGAGGTTCGTTTGGGGTGAAAGTAGAAAGTCTTGGTCACTTTCCAGCCGAATGAGTTCTAAAGGTGCTTTGGGGAGGGAGTAGTCGCACTGTGTGCAAGAAACCTCATAAGGATTGCAATACCAATGCAAATAAGGTTACAAAAGCCGATATATTTGAATATACCCGGTGTTAGCAGTAAGTAAAATCCTACCGGTATAAAAGATAAAACAGAAACAATCAGCATAAATAATGGCTTGTTCATCAGGGATGCCCAGCCTGAGAGGCAGGCTAAAGATATCAAGACAGCCACAAGTATATATGTTTCTCCCGACAGGAATTCATTGCCGTAAGGGTTGAAAAAAACAAACATAAGATAAAGAATTGTAGCGGTAGTTGCGGCAACGAAACCAACCACTCGAAGGATATAAAGAGGAGATTTCATTCCTTTATTTTGCCACATAGCAGATTATCCTCAAGTGTCCCCGTGCTTGTTTGGCGTAGCGTACTGGGATTACGCATAAGGGTTAGTGTTTTCTAGATTAAACAATTGCGATTGATGGCTACCTATTGCGGAAAGCGACGAATCCATAATCAGTTACTGTCAACAGTAAACGCTGCTTAAGCTTATAGCCATCTGCTTTCCGCAACAGATTGAGAATCCTTCAATTCTTCATCCGGAAAATCGGACTTTCCCATATATCAGGTTGGAATACTCTCCGCCATCAGTACGGCTCCAACTACCGGTGTAGGTGCCGTTGGTATGGCCGTTAATTTGTACCCTCTCAAGCACCCAAGTCTTCCTCCCAGGGTTGCCGAAATCCCAATTATAGTAATCGCCGAGTACCGAGTTACTAACTGTTGTTTGACCGTGTGAATACCAAGGCCGCCCATACTCTACGGAGTCTAGGAACCAATGCGTATTCACACAAGATGGGTTAGCCCTCCAAACGCCGTCATGGTATTGCTCATATGATAATGTCCAATTGCTGTGGACTGCCCATAGGATGTAACTGGTGGTTTCTGTCAGCTTACAAAAGGCGGGATCCACAGTTTGTACTGTAACCCTAGCCCACCATCTTGACACGACGTATCCGGGAGTGGGCTCGTCATTACTGATCTTTTCGTCGTCCGTATCCTTCAAGGGATACTCATTGGGGTCCAAAAGGAAGGTCTTATACGTCCCATTGGCGATATCCACTTGATAGCCATACAGCAGGGTTCCGCTCCCGATAACGCGGTCAACTTCCGAGCTAATCGTGACAGAAGAGTCACTATACTTTTCGAGTTTAAAATTGGGGACAATCACTTGATTACCCGGTTCAGGTTGCAGTTGTAGCGTCGCTAGAAGTTGCCGCTCATTATTCTGAGCTTGTGAAGTGCCCCTTAGGCTCACATCTGGAAAGACAAGGGCGACGATCAACAGGCCGACTAAGTACAGGGCTTTAGCTTTGCTCATTTTTTCTCCTTTTTTGACCTGGGGTGATTGCTTCTTCTATTCGAATAGACGTAATCCCGGAAACATATTTGGCGCTCTACTTTATTATGTTTACCGGTTATCCTCCCTATGCCCAATACCGTTTAAACTAAAAGCACCTAGCGCCACATTCTGGTGATAGGTACCGGTTGCCGAAGCAGCCAGCCGCGGTCGGGCGACTTGCTGGCTGACTAGCACAACACACCATCTTGACAATCTATTGCTCGACATAACTATTAGCCCGTTGCTGATCCGGTAGTAAACGGGCACGCTCACTTGCTATTGAACTGCGGCAGTAATGCCCGCAAGTGGATCTGCTAGTGTGAGTGCGGGAACGTCGAGGAGCTGACATCTCCGCAGTTGGACAGGCCGATGAGGAAAGCTTGCACGTCGTGCCTACAGAAAGAGAAGAAAGCTAAACAGGAGGAGGCGGCGAGCCGAAGGAGGAGGGCCGACGAGGAGCGGGAGCGGCTGGGAGACAATTACCACCTGACGTGGGACTACAGGAAGACGAGGGCGAGCTTCACCCCTGAGCAGATGGCCAGGTATGAAGAGCTGATGCATGGCAGGAGCGGGATGTGGAATGAGCGAGAAGCGGTCGATGTAGTAATGCGTGAACCAGAGCCTGGAATATGTTGCGAGAGGTGCCTGAGAGAAGAGGCAGCGCCGCTTCCCGATCCACCAGAAGATGATCAGGATGAGCATGATGAGTAGGATTAGCTAGAGTGCTCGTAAAGATGCAATCTAAAAAAGGGCGTGTCCACGCTGAGGCGGCTGGCTAAAATTGTTGTTCAGAATGGGAGGAGGCGCTAAGGCTATTGTGCAGCGGCAGGAAAGCTCAAATGGAGAGACTCACCCAACATGGGGCCTGGCCTGTATAAATACTCTTCCGAAAGGCAGCTGAGCGGGGCCGCAAGGGAACACCTGCCTCTTCACCTCTTGTGACTGAAAAAACAACTCGTTAGTATTATATCTGTAATTTATGCCGGTTAATTCCGGTGTGAGGGACGGCTTGTAAGGCATAGTTTTGATTTGCTTAAAGGAGATTGGTTTATGAATTGTCCGGTCTGCGAGACGCCCGAATTGCTGATGAGTGAAAGACAAGGTATTGAAATTGACTACTGCCCTCAGTGTCGCGGTGTATGGCTGGATCGAGGAGAACTGGACAAGATGATAGAGAGATCATCGAATTTGTCACCTAGGCCAAGGATGGAGAACCAAGCGCCTCCCCATTCAAACCAAGACCGTACTGGACGTGGTTATAGCGATTCTCACCAAGGAGGCTATTACAAGAAGAAGAAGCGGGAAGGGTTTCTGTCAGATTTATTTGACTTCGACTAGGCGGAGGCTAATCTTACCCCCTCAAAAACACCCAACCCATCCCAGCCGCTGTAACTAAAAGTAGCAGCGATTTCCCAGTTAATAAATAAACACCCGCCCAAAATGCGCCCCAGTCCTGTGACATTGCGACAGGCCGCCCCTCCCAAATTAAGCGGGCTAACCTCCCGACCACTTTTGGAACCTGTTAAACCCGTCAGCCGTTAGACCTCATACGCTTAAACATACGCTCTTTACTGGCTATCGGAGTTCTAGCATGCCATACACAGTCGAACAATTAACTGCGCTTATAGCACAGGAAAAAAATCAGCCGGTTGAGTTCATGCTTCAGGTCAGAGACATAGCGGCACTCACCAAGCTGATATGCGCCCTCGCCAATTCCGAGGGGGGCCTGGTCCTTGTGGGGGTCAGTGACACAAGAGAGATACTCGGCACCGACGTAGAGCGAATCGGCCGGCTGTATCAGGGCGCGCTCTCAAGGACGGTCAACGCACCCCGCACGGAATTGGAAGCCATTGATGTTGACGGTAAAAAAGTTGCCGCAATCACGGTAGCTAAAGCGCGGGACCTGGTCATGACAGACGAAGGGGTCTTTAAGCATACGAGCTATGCGGTAGAGCCCATGTCCCCGTCAGACATCTCAAAGGCCTTAGGGTCGAGTAACACCTTGGCTGCCGTCGAGCCGGGACATTTAGCAGAAGCGATGTCCCGGCTGACGAGAAGGGTAGAGGACCTCCAGGAGCAGATATGGCAAGGCGATGAGAAACTGAGGCTCGTAAGAAGCTTCCATAGTCAGGCCAAGGGCTACGCAATTAGCGCGATAGTCGGAGCGACGGCAGGTGTGTTATTTACGCTGCTGCTAAGGTGAGGGCTAGGATCTGAAGTAGAATAATCCCCGGTCAACCTCAGAGGTATGCGCCCGAGCCAGCGGACCGAATCTGACGTGAATCTTTCGGAGACGCGCGGGTCTGGTGGGGCGGGGAATTAAGGGAGGGACATCCTAGGACTCATAAGCTAGGAAACAACGCTGATCCGTTACGCAAAATAGACCGTGATAGAGAAGCGGAAGATATGAAAGCAGGGCTAAAGCGATCCGCAAGAAGATCACCAAGACACCACCCCTCGTGAGGCCTTTCCGGGTATAATTTGGCTTGGGATAGGCTGCCCTGCCCATTTCGCCTCCTCCCCCGTTTATAGACCGTTATCAAAACATTGTTAGTTTTTATCAATTTCGACTTTTTTATTTTCTCGGCTCTAGGGGCCACCCGCCCTCAAAAATCGCTCTCAGGCCGTTTAAACACGATTTCCGGAAGTAACAGCTTGACCCCTTCCGCGCCCCGACTCCCGGATCGATCAATCCGGCTTGCGTACCGAGGGGAAGGTACGAGTCGGTCCTTGTAACCAACCCTACTGTTGGTATAATGGCTGCCAGCCAATTAATCAGTCGGTAATGTTAGGGGGCGGACTCCGCTCGCTAGCGTTGCCGGGTGTCCCAGTATTTTCCCTCTCAACCCAGTGGAGGAGATATGACCAAGCCGACTTACCTGCGCCACCTCTTGTTGCTGACCGTAGTGATATTCCTGATCCTGCTGCCGTCTATCGGGCCGCGCCCGACGGTTTCCGCCTACGACTTCTGCTCGGACTGCTTCAGGGAGTGCCGGAAGTTAACGGGGGCGATGCGCGAGGCGTGTATGAATGGGTGCGTAGCCCAAGGGTGTGAAATACCTTGAATACCCGATGGTGATGAAGGCTGTTCCCCTGTCTCCTCTCTCCCGAGGAGGCAGGGCCTGGTCTGGAGCGCAATCACCTGCTTGGGACCGTCGGAGATCGCATCAACGCGATGTTGAGCGGCTGCGGGTGGAATCTCAAGAAGCTCATGCGAGTTCTCGTAGAGCGGGCTTCTCTGGTTACTGCCTGACTTTTTCACCTTCGACTAAATTAGATCGAACCGCTTGAGCCCTTTTAGCCGCCAACCGTTTCATTCTCAGGCCAAATACGCGCGATTTCCGGGAAGCCGGAAAAGATCATTCTGATTTGGCACCGGAAGGCTTCACTGACTGCTGTGGCATTGCTGGTCTCGTTCGGCATCCTCCATACTTTATCAACGCATTCCTCCTATGGTTTTATTTAGCTACAACCGCAGGTCCCACTAGCCGTGTTTAGGTCCGTTATGGTGAAGGTGGTCTCGCTTCCAAATATCTTCACTGAGACAGTCCCTTTGTTTTGGGTCGTATCAAGCCTCACCAGCACCCTGCGATCCAGTCCATTATGCTGCAGAGTTATTATCCCTCCCTTTTTTATTACGGCCCCTACTCCGCCGATGGTAAGGCCTGAGCATGTCGTAAACTGGTACTCGCCTGTTGTAGAACTGAACTGGAAGTTGTTACCGTTACTCTCGTCTTGCAGGCACCTATCGAATAATAAACTGAAAGACAAATCTTCAATGAGTATGGCGATGACCTCACCATCGGGATTCATATCCAGCCTGCTCAACACGACTTTCTTTATCCCAGTAGGTGACGACACCTGCAACTGTACGTAGGAGGATCCAGGAGATATCTGGACATCAGTGCTTACTACCATATTGTTGGCATCAAACCCTTGTAGCTGAAATGTGCCACTAGCCCGCCCAGCCGAAGCGATCAAAGAGACGAATAGAGCGGGGGAGTCGAACGTAATTGTTTCGGGGTCTGTGGCCCTACCTCCGGAAGTAAAGCTCGCACGCCTGTTGAAGGCCAAGAAGTTGGGGCCGCTGACTGGGGGCACTCCAAAGTTACTACAATTATGAAGGATCGCACCGCCGGAGGTTGGGTCTGGCCCGCTGAAGTGCACACCGAGTGGCGCATATATCTCAGTGAGCGGCGAAGTATCCACAAAAAGACAGGAGGCGAATAGAGGATTGCCTGATGCGTCATGGTCGAAGTCAATAAATGTAGTGGAAGGCGACTGTAAGTCGAGCCTGCTCCCACTCCGTAGGGGGACGTATATTCTCGCGACCGTGGGTGATTCTGAGGATTCTGCGTCACTTGTAGGAACTCCATTCCTGACCACCTCCGCTGACCGCGAGGATGCGATAGGTACAACTGGCTGCCATGATAGCAGGCTAAGGAATAACGCTCCGCATATGAAGGCAAAGTAGCCACTGAGGCCGATCCTGGGCTTTACTCTTGTGGATCCTTTATTAATCATTTTCTTTACTCCTTTTATTCCGAGCAGGCAGGGCACCGGCCCATTTGTGAAGGCAGAATGTCCTGAATTTTACTGAGTGCCCAAAGGAGCTGCCTCGGACTCCATATCAGGGAAGTCTCTGCACCAACTCCTTGAGCCGCCTCAGCTCAGCCTCAAGAGCCGTGATACGTTGAAGGATCTGTTCCTTTGTCACATCGGGAGCATCCGGATCAACCGGGGACCCTCCCACGCGTGTGTCGAAGTTGGCAAGCACAAGCCTGCAAGGGATGGATAATGATACCCATAATAGATAGACGGAACCTAGGCTTCAATTAATTCAAGAGAGTAAGGTCAGTGTTAAGGGAAGAGGAGGCGGGAACGTATTGATCAGCTATTAAAGACGAACCTGTTATAAATACTGAAAATACGTTGTCTGGAGTACGCTGCCACAAGAGACCGCGCTAAAGCGGTTCGCGCAGCACCATCTAACTGTCTGACAGGCTATTGCTCGGCAGAAGGATTTGCCCCTCGCTGATGTGATAGGGAACATCTGCGCTCACCCGTGTTGAACTGCGGCAGTAATGGACTATACTAGGCGAGCCTGTGCGGAGTAGCAGCCTTGAAGGTATTCATATCCTACAGCCACGACTCGCCTCAACACGCAGCCCGCGTCCCTGCCCTGGGTGATCGCCTGATCGAGCAGGGGATTGAATGAATCCTTGATCAGTAAGAAGAATCTCAGCTCAAGACTGGCCTTTGTGGGAGGGGCGGAGGGTCTGGCCAGCACGTTGATGTCTTATTGAACTCAAGCCCCGATTTTTACCACATACGGGCTTTGATTGTCGTTTTCTGAGCTCAAGAATAGCCATCTCCGTCGATTTCGCCCCCTGGCCGGTTAGAGACCACCCGCTTGAACCCTTTTAGTCGCCAACCCGGGGTAGGGTGCAGGGGCCTCTGTACCTGAAAATCGCTCTCAGGCCAAATATGCGCGATCTCCGGGGGGCTACTGAAGATCCAACCCAGGACTTACTCGTACTTGAGTGCGATCATCGGGTCAACCTTTGTCGCCCGTCGAGCGGGCAGATAACAGGCCAGGAACGCAATCCCTGCCAGCAACACTACTCCACCCGCGAAAGTCCATAGGTCGGTCGCGCCCACGCCGAACAGCAGGCTCGACATCAACCGCGTTAGCCCGTAGGCGGCGGCCAAACCGATCACCGTCCCTAAGAGGGCCAGAAGCATCCCTTGCCCAACGATGAGCTTGAGCACGTCGGAGGGCTGTGCGCCGAGCGCCACGCGGATGCCGATCTCGTGCGTGCTCTGGCTGACCGAACACGAGATCACGCCGTAGAGCCCTACAGCAGTCAGGATCAGCGCCACACCCGCGAACAGACCCAGCAGCAGTGTGTTGAAGCGCGTAGTGGCAACCGACCGGCCGAGGAGTTCTTCGGCCGTCCTGATGCCGTAAACCGGAGCGTTCTTATCGAGCGATTGGACCACGCCGCGCGCGGCGTTGACGAGCGCGAGCGGCTCGGCCGCCGTGCGCGCCACCACCGTCATGGTCGACATCGGCATCTGCGCCTGCGCGAAGTAGAACTCGGGCTGCGGCGGGTCTTGCAGGTTCCGGTGCTTGATATCGCCAACCACGCCAATCACCTCGCGCATACCAGTCTCTTCAGTGACCGGCACCGTGGAGAAGCCCGGCCTGACACGCTTGCCGATCGGGTCCTCATTCGGGAAATGCTTGCGCGCTAGAGCCTCGTTGATGATCAGCACCGGGGCCGCGTTCAGGTCATCCCGGTCTGTGAATTCGCGCCCCTTGATGAGGGGGATGCCCATCGTGCGGAAGTAATCGGGGCCGACCGAATGTATGACGGCGAGACTCCGGTCGCCCGCATCCGCCTGCTGTCCCTCGATATGCAAACTCGTGCTGCCCGCGCTGCCCCCGAGCGGCGGTTGGAAGACGACGCTCGTATTGACAACTCCGGGCAAGCCTTTCAATCGCTCTGTGAGTTGCCTGTAGAATTCAACGATCTGGGGCGGGCCGGTCGTGCCGTCAACTGACATCGCAACGTTGAAGGTGAGGACGTTGCGCGGGTCAAACCCCGGCTCTACCTGCTGAAGCCGCACAAGACTCTGGATCAGTAAGCCCGCCCCGACGAGCAAGACCAGCGCTAGCGAGATCTCGGCGACTACCAGCAGGTTGCGTGTGCGGTTCGTACGGAGGCCGCCTGTCGAGCCGCGCCCGCCCTCTTTGAGTGACTCGGTCAGATTCGTCTTGGAGATGATCATCGCCGGCGCCAGTCCGAAGGCGATGCCAGTGCCCAAGGAGACCAGGCCCGTGAAGGCTAGGACGCGTGCGTCAAGTCGCGTCTCCGCGAGGCGCGTGAGGCCTTCGGGGCTGAACGCGACTATAAGGTCAGTCCCCCACACCGCCAGCGCCATACCCACGGCACTACCTAGGCCGGCCAGCATTACGCTCTCGGTCAGCAGTTGGCGCGTGATGCGCCAGCGGCCCGCGCCCAGCGCCAGCCGCACGTTGATCTCGCGCTGCCGGCTGATGGCGCGTTCGAGCAACAGGTTGGCCACGTTCACGCACGCAATCAGCAGCACGAATCCGACCGCCCCGAACAGGAGCAACAATGTGGGCCGCAAGTCCCCGACCATTGATTCGAGCAGCGGCTTAACTACGATTCTTATATCCTCGTTGTCGTCCGGGAAATGGTCCGCCAAATTGGCCGCCACCATGTCCGCCTCTGCCTGCGCCTGCTCCGGCATGGCACCGGGGTTTAGCCGCCCGATCACACGCCAACCCCGGTAGCCGCGTGCGGCCATGATCGAGCCCGGACCCATGGTCCTCTCGTAATCAAGCGCCGTCGAGATCCACACCTCAGTGGGCCGGGCTTGGATCGGGAACATGAAATCGGCGGGCATCACCCCGACGACAGTGAAAGTAGTGTTGTTGAGCCTAATTGTGCGCCCGACCACTGTCGGATCGCCTCCGAACTTGTTCTGCCAGCATTCCCAGCTCAGGATCGCCGGGCGCCCCTCGCTGCCGCCCCCGGCCTTGTCTTCTTCGGACATGAAAGCACGCCCCAGGGCCGGCGACGTGCCGAGCAGCGGGAACAGTTCGGCCGTGACGACCGTGCCCCGTAAAAGCACCGCCTCGCCCTGGCCCGTGAGCGTGAAGCTGGAGTTGTAGTAAGCAGCGAGTCGCTCGAACGCTTCACTCCGGTCGCGCAGGTCGGCGAAGTTGAGGAAGGAGAAGTTCGACAACGCCGCACGGTCGCCGGGGAAGTTCTGCCCCAGAGCCATCAGCCTGTCCGATGCGGCGAACGGCAGCGGGTTGAGCAGGACCGCGTTAATGACGCTGAAGATTGCCGTGTTCGCTCCGATACCTAGTGCGAGAGTGAGTGCCGCGATGACGGTAAAGCCGGGACTCTTTAGCAGCATTCGCGCGCCGAAGCGCAGGTCCTGCCACAGGTCTTCGAGCGCGCGAATGCCCCGCGCGTCCCGGCACTCTTCCTTCGCCTGCTGGAAGCCTCCGAAGTCTCGGAGTGCGGCGCGGCGGGCGTCATCGCGCGTCATACCCCGTGCGACGTTATGCTCGACCATGCGCTCAAGATGGAGGCTCATCTCTTCGTCGAGTTCGCGGTCCATTTCTTTGTTGCGAAGCAGGGCCCGCAGCCGCACCCTCAGTGTTTTAAGCATCACCCACCTTCCAATCAGGCGTCGCGCAAGATCAGCTCGATGGCGCCCGAGAACCGCTCCCACGCCTTGCGCTCTGCGTCGAGTTGCCTTCTGCCCGCGGCGGTGATCTTGTAGAACTTCGCCTTGCGGTTGTTTTCGGACGATCCCCACTGGGAAGCAATCAAGCCGCGCGCCTCAAGCCTGTGCAGCGCCGGGTAGAGCGAGCCTGGCGTGACCCTGAGTACTTCCTTTGAGACGAGCTGCACCCGCTGCATGAGGTCCCAGCCGTTTGCCGGCCCGGACTGGAGCATCCGCAGTACGAGCAGTTCTAGCGTGCCCTGAAGCAGGTCCATATTCTTTTGGTGTTTTATGCTCCTCTCACGTCTCCTATCGAAGCACAACAGGAGAGGAGTATAGGGAGCTTCCTGTCGGGTGTCAATAGGAAGATATGTTGTTGGTACCTGGCCACATAAAATGAGAGCTAAACCGGGCAAAGATGTCCCGCACATCCGATTTCGCCTCCCGGCCGGTTTAAGACCACCCGCTTGAACCCTTTTAGTCGCCAACCGTTTCATCTAATTTTTCAGGGGTAGGGTGCAGGGACCTCCGCCCCTGAAAAACCGCTCACAAGCCAAATATGCGCGATTTCCGGGAAGCGCCTGAGGGCCTCTGAGCTGGCACTGGAAGGCTTGGCTAGCTGCTGGGGCATTGCTGATACGGATCAGTACCCTATCGGCGGACCTGCACAAGCTGATCTCCTTGACTCGAGCATCTGTGACTGCGCCCAAAGTCGAGGCTACGAGGCTCTGTCAGTTTTCGCTTCGAGACCGCCTGATATGACTGGAGGTGGGAAGCCGATCAAGTTTCAATCCGCTAATAAGCGCGTCTAGGTTTCAGAGAATCTGGCTACAGATTTTGGAAATAACCGAGCGGGAGAAGTTTCAATCCGCTAATAGTCGGGTCTTAGATTCAGGGCAGCGAGCAGGAAATTATTCAAGCTGTCATCCGGAAACGGATTCAATCCGCTAATAAGCGCGTCTCAATTCAGAGGAGGATATTCCCCTGCGCAATGACCGATTGGGCGGGGTTTCAATCCGCTAATGATCGCGCCTTGGTTTCAGAGATCACCCAACCGTCAGGACGTGCGGCGTGTGGAGGCTGTGTTTCAAACCGCTAAAGAGCGCGTCTTGGATTCAGAGAAGGAGTGGTGCTGGGGCTACGACGCTTTCTACGTGCCTATGTTTCAATCCGCTAATAATCGCATCTTAAAATAAAGAAGGGAATTAGTATTCAATTATCAAATAACGAACGAGCACGGCGCGCCTAACCTATGCCCAATGCATTCTGATGTCGACGTATTCACCGGCTGGGATGCCGCAGCAACCCGGCTGATCTGATCCCCACGTCAAAGAGTCAGCGCCTCCAAATGCGGAAGTCAAAAGACTTCCGCGAGGAGGATGTCACTATTTGCCTTTGTGGGCCACTATGCCCCACAATGCCCCGTTAAAATAGAAATGCACAGAGGGTTAATGCGGCTATGCCAAATTATTGATGCGGCTCAGATCATGTGATATAACTCACCCACTGTTAAAAGGTTGTACTTGCGCATGTTCTCTTGGGGTGTGTTATGCCGCCGCCCTGTTACTCTTAATCTTTGGTTCTAACCCCAAAAATGGAGGAAAATGACTAAAGGAAATAACGACGCAACCTCTACCTCGAACGATCAAGACCCCATTCGTGAAAAACTGTCCTCACGCGCCAATCGCAAGAATATTCTTTTAATCCTGGTTGACCAGTACCGTTTCCCGCGCTTCAGCTACGGCCCTGATTATGGATTTTCGCAGCCGATCAAACTGATTACAGGGTTTCAGGAACCGCGTGACCAGGAGAACCTCGATACGGATTGGGCCAAAGAATTCTTTCCGGGCCTCTGGTCATTGCGACAGAACTCTGTCGTGCTCAGACGGCATTACATAGCGGCGTCGGCTTGCACACCCAGCCGGGCCACGATAATGACCGGACAATATGGCACGCGCACTACGGTCACGCAGACCGACGGCACATTCAAAAATGGCGACAGTCCCGCGTTCCCCTGGCTCTCGCCCGATGGGATACCGACTGTCGGAAGCTGGATGCGCGAGGCCGGGTACTCCACGCATTACTTCGGTAAGTGGCATGTCAGCAATCCGCCTGATCAGAGCCTGAAACGTTACGGTTTCGATGACTGGGAGCTGAGCTACCCGGAACCTCACGGCTCTCTGAGCAATAACCTGGGAGTTTATCGCGACTATCAATTCGCTGACCTGTGCGCGTCTTTTCTCAAAAGACGCGGACTGGGCGTACCATTTGCGCACTTTGTCGCCACTGAAAATTATCAACACCCTATCGCTGTAACCGCAAATCGCGCGCACGCGGCGGGGCTCGGACCGGATGTGCTCGGCGGTGACGACGATGGCTCTTCTCTGAATGTCGCATCGCAGGATAAACCGTGGTTCGCCGTAGTGTCTTTCACGAACCCACACGACATCGCTGTGTATCCGAGTTTGCCGCGAGGGCTTGTTGCCAGTGACAACTTTGCTAATCAGCAGGAATATCTGCAGTATCTGCGCTCGCCTGTCGGCGTGCCCGAACAGGGATGGGTCAGTAACCCGCCGCAGCATGGGACCACGCGAATTAAACTGAACCCGCTAGGATTCCCGACCGGCAGCGGTGCGGCGAATGTTCCGCCTACAATGTTAGAAAACCTTTCGACCAAACCTCGCTGCCAGTACGATTACTCTTACAAAATGGGTTTGACACTGGCCTCGAAACTCGGCTGGACTATGGCGACCGGTAACATCAGCGAAGGAACCGATCTTCAACAGCTTTGGAACAAAGCCGCGGCGGCAATGAAGCTGAGCGGTCTGCCTTTCAAAACTCAGGAAGACCCCGAGGGCTGGGTCGCGGCCTTCATTCGGTACTACGCTTACCTGATTCACGTCGTTGACGAACACATCGCGCGGGTCCTGAACGCGCTGCGCGACAGCGGTCAGGAAGAAAACACCATAGTCATCTTTACGGCCGATCACGGCGAATACGGCGGAGCGCACGGAATGCTGATGGAGAAATGGCACGCCGCATATGAAGAGGCGCTGCACGTCCCCCTGGTCGTGCGGTCTGCGGGCATCAACCCCGACCCGAACATGAAACAGTGCGATGCGCTGACCAGCCACGTCGACCTGCTGCCGACGATTCTCGGTTTCGCCGGAGTCGATGAAGAGGGCCGCGCGCGCATTCGCCGCCATCTGCGCATCCGCAACGAAGTGCCGGAACCGGTAGGGTGCAATATTGCTCCGCTTATCGAACAGGTCGGCGCTCGCGGCACAGCGGAGCCAACCGAAGACGAGCCTGTTTGGCAACCTGACGGCAAACCGCGCAGGGGCGTCCTGTTCATTACTGACGACGAAATCACGGCCCCGCTGCCCGAGCCGGCGGGTGATCCTCATTCGACGAGAAATGAAAACGAATATCAGGCGTACAAGATCGCGGTGAATCACGTTGCCGAAGAGCTTCAGAAAAAAGGACAGCAGCCCATTGCAGAAGGTTCCGTCATCCAACCGAATCACGTTCGTTGCGTCGTTTCGGGCGGTCACAAACTGGCGCGATACTGCGACCCGGATGGCAAAGTGGCCGACGAATGGGAGATGTACGATCTCCGACAGGATCCGAACGAGGTGGATAATCTGCTGGCATATGATCAGCCGTTTCCTACCGCGTCGAGCAGTCTGCCTCCTTGGGCGGGTGACGCGGCGTCAGTGGAAGAGACTGCGCGTGAGCTTCGCGCCCTGTTAGCGCATCTGGAAACGACGATGTTATAAGAAGCATAGGAAGTAGGAGAGCCTGAACAATCGGGCTGCTCCACAAGAATCAAAATCGATATGAAGAAGCCGAGCCGCTGCTGAAGCGAAAGAAATGGAGACGCGCCCCGAGACCGGAGGGTAATGTTCTTCATCAACCATGAAAATGGGAAGCTCGGCTTCTTCATCCCTTTTGACCGCATCTGGATTCTCCTCGTAATTTTTGTGCGGGACCTCCCGCGGCGGCGTACCACGATAAGGCCGCTTCTGCCTCAAGAAGATTACCGTCCGACGGCCCGACAAAAGCCTCTTTCGCCCTGGAGCGAGGCTTAATAATCGAGTGGTGGAAAACTTCTATTGACATTCTATACGAGCAAGAGTATACCCCTCCATATAGGCATCCTATAGGAAGCCGAGTATTATCGCCCGGCGGGGCCGGGGCGACGGGAGCTTGAGGCCGAAACCGAAGACCGGCGGCGCGGCTCGCTGGCGATTGCGAACGCGACCCGAACGACAAAGGGAGGGATCATGCCGTTACTATCTCGCCTCTCAAGTCTGTGGCGCAACCTGTTCCGCAAGGCCCGGATGGAACAGGAGCTGGCGGAAGAGATCGATGCTTATACGGAGATGCTCGTCGATCTCAAGATCGAGAAGGGGCTCAACCCTGGAGAGGCGCGCCGCGTGGCCCTGATCGAACTCGGGGGGAAGGAGCAAATAAAAGAGAAAGTTCGGGAGGTGAGTGTGGGACATTATCTTGAGACACTGTGGCAGGATTTACGCTTCGGGCTTCGGATGCTGCGTAAGAATCCGGGTTTTACGGCCGTAGCTGTTCTCACGCTGACTATCGGCATCGGCGCTAACGTGGCCATCTTCAGCGTCGTTTACGGGGTCCTGCTACAGCCCTTGCCTTACGCCGAGGGCGACCGTCTGGTTACTCTCATACAGGCGTACCCGCAGAAGGGCCTGAGCACCTGGGGGATCTCGCAGGCCAACTTCGCCCTTTACCGAGACCAGAACCGCGTCTTCGAAAAGGTCGCCGCCTACACCCCGGCGGGCTTCAACCTGACTGGCGGCGACAGCCCCGAACGCCTTCAGGCGGCGTCGGTCACGGTCGATTTTTTCGACGTTCTGGGAGTACAGCCCGGTTGGGGGAGGGCCTTTCTACCGGAAGAGGATACGCCGGGAAAAAACCTCGTTTGCATTATCAGCTATGGGCTCTGGCAGAGGCGTTTCGGGGGGGACTTGCAAATGCTGGGGAAACCGCTGCTGCTCAACAACGTCCCCACCGAAGTCGTAGGTATTATGCCGCCCGGCTTCGCGTACCCGAACCGCAACGTCGAGCTTTGGCTTCCCGTCGGCTTGAACCCTCAAAGGCTCTCTCCCTACACGCTCGTCGGCATTGCCCGCCTTAAACCGGCGGTGTCGGCCGTTCAGGCAGAGGCGGAAACCACAGATATTTTCTGGAATGCCGCGCAGGAGAACCCGGCCATTGCCGGGGCGACCGTAGCGCCGCCGGAAGGCGCGGACATGAAAACCATCGTCAGGCCGCTCAAAGATGTAATAGTCGGCGAGACAAAGACGCCTTTGCTGATCCTGTTAGGCGCGGTCGGGCTTGTCCTGCTGATCGTCTGCGCCAACGTTGCCAACCTTTTGCTGGTGCGGGCCGCTTCGCGCACGAGGGAATTCGCTTTTCGCTTCGCGCTGGGGGCGAGCGCCGGGCGCGTGATCCGGCAACTGCTCACCGAGAGTTTATTGCTGGGGCTGATCGGAGGCGTCACGGGCACCACGCTCGCGTACCTGGGAGTGCGGCTATTGCGGCAGTTGCCCGCGCTTCAACAGTTGCCCCGCCTGGAAGAAGTGAGCGTCAACCCGACGGTCCTCGCATTTACGGCGGCCTTATCGGTGTTGACCGGCCTGCTCTTCGGCTTAGCTCCGGCGTTGCGGACTTACCAAATAGGGTTGCTGACAGGGATGCGCGAAGGTATGCGGGGCAGCGCAGGGCCCATCAACCGGCGGCTCAACAGCGTGCTCGTCTCCGCGCAGTTCGCGCTCTGTCTCGTCCTGCTGATCGGCGCGGGGCTGTTGCTAAAAAGCTTCCAGCGCATGCTCTCGGTCAGCCCCGGCTTTCAGCCGGAGCACGTCCTTTCCATGCGCCTGGCTCTGCCCAACAACAAGTACGCGAACGCCGAACAGTCGGCGCAGTTTTATGAGAGCCTGCTCGAACGTGTGCGCAGCCTGCCGGGCATCCGGAGCGCGGGAGTGGTCTCTTATCTGCCCTTCGGCGGCAACGGCGAAGCGGACGGCTTCATCGTCGAAGGGCACGAGCCGGAATCCGGCGGCGTTGCGCCGAACGCTCAAATCCGCGTGGTGAGCCCCGGTTATATACAGACTCTCGAAATCCCGCTACTGCGCGGGCGCGATTTCCTCCCCAGTGACCGCGCGGATTCGCCTCTAGTCGCGATGGTGGACGAAACGCTGGCGCGGCGCTACTGGGCGGACGGGGACGCAATCGGCAAACGGATTCGATTCTCCTGGTCCGACCAATGGATGACGATTGTCGGCGTCACGGCAGGAGTCAAGAACAGGAATTTGAGGGAGACAGCCGAGCCCCATCTTTATTACCCGCACGCTCAGGACCCATCGCGGCAGATGTACCTGACGGTGCGCACGGCCGCGGAACCCACCTCTGCCACGGCCGCCATCCAAAGCGAAGTCCGGGCGCTCGACGCGAACCTTCCGGTGTGGAAAGTTCAGACGCTGACGGAGGCCGTGGGCCAGACGTTGAACAACCAGCGCCTGACGAACACGTTGCTGACGGTCTTTGCGCTGTTGGCGGTCCTGCTCGCGGCCATAGGAATCTACGGCGTGATGTCGCTTTACGTCAGTAACCGCACGAAAGAATTCGGCATCCGTCTGGCGCTCGGGGCACAGCCCGTGGTCCTGCTGCGCTCGGTTCTACGGCAGGGGCTGGCATTGGCACTGGCCGGAGTCGTGGTCGGGACGATCATCGCCGTCGCCCTGACGCGGATGCTCGCCAGCCTGCTGTTCGAGGTCAGCGCCACCGACCCGGCGATTTTCATCGGCGTGCCGTTGCTGCTGGTCGCGGTCGCACTACTCGCCTGCTACATACCGGCCCGGAGGGCCATGCGGGTGGACCCGTTGGAGGCTCTAAGATATGAATGACTGCCGCATTCCGGTTTAGCGGGAACATCCACATACCTGCGAGAGCGGAACCTCAAAAGTGATACTCTACCGAGCGGGTGTCATCCCGAGCCACTTTGATGTATAACGTGCTTGGGTGCCTTTTTACCTCCCGCCCTGTCGCCGGGTACTAGACCGGCCCCGGCAGGTGCGAGGCTGAAGGTATCGGAGCGAGTAAAAATACTCCTTACTAATAATCAAACAGGAGATTCATAAATGAGCCTCGAACAAAACAAGAAAATAGCATCAGAGTTCTTCGCCCTCTTCAGCGCGAGCGATGTCGCCGGCGCTTTGGACCTTATGACCGATGACGCCACCTGGTGGATAGCTGGCAAGCCGGAGCAGATGCCGGTGGCGGGGGCCCACAGCAAGGAGCAGATTGCCCGCCTCCTCCATAACATGGTCGGTCAGTTACCGAACGGATTGAAGATGACGGTTAAGGGTGTCATCGCCGAAGGCGACAAGGTGGCCCTGGAGGCCGAATCCTATGGCGAGCTGCGGAACGGCCGGATTTACAACCAGCAGTATCACTTCGTGCTGACCCTCCGCGATGGGCGCATCAGCGCGATCAAGGAATATCTTGACACGCAGCACGTCTTCGCCACATGGTTTCAGCATTGATGCCTGAATAGATTGAAGTGCCGGCGGCTCGTCCCGGCCGGAGCGTGTCTATCAAAGCCCGCTGTCTAGCAGGGTATTGAAGACCTACTCGGCCGGCACTTTGATATTGATGGCTACTGCGAGTTTATTTCGCCTTATTGAAGCAGCTCCCGATTATGTGATATAACCCACCCTCTATTGAAATCGGCTGTAGTTAATGGCCTTCTCCCATTAGGCAACTCAGAGCCGTACTATATAACGAACAGGCAGATAATCCTGAAATAGCTGTGCTATGCATTTGACGTATAGCGCGCCTGAGCTTTATGACTCACCCTGTTGTTGAATAAGAAGCAACCGTATGAAGATTTACTCATTCAGGCTGATAATCTTTGTGACCGTATCGATACCTTGCTATGTGGCATGTTCCAGGATTAATTCGCCAAGTAATTTCCTGAGTAGCTTCTCGCTCATTGAGACAATTAAGCGGATGAACGTACAAGGGACCGAGGTTACCCCAGGCTCAACGACAGCGTCAGTGGGCGACCTGAGCCCCTTTCGGCATGACTTCGACCTGGAGGTCATAATCGAAGAGTCAATGGCCGATAGATTCGATGAGGATGGTTTTCTATCCAGATTGAAAGAAGAGATTACGCGGGAAGTTAATAATTCATGTGTCAAAGTTAATGGCAGTGGCAGTGGTAACAACAATTTTAATATCGATTACCATACGGGGAAGCATCATGGTTGGGTTGAAGTAATAGGGGCGCGAACTGAGAAGAACAAATACAGGGTATGGTGCATTATAAGGGAAATAGTTCCGGATGACGCAGGCAAGAACTGAGTCGCCATAGACTGCGCCTAACAATCGCGCGCAACGGAGCCGCGCAAGCGAGGTTCGCATGATCCCTTCAACGCTCCGTGCGTGGCCCGTTGATGCATGGCGATAGGCGGTTTCTCGTCGTGAAATACGTTGTCAACTGCAAAATAGTTGGTAGAATGCTCGCTCGTTACCAACTTGGTAATCACAACTCGTGTTTCCTTATGTCAGCTGGCAGTTCGAGTCTAAGGTTCTCGCCCCTACTGTGACGAATAGAAATTTATAATAAAGGAGAAATAATCATGCTCAAAACCTCACTTATGTCTCTATTCCTCTTTTGGGTTCATTTTAATAGTTCCCAATAGTGGACATAGGCTGGACCACGTCATAGCCGCTGGCGGTCAGTTTACCGAAACCCTTTATATTGGGCGATACAGCAGCACCTGGACTGCTATGCCGTGGAACTAGGAGAAACGGAATTATCTCAAACTGGGAGATGGATTCTATCTATTGATGCAAATGGTAAGGTCACAGGCAAAGAAACAAATAACGTGAATGATAGAACCGCAGATCTAAGCGGTGCTATTAACGAAGAGGATAGCATCAAGCTTATCCTTGGGTACCCCAATGAAGCATCCATAGTCAAGGGGACGGTTATAAAAACGAAGAGAGGCCATCTGAAGGGAACGTTAAGCCAATCCGGTAAAGTTATTTGGACGATTGAAATCGATTCACTACCCGAATAGCGATTGATCTAGTGTGAAAGGACAGCACCTAACAAGCGCATACAACGGAGCGGGCATCGGTTCTGATTGGTTAATCCGGTTAATCCATGGCCGTCGGCCGCACCCGCTGATGCGAGGGTTGGGCAAAGGCATGGCATTATGCAGATAAAACTCAAACACTCGGTTATTAAGTTAGTTGGTTTA
Source organism: Blastocatellia bacterium (assembly GCA_035634255.1). Taxonomy (GTDB): domain Bacteria; phylum Acidobacteriota; class Blastocatellia; order UBA7656; family UBA7656; genus DATLMR01. The sequence goes on from DASQDI010000140.1 coordinate 19,228, forward strand.
GTAGCCTCCGGGATTTTATTAGGCGGGTCTTTCTTAGATGCGGTGAGTAACTCGCTCTCCTTAATTTCCAAACGTGCGACTTATACGTTGACGGCCATACTAGTGGTGTCTGCTATTGCTGCTCATCTTTACTTAAAAAAACGCCCTCTCACAATAACTTATGAGGATGAAAATATAGAACGATATGAAGGATTAAACGTAAAATTCTTAGCCGCGTTACTTGGTATAATCATCGTTTTGTGGGTTCCGAGGCTGTTCGATATAGGGGCAAGTTCTGGGGATAAGCCAGTGTCTGCCACCCCTACGCCGACACCCACCCCTCTCCCAAAAATGAGTAATGAAGCTTTACTACAGAAACGATTAGTCCCCTGGGTGGATCGTGTATTTATATCACAAGCTGAAAACGGGGGCATTAAAGTCAATGCACTGGACCCTTCATCAAAGCCTCAAGTCTGGACTACGGCACAATGTATTAAAGGGGTTCTTGCGTCCCAGATAAGCATCGACAAATACGCTCCCCAAATTAAATCCGCTTTCGATTACATAGAGCGGGCGCGCCGCGATGAACCAGAAGAAGGCTGGGGTATTTTTGAGGAGAGGGAAAAAACAGTGACTGAGATCGCTGGTTGGGTGACCCTGGCCTATGTCGAGTCAGTTGAATCGAAAACGGCAATATGGAATAGCTCCGAACTGCCGGACGTTCTTAATCGCATACAACGTGATCTTGACCATATAATACAGAGACAGAGGGAAGATGGGGGCTGGCGCCCTATCGTAGAAGACCACCCAGGATTCACGAGGGCCTACTCAACCATCATCGCTCTCTGGAGTTTGGTGGAAGCAAGACGCTCATCAGTTATATACAAGGTAATCGGCAGTCGCTACGATACTAATATCCGTGAAGGTATAATGTGGCTCTTGTCACACTATGATGAAAGTTTAGGCTGGGTCCCTAACCCCAATAGGGGCCACCAGGACGAACGCTTTGATGGTCTTACCGCTCAAACGCTGTTTGTTTTATCCCGTGCAGAAAAGGATTTCGGGTTTCTGGAAACTGAAAACATCTATGTGAAGGCGGAAAAGCAGTTCGCTAACCATAAAGAATTATCTGCCCGGTCCGTAACGGCCAACAACCGCGTCCCTGATATAGATTCATCAGATTTTCGCCCTTCAAAATACCAGGCGGAGACTTCGACATTCCTATGGTTTCCTTGGTCATTTTTGGAATTAACACACCTATCAACCGACACAAGTCTGTCGCCGGATGAACAGCAGGCGGCTGCACAGCTACGCTTTAAGTTGTTAGAATCTGGCGCTGATCAACTTGTTAGATTTGTAGAGCGGCACCCATTATATGTTTTAGGAGAAGTATTATTTTGCTTATCCAGCAGCATCAATTAAGCCACTCACAAAGTGCAAGGCTTACAGCAATACTAACTCGAAATAGGAGAGTACACCAAAGATGAATAAGATTAAGAATAGTCTGCTTGTTGCAATTAGCATCGTAGCACTGTTAAGTGCCATGTTCGTATCTATAACCTCCTTGAGATCATCTGCTTTATCTGCACCCTCTATCTCACTAGTTAAGGGCGATATGGGAGTGGCGATCACTCACATACCAACCTCGAGTTCGGTAAACACATCTCCGCTTGTTGAAGAATTCGCTTTTGGGCTTAAGGGTTTCAAGATGGATCACCATTCTGGAGATAGGAATCTAAACATTACGATTCGATACGTGTTTAAGTCTGGTATATCCGATGCCGCATATCCAGACTATGGACCAATAATCAAGGGCGTGAAGGATTTTCTTACTAACTACCCAAATGAAGTAGATTACTGGGAGATTATCAATAAAAGACTCACCCTCATGGTTCTTGAGAAAACCCCAGTAATATCAAGTATAACAAGTGAAATTCAGGTATCTTCTTCTGGCCCGGATTCTTATTTTCATTCGAGCATTGTAACACGCAACCGCTCCAGCTTGAGTAAACAAGATCGTAAGAAACGTAATCGTGTGAGGTAAGCCATTAAAGGCCTTGACCATGTGCCTAACAACCGCAGCTCTGTAGGCCGCGAATCGAGTTTATCAAGCCCCATTAGTTCTGTGTGCTACCCGCTGGCGCTACGCACAGGACGATAAGACTTGAAGGGTGAATCAAAACCGATGGGACAAAATCATTAGTCAAGAAGGACGATATGACGGGAAGCGGCTATAAAACTGCTTATCTTAGCCTGGCGGTCCCTTTTTAAGATGCCCTCACTTTTCCTCACCTGACTCTTGGCTCCACTGGCCCAACTGGCCCTGCGGATCATACTCTAAAGCTGAGGCCCTTACAGCTATCGCGGCATTGAGCGTTCGTCGGAAAAGTAATACAGTTAATGGCTCCGGGCCTCTTCCGGGTCGTGAAGAGGCGGATTTATGATGCGAGACGCCTCACCGTCATGTGATGTACTCAAAGTGTGGCAGGAAGAAATTGCCACCCTCAGCGGTATTGATAAAACCCGTATCCCTCACACAACCCCAAATCTTTCTGACTGCTGAAAGGAGTTCCGCAATGGCTGTTAATGAAGAAAAACTTAATCTGTTGTTGGGCAATGGCATCACGGATTTCGGGGCCGCTTTCCACGCCGGGCTCGTCGTCATCGGAGAAAGTCTTGGCCTTTACAAGGCGCTCGCTCAGGCGGAAGAACCTCTGACGCCCGCCGAGCTGGCACGGCGCACCAATACCAGCGAGCGCTACCTGCGCGAGTGGCTCTGCGCGCAGGCGGCGGGAGGCTATGTCGAATACGACCCGGCGACCCAGCGCTATTCCCTTTCGGAAGAGCAGGCCTTCGCGCTGGCCGACGAGACGAGCCCGGCTTATCTGCCCGGAGCCTTCCTCATCGCCGTCTCCGCGCTTCGCGCCGTGCCGAACATGATCGAGCGGTTCCGCACCGGGGAGGGCCTGGGCTGGCACGAGCATGACCACGGGTTGTTTCGCGGGACCGAGATGTTTTTCCGCCCCGGCTACGCCGCCAATCTGGTCAATTCATGGATTCCGGCTCTCGACGGCGTCGAAGAGAAGTTGAAAGCGGGCGCGAAAGCCGCCGACGTCGGCTGCGGGCTCGGCGCTTCTACAATCCTGATGGCTCAGGCTTACCCCAACTCGACTTTCGTCGGCTTCGATTACCACGACAAGTCTATCGAGATGGCGCGGCAGAGGGCCGATCAGAGCGGGGTCGGCGAGCGGGTGAGTTTTGTGGTCGCCCGCGCGAAAGATTACCCCGGCAACGATTACGATTTCGTGACCTTCTTTGACTGCCTGCACGACATGGGCGACCCCGTGGGCGCGGCCGCTCACGTCAAAGAGTCTTTAGCCCCTGACGGGACATGGATGATCGTCGAGCCTTTCGCCAACGATGAAGTCCAAAATAACCTGAACCCCATCGGCCGCGCTTTCTACTCGGCCTCGACTCTCATCTGCACGCCCGCTTCGCTGTCGCAGGAAGTCGGCCTGGCGCTTGGGGCTCAGGCTGGCGAAGCGCGGATGCGCGAGGTCGTCACCAAAGGCGGCTTCAGCCGATTCCGGCGGGCGACACAAACGCCTTTTAATCTGGTGTACGAGGCTAAACCCTGACCCCTTCCCGCGAGAACGTGCGGCGGCCGCGCCGCGCGAGGGGCTCGCGGAGAGCCCCGGAAGATTTCGGCAGAAGGCCCTAACGCCTGAGTGTACCCAGGCCCGCAGCCCCGGTTCGATGACCTCATCCAATCGCCGCCTGCGGGCCTGGTGATGCCGAATTTCACGAGCAGGCACGCCTTACGACGGGAGATAATAATGGGGAAGATCATAGTTTTTACTAACCTGACGCTTGACGGCGTCATGCAGGCACCGGGTCGCGCGGACGAGGACCCGCGCGGAGGCTTCGAGCATGGGGGCTGGGCGGCCCCCTTCGGCGCAATGCAGCAGTCCGGCGACTCGCTCGCCAATACGGGCGCCCTGCTCTTCGGCCGCCACACGTACGAGAGCTTCTACGCCTTCTTTCCGAACCAGACCGACAACCCTTTCACGGCGTTTCTGAACGAGATCCCAAAGTACGTTGTGTCGACGACTCTGGACGAGCCGCCCCCGTGGAGTAACTCCACGCTCATCAGCGGCGACATCCCAGGGAGGTTAGAGAAATTAAAGGGGGAGCTTGATAAAGACCTCGCGGTATTCGGCAGCGGAATATTAGTCCAATCATTAATGCGGTGGAGCCTGGTGGATGAATACGTGCTCCTGATTCACCCCCTGGTTCTGGGAACGGGTCGCCGCCTCTTCGTTGATAACGGAACCCCCGCCGATCTCAGGCTGCGCGACGTAAGGCCGACAACCAGCGGGGTTGTGATCGCGACCTACTCGCCGGCAGAAAGTTGATAGAGGCAACGCTGCGTAACAGCATCCAGCAGCATAGGAGGCTAAAATGATTTCCCCGCACAATAGATCGAAATCTGTTTTCTGCTTAGCAACCGCCTTGCTATCTCTCGGATTGGTCTGCTCGTGCAAGACCGCGACGGCAGACTCAAGGGAAGAGCTCGTCCGCTCGCTGAAAGGCGCAAATGTCGACGGCTACCACTTCGCGACGGAGGAGGGCGATACGCAGGTAATAAACTCACTGACCAACAGCTCGGTGCGAAACCCCATCCGCTTAGACGGCGACGAATCCAATCAGGTTCTTAGATACACGAGTGTCAAAGATAAGGGCACGAACACTACAAGAACCTATAAAACAGAGGCCATCAGATCAGGCTCTACGCTGACAATTCAGGTCTCCGACATCGCCACGGGCGAGGTCGCCAGCAGGAAAGCATTCCCTGCCGCCGCGCCGCATGACAGGACCGGCGCGGGCGGTTCGTCGCCGACCTTCGACTCTCTGGAGGACTGCATCGCGGATTTCAATTGTACAAAAAAAGGGGCCATCCAGTGCGAGGCAAATCGCACCTGCGAAGATCAATTTGCGGCTTTGACTTGTTGCCTTAATAATGGGCAGTGCTTCAGTGTGCATTTGATCATAAGGCCCACTTCACTCAGATGCAGACTGGCGGGAGTCATTCCAAATCTCGAAGGGTTGGTGTTCACCCAGTGATAAGATCGACCGCTATCGTTTGGGCTCAGCTTTTTCTAATACTCGGCGCGCAGGCGGGCGCACAGGATAAGGCCGCGCCTCTGATTATTGGCGACACGTTCACGATTGATTCCAGGATTCTGAGCGAAAGGCGGCGAATCAATGTCTACATGCCGCCCGGCTATGCGCAATCTCCAGACGCGCGGCTGCCCGTGCTCTACATGCCCGATGGGGGCATGGCGGAGGACTTCCTGCATGTGGCTGGCCTCGTCCAGGTCTCGGTCGCGAACGGGACTATGCGCCCCTTCCTGCTGGTGGGAATCGAGAACACCCAGCGCCGTCGCGACATGACCGGCCCCACGGAAAACGAGGACGACAAAAAGATCGCGCCGCGCGTGGGAGGGTCCGAGGCGTTCAGGGCGTTCATTCGCGACGAGCTGATGCCGCAGGTGAAGCGGCGCTATCGCACTACCGGGGAGACGGCGGTTGTGGGGGAGTCCCTCGCGGGGCTGTTTGTCGTGGAGACTTTTCTTCTCGAACCCGACCTGTTCGACACCTATATCGCCTTTGACCCGAGCCTCTGGTGGAACGACCAAAGGCTGGTCAAGGGCGCGGGCGAGCGGCTGCGCGCGCGGCCCAGGCTTGAGAAGGTGCTCTACTACGCGAGCAGTGACGAGAAGGGGATCGCGGAGGTCGCGCAGCGGTTTGCGGAAGTTCTAGGTAAGAATGCGCCTCCGGGCCTTCGCTGGCATTACGAAAAGATGCCGGAGGAGAGCCACTCGACGATCTATCATCCGGCCGCGCTGAGGGCGTTTCGTTCGATCTTCAAGCCGCCCGCAGGCAGGTAGCGCAAGGGAAGGGCATCGCGCCCCGTTAAAATATGGACGCGCAATTAACTGCCCGCGAGGCGGGGCGGCGAAAGTCTCCGCCGCCCGCCTCGCCTGAACCTTAGCTCAATTCTTCCCCGGCTCTTTCAACTTCTGCTTCGCGTTGGCGTTGTCCGGGTTCATCGACAGAGACTTCTCGTAGTTCTTCTTCGCCAGTTCCTTTTCGCCTTTCTCCAGATAGGCGTCGGCGAGGCTGTCGTACACGTTCCAGGAGTTCGGGTTGAACTCAACGTTGAGTTTAAAGACCGTGACCGCGGCGTCCACTCTCTTCTGCCTTAACAACTCGTATCCGAGCTGGTTCAGCCGCTCTTCCGATACCGCGACGTTGGTCGGCTGCTCTTTCCTGATCCTGCGGTACCCTTCCGCCGCCTCGTCCAACTTGCCCGCGAGCAACTGCTCGTGAGGAATCAGCTCTGTGGCCGGTATGCGCCGCGCCTGCGTCTCCCCGTTGGGCGCGCGGATTGAGAGCCCCGAGACCGCGCCGCCGGGCTCTTTAACAAAAGCGTACTGGATAGCCGCGTCGCGCCTGACGAACTTATCTCCGACCACGGGCACCAGCTCGAACGGCGGCCCCTGATTCGGAGTAGCGACCAAACCCGCGCCCTGCCTTTTGATCGTCAGCACGCGGTCGGGGTTGATTCGGTAGCGGCCCTCCATCTCTTCCAGCCTGCCCGGTTCGAGCGAAGCAGGCTCGACCGGCTGCGGCGCGTAATCCTCCCACTGGTATTCGCGCGCGATGGCGCGGAATATCTCGCCGATGATCTGGGCGCTGTCCGAATTCACCATCACCACGGCCCCGTAGCCCTTGTCCCTGTGGACGGACAACTGCGCGCGGAAGCCCTCGTCCGCGCCGCCGTGCCCGAAGTAGACGGCGTTGCCGCGCCGCTCCAGGAAGAACCCCGGGGTGATGTTTTCATCGACGTAAGGGGTCAGCATGCGTTCGGCCATCGCCTTCGACAGCACCTTGTTGGATTTGCCCTGAAGCGAGAGCTGGACCTCTATGGCGAACTTCGCCAGGTCGGTCGGTGTGGTCCACAGGCCCGCCGCCGCCATCTCCGGGTAGACGTGAATCTTTCCCGCGACGACCTGCCCACTGGCCTTGTGCCCTGACGCGGCGCGCTTGCGCCACTCCGGGGTGAGGGGCTGCTCGTAGGTGCTGTTGGTCATCTGTAGGGGGGCGAGGACGGTCTCGCGGGCGATCTGCGGGTAGGGCTTCTTTTCGATGTCCATGATGGCAAGCTGGGCGATTGTGGTGCCGCCGCCGGAGTACCGGAAGCGAGTGCCCGGCTCCATGTTGACGCGGACCGCGGCGGTGTTCGCGGGCGGCGCGCCGTCTAGCACCTGCTGAAGCGTGGGGATCTTGGCGTCGGGCTTGTAGCCGGGGAAGCCGTGCACGGTGAGGCCGCCCGAGTGACTGAGCAGGTTGGCGAGCGTGACCTTCTTTTTCGCGGTGAACTCGTTGTCGGGCAGCTTCCACGAGGTCAGCCACTTGTTGATGTCCTCTTCGAGCGCGATCTTGCCCTGCTCGACCTTCTTGAGCGCGGTCATCGCCGCGACGGGCTTGCTGATCGAGCCGGCCTGAAAGAGCGTCGTCTCCGTGACGGGCTCGTTCGTCTCCACGTCCTTCACGCCGTAGGTCTTCACCCACTCGACCTTGAAGTCGTTGATGACGGCGACGCTTACGCCCGGCACCTTGTAGTGCCGCATGCGGTCGTGGATGGACCAGCCGGGCTCGCCCTTGATGGGGACGGCCGGCTCCAGCGCGCCCTCGATGCGCTTGATGCGCGCCGCAATGTCGTTGCTCATGGCGCGGGCGGGCGGCATCGGCGTGGCCTGCGCCGCGAGCAGGAAGATGAGCGTGAGAGCCATTGTGAAGCGAGCGGTCTTCATTACGTGCCTCCTATCGGTATTACCGGGTTATCTGAATACGCCCGTGGTGACGGCAGGCCTTTTTACAGCCCTGACCAATATAATTGAGCCAGATCGTAAGGCAGATGCCGTGACTCGCCGGATTGTCATCTTGAAACAATGCTCCCGAATGGGGCGTAGTTCACATGTCTCACAGTAAAACATTAATTGAATACCCAAATGTTCCATAAATTTCATGGAAGTTTAATTTAAGGCCAAAGGTATAGCATGAAAATATCGACTAAAAAGCCTAATAATCATAGGAAAACCCTTCTCGTCGCGCTCTCGTTATTTCTTGCTGCCGTAGTTTATATTTGTTATGACTTATTTGCGCAACCGGTCCAGGTCGACAGCGGCATCGCCACTTTGCGTCAAACGTTCTCCGCGCATTCGGCCCCGCTCTGGGCGGTCATGTTCAGCCCCGAAGGGGGAACGCTCGCGAGCGGGGGAGTCGATGGCAGCGTTAAAGTCTGGCAGAGGGATGACGGTAAAATCCTTCAGGATTTGAAACACCCGGCGGGCGTGACCACTCTGGCGTACAGCCCCGACGGAGAGCGCCTGGCTACCGGCAGTTACGATTCGGAGGTCAGGCTCTGGCGAGTCTCCGACGGGGCGCTGATCAAAACTTTTTCGGGACACGCGGGCACCGTCTGGTCCGTCGCCTTCAGCCCCGACGGGAATGCCCTTGCGAGCAGCGGCGAAGATAAAATCATCAGGCTGTGGAGCGTGAATCGGGGCGAGCTGTTGAAGACGCTCGAAGGCCATGCGCTCAACGTCTGGTCGGTGAAGTTCAGCCCGGACGGGAACAAGCTGGCCAGCGGCAGTTTTGATAAGACCGTAAAAATCTGGGACATAAGCACCGGCAAACTGGACAGGACGATCAGCGATCACTCGGAGGCGATAATCAAGGTGGCCTTCAGCCCGGACGGGCGAATCCTGGCCAGCGGGAGTGATGACAAGACGGTCAAGCTTTGGAACACGCAGGACGGCAGCCTGATACGCACCCTAACGGGAGGGGCCGAGTGCGTCTACTCCGTCGCTTTCAGCCCGGACGGCAGGCGTCTGGTGAGCGGCAGCCGGGATAAATCGGCGCTCGGGGAAGTGATACAACACCTTTTCGGCGATTCGGAGAGGAATAAAGGCGTCACCGTTCGTCTCTGGGATGTGGAGGGCGGCGAGTTGATTCAAACTTTTGCCCAGCATTCGAATAATGTATATTCAGTCGCATTCAGCCCGGACGGTAAATGGATAGCGAGCGCGAGTGAAGATAAGAGTGTCAATCTATGGGGCTTGTCTGAATAACTCTGAATTGAGACAGCGTCTATTTGTTAAGGCAGGACAATCGCGCGACCAGCCCCGTCGAGACAGCGGAAGGCGTAAGCATGTGTAACCACTCTTATACCGCCGAGCACTTTGAAAAGCACCGCTCGATGGGCGAGCGGTGTCCCTACCCCGAATTCTACGAAAATGTTCGGTCAGCGGCGTCAGGCGCGCCATCACTGCCGATAGATGATAAGGGGGCGTGCCTCTTTCACAGCCGCGATGTCGAGTGGAAGCGGAAGAACGATTTCGCGGGGAGGTTCCTTGAGCTGGTGCGACTGCTCGACGCTCACGGGACGGGGAGGAGCTACAACTTCTCGGAGTTCGTGTTCGTCGGGGGCGAGCCCGGCACGGGGAGCGGCTCCGAAGAGCACACCCTCCTCATCGACGGTATGACCTTCCGCAAGCAGGCCTACTTCACGGGGGCGTCGTTTCTCGACCCCCTCGCGCTTCGGGGCGCCAAATTTCAGGGAGGCGCGGACTTCGACTACGCGACCTTCTGTCGCGACCTGAGGGTCGAGAATACTCACTTCCACGGCGTGGACTTCAACAGGGCGAAGTTCACGCACCCGGCCGTCTTCATTAAAGTCGCGTTCCTGAACTACGCCCTTTTCGAAAGCGCGCGGTTCACCGGCGCCGCGGCCGGCTACGCCGTGAAGTTCGAGGACTCGCACTTCGATGGCATCACTGACTTCTCCGGCGCCGTCTTCAGTCTGGGCGACGAATCGTCGGTGGGCTTCTTGAATGTTCAGTTCAAGGACTTCACGAATTTCGGGGGCACGCAGTTTTATTGCCACGTCGTGTTCTCTGAAGTCTCGTTCGAGTTCGCGACCGACTTCATCGACTCGTCCTTCCACCCGACCCGCTCTTCGGCGCGGTACCGCGGGTCCGGGGTCGAATTCAACCGGATCGCGGTGAATGCCGGGGCGGTCCTCACTTTCATGAGCACCGACCCTCAGCACAAGATGTTCGACCTCGACGTTCAGATGAGCTTCAGGGAAGACCCGGCCGGGACGATTAGATTCGAGAACGTCAACTTCAGCAGGATCAGCAAGCAGTCCAGAGATCAACTGACCCGGCTTGCGAAGGTGGGCAAAGTCGAGATCGGCTCCGGGTGCATAAAGTACCGGCTCCAGACCGACCCGCGAACCATCTCGGTCAGCCAGGGCAATGCCCCCCTCATCGTCGAACTCTGCCAGACGTTCACCAACTACTTCACCGCCAGCAACGGCCTCAACCTGGGCTTTGAGATAGTCGAGCGTGACAAAACGAAGATCACTTTCTTCTACTACACGGACGAGGATATTTCGGAGGCCGCTTTCCTTGAGAGGCTAGCGCAGACGGAGCAGAGGTTGTGGAGCCTGCTCTCGGTCAGCTCCGAGGAGCAGCTCATGGCCGTCGAAAGGCCGGCCGGCGACGCTCTATCGACGGGCAGGGAGAACACTCTGATCAACGCTATCGACGGCCTGTCGGCCCTGCTCGGAACATTCTTCCGGGTCGGGGCGAGAATCGTCCTGGGGGCCTGGAAGGAGTTGGACACGAGAGAGCTCCTGAGCGCCATCCGATTCAACGGCGAAGGCGCAGACAATCGCGCCCCGATCCTGCATGGGGTGCTGGTCGATAAGTACACGGGCAAGAGGCTCGTCGGTTTCAGCGGCTCGCAGAACGAGCTCCTGCCTCCGATGGTCCTGAAAGGCCGCGATGTGCCCGCGCCGGGGAAGGTTCGGATTCTATTCCTCGGCGCTAATTACTCGCTCTGGCAACTGGAGCTTGATAAGGAGGTCAAGAAAATCCAGACCAGCCTGAAGCTCTCCAGGGAACGCGACAACCTTGAGATGAAACAGGAGTGGCTGGTGACGACGGAGAGCCTCATGCAGGCGATGCTGGACGAATCGCCGACCATAGTTCACTTCTCGGGCCACGGCGACGAGGCGGGGATCATACTGAAGGATGAGAATGAAGAGATCAAAGTCGTGTCGCCGGATGCCCTCTCAAGCCTCTTCAAGCTATTCAAGGATACGGTGCGCTGCGTCGTGCTGAACTCGTGCTACTCCGAGCCGCAGGCGCGCGCGATCCGCCTGCACATCCCGTACGTGATTGGCATGAGGTCTAAGATCCCGGACACCGCGGCGATTGCCTTCTCCACGGGATTCTACAAAGCCCTGGGCGCGGGAAGGGAGATCCCGTTCGCTTTCAACATGGGCAAAGCGGCCGTCGAAATGCATGGATGCTCCAGCGAGAGCGTCCTGGAATTACTCTGAGGCCCGGCCCGCGCCGCGCGTGGTTGTTATAAGAGTATCCGTTCCATCCCCACCGTGAACGTGAAAATTATTACCCCGACCTCGTTGATTAACTTCAACGCCCCCATCGAATGGTCGGGAAAAGGAATGACATTGTCGCCGGGGGTATGAAGCCGAGCAGGGAAGGGCCTAAAAGAATTCCCGCGACCATCTCCCCGATTACTCCGGGCTAGCCGATCCTGAGGAAGAGGCCGCCGAGAGCCCGATTCGAGGATGAGTACGATTCCTGCTCCCAAGATCGAGAGGGCGACGATGTAGAACAGGAGGTTTTTATTGGCCCGCATTTATCGACCCGTTCTGCCGGAAGACGGTCATGATGCTCGCCCTAATCCTCTTTCCCCGTCCGCCCGGTGAGGCTCGCGATTGCCATAGCGAGCTCCTGAACTTCGACGGGCTTGGGCACGTGCAACTGGTAGCCCGAGGCCAGCGCGCGGATGCGGTCTTCGCTCCTGGCGTAGGCAGTCAGCGCGATCGCGGGTATGTCGCCGCTCTCTTCCGCCCCCAGAGCCCTTACCCTGCGGATCAGGCTGTAGCCGTCTTCGCCCGGCATTCCTATGTCGCTGACTATCAGGTCCGGCCTCCACCGCCTCACCTCTTCCAGAGCTTCGGCCGCGGAGGAGGCCGTCAGTATCTCCGCCCCGCAGGGGGTGAGCATCGCCCTGAGCATCTCGCGGGCATCGGCCTCGTCGTCCACTATCAACACTCTCAGGCCGTGGAGTGACGGCATGAGTTCGTCGGATAAATCCTGCTCGTCGGCCGGGCGCGCCTGCTCGATTAAAGACTCTCTCGGCTTTCCGATCATCAGCGGAAGGGACACCGTGAAGGTCGCGCCCTTCCCCTCTCCCGCGCTGAATGCGTGAACGGTCCCGCCATGCAATTCGACCAGATGGCGGACTATTGCCAGCCCGAGCCCGAGCCCCCCATGTACTCTGGAAGCCGAGCTGTCGGCCTGGCGAAATCTGTCGAAGACCCATGGCAGGAACTCGGGGGTGATCCCGCGGCCGGTGTCGCTCACGATTATCTCGACGTGGGAATTGGCCCTCTCCAACCGCACCTGAACCCGCCCGCCTTTGGCCGAGAACTTGACGGCGTTCGAAAGGAGGTTCCACACGACCTGACGCAATCGGTTGGCGTCGCCCGAAACAGGGCCCGCATTCGTGTCCAGCATGGTCTGAATCCTTATGCCCTTCGCCTGCGCCGCATGGCACACCGTTTCGACCGCCGAGTTTATAACGTCGGAAAGCTCCACCGGCCGCACTTCGAGCGGGAGCTTGCCCGTGATGATTCTGGATACGTCCAGGATGTCGTTGATGATCTGAGCCTGAGACCGGGCGTTGCGTTCTATGGTCTCCATCGCGTGGCGCATGGAAGTCTCGTCATACTTCCCCCGGCGCAGGATTTGCGACCAGCCCATTATCGCGTTCAGGGGCGTGCGCAGTTCGTGAGAGACGGTCGCGAGGAACTCATCCTTGGTGCGGTTCGCCCTCTCGGCCTCGGCCCGCATCAGCAGTTGCTCTTCGTAGAGCTCGGCGGTGCTTAAGGCCGCGGCGGCCATGTTGCTCAACGCTATCGCGATTCGAATCTCCAACTCTGAGAACCTGTGGCTCTCCCGGTAGTAAAAAGCGAGGGTTCCCGAGAGCGTCCCCCGCTTCCTCAGGGGCGCGACCAGAAGGGATTTGATGTTCTCAAGGCGGTGGAAGTCCTGACGGCCGGCGAGTTGAGGCTCCGCGTAAACGTCTTCCGCGACGAGCGGCGCGTCCATCGTGATAGCGGCGTCAGCCGGCACCTGAATGGACGCATGCTGGTAGCCTTCGGAGAGGCCGTATGCGGATACGATTCGCCACTCGCTCGTCGCCGGGTCATGTCTCCAGACGGCGTAAGCGTCCGCGGCGACGAGGTTGCAGGACAGGTTGAGGATGGCCGGCAGCACTTCGCTGAGGACGGGGGAGCCGATCAGACTCTCGGAAGCCTGCACCAGCAACGACAGGCGTTCCTCAATGCTGCGGTGAAGGTCGACGGCATGCTGGCGCACCTCAAGCGCTTGCCTCGCCTCTTCATAAAGGCCGGCGTTATCTACCGCGAGCGCGGCTCGTTGCGCCAGCTCCTCGGCGAAGGTGAGGTCTTCGGAGTCATACACCCGGCCGGATTCGGCCGAAACGAACGTGATGGCCCCCAGGATTTTACCGCGCGCCAGCAGCGGCACGATGATGTAAGACTTCAGGCCGAGGCTGCGAAGGAGTTCCAGGCCCTCCGCGTCTCTGGCGGTCGCTTCCAGCAATGAGTCCGGGACCTCCGGGGCGAGTTGTGATTTGCCGGCCTTCAGGGCTTCCTGAAGAGGGCCGGGCGCATCCAGGTCGGGCGGGTAGCGGCGGTACAGTTCGTGCGCGAGCTCTATCTTCCTGGGGTCCTTATGCCCCACGGCGAGGCGGCCGAGGACCCCGTTCTCGTCGAACATATCGACCGCGCACCAGTCCGCGAAATCGGGCACGGCTAGCCGGGCCACCGCTCCGAGGGTGCTCTTGTATTCGAGTGATGAAGATAAGACCCTGCTCGCATGCGCCAGGAAGCGCAGCGACTCTTCCGACCGCTTCTGGTCGTCGATGTCCGTGCTGGTGCCGAACCATTTAACGATGTTCCCCTCTTCGTCCCTCAACTGTAAGGCCCGGCCGATGTGCCAGCGGTACGCTCCGTCGGCCCCCCGCCTTAGCCTGTATACGATGTAGTACTCTTCGCCCATCTCGACGGAGCGCCGCCACGTCCCCACCGTGCGGTCGTAGTCATCGGGGTGCAGCACCTTGGCCCAGCCGGAGCCCAGAGTCTCTTCGAAGCTCTGACCCGTGTATTCGTGCCACCCCCGGTTGGTGTAATCGATGGACCCGTCGGGCAGGCTCGTCCACACCATCTGCGGGACCGTGTCGGCCACCAGCTTGTAATACCGCTCGCTCTCCTCGGCCCGCGCGCGGGCGCGTTGAGCCGCCTCGAATAACCGGGCGTTATCCATCGCCACCGACGCCTGCGCCGCGAGCCCCTCGACGATGCGCTCGTGCCGTTCGGTGAAGACCCCCACGTCGGGGTGCCCGAAGAATAGGCCGCCGATCACGTCGCCCGACCGCGAGATGACCGGGACCGCCAGATAGCTCGTCACCGGCAGATGCCCCTCGGGCATGCCATAATAAGGCGAGTTCTTGCCGTACCTCTCATCCTTATGAACGTCATCGATGCGAATGGTGCCCTCGCCCCGGAAGGTCGGACCGAACAGGTCCGTGGCTCGCGGCATGGGGAAGTGGGCGAACGCTTCGCGAGGGACGCCGGAGAGGGTGTAGAGCATGTAACTCTCCCCGCGGTTGTCGATGACGTTGTAAAAGAATGAGCCGAACTTCGCGCCCGTCAGCTCCGTCGCGGCTTCGGTCACCGCCTGCACGAGCTTTTGCAGGTCAAGCTCGGCCGAAAGCATCTGCCCCAACCGGTTCACCGTCTCGACCACTTCGGTCTGCTCGCGCAGAGACTCTTCGAGCTTCTTCCGTTCCCTGATCTCCCGGATTATCGATACGTATAAGACCCTGTCCGAGAGCGGGAGCACTTTGGCCCTCGCTTCCGACGGGATCAGCTCCCCGTCCTTCTTTCTTAGAGTGATGTCCCCGTGCCAGTTGCCCTCCTTCATAAAGCGGGAGTACTCGGCGTCGAACCAGTGTGAGTCGGGGAGGATTATGTCGGCGACCCGCATCTTCAGGAGCTCTTCCCGCGTGTAGCCCAGCAGGTCCGACGCGGCGGGGTTGGCGTCAAGGTAATTGCCTTCCGCGTCCGCGATTAAAATTGCGTCGGAGATGCCCGCGAAAAGGGCCGCGAGGAATTCGGTGTGATCCGCTAGAAAGCCTTCGGTCTTAATAGTCATCTGCCCTGCTGAAAAAATTATACGAATGCTGTTCCCACCAACACTCGAATATAATCCACCTGGAAAGTATTGCTCAAGTCGCTCCAAAATCAAAAGCGCGCGGTCCTGTGACTCGCCTGTCCTGGACGGCCCGGCCATCGCGCCGGCCATGACGGGCGGGCCGCCCGCGTTGCTTAAAATATCGGGCATGTGATCCTGCGAACCCGTCGGTTCTTGCCGCGTCTTTGCGGCTTCTTTATACTGGACAGCCTATGCCACGATTAGCGACATTATCATTTCTATTCCTCTGCTTCGGCACGGCCTTCGCCCAGACGCATCAACACGGCTCCACGCCGGGAGGCGACGGGAGGTTCAACCCGTTCGTAGTGCCGGACAACAGGGGCGGGTTCTACCTCGCGTACGTCGAGCGCGCGAACGGCGCGAGCGACGTGATGCTCAGGCACTCGAAGGATGGCAGGGCCTTCTCCGACCCGGTTCGCGTCAACAGCCGCGAAGGGGACGCGACCGTGCGGAATGAGAATCCGCCCAAGGTTGCCGTCGCCCCCAACGGAGACGTGTACGTCTGCTGGGCCAACGAGACCGCGCGCTGGAAAGGCAATATCCGTTTCGCCCGGTCGTCTGATGGCGGCAGGACCTTCCTCCCTTCCGTCACTATCAACTCGGATGAGGGGCGGGGAATGGTGGGCCACGCCTTTCAATCCATCACCGTGGACAAAAGGGGCCGCGTCTACATCGCATGGATCGATGAGCGGAACAAGAAGGAACAGGACAGGGGCGCGGAAATCTGGATTAGCACTTCGGAAGACGGGGGGAGGACGTTCTCGCGCGACCGAAAAATACTCTCGGACGTGTGCGAGTGCTGCCGCACGAACATACAGATGGACTCTGCCGGCAGGCTCTTCCTGGCCTACCGAACCGTACCGCCCGCGGGCCCCATGTATCGCGACATCGTAGTGGCGAGGTCTGAGGATGGGGGCAAGACCTTCAGCCCCGTAACCGTGAGCAAGGACGGGTGGGAGATTGAAGGTTGCCCGGTCATGGGGCCCGCCCTCAGCGTTGACGAGAAAGACCGGATCACGGCCGTGTGGTTCACGGGAGGCGACCGGCAGGGACTCTACTACGCCACGTCTTCAGACCGCGGCGCTTCGTACTCCGCGCGGAGGCTGGTCGACCCGGACCGGAGCCTCGGGAGGCACGCGCAGGGAGTCACCATGCGGGGGGGCAGGATCGTCGTCGCGTGGGATGAGAAGGCCGAGAAGATGAGAATAGTTTTCGGGGTTCTGGATTTGCAGAACGGGTCGATCAGGAAGGGCGTAATCGATGACGAAGTCTCTTACCCTTCAATCGCCTTCAACGACAGGCTGATCGTCATCGCCGGCATGCAGGCTTCGACGAAAGACATACTTCTGAGGGCCGAGCCCTTCGAATCAATCGAGCCCGGCCCTCATCGCAGATAGTCCGCACCTCTCCCGCCCCTCGGCCGTCAGGGATTTTATTCGTACCTGAGCGCGACCATCGGGTCTACTTTCACGGCGCGCCGGGCGGGGATGATGCAGGCGAGCATCGCCACCATAAGCAGCACGATTGGGATAAAAGAGAACATCACAGGGTCGGTCGGGCTCACCCCGAACAGCAGGCTGGAAAGCAGCCGCGTCAGGGTGAATGAGGTCGCGAGGCCCGCCGCCACCCCGATCAGTACGAGTACGCCCCCCTGACTGACTACCATCCTCAGGACATGAGAGGGCTGGGCCCCGAACGCCATGCGAATGCCGATCTCGTGCGTCTGCTGCGTGACCGTGTAAGCCATCACTCCGTAAATCCCGACCGCGGCCAGCACGAGGGCGACCACGGCGAAGACCCCGAGCAGAAGGGTGTTGAAGCGCGCCTGCGCGATGGTCCTCGCGAGCCACTGCTCCATCGTGCGCACGTCGGCCACGGGCTGATCCTTGTCGAGGCTCTGAATCTCCCTCTGCATGGACGCGACGAAGTTGAGCGGGTCTGCCTGCGTCTTGGCGACCAGAGTCATGGAGGTGTAAGGCAGCTCGGGGTAAGGCCAGTAGACCATGCCCCTGACTTCATCTTCGAGGTTCTGATGCTTGATGTCGCCCACCACCCCGATGATCTCGGTCGGCAGGTTCTCTTCCTTCATCTGTACGATGATCCGTTTCCCTATGGGGTCTTCGCCGGGGAAATAGAGGCGGGCCAGGGCCTCGCTGATGACGACCACGCGCCGCTCTTCCGTGGCCTCCTGTTCCGTGAAGGTGCGGCCGCGAAGGATCGGAATATTCATCGCGCGGAAGAAATTACTGTCCGTGACCCGCACGTCGGTCACCATCTCGTCGCCGGGCGCGGGGACGGGCTGGCCGACGATTGTGAAGTCGGTGGCCGCGCCGGGGCCCGTGAACGGGAGGAAGCTGATCGCGCCCACAGATTCGACTCCGGGGAGCGCCTCGAGGCGCTCGACGGCCTGCTTGAAGAAGGCGGTCCTTTGCGCAGGCTCGGGGTATTTCGCTATGGGCAAGGTGACGCGCATCGTCAGAATATTATTCACGTCGAAGCCGGGGCTGACCGCCTGGAGCCTCAGGAAGCTCTTCATCAGCAACCCCGCGCTCACCAGCAGGACCAGCGCGAGCGCGACCTGCGCGACGACGAACCCCTTGCGCATAAGCCTGCTCCGGCCGCTGGCGGTAGTGCCCCTGCCCAACTCCTTGAGCGACTCGTTCGGGTTCTGCTTCCCGGCTTCGAGCGCGGGGGCCATGCCGAATATGATCCCGGTCAGCAGGGAGACGACGAGAGTGAACCCGAGCACGGGGAGGTTGACGCCCACGCGCGACAGGCTCGGGAGATTTTCCGGGCTCAGGGCGATGAGCAGGTCGACACCCCACAGGGCCAGCAACAGCCCGCACACCCCCCCGATGCCCGACAATAAAACGCTCTCCGTAAGCAACTGGCGGATGACGCGCCCGCGCCCCGCGCCGAGGGCCGTGCGGATCGCCATCTCCTTCTGCCGGGTCGTGGCCCGCGCGAGTTGCAGGTTGGCGACGTTCGCGCAGGCGATCAGCAGCACGAGCCCTACGGCCCCGAGCAGCACGAGCAGGGCCGTGCGGATGTCCCCTACAAACTGTTCGCGAAGGGGCACGAGCTGCACGCCCCACCCGGTGTTGAAATCCTTGTGCTGATCTTCGAGCCTCGACGCGATGGTGCTCAGCTCGGCCTGCGACTGCTCCAGAGTCACCCCCGGCTTCAGGCGGCCTATGGACCTCGCGAAGCGCCCCCTGCGCACGCGGAAGTCGTCAGTAAGATTCAGAGGCATGAAAAATTCGGGCCGATTCCCCGTGCGCGAGCCCCTCTTGATGTACCAGTCGAAATCGGCGGGGAGGACCCCGATGACGGTCGCCGGCCTCTGGCTGAGGGCGATCTTCTTCCCGATGATTTCCGGGTCTCCTCCGAAACGCCTCTGCCAGATGCCGTGGCTGATGACGATGGCGAACTCGCCCTCGCTCCGCGCGTCCTCGGCGGTGAAGTGACGGCCTTTGATCGGCTCCACCCCGAGTATCGAAAAAAAGTTGGGCGAAGACCATTGACCCGTGATCTCCTCGGGCTCCCCGTCGCCGGTGAGATTAAAGTTGGAGTCGAAGAAGAGGGCCATGTCTTCGAACGAGTTCGACTGGTCCTTCCAGTCCAGAAAGTTGGCGGGCGAGATAGTGTTCTGCTGGCGGCTGCGCGGGTAGTTATGCTCCCACACCATGATGAGCCGGTCCGAGTCCTTGAACGGCAGGGAGTCTAAGAGGAGCGCGTTGACCACGGAAAAGATCGCCGTGTTCGCGCCGATGCCCAGAGCCAGAGCCAGCACCGCTATGAAAGTTGTTCCGGGGCTCTTCGCCAGCATCCGAACCCCATAATTTATGTCCTGCCACAACGCTCCCATAACAGCCACCTCGCTTTTCTGAATTATAAGGTCATTCATCAGCGGCAAGCGCCGTGCCGTTTCCTCCGCGCGGCATATGTCCCTTGAGGATAGGATTTAAGCACAGGCCGGGGGCGAAATATACCCCGCCCCTGTGTCCGCCTTTGGGAAAGGGAAGTTCCAGAAGCGGAAAGGCCGGCCCGAGGTCAGGCCCGCGCGCGGCCTTTTGCGTTTAAAAATATCTGTTATTTAGTTAACATATGCCGGTCAGCTCAGCTTAAATCGTCGGCCGCGATAATCGGGAATAAGCGAAAATAATCGAGGGACCCTTTGCCTTTATGTCCTACCTGAGCCTAAATCCCAGACACCTGAACGGGCAGAAGACCCCGCTGCGCGAGAGGCTCGCTTCGCTGCGCTACCTGCCCGCGTTAATCAGGATGGTCTGGCAAATCAACCCCTGGTTCACCAGCGCCATCGTAATCCTGAGGCTCGCCCGCACCCTCGTCCCTATAGGCACTCTGTACGTCGGCAAGCTGATCATCGACGCGGTGATCTCGATCAGGGAGGGCAATCAAAGTCTCTCCGCCCTTTGGAAACTCGTACTTCTGGAGGTCGCGATAGTCGTCGGGGGCCAGATCCTTGCCCGGTGCTCTTCACTCATCGAAGGCTTGCTCGGCCAGAGGTTTTCTAACCACACGAGCATACGCCTGATGGAGCATGCGTCGCGCCTCGACATCCGCCACTTCGAAAACTCGGCCTTCTACGACCGGCTGGAGCGGGCGCGGCGTCAGACCTCGAACCGCCTGGGGCTCATAACGCAGTTGCTTCAGGTGTGCCAGGATGTTTTGACTCTCGCTTCGCTCAGCATCGCCCTGCTGGTCTATAGCCCCTGGCTCGTGCTGCTGCTGGCGGTCGCGGTGACGCCCAGTATTTTTGGCGAGAGCCATTTCGCGATACTCGAATATTCCCTCTTCCACGCGCGGACCCCCGAGCGGCGGAAGCTGGAATACCTTCTATACATGGGCGCGAGCGACAAGACCGCCAAAGAGGTGCAGCTATTCGGGCTGGCGCGGTGGATAGTTTCAAGGTACCGGAGACTGTCCGACAGGTTTTACAGAGAGAACCGAAGGCTCTCGATCCGCAAGAACACGGTCAGCGCGGCCTTCTCGCTCATCTCCGTGGCCGCCTATTACACCGCCTACGCGATCATCCTGCTCCGGGCCGTCGACGGGGAGATCAGCATCGGCACTCTGACTTTTCTAGCGGGCTCATTCGAGCGCAGCAACGATCTGATGCAGCGGCTACTCATCGGAGCCAGCGGGATATTCGAGCAGGCCCTGTACCTCAAAGACCTATTCGATTTCTTCGACATGGAGCCCTCCATCACGTCCCGGCCCGGCGCGCCCTTGGTGCACCGGCCGATCCGCGAGGGGTTCGTCTTCGAGGATGTCGGGTTTCGTTATGAAGGCAGCGATAACTGGGCCGTCCGCCACCTGAGCTTCTGCATACGGCCCGGAGAGCGGGTCGCCCTCGTGGGCGAGAACGGGGCCGGCAAGACCACCGTCACGAAGCTGATCGCGCGGCTCTATGACGTGACCGAAGGCCGGATACTTCTTGACGGCAAGGACATTCGCGAATACGACGTGCCTTCTCTGCGCAGGGCCATCGGGGTGATCTTTCAGGATTTCGTGAGATACGACCTCAGGTTCGCGGAAAACATAGGGGTGGGCGAGATAGAAGAGGTCCACGCCTACCTCGACCTGATGGAGGAAGGGGCGGGGCCTCTGGCCCGCGCGGGCGACTCGCGGCAGCCGAATGATCCGCCCGCCGTGCCCGCCTCAATCGTTTCGGCGGCGGAGAAGTCTCTGGCCTCGGCCCTGCTCGCCCGCCTGCCGGACAGGTATTTCCAGATGCTCGGCAAACGTTTCGATAAGGGCGCGGAGTTGTCGGGCGGCGAGTGGCAGAAGATAGCCCTCGCGCGGGCCTACATGCGCGACGCTCAACTGCTGATACTGGACGAGCCGACCGCGGCGCTGGACGCGCGCGCGGAGTACGAGGTCTTCGCGAGGTTCTCCCGCCTGGTCTCGGGCCGCATGGCCGTAATCATCTCGCACCGCTTCTCGACGGTCAGGATGGCCGACCGCATAATCGTGCTCAGGGACGGGATGCTAGTCGAAGACGGCAGCCATGACCAGCTGGTTCGGGACAAGGGGCTCTACTCGGAACTCTTCGCATTGCAGGCCGCCGGCTACCGCTGATCAACCCCCTGGCCAATCGTCCGACTGATCCTCCCACGGGCTTGTGTAAGAACTGCCACAATCGTCGTTGACAAGGCCTCCCGGCCGCAAGTAAGATAACCCACCGACTTTCAAGCGCAGACAATGAAAGCTGCATTGGCATCGTCTGCGCACTGTACACAGGCTAACGATGAAGAAAACGTAAAAGGAGGAAGAAGACATGTCGATGCGTGAAATGGATTATTTCGATCAGAAACCCGATCTGGATATGAGAGCCTTCTACGAAGCGAAAGGGATCAAGCTCGCAAGCTCGTCCCAGCCCGTATCAAGCGCCGCGCCTCCTCCGAAGGACACCGCATGGGTATCCGAGAAGGACCCGGCGGAAGCGGAAGAGGACGAGGGCTAGCACAGTAATAGGGACAGGCGGACTTTTTGAACAACGTGAACGACTGGGACGAATCATTCAAGTGTTTTCTCCCCTACTTGCCGCGAGACTTCGAGCACTGGATAGTAGTTTATGAAGGCTCGTTTCAAAGCGAGATTGCGTCTCAGCTCAGGACCCGTTTGAAAAGCGCCGAGTTCTTTAACCTCGAAGAGGAAGCCGGTGAGTCCATTCGCGCGGTCGGGAACTCCAATCGCGAGAATGAACGCATCGGCTTCCTCGAATTTGTGATCCGCTACCCCGCCTCGATCTACGACGGCCACTCCCCCGGTGCCGACGGGCTGGACGCCTTCATCATGTGGCCTCAAACGAGGGTCAGACTTTGCTTCGACGTGACCGACAATAACTTCCGCGAGTTGTTTTCGGAGAGGCCCGAAGACGTGTCCGAGAGATGCTCCCGCCTGCGCGATCAGGTCGCGGGGATGGAGGCGCTGACCTACCGCAATGAAGCCTCGGGGGCCGACCCTTTAATCATAAGCTGCGCGGGCTCCGTCTGGACCGCTTACACGGGCTTCGGCCAGACGTTCGATTACGTGCTGCCGAGCGGGGAAGTGGCCTGCCTCCCGAAATCCGTTGACGGCGTCCTCCCCGTCGAAGGGTGGATAATCGGGACCATTCCCTTCGGCGTGAAATATGGCCGCATTCAAAAAGGCGAGCTGGAATTGCGGTTAGAGGGCCGCAGGGTCGTGAGCGTCGGCGGAAACAACCGGAAGCTGTGCGCGGACTTCGAGGGCGCGCTCTCAAGCTCGACCCGACTCCAGAGGGTATCGGAAGCGGGGATTGGGCAATCACTGGCGGTCCGCCGGGCGGCAGAGAATCACAGGCTCGGTTATAGCTGGCACGAACGACATTACGGACTCCACATCGGCCTTGGCGCGGAACTGCCGCGGGAGGATCAATCCAACCAGACGAAGACCGGCGGGCACCATCTGGACATAGTCCTCGCGACGGGAAGACTTGCCGGGCCTTCCGACCCCGACCTCCTCAGGTGGTGAGCGGGGCAGAGAGCCCTCCGCCTCTCCCGACCTATTCATATCTTATAGCGATGATCGGATCGATGCGCGCTGCCCGCCGGGCCGGGATGTAGCTGGCGAGGATAGCCGCGCAGGCCATCACCGCCGCCGCCGCCCCGAATGTGAGCGGGTCGTTCGCCGCCAGGCCGAACAGCAGTTTCGAGATCAGGGGCGTGACGAAGAACGCGGCCCCCAACCCGATTGCGATCCCGACGAGGACCATGAACAGGGACCCCCTCACCACGCCCCATAAGACTTTGCCGGGAGTGGCCCCCAGAGCCATTCTTATGCCAATCTCGTTCGTCCTCTGGGCGACTTCGTAAGACGTGACCCCGAACAGCCCGATGCAGGCGAGCAGCAGGGCCAGCAGGCCGAAGAAGCCGGACAGCCTGGCGGTCAGCCTTTCCTGAACCAGAGACTCATCTATCTGCTCTTCGACGGTCTTCACGTCGAAGAGAGGAACGTTGCCGTCGATTGCCGAGATGATGGCCCGGATGTCGGGAACGAGCCTCTTCGGGTCGGACTCCGCGCGCACTATGAAGGTCATCCTCCCGGCGTCCGCGCTCTGAACGAATGGGGTGTAGATCGTTGGTGAAATCTCTTCCTGCACCTTGCTGTATTTCGAATCCTTCACGAGCCCGACGATCTCGACCTGCCGGGTGCTGCCGAGCAGACGCAGGTCCACGACCTTTCCCAGAGGGTCCTGATCTCTGAAGAACCTGTTGGCCAGGGCCTCGTTGATGACCGCGACTTTCGGGGAGCTCTCGCCGTCCGTCCGTTCGATGCCCCGGCCCCTCAGCAGAGGTATTCCCAGCGTCCCGAAATAATCGGCGCCGACCCGGTTGAGGCTCACGACAGGTTCTTCGTCCTGTTGAGGGACGTATCCGGGAACGCTGACCATCGCGATCCCGCGCAACTGCCCGAGCGGGCTGAAAGCCGAGACGCTGGCCGAACGGACTCCATTGAGTTGCCGGATACGCGACTCGATCTCGTTGTAGAGGGTGACCGTGCGTGCCCCCTTGTAACCCACCAGAGTCGGGTCGACCGTGGCGATCAGTACCGATTCCGGCTCGAACCCGACCTCAAGGCTCTTCAGGTTCGTGAGCGTGCGAACGAATAATCCCGCGCCGACCAGCAGGAGGAGCGAGAGCGCCACCTGTATCACTACTAAGATCCTGCTCGCGCCTATTCGATTCTTCCCACCTATTATCCCGGAGGAGCTCTCCTTCAGGGCCGGGGCAACGTCCACCCCGGTCGCCCTCAGGGCCGGAACCATGCCGAAGATCAGCAGAGTCAATCCGAGTATCGCCGCCGTGTAAGCTATGACCCGCCCATCCGGGCTTATCGATAACCTGACGGGGTTCGGGCCTGTCGCCAGCAGATTCAACAACGAGCCCACGCCCCAGCCCGCGAGGAGTATTCCGAGCAACCCCCCGATGGCTGTGAGGAAGACGCTTTCGGCCATTAATTGCCGGAGCAGGCGGCCCCGGCTCGCGCCGAGCGCGATTCGCACGGCGAACTCTTTCCTGCGGCGGGTGGCTTTGACGAGGATCAAAGTTGCGACGTTGGCGCAGGCTATGAGCAGGACCAGAGCGACGATGATCATCATGACCAGCACGGGGTCTCCGATCTCATCACGAAGCCCCCTGATCCCTCTGGCTCCCGGCGACAGTTTAACCACTCTGCCGAGCACCTCATCCCGCCCTTCTGGGCTCAGGGTTCCGGGCCTTGCCGCCGCGACTCTCTCTTCCAGTATCCGCGCGAAGATTACATCCATCTCCGCCTGCGCTTGCGCTTCGCCCGCCCCCGGGGCGAGCCTCGCGACGATTTCGGTCCCGGGGTCCCGGCCCGTGGTCACGCGCTCTTTCATCGAGGCGGGCACCCAGATGTCGGGCATCACGCCCGGTTCGAGGCCGAAGAAGCCGGAAGGCATGACGCCGATGATCGTGAAGGGGGTGTTGTTGAGATTGAGAGTTTGCCCGATGATCGAACGGTCAGCGCCGAATTCGCGCTGCCAGAACTGATAGCCGATTACCGCGAGCGGGTCCGCTCCCGGCGCGCCGTCTTCGGTCTCGTCGAACGCGCGGCCGAGAAGGGGGCTGACGCCGAGCAATGAAAAGTAATTGCCCGAAACCAGCTGGCCCTGAGCGATGCCTGCCCTGCCGTTGTAGCCCGCGCTCAGGCGGTTGATGTTGCGGAAGGCGGCCACGCCCGAGAACGTTCCGGCCGAATCGCGGATCAGCTCGTACTCCTTATAGCCGAAATAGGGGGTCGCCACCTTCGTCAGGGACTCGCCCGCCGGGGCCGCCTTCGGCGCGTCGGTGAGGAAGTAGAGCTGCTCGGGATTCCGGACGGGGAGCAGCCTGAGCATCACCGCATTGACGAGACTGAAGACGGCCGTGTTCGCCCCGATCCCGAGGGCGAGTGAAAGCAGCATGACCAGCGTGAGCCCCGGAGTCTTCAGGAACATCCTCGCCGCGAAGCGGAGGTCGGAACCGAGGCTTCCAATCTGTCCGGACATCCTGTACCTCTCAGAGGGTCTCGGGCCGCGCGCAAAGCCCTAGTAAAACCACGTCGCTATCGTGTAGCGTCTGCCGCCGGTCACGGGGCTTACTTCGTGCAGAGTGTCGGAGCGAAAGGCGACGAGCAGGCCGGGTTCGGCTTCGAGCGGAAGGCCGTAATCTTTCCACCGGGGGTCGGAAGAGAGCCCGTAAAAAATCAGCTCGCCCCCGGAATACGGGTGCGGGCCTGCCTGCGAATTCAGGAACACCACTATCGAAATGAGCCGCCCTTCGATCCTCGCCCGCCGCTCGGAAGGCTCCGCCGGGACGTCCCTGTGCGGCGCGTAGTGGCCCCCGGTTTCGTAAAGGAGGAACTGGGGCTTTTCCTGAGATTCGAGGCGCAGGTTGAAAAAGGCCTCGAGGTCGGTCCTCAGCTCGTCCAGACGGTCCCTGACCATGTAGGCGTAGCCTTCCGGCATCTGAGCCAGCGACGCCCTACGCAGGCTCTCGTCCACGAAGTCGCCCCTGTCTGCCGTCTTAACGTACCCGGCCTCTGAAGGGTGCGACGCCATCTCCGCCCGTATCTCTTCGCAGAGCGGGGCGTCGAGAAAACCCTTCCTGATGAAAAGCCCAAGCCGGGCGAGGATGTCGTGCTCGTTCACGGTAGACACCTAACAGGCAGATACAGCCAAATATTCTGCCGGGTCATGTGGTGATGCGGAGCGGTTGTCGCGCCTGCTCAAAATATCATTTTTGCAGTTGAGGCGCAAATTACAGAAGAAACGAAGCAGGGGCAGCCGTCGTGACTGCCCCTGCCGGGTGGCTCCGCGGTAGCGAGGCCGGAGCTTATTGAAGGGTGAACGTTCGCGAGGTCACCGCGTTCGCGCCGGAGTTGTAAGTCGCCCCGGACTTCGTGACCGAGATGACGCGGATCGTGTAGGTGCCTTTCGACGTGTTGCTCCTGGTCGTTATGCTCTGGCTCGCCGTCCCACTCGTGTTGGTCAAGGTGGTCGAACTGCCGAACAGGGTGGTCCCCCTGAAAACGTCGCTCCTGACGGACGCGGCGCTCACCGGGGAGTTATTTTGATCGACGATTACCACGCGCCAGAATACGGTCTGACCTCGGGTAAAGGTCGTCTTCGGATTCCCGTTCGCGTCGGTGGTGAAGATGTTCGCGACATGCATGATGGGCGCGGGGGCGGGCGGAGGAGGCGCCGGGCCAGTGTCCCCATCCAGAACGCCGTTCAGGTCGCGATCAATTCCCATGCGCTGTCCCGACCCTTTGGGGACTCCCATCGGCGTCATGACATCCCCGCCCTGAATCTTCGCCCTCAGCTGAGCCCGCGTGAATGGCCCGACGCCGGTCCTGTCGCTCCTGTAGTTGTTCGAGCCCGGTTGGTAGAGCAGGCCCATGCGCTGCCCGTCCACGGTCCCTTTCACTATCAGGTCTATGTTGTTTACCGCCGCCTGATTCTCAAGCAAGGCCCAGTCGTTCGTCACCGCGGCCGCGTCCACGTTCGCCGCCGAGACGGTGCGGGCGTAGCCCACGGCCGGGGCCGTGCCCGTGTCGAAGCAGAGGAGGAACGCGCTCAGGTTCCGCTTCCTCGTCGTGTCGGTCGAAAAACTCTGGAAGACGGGCCGCGAGAGGAACACGAAGGGGTTGGGGTCGAGGCCGCTGTGCGTGAGCCCGAAGCCCCCGATGCTGCTCGCGCCGGGGGTGTTGTTGAAATTCATCTTCTGGTAGATGTTGCGAAGGTGCGGCACCTTGAAGTCCTGCGCCTCCTGAAGCGCGGAGGCCGGGATTATGGCTCGATTCGACCCGGTGCCGGGGTTGGCCGTGTGGCAGGTGTTGCAACTGATGTTGTTCGTGAAGGGCTCGTTGATGAAGGTATTACGGCCGGCGTTCGGGTTGCCGCCCGCGAACGAGGCCGGCATGGTCCGGTCCAGGTTCTGGTTCGGGTTGGGCTGAAATTGCAGAGTGTTGATGAAGTCGCGATACGCCGCCATGTCCGTCGCCGAAAGCAGCGAGCCGCCCATCAGCGAATCGAACGCCCCGTTGAAATCGAGGAAGGTCGCCCGGTCCCCCCTCCAATGGAAGGGCTCCTGCGTGTTGAGACCCCTGAGCGTCTGGGTCGTCATAGGCCCCTTCATCGGGTGCATTCTCGAGGTCCCGAATGGCGTGGTCACGCTCTGCATCTGCCCCGCAGGGTCGCCGAGGTCCCACGCGAGCATGTCCATGTCGGAGTCGATGTGGCATGAAGCGCACGAGGCCGTGCCGTTCCCCGACAGCTTGGCGTCGTAAAGAAAGCCGCGCCCATTCTTTATCGCCGCGGGCGTCGGGTCGAAGCTGCCGACCGGGAACTCCTTAACGACCGACTCCGTCACGGTGCTGACGACGGATATGGTGTTCGAAAGCCTGTTCAGGACGTAAAGGCTATTGCCTTCGGGGCTGATCGCCAGGCCGCGCGGGCCCCGCTTCGTCCTCGGGCTGACCGTCGCGCCGGTGGCCGGGCCGATCTCGATCCGCGAGAGCACGTTGCCATTCACGTCCACGCGAGCGACCCGGTCCGTGCCGAACGAGGCGACGTACAGGAAGTTCCCTCCGGGCTCGAAGGCCATCGCGGCCGGCTGCGCCAGCGCCACCGACTTCGCGTTGGCGTTGGGCAGAACGGAGTAATCAATCGAGGGGTTCAGGTCGAATGAGGCCACAACGCCCGAGGGCATCAGGATGCGGGTCACCCTGTTATCTACCACGTGCCCGCGCAGGTTCGGCTCGAACTGCACGAGGTTCCGGGCCTCGGTGTTACCGACGTACAGGTCACCGGTCACCGGCCGGACCGCGAGCCCGAGGTTGACCGTCCCGACCTGGGAGAAATAACGGGAGACGGTGAGCGTCGCCGCGTCTATCTCGACCACGTCATTGTCGGGCATCGTGTACTTGATAAAGCTCGGGTTCCAGGCCGGGTCGGTCGCGTCGACGATCAACCCCTCAGCTGGGGCGGGGGGGAGGTTCGGGTTAGTCGGCGCGGAAGGGGGAGGCGCGACGTTGGGGGGGATGAGGGTCGTGCGATTGCCCGAGAGTGCGAAGGCCGCGTAGACCTTCCGCCCGTCGGCGCTGACTGCGAGCGCGCGCGGGTTCTCCCCGAAGACCGGGATCGACGCCACCTGAGCGTGGGTCGCTGTGTCGAAGACTCGCACGGCGTTGCTCCGGGCGACCGATACGAAGGCCCTGTTCCCCACGAAGACTACGTCCGAGGGCTCGTCTTTCACGTAGATGGTGTCGGTGACGATCCCGCGCGAAACGGAGACTATGCTTATGCTGTCGGAGACCTGATTAACGACCCATGCCTCGTCACTCGTCCGCGCGTTCACGGAGACGGGCTCGATCCCGACCGGTATCTCCGCGATGAGGGATGGCCCCGCCGCCTGCGTGAGATCGAATACGGAGAGCCGGGCGTCGGGAGTGTTGACGGCAAACAGGCGCGCGCCATCGGGCGACAGCCTGACGGGGCTGGTCTGCGAGCCCTCGAAGTTAACGTAAGGAGCCTGGGCAGGGCTGGTCTGAGTGTTCGCAGTTCTCGGAAGAAACAGCGCGGCTAGAATCAAGACTCCGATCATGATCTTGAATATCTTCATGCTTATAACCTCTTGTTCGAATTTGAGCTTTCCGCGGGCGGATTGTTCACAGGGCCATGCCGACAATCCCCCTGATCAAAGGTAAGTGAGGAACAACTGACTCTGTTTAGGACGCAATTACGCTAAATCTATTTTGTTTTAAATATGCGAAACACCTTTCAACTTACTTACCGACGTGAGGAGGAGTATGAGCGCGGTTATACTATTACCAGGTTCGGTTATTGTCAATACGTTCTAAATTTAATTTCCGGCCCTCACCCTTTCCGCGGCGGCTCTGACGGCTTCTTCCAGCTTTTCAGTCGCGGGGCCGCCGCCCTGCGCCAGTTCGGGCCTGCCGCCGCCGCGCCCCCCGAGCAACTGGCACGCCTCCGAAAGCAGCCGGCCCATGTTTTGAGGCAGGGTCGCGGACCTCGCGAAGACGAGCCGCGCCGACGTTTTGTCGCGCGAGCCTATGAGCGCGACCGCGGGCTCCAACTCCACGAGCTTCGCCGCGAGGAGGCGAAGCTCGTCCGGGTCCCTCTCTTCGAATAGCGCTTCGACGATTTTGAAACCGCCGGCCGGGGCCGAGTTTGACAGCAGGCCGGACGCCTCGGGGATGACGGCCAGTTGCGACAGGTCGCGCATGCGTTTTTTGATCGACCTGTTCTCTTCGAGCGCGCGTTTCGCCAGGTCCGGGGCCGCGTCCCTCTCGGTGCTGAACAACCTCGCGACCGCGACGGCCGTGCGGTTCGCGAGGCGGTATTCTCTGAGCGCGCGCACCCCGCAGACGAACTCCACGCGGGCCATCTTCTTAACGCGCTCGAACGATTTGATGACGATCAACCCGATCTGGCCGGTGCTCTTCGCGTGCGTGCCCCCGCAGGGCGACCAGTCGAAGCCCTCGACCTCGATGACGCGGATGGTGCCGTGCACGGCCGAGTCTTTCCTGAGGGGGAGTTTCGACGCCTCCTCCTCGCTCAAAAGGTGGACGCGCATCGGGCGGTTCTCAAAGATGACCGCGTTCGCCACGTCCTCCGCCGCGCGCATGTGCTCGTCGGACGGACTATCAAGCTCGATGTCAATCGTGGATGTCTCGGCCCCGAGGTGGAACGATCTGGTCTGCGCGCCACACGCCTGCACGAACGCCTGCGAGAGGATGTGCTGCCCGCTGTGCTGTTGCATGTGATCCAGCCTCCGCGCGCGGTCGACCTCCGCGCGGACGGCCTTGCCGGGCTCGACCCCGCCCCGCTCTCTGACTATGTGAAAGATTCTTCCGTCATCATCTTCGATCACGTCGATGACCTCGGCCCCGCCGATCCTTCCGAGGTCGTGAGGCTGGCCGCCTCCCGTCGGGTAGAAGGCCGTGCGGTCGAGCACGACTCTCGCGCCCCCCGGCCCTTCGGTCACGTCGAGTACTTCGGCCGAAAACTCGACCAGGTCGGAGTCAGTAAAATAGAGCTTCTCGGTCGGCTGCATATCTCCTCCTCAGGGCTCGGTAATGCCGCCCATCTCTTTGATCGATTCTTTGATCGAGTCAGGCGGATTCTGTAAAGAGATTTTGAAATGTTCCCTCGCCGGCCCCTGACCCCTGACCGCCGGCCCCTGGTCGAAAAGCTCCAGTTGCTCCGGCACATCATGTCCATTCGGGAGGTGGTGAAGAGACTGATCGCCCGCGACGAGCTTCGCGGCTTTGAGGGCCGTGTTCCAGGATTCGAAGGCCGCCTCGAAGAGTTCGAGGCCGAAGCGCGACAGCCGCTCGACGTCGGCCCGAGTCGGCAGGCGTCCGAGGGCGATGGCGAGCTTTTGAAGCTCGATCTGCAACGCTCGCCTCGACACGCCGCCCCTCCTTTTCGCCCCCGATCTTTTCGGAGCGTCCGCGCGCCTGCGCGTCATCCTGTGCTCCGCGAGGCGCAGGTATCCGTCGTCCTGCTCTATCGCGATGAACTTCCGGCCGAGCCTCTGCGAGACGAGCGCGGAAGTCCCGGTCCCCGCGAAGGCGTCGAGCACGAGGTCTCCGGGGTTGGTCGCGAGCCGGATTATCCGGTCGACGAGCCGCTCCGGGGTCGCGCAAGGGTGCGCTTTCCGCCCGAGGGCCTTTTCGTTCGGGAGCCTCTCGCGATGAATGTCATGCCAGATGTCGGTCAGCTCTCCCCTCCACGTCCGGGTCGAAGCGCGCCTCACCCTCAGGCACGCGCGGCGGCCGCACACGTCGGCGCGGTCGGGAGGGAAGACGGCCTCGTCGAACGGCTCCCACCCGTTCTCCATCGAGCAGTAGTTGAATCGATTGCCGCGCGGCCCTTTCGTCAGGTAAAGGAGCGAGTAGTGCGCGGGCATCAGGACCCCTTTGGGCTCGGGCAGGGCGTTCCACACGATCCAGTTCTGAAGGTAGAGGCCCCCGGCCCTCGTGAGAAAGTCCGCGAGGTGAACGGACCATTTCGGGAGGTTGAGCAGGAAGAGCGCGCCCCCCGGCTTTAACACCCGCTCGTACTCGACGAGCCACCTCTTGCACCATCCGACGTATTCGCCCTCGCTCCTGTTGTCGGAATAACCCCTGTAATTCTTGGTGAGGTTGAAGGGCGGGTCAGCGAAGGCGAGGTCCACCGTCTCCGACGGGATGGCTTTCAGGACTTCCAGACATACCCCCTTATGGAGCCTGTTGACCAGATCGTCCGGCACGCGGCGGTCACGCGCGCCCGCGAGCTTCATCCATTCGAGCGGGTTGAAGGCCGAAATCTTCGGGGCTTCCGGGGCCGCGAAGACTTCAGGCGGCGCATTCTTTTCGGGCGCGAGCAGCAGAAGGCTCGTGCGCCTGCCGTCGCAGGCGAGCTCAAGAATACGCTCGAAGATTTCGGAGGGGAGTTCGTCCGACGAGTTGACGACGAGGTCCATCCAGACGTCCGAGAGCACGGCCCCGCGCGGGTGCATAAGGTGCGACTTGCCGCCCCAGTCTTTCAGGCTCTCCCCGCAACACCTGCACCGCGCGTGGGGAATCCTTACGCGGTTGACGGCCGCGGACGCTTTCGACAGGAGGAGCAGGCCCGAGTGCTCCGGCCTGAGTCCCCCCGGTCTGGTCGCGGTCGCCGAGCGCGCGGCGATCCAGTACCGAAACGTCAGCGCGCTTGAGAGGGCCGACGCATAGCGTGGCAGGTGTTGCGGCAGCCCGTAGATGAACATCAGCCCGTCTTCGGACAGGCGCTCGGCGGCTTCCCGAAGCAGGCGGATGTTTCGCTCGATCAGCCCCGAGGCCGGGTCGGTTTTGTAATTGAAGGGGCGGAACCTCGTCTCTTGGCCCTGCGAGAACGCGGCGACGCAGACGGAGAAGCCATACTCACGCCTGCCGGTCAGCCTGTTTACGAAAGTCGATGGGATAGAGCCGGGCACCGGTGATCCTGAGACAATGGCATAAAATCCCGAGCGCTCCGCGAGCGCGGCCAGTTCTGTCGTGTTCTGCATAAGTCAGGGATGATCTATCAATCTACGGCTCAGTTGTTGTCTCCGGGGCTCGGGCTTCCCGCTCCAATTAAAAGACAAGAGATGGGAAAAGGAGATGTCAGACTTCCTGAAGCTGCTCGTTCGGGGCGAGGAAGCGGGGCTTCGGGTCGGCCTGAACGACGCGAGAGCGGGGCGGGACCGACTCGGTCAGCCATACGTTGCCGCCGACCACGCTGCCTTCGCCGATCACTGTGTTGCCCCCGAGTATCGTCGCCCCGGCATAAATCACCACGTCATCTTCGATGGTCGGGTGGCGCTTCTTCCCGCGAATGAGCCTGCCCTTGTCGTCCTTGGGGAAGGAGAGCGCGCCCAGGGTGACGCCCTGATAGAGCTTCACGTTATTTCCTATGACGGTGGTCTCCCCGATGACGACGCCCGTGCCGTGATCGATGAAGAAGCTCTCCCCGACCTGAGCTCCGGGGTGAATGTCGATCCCGGTGCGCGAGTGCGCGAGCTCGGTGAGCATCCTGGGCAGGAGCGGGACATCGAGCTTGTACAGCTCGTGCGCGACCCTGTAAGCGGTTATGGCATAAACGGCCGGGTAGCTCAGTATTATTTCATCTATGCAGTGCGCGGCCGGGTCGCCGTCGTAGGCGGCCTGAATGTCTTTCGCGAGCATGCGGCGGACGCTCGGGATCGACTCAAGGAACATGACGGTGATCTCTTCCGCCTCCGCGTCGTAAGCCTGAGTGATCTCCCCGTCGAGGTCTTTCATGTGGCGCAGCCCTCGGGAAATCTGCCCGCGCAGGTGCTCGAAGAGCCAGCCGACGCGCTCCTGCACGCGGTAGATTATGCCGTGGTGAGTGACGCCCCCGGAGGTGTAGTAGCCGGGGTATATCACCTCTTCGATGGCCTTCATTATCGCCGAAGCGTCTTCGCGGGAAGGCAGGGGCATGCGGTCGAGGTGATGAATCTTGGGCGTCGCTTCGTCGTAAGAAGACGCGATCCGCTCCATTATGTTCGCGAGAGTGTTCTGCCGCGCCGCGATGTCCGGTTTATCCATGACAGTTCAAGCTCCTGGGCTCCGTCAGGGCCGTCACATACTGCCCCGATCTTTCTGAGGCAACCCGTATGTTGATACTAAGAGTGCCCAAAGTCAACACGGCATGCGGCGGCGTCCTATTCTTGTGTCGCTGGCCCTCTGAATCTTTCCCCGCCCGGAATCCTACATGCTGGCTTCGTGCGGAAGCGCGAGCCCCGGACCAGATTTAGGCTATGTAATAATTTTTACAATTGACTTTGAGCCGCCGTCAAACGTAGAATGGGGCCTGCCGTTTAGATTAGTAACTAAAATCCCTAATTGTCCTATGAATATAATGGGATTGTCCTTTAGTTAAGCCTCACAAGTAGAAGAAAGCGTCCAGATTTAACGGGGTTGTAGTAACTTGCAACTTCACTGTCTCAATAGCTTTTAAGAGGAGGTAGCCTAATGAAGAGAGCATTCCTTTCGCTCTGTACGCTGGCCTTGTGTCTGCTCACGTTTACTGAGGCACAAGCTCAGAATCCTATAGACGACACGGAGTTCTTCGTGCGGCAGCAGTTCCGGGACTTCCTGGGAACCAGCTTCACCCCGTCCAACTCCGAAGTCTTTACCAAGATGAGCCAGATTGATTCGTGCGGCAGCAACGCGGCTTGCCGCAACACCCAGCGCGTGCTAGTCTCACGGGCCTTCTGGGACGACTCGCGCTTCCGGTCGCAGTCGCGGACATTCGGCCTTCCGCTCACCAGCGGGATGGAGCTTTACGACAACCATGATTTTGTGGAGTTATCCTACCTTGTCTACCTGCAGCGTTCGTCGAGTGATCCGCCGGATGACTCTCGGAGGCTCGGCTTCTTCTTCTGGAAGGGTTCGTTGGATAACTGTGTCAACAACAGCACGACGTTCAGCCAGAGTTCGCAGTGCTACAACGATATAATCAATGCCTTCCTGAGTTCGATAGAGTACCGGTCAAGATTTGGCACTCCGTAAGTGTCTTAGCGACGGCTGGTCTCCGATCCGTACCTCCGGGCCTCATGCGATAGCGTGAGGCCCGGATAACACCCCGCCCTTACCCGCCTCGATAATATCAGCACAAGATCAGGGCACCACCCGTCATCCCGCTCTTTCGCGGTCTTGCGAAAAGAGGGGCCGGGGATTAGCCTTCAATCGATGAGAAAACGATTCAGCATCCCTTTAAGGAACGGCTCGACGCTCCTGCTCGGCGACCGCACGATGGTCGTGGGCGTCCTGAACGTCACGCCCGATTCATTCTCAGACGGGGGCCGCCATTTCGAGGCGTCGGAGGCCATCGATCAGGCGTTGAAGATGCAGGAAGACGGGGCGGACGTGATCGAGATTGGGGGCGAGTCCACGAGGCCGGGGGCGAAGCCGCTCTCGGTCGAGGAGGAGCTCGCGCGCTTACTGCCGGTCCTGACGGGGCTCGACAAGGGCCTCCAGGTCCCGATCTCGGTCGACACGTACAAGAGCGAGGTCGCGCATGCCGCGCTCGACCTCGGGGCGAGCATAATCAATGACGTGAGCGCCCTGCGATTCGACCCGAGGGTCGCGGACGTGGCGAAGGGCGCGGGCGCGGCGCTGGTCCTGATGCACATGCGCGGGACCCCCGAGACGATGCAGGAGATGGAGCCGAGCCGGGACATCTTCGCCGAGATCGCGGACGACTTCGAGGCGGCGATAGGCGAAGCCGAGGCGCGCGGGTTGGCCCGCGACCGGATAATACTCGACCCCGGAATAGGGTTCGGGAAGACGCTCGAACAGAACCTCGAAATACTGAACCACCTGGGCCGCTTCAACGGTTTCAACCTCGCCCTCATGGTCGGCACGTCGAGGAAGAGCTTCATCGGCCGCATCACCGGGAGGGAAGCGGGCGAGAGGGCGTTCGGCACCGCCGCTTCCGTCGCCGTCGCCATCGCGCGCGGGGCCCACTTCGTCAGGGTCCACGACGTGAAAGAGATTGTGGATGCCGTGCGCGTCTGCGATGCGATCATCAATCACTGACGCTCTTCGGGCGGGGATAAAGCGGATATAAAAATTAAGGCCGGGTGCTTCCACACCCGGCCTCTTTTAATTTGATCCGATCAGGAGACCCGG
Organism: Blastocatellia bacterium; assembly: GCA_035634255.1. Taxonomy (GTDB): domain Bacteria; phylum Acidobacteriota; class Blastocatellia; order UBA7656; family UBA7656; genus DATLMR01. The sequence continues at coordinate 54,915 of DASQDI010000140.1, forward strand.
TCCCTGACGGGCCGGGCCTCCTGCTTCGTATCCGTTATTGACAGACGCACGAGTTATTTCTCGTGTCTCTGTCCGTGATCGTGCAGCGGGTCGTACCCGGAGGCGCTTGCAGCGAGGCGCTGCCGCTCGGCGGGGTCAACCCGTTATTGAGCCTCACCGTCACTCGGCGATCAGTCGCGGCGTGTTCGAGAGTGAAGGTGTTGCCCTGAATCTGCATCTTGCCCGTTCCCGTCCATACCGTTCCGTTGCAGCAGAATCGATACTGGCCCGTGAACGAGTTGACCAGAACCACGATGCTCGGGTTCGTGTCATCCTGCAGGCAGATGTCGAAGACCGTTACCGTGAACGAGCAGGTCGCAGTGTTGCCACTCGCGTCCGTCGCCGTGCAGGTAACCGTCGTCGTGCCTACGGGGAAGGTCGAGCCCGAGGGCGGTGTGCAAACCACCGTCACGCCGGGGCAGTTGTCCGAAGCAGTCGGCGGCGGGAAGGTCACTAACGCGCCGGGTTGGCCCGGAGTGCCTACTACCGTGATGTTGCTCGGGCAGGTGATTGAAGGCGGCTGCGTATCCTGAACCGTGATCGTGAACGAGCAGGTGTCGCCAGTGCCCGTGCAGGTGACGGTCGTCGTACCCACCGGGAAGAACGAGCCTGACGGAGGCGAGCACGTTACCGTGCCGCACGAGCCGGTCGAGGTCGGGGCCGGGTAGTTGACCACGGCACCGCACTGGTTGGGCGCGTTCGAGACGGTGATGTTCGCCGGGCAGGTCAGGTCGCAGGGGACCGCCCCGCCGCAGCTCGTGCCGGTGGTGGTGATGCTGTCGATGCGCCAGCCCTGACCGCTTACGCTGCTGTCACTGCCGCGCCTCCAACGGAAGACCCAGCTCTGGCCGTTGGCAGACGCCGGGAGGTTGACGGTCGTCGTGACGAACCCGGCAGAGTTTCCGGTCCACGCCTGACGGCCCGCAATCGGGCTGCCGAAGTTGACCGAGATCGTTCCGTTGTACCCGCCCACGGCGAAGGTAGCGCCGGTGGCGAGGATGTCCTGGAACGCGCCGCCGTTGATCGAGGCTTCGAGGACGCCGCCGTCGAATCCATTCTCAAGGTTCCGGTTCTGGCGGAACGTGAGGGTGGCCGAGGCGGAAGTGATCGGGAAGGCCGGCGAATCGAGCCGCTCGTCAGAGATGCAGTTAGGATCGTTGACGAAGGCCGCGTTCGGGGCCGAGTCGGCGGGCGGGGTAGGCGTGCCCGCATTCGACGTTTCCCACGGGTTGGAGTTCGCACAGTCGATGGCGGTCGTGGCCGTCCAGCCGGCAGGCAGGGCGGGCACGGTCACCGCGTCGAAGTTCTCGGCGCAAGGCTGAGCCGACGCCGTGCAGCACTCGAAGCCGTCGGTGATGACGATGGTGTCGACGTTCGCTCCCACGCCAGAGACGCTGGTGTCGGTCGCGACTCTCCACCGCAGCTGGATCGAAGCGCCCATCGCGGAAGCGGGCAGGTTGACGGTAGTCGTGGTGAAGCCGCCGCTGTTGCCGCTCCACGCCTGGCGGCCCGCAATCGGGCTGCTGAAGTTGACCGAGATCGTGGCGTTGTAGCCGCCCGTGACGAACGAGCCGCCGGCGGTGATGATGTCCTGGAAGGCCCCGCCGTTGATGGCCGGGTTGGAGATCTCAAGCACCATGCCGTCGAAGGTCGACTCCAGGTTGTTGTTTCTCCTGAAGGTGAGCTGGGCGGACGCGCTCGAAATCGCGATGGCCGGGGTGACCAGGAAGTTGTCGGTGATGCAGTTGGGGTCGTTGTGGAACGCGGAGTTCGGCGCCGTGTCGTTGGGCGTCGTGACCGTCGTCCAGTTGGAGCCCAGAGCGCATCCCGCCCCGTTGACGAATGAGGTGGTCCAGCCAGCCGGGAGGGCGGGCGCGGTCACCCCGTCAAAGTTCTCCGTGAATGCCGTGGCCAGAGTGCCGAGCGTGAAGGTGTAGGTCACCGTCCCGAGGTTGGTCGCTCCGTCCTGAAGGTTGAGGGACGCGGTGATGGTGCTCCCGCATGCCCCGTTGGCGGTGAAGGTGAAGTTCCTGCAGACGGGAGGCCCGCCCGCCGCGAGCGCGCCGTAGCTCTGCGGTCCGCTCGGGCTGGTGACGCCGCCGGTCGCGGCCAGAGTGCCGACCAGGTTGGTCGTGGCGGTCGTGCCGACGTTCTGCACGCAGAGGCTGACGGTCACGGTCTCGCCGGGATCGACCGCCCCGTTGGCAGGCGAGCAGCTTTCGGTGGTGATGGTCGCGCCGGCTGACGCGATCACGGCCTGCTGCTGTTCGACGCCGTTGACGAGGACGAGCGCGAAGTCCTGATCGGTCGTGTCGGCATCGCCGGGCACGCCATCGCCCGCGATGTTCGACGCGATGATGCGAACGACGAACGGGCCGCTCACGCCGGCCGGGACGAATACGCTCTCGTTGTTGTTGCGGATGTCGAAGACGCCGCCGGTCGCGGAGTTCGCGCCGGAGAAGACGTTGCCCCTGAAGGTCTGACCGCCGACGGTCACTTCGAGGTCAAGGTCGTTGACGAATGCGTTTCCGACCGTGGGGCCGGGCGTGTCGGTCCAGGCCAGGGTCACGCGGAAAGGCTTGGTGTTGTCAGCGATGTTTCCGGTGATGACGCGCTGCTGGCCGGTGGCGGTGAACGTGTCGACGGGCCTCTGGTCGCGGATGATGTTCGCGACTCCGAAGATGTCGAAGTAGCCGTTGAGGTTCAACTCGCCCATGCCCTGGCTGTTCGAGGGCAGGTTGCCGCCTGCGCCGACGCCCGTCATGTACCTGGCCGAGTTCTGCATCAGGGCCTTGGTCATCGCCGGGCTGGGAGGCGTAAGCGAGCGGTTGATGAAGTCCTGGCGGAGCAGAGCCGCCGCGCCCGCGACCGCCGGGGCCGAGTGGCTCGTTCCGGAAGAAGCGGTGTAGAACTCCTGACCCGCCGGGAAGAAGTCGATTCCGGGGCCTCCGCACACGCCGAGCGCGTCGAAGCAGGAATCGGCATCGCCGTTGGCCGGGGGAGTGGCTGACTGCTGGAATACGCCTCCGGATACGTGCGTGCCGGGGGCCTGGATGTCGGGCTTGACGCGGCCGTCATCCGTAGGGCCGCGGCTGGAGAAGCTGATGATGTCGTTCGCGTTGTCGGCTCCGGCGTCGTTGATCCCGCAGAAGTCCGCGCCGCCGAATGCTTGGACGTTCTCTGCCGCGCCGACCGAGATGATGTTCTTCCCGGTTCCGGGCGAGCCGATGGTGTTGGCCCCCGCCCCGCTGTTGCCTGCCGAGAATATGATCACCATCTCCTGGTTGCCAGCGGTCGGGAAGGTCGAGCCCGCCGGCTGCGAGTCGCGCACGAGCGCGTCATACGTCTGAGCGCGAACGTCGTACGCGCCGCCGACGGCCGCGCCCCAGCTATTCGTGCTGATGCGAGCGCCGTCGTTGTAACCCTTCGATTCGAGGTTCGGGCTGTTCGGGAAGGTGAAGGTGTCGGGGTCGAAGATGACCGACGAGCCGACCTTCACGAACGGGCAGACGCCCATGCCGTAGCGGAAGCCCGAGGCGTCCGCGTGCGGGAACCCGCTCGCCTGTGACGCCGCCACGAACCCGGCGACGATGTGCGAATTGATAGTCCCGTGGCCGTCGCAGCCCTGGAGGGTGCTGCCCGCGTTGGGCGTCCCCTCAAGCCTGTTGTAGGCCACGCGGCTCGCGTTCGCGGCGAGACCGGCGACCCTGAGGCCGGGGTGATTCGGGCTGGTCGTCGCGTTGTCGATCCCGCTGTCGGAGACGTTGACCGCGAAGTTCGACGCGGTGAACTGCGCCTGCGTGAACCCTTTGCCCGCGAGGTAGGCGAGCCAGTCGCCGGGGGTCGGAAGGTTCCCGGTCAGGTTGCCCGCGATGATCTGATTCTGTCTCTCGTCCTTTTTGGTCGGAACGATTTCGGGGTAGATCGACACGACATCCGGTCGCGAGGCGATCTCCTTGAAGGCGTTCGGCGAAAGTCCGACGATGAGGTTGACGTACTTCAGGATCCCCCACTGGCTCTTGACCGGCTCGGTCTTGTAGAGATCGATCAGGGCCAGAGTCGCGGCGTTCGCCTTGGGGTCGTTGATCATCTGGATGGTGTAGAGGTTCCCACCCTCGCCCTTGGCGGCGTCGAACCCTTCGCGCGACTGTTCCTTCAGCCGCGTGTAAACGTTCGGGTGGACCTTGTAGTCGTCGAAGTAGGAGCCCTCCCACTGGACCACGCTGCGGGGGGCCTCCCTCATCCTCTGGACGCGGCGGAGGCTCGCGTTGTCTCCGTAGACCAGGTAGGCGTTGCTCGGTACGTAGGTGACGATCTCGACGCCCGTGGCGATCAGATCATCGACCCACTCAGACATGATCGGGCCCGCGAACTGCACGAGGTGCATCTTCTTCCCGGCGGCATTGAGTTTGATGCCGGAGAGGGATGCGGCCGCTCGCGTCGTGGTGTCGATGGCACCGGCGTTGAGCATTATCAGGTTGTAGTCGTCGCGGATCTCCCCGCGGCGCTCCTTGCTCACTCGCCTCGCTGCTTCACCATCGACTTCCAGAAGCAGATGGCTGCCGTAGTCGGCTACCAGGCGCGCGCCGTTCGATGCAAGATCGCGAGCGAGATTGCGGTCGCTGGTCCTGACTTTGTGACGCTGGCCGGGGCTTAGATACTCGGGTTCGGAAGAGACATCACCGATGACCTCTCTCCTGTCTTGCTCTTCTTGGCCCGCCGCGCTAAGGGTAAAATTGAGCGCCAGCGAGGGTAGTAGCAGGGCCACTGCAAGAACTAGCAGCCACCCTATATTCCTCTTCATGCTTTGGTTCCTCCTTAAGGTCTTAATACATCCGCCTTAATATTGACTGGATCTTTCGCCGAATCTTATTTAATGGGGAATAGGACGGAAAGTCCCCAAGTCAGCCCCATTCTGGACAGAGAACGCCTATAGATAGAGAAATGCGGGTCTATACCAGGACAGTAATCCTCGATTTTTCTCGCCTCTTATTCTTAAGTATTGAAGCTCCCAAAGCCAAGATACGTACCTGAGTTTGGAGAGGCCCCTGAATCTAGGATTGGGCCATCCTGACGGAAAGGTAATCAAACAATGCAGCACCCATCAGAAAGCCGTGGAGAGAAATTGAAGCGAAATGCATGCAGCTTTCCCGCTTCACCTCCTTAAAGCTACAACCTAAGAGCTACACCCGATTGTTCTTTAACCCGATTGACCTTAGTAGACCCGTATTGACCCTTGGACCGAGATGACCTTGCACGGATGACCAACCCCTGAGGAGGATTCGCCATTTGAAATCTTATTATAGGTGTTCTTTTCTCAATGGAGAGTCCAAAACTTCTGGACCTGTCAATGGCTTCCGCCAACCGTGCGCGGGAAATATACCACAGGTAATGACTTTGTCAACATCAAATCACCGCCCGGCGCGGACGCCAAACGCGGGCCACTTAGCGCGACAACTTCGCCCCCTATCTTCTTACGTTCGCACCCCTTGCTCATCGGTGCCCGCGGGCCCGCGCCCCCGCGCCGCCGCCCGCTTGTAGAACCTTTTGTAATACTATTTACGCGAGCCGATTTCGGGCGCGTCTCGGTGGGCACCCTCATGTGAGGCCCCGCGGGTGAGGCCCGGGTCGGTTCATTAACCCTTATGGGCTCCTGTTTTTCATTCCTGAAGATTCGCCCGACGTCCCGACAAAACCGAAATTCCCTCGCCGCCCGCGCCGGGGAGTACCCGACCCGCGCCCCCGCGTCAGGCTTGCCTTGAATGGGAGGCGCGAGCCTTACGGGAGGGCGTTCTTCCGCGCGGAGGAAAGTTGTATGCAAAGTTTTACAATCGGAAATGGGACCTTTTGCGCTTTCGGGCGTTAACATTTAGAATGTCTGCGTCGATTAAGGCGCAAGCATCTTTGCGCGTTGATAACGGGGAGTCAGCCTTGGAACAGGTTGTAAGTTTTCTGTTCAAGTATAGAACTGCGCTCTTCTCCAAGAGCCAGTTCGGATTCGGAGCGCACCCGTCGGTCTTCATCATACTGGCGCTTGCCTCGGGCCTCGCCCTGCTCGTCTATTTCCTCTACGCGAGGCGCTCGCTGAAGCTCGCGACCCCGTGGCGGGCCGCCCTCATTCTGCTCCGGGGGTCGCTCCTCGCCCTGATCTTCCTCTGCCTGATGCGGCCCGTGATCGTGGTCCCGGCGGTCGTCCCGCAGTCGAGCTACGTGGCGGTCCTGATGGATGACTCGGCGAGCATGAAGCTGGCCGACGAAGAAGGCGGCACGCGCCTCGACGCCGTGCAGTCGATGATGGGCGCGGGCAGCCAGTTCCACCAGCAGCTCTCGGAGAAATTCAAAGTCCGCGCCTTCAAGTTTTCCGACATGGCCGGGCGCGTGGAGGGCGCGAGTGACCTGCTGGCGGAGGGGCCGGTGACGAACATTCAGGGCGCGCTCGATCAGGCGTTGAGGGATTCGGCCGGCCTCCCCGTGTCGGGCGTCGTGCTCTTCAGCGACGGCGCGAACAACGTGGAGGCGGGCTCGTCCCCGCTCGCGACCACTCTGAATAACCTGCGCGCGCGCGGGCTGCCGGTCTTCGCGGTGGGGCTGGGGCAGCCCAGGCTCGAAGGCGATGTCGAGCTGGTCCGCGCGAGCGGCCCGCGCCGGGTGCTGCGCGGCTCGCCCATCACGGCCGAGCTCCTGATTCAGGCGAGCGGCCACGACGGGAGCGTCGATGTCGAGATCGCGGAAGACAACCACCCCCTGCGGACGCAGCCCGTCCCTTTGCAGGGCGATTCGACCACGGTGGCGCGCGTCTCGTTCACGCCCCTGTCGGCCGGCCTTCACAGGTACGCCTTCACGCTCAAACCTTCGGCCGACGAGCCCGTCACGGATAACAACAGGCAGGAGATATCCGTCCTCGTCGAAGACGCCCACCCCAGAATCCTCTACATCGAAGGCGAGCCGCGGTGGGAGTACGGCAAGATCAGGTCGTCCCTCGCCGAAGAGAAGAATGTCGTTCTGGTCTCCGTCCTCCGCTCGGCCGACGGCAAGTTTTACCGGCAGGGGGTCGAGAGCGGGGAGGAGCTCGCGGGCGGGTTCCCGAAGAGCGAAGAAGAGTTGTTCAAGTATGACGCGCTGATCCTCGGCAGCGTCGAGGCCACGTTCTTCACGTTCGACCAACTGAAGGCCATCGAGCAGTTCGTCTCGCGCAGGGGCGGTACTTTGATGATGACCGGCGGGGCTAAGTCTTTCAACGCCGGCGGCTACGCGACGACCCCTCTGGCCGACCTGCTGCCCGTCTACCTGCGGGGGGCGGCCGGGGCCGCGGGCGAGAGCCAGACGTTCAAAGCCTACCCCTCGGACCGGGGCCGCGACCACCCGTCGGCGAGGCTCTCGGACCAGGCGGAAGCGAACGCGAAGGCGTGGGAGCAGATGCCCGCGATCACTCTCCCCGAGATAATCACCGAGGCGAAGCCCGGCGCGACCGTCGTCCTCGAAGCGCGCAGCACCCGCGACAGGGAGAGCGTAGTGCCCCTTTTGCTCGAACAGAGGTATGGGCGCGGGCGCACCCTCGCCCTGATGGCTTCCGACACGTGGCGCTGGCGTATGATGCTGGAATCGAAGAACCAGTCGTTCGAAACTTTCTGGCGCAACAACCTCAGGTACCTCGTGGAAGGCGTGCGCAAGCCGGTCGAGGCCGCGCCCGAGCGGAGCTATTACGGGACGGGCGAGCCGGTCCGCGTGCGCGTGGAGGTGGGCGACGAGAAGTTCCTGAACGTCGGCGACGCTTCGGTCACGGCCCGCGTCACGGGCCCGTCGGGGCGCGCCAGAGACATTCAGATGGCCCCGCTTGTCGAAGGCGGCTTCGAGGGTTACGCGGGCACGCTCGTCCCCGACGAGGAGGGGGTGTTTAAAGTCGAAGTCTCCGCGAGGCGGGGCAAGGGCGGGGCGCAGGTCGGGAGCGGGCAGGCGAGCTTCCTGGTCGGCCCGATCAACAGGGAGGCTCACGGCGCTGCTCAAAATGTTGAGCTGTTGAAGCAGATCGCGTCGGAGACCGGGGGGCAGTACTACACGCCCGGCCAGGCGAAGAATCTGATCGAAGACCTGACGCATTCGGAGGGCGATGGCTCCGTGCGCATGACTTATGATCTCTGGGACATGCCGATCAATTTTATGCTCCTTGTGGGGCTCGCCGCGGGCGAGTGGTTCATACGCAAGCGCAAAGGACTCGCCTAGCAGCGACAAGGCCTGATCCTAAGATCGTTCATTTGATGAGGGCAGCCACCCGATGCAAATACTGAGAAGAACGTTATCGCTTCTGGTCATCTGCTCGTCGCTGTGTTCGTGCGGCCTCGGCGCGGGGAAGGGCCTCGACCCGCCTCAGGAGCAGAAGCCTCCGGGGCAGGCGGGCGGGAAAAAGGTGGACGAGAAGAAGCCGCGCGCGCCGGTCGACCCGAACAAGTTCGCGGTCGTCATCGCGGGCGCGGGCGGCGAGGAAGCCTACACGAAGCAGTTCTCGCTTCAGGCGAACCAACTCCATGACGCGCTCGTCAACCGCCTCGGCTTCGATGAGAAGCGCGTCTTCCTGCTGACGGAAAAGGGGGCGGGCGGGCCGGAGAACGGCGCGGCCGAATACGTCGCCCGCTCGACGGCCCAGGAAGCGCGCAAGGCTTTCGAAACGATAAAGGCGGCGGCGAACCCGGAGAGCCTCGTCTTCGTGATCCTGATGGGTCACGGCTCGTTCGACGGGCAGCAGGCGAAGTTCAACCTGGTCGGCCCCGACCTCAGCGCGAAAGAGTTCCTCTCCCTGGTGTCGCCCATCCCCGCGCGCCGGGTCATCTTCGTCAATTGCGCGAGCGCGTCGGGCGAATTCGTCAAGCCGCTTTCGGGCGCGAACCGCGTCGTCATCACCGCGACCCGGAGCGGCAGCGAGCAGAATGCGACCGTCTTCGCCGAGCATTTTATTAACGGGCTGACCGAGCCGTCGGCCGACGCGGACAAGAACAACCGCATCTCGGTCCTCGAAGCCTTCAACTTCGCGACCAAGACGACGGCCGACTGGTACAAGATGAACGAGCGGCTCGCGAGCGAGCACGCCCTGCTCGACGACAACGGGGACGGCGTCGGCCACGAGGAGGCGAAGGAAGGCGACGGCGCGGTCGCGAAGACGACCTACCTCGATTCGAACGCCGTGGCCGTGGCGGGAACGGACGCGGACCTCGCGCGTTTGCTATCCGAGAAGCAGAAGGCCGAGGAGGCTATAGAGAAGCTGAAGGTTCGCAAAGGCGAGATGAAGCCCGAAGAGTATGAGCGCGAGTTGGAGAGACTGCTCGTCGATCTTGCCACGATCACCCAGTCTATAAAAGCGAAACAGAAGTAGGCGGGCCGGCCAACGGGAAAGATCATATGAAACGTCTGGGACTTTTAACTCTGATACTGTTTTTGAACTGCACGTACTACTCGGGCGCGGCGCAGAACGTCTCCGCCCAGCAGGGGCGCGACCTTCTGAAGCGCGGCAGCTACAAGGAGGCGATCACGGCCTTCTCCGCCCTCGCCGCGAAGGACCCCTCGGACAGGGAGTCGCAGGAGGGGCTGGCGCTCGCCCTGTTCGAGACCGGCGATTACGCGGGCGCGGAGAAGCAGACCTCCGCCTTCCTCTCGTCCCAGCGCGACGACGCCTCCATCCGCGTGATACTGGGCGACGTAAAGTACGAGACGGGCCGGTACGCGGACGCGGCCTCCGAATACGACCGCGCGGCGAAAGGCGCGAAAGGCACCGTCTGGCTGCGGGCGACCCTCGGCCGCGCGCGCGCCCTCTACGCTCAGGGCAAGGATGAGGAAGCCCGAAAGCTCCTCGAAGAGTTTCCCGGCTACTACCGGGCGAACTCCCCGACGGGCGCCGAGGACTTGACCGCCATCGGGCGCGGCCTCGTCTACCTCGAAAGGTTCCAGGACGCCAACGACCTTTACATCGACGCGCGGGAGGCGGACCCGAGTCACGCCGAGGCTTTCGTCGCGCAGGGCGAGCTTCTGAACGAGAAGTACAATTACGGGGACGCGGCGAGCCTATTTCAGGACGCGCTCAAGATCAACCCGAATCACGCCGGCGCGTACGTCGGCCTCGCGGAGAGCCGAAGGCTCGAATCAAGCTCCGAGCCGCTCAAGGCCATAGAGCGCGCCCTGTCGGTGAACCCGAATCACGCAGGCGCCCTCGCCTTCAAAGCGTGGCTCGAGCTGGAAGCCGACAGGCCGGAGCAGGCGGACGCCTCGCTCAGCCGCGCGCTGAAGGTGAACCCGAACTCCGTCGAGGCGATCTCGGTGCGCACGGCCATGCATTACGTCTCGGGCCGGAAGGCGGAGTTCGACGCGGAGGTGAGGCGGGCGCTCGCGGTGAACCCGCGCGCGGGCAGGCTCTATCAAACCCTCGCGCACTTCGCGATGATCAACCGCCGCTACAGCGAATCGGTCGAGTTCGGCCGCCGCGCGGTCGAGCTGTCCCCGAGGCTGTGGAGCGCGCGCACCGACCTGGGCATTCAGCTTTTAAGGATAGGCCGGATGGTCGATGGCCGCGCGGAGCTTGAGCGCGCATTCGAGGGCGACCCGTTCAACATCTGGGCGAAGAACTCTCTCGACCTGCTCGACTCGATGCGCGACTACACGGAGACCATTCAGGGGCCGTTCATAATAAAGGTGGCCCCGAAGGAGAGCGGGGCGGTATCGGCCTACGCCGCGAGCCTGCTCGAAGAGGCGCACCGGAAACTCACGGCCAAGTACCGCTTCACTCCCAAGGCCCCGATATCGGTCGAGCTCTTCCCGAACCACGAGGACTTCGCCGTCCGCTCTTTCGGGCTCCCGGGGATCGGCGCGCTCGGGGTCTGCTTCGGGCAGGTGATCGCGATGGACAGCCCGTCGGCCCGCCCGTACGGGGAGTTCAACTGGGGCGGCACGCTCTGGCACGAGTACGCGCACGTCGTCACGTTGCAGATAACCGATTACGGAATCCCCAGGTGGTTCTCCGAGGGGCTCTCGGTCTACGAGGAGCGGCGCGCGAGGCCGGGCTGGGGCGACAACTGGTCCGTCCCTACCCTGAAGGCTTTTCTGGGCGGCAGGTTCGTGAAGGTCGAAGACATGGAGGCCGCCTTCACCCGCCCGACCACTCCCGACGGGGTGGGGCTCGCCTACTTCCAGGCTTCGATGATCTGCGAGTTCATCGACGAGAAGTACGGCTTCGACGCCATCCTCAAGCTGCTCGCGCTTTATAAAGAGCGGGTGAAGACGCCCGACGCCTTGCAGAGGGCGCTTTCGGTCTCGCCCGCCGATTTCGACAGGGCATTCAACGAGTACCTGAAGGCTAAGGTGCAGCCTTACGTCGAGGCGGTCGCGAACAGCCCCCTCGAAGCGCCCTCGGGCCAGCCCCCCTCGAAAGAGGCGATAGCCGCGGTGCTCAAGGACAGGCCGAACGACTTCTTCGCGCACCTCAGGCTCGGCACGATTTATAAGTCCGAGGGCGACACCGACAGGGCCATCGAGCACCTGCGCCGCGCGACGGCCGTCTTCCCGTTCTACGGCGGCGAGGGGAATGCTTACTCGCAGCTCGCCGACATTTATGAGGCTCAGGGCAAGAAGGCCGAGGCCGCGGAGATGGTCGAGGCTCTGATCAGACACAGGGAGACGGACGCGGGGTCCTACAAAAGGCTCGCGAAGCTGAAGCTTGAGGCCGGTGACCGCGCGGGCGCTCTGGAGACCCTTTTTACAAGTTTTTACGTGTATCCATTCGACGCCAGCTTGCATAAGCAAGCTGGCGATGTTTATCTTGAACAGGGGAAAGCCCGTGATGCCGCGCGCGAATTTCGCGTAGTCGTCGCGCTCGGCCCGCCCGACCTGGCAGCGGCCCATTTCGATCTGGCGCGAGCATTGGAAGCTATGGGCAGTCGCGCGGAGGCGAGGCGCGAGGTCCTTCGTGCGCTTGAGATCGCGCCGGGGTTCGAGAAGGCGCAGGAGCTTCTTCTAAAACTCAGGGGAGCGACGCCATAATATTTCAGGCGCGCCTACAGGGATGATTGTGTGGACGGGCCCGCTTTGCGCGGAGCGCGCGACATGCCAACGTCCCTTCGTCGAATCGTCGTCCGGTCAATGATTCCAGGGAGGCTTATGCTGAGAATCCTTGTCGCCATCGCGTTGATTTCCCTGATGAGTGTGCCCGCCAGCTTTTCGGCCGCGCCGGAGGCCCTCGCCCCTCGTGACCCGTCCGACGTTAAGATGGGCGAGGTCAAGGACGTATCCGACAAATTCACCTTCGTCCGCGTCCGCTTCGGCCCCCTCTATCCGGGCGCGCACATCGGGGACGGGGGCGAGCCCTGGTCGCATGACTACCCGGAGGCCGGGCACCACTTCTCGAAGATACTCTCGGAAGTCAGCAAAATCCCCATCAACCTCGACATGGACGAGTACATCTTCACGTTCGACGACCCGAACCTCTTCAAGTACCCCTTCGCCTACCTGTGCGAGGTCGGCTACATGCAGCTGTCCGACGAGGAGCTGAAGGGGATGTCGGAGTACCTCCTGCGCGGGGGGTTCCTGCTCGTGGACGATTTCCGCGACGACTCGCGCAGGGGCGGCGGGAGGGAGTGGGGGAATTTCGCGAGCCAGGTCAAGCGCGCGATGCCCGAGCACACGATCAAGCCGCTCGACATAACGCACCCCATATTCAACTGCTTCTTCTCGATCAAGAGCCTCGACGTGCGCGGGCCCTACCGAGGGCTCAAGCCGGAGTTCCTGGGGATGGAGGACAAGAACGGCAGGCTGATGATGGTCATCAATTATAATAACGACGTGAGCGATTACTGGCAGTGGTCCAATAACCCCTTCAACCCCATCGAGGATACTAACACCGCGTACAAGTTCGGGGTGAATTACGTGTTTTATGCCCTGACTCGCTGAGGGCTCTCAGGGTCTTTATTCTTTAACAGAGGGAACGGAATGGCGATAGAAACGGCGGACATTATTCAAGAGGACGAATTGCTGGAGAAGCTCATCGCGGCCCGCGAGCAGATCCTTCATGAAGTTCGCAAGGTCATCATAGCTCAGGATGAGGTCGTCGATCAGGTGCTCATCTCGCTCTTCGTCGGGGGCCATTCGCTCGTGAGCGGGGTGCCCGGCCTCGCCAAGACCCTGCTCATCCGCACGGTCGCGAACGTGCTCGACCTGTCGTTCAAGCGCATTCAATTCACGCCCGACCTGATGCCTTCCGACATCACCGGCACCGACATAATCGAAGAAGACCGCACGACCGGCCACCGCAAGCTCGAATTCCTCCGCGGCCCCCTGTTCGCCAACATCATCCTCGCGGACGAGATAAACCGCACGCCGCCGAAGACGCAGGCGGCCCTGCTCGAAGCGATGCAGGAGGCGAGCGTCACCGTGCAGGGCACGACCTACGACCTCCCCAAACCTTTCTACGTCCTCGCGACGCAGAACCCAATCGAGATGGAGGGCACGTACCCCCTGCCGGAGGCCCAGCTCGACCGCTTCATGTTCAACATCAGGATCGGCTACCTGAGCGAGGACGACGAAGTCTCGGTCGTGTCGCAGACGACCTCGAACCAGGACTTCAGCTTCGAGCGCAACGTCACGGGGGAAGACATACTCGCGTTTCAAAGGCTGGTGCGCCGCGTCCCCGTCGCCGAATCGGTCACGCGCTACGCGGTGAAGCTCGTCGGGGCGAGCCGCCCCGTCTCCGACGCCGCGCCCGACTACATCAGGCGATGGGTCAACTGGGGCGCTTCGCTCAGGGCCTCGCAGTTCCTCGTGCTCGGGGGCAAGGCCCGCGCGGTGATGAGCGGCCGGTACAACGTCTCGGTCGAAGACATCCGCGCGCTCGCCTACCCGATCCTTCGGCACCGAATCCTGCTGAACTTCCACGCCGAATCGGAGCGGGTGAAGCCGGACGACGTGATCAGACGCCTGATCGAGACCGTGCCCGAGCCGAAGTCAGGGCTGTGATTTGCGGCCCGACGCTGACCCGGTATTCATTAAGGATTCATTGAGAGCCAGGCGGTATGAGTCAGACAGCACCCCAACAACTCGGCACGCGGTTCCTCTCGCCGGAGGTGCTCGCGCGCATAAACTCGCTCGAACTCGTCGCGCGCTCCGTGGTCGAGGGCTTCATCTCGGGCCTGCACCGCTCGCCTTATCTGGGCTTCTCCACGGACTTCGCGGAGCACCGGCAGTACATGCCGGGGGACGACCTGCGCCACCTCGACTGGAAGCTGCTCGCGCGCACCGACAGGCTCTACATTAAGAAATACCAGGGCGACACGAACACGAAGATATACCTTTTGATCGACGCGAGCGCGTCGATGGGGTACGCGAGCGGGGAGATAAGCAAGCTGCAATTCGCGCAGTTCCTCGCCTCCTCGCTCGCCTACCTCGGGGTCCGCCAGCACGACTCGGTCGGCCTGCTCGCCTTCGACGAGGGGGTTCTGGAACAGGTGCCCCCGCGCTCGCGGACGGGCCACCTGCACACGGTGCTCGGGCTGATCGAGAGGCTGAAGCCGGGGAAGGGGACCGCGCTCGTCGAGCAGTTGAACCGCGTCGCGGAGTTGCAGACGCGGCGCGGCATCATAGTGCTCATCTCCGATTTTTACGAGGAGCCGGGAAAGATCATGCCCGCGCTTGAGCACCTCCGGTTCCTCGGCAACGAAGTGATCATCATTCACGTGATGGACAGGCAGGAGCTGGACTTCGACTTCGACGAGCCCATCGTGCTCGAAGACAGCGAGACCGAAGAGCAGCTTCACGTCCTGCCCGACGCCCTGCGCGCGGAGTACCTGCGCGCGATCCGCGAGCATATCGACGCGCTGAAGGACGGCTCCGCGCGCAACCGCGTCGACTATGTTTTAATGAAGACCTCGGAGCCGCTCGACGCCGCGCTCTTTTCGTACCTGGCGCGGCGCGCGCAGGTAGGTTGAAGGAGTCAGGGTTTGGCGTTCTTAAATCCCCTGTTTCTGCTCGGGGTGGCGGCCGCCGCCATCCCCATACTCGTCCATCTGGTCAGGAAGACTCGGGCCAGGAAGGTGGAGTTCGCCTCGCTCATGTTCCTGAGGCGGATAGAGCAGAAGACGGTCCGCAAGCGGAAGCTGCGCAACCTCGCCCTGCTCGCGCTCAGGTGCCTGGCGCTCCTGCTGCTCGCCCTGGCCTTCGCGCGCCCTTACTTCCCCTCGCAGTCCTCGTCGGCTTCAACGGGCGACCGGGCCTCGGTCGTCATCCTGCTAGACACCTCCTACAGCATGCGCTACTCGGACGTGTTCGAAAGCGCGCGCGCGGCGGCCCGCGACGCGATAAACGGCGCGGGGGCGGGCGCGCAGGTCGCGGTCGTGTCGTTCGCGCAGAACTCCGAAGTCGTGATGCCGCTCAAGGTGAACCCGGCCGAAGCCCTGGCGTCACTCAATAACCTGACGCCGGGCCTCGGCTCGACCGATTACATGCAGGCGATACAGGCGGCGGAATCGATCCTTAAGGAGAGCGCCGGGACAGCGAGGAGCGTCTACCTGATCTCAGATTTTCAGGAGACGGGCTGGGACCGAGCCGCGCCCCCCGCTAAGCTCTCGCCCGGAATCGAGCTGGTCCCGGTCGATGTCGGCCAAGCGAAGGCTAGCAACATTGCGGTCACCGACGTGAAGGCGGACGCCGTGATTTACGGCCAGAAGTACCCCGGAAAGATAATCGCGCGGCTCAACAATTTCGACCGGGACCGGGACGTGGAGGCGGCCGTCGAGCTGCGTCTGAACGACCTGGTCGTCGAGCGCAGGCAGGTCCGCATCGACCCCGCTTCGGCGCGGGCGGTGGAGTTCGCCGACTTCAACGTGCCGGACGGCTCGAACCGCGCGAGCGTCGAGATAACGGGCGACGATTTCACGCTCGACAATAAATACTTCTTCTCCGTCACGCGCGAGGACCAGACCAAGGTGCTCGCCATCGAGACGGCCACCCGCGGGAGGAGCGAGAGCTTCTTCATACAGCAATCTCTGCTCGCGGGCGAGAACACCCGCTACGAGCTGACGGTCAGGACGGCGGGCTCGACCTCCCCGTCGGACGTGGACTCTTACCGGGTCATCATCGTCAACGACGTGCAGGGGGTCAGCGACTCGCTCGCCTCGGCGCTCAAGGGGTTCGTCGAGCGCGGAGGCGGCCTCATCCTCGTCGCCGGGAAGCACACGGAGCCCGCGGATTTCGAGCGGGCCTTCGGCGGCATCGCCCCCGCGCAGCTTCTCGAAAAGAGTCAGGTGAGGGGCGGCTACGCCCTGATGAGCCAGATCAAGACGGACCACCCGGTCTTCTCGCTCTTCGCGCGGAGCGGCAGGTTGACTTCGACGAAGGTGTACGCCTACCACCGCTCGGAGCCGAGGCCGGACGCGCTGACCGTCGCGGCGCTCGACGACGGGAGCCCCGTGATGGTCGAAAGGCTCGCGGGCGGCGGCAAGGTCTTGCAGCTTACGACGACGCTCGACACGGCATGGAACGACCTGCCGCTCACGCCCCTGTTCCTCCCGTTCGTTCGCCAGATGCTCGAATACCTGGATGGGCGCGAGGGCGTCTCATCTTATACCATCGGGCAGGTCTTCGCCGCGCGGCCCGACTCGGGCGGCGCCCTGCCCCTGGTGGAGGGGCCGGGGGGCAACCGGGTCGAGGACGCGAGGAAGACCCCCTCGGGCGAGCTTTCGATCAACGCGAGCGAGGCCGGCTTCTACAGCCTGCGCTACCCGACCGCGCAGGAGCACGTGGCCGTGAACCTCGACACGAGGGACTCCGACCTGACGCGGCTCGACGTGAACGAGTTCGTCGCGGCGGTCCTGCCGGACGGGGCGGGCCAGAGCGCGCGGCCCGCCCCGTCCGAGAAGATGGGGCCCGAAGAGATCGAAGGCCGCCAGAGGTTATGGCTCCCTCTGCTGATCACGGCCCTGATTCTGTTCATAGCCGAGGCCCTCATCGCGCGGCGCATACGGGTCGCGAAGATGGCGGGCTGAAGCTCGGGACGCGGCCGTTACTATGGTGTCTCAGTGGATTAAGAATGTATACTCAATGCCATTCGGTACGATTGGCCGCTACGGGAGGATCGAGTTATGAGTCCTCAGCAAAGAAGTCTGGTTGATTTGATCGAGCAGGTTCGCACCCGGATCAAGGCCCGGCGCGTGCTGTTCGGGGTGCTGATCACGGTCGCGGTCGCGGCGCTGTCGCTCATGCTGGCGGCTTTCGTCGTCGAGCAGTCCGGCCGCAGGGACTGGGTCATAAATTCCATGCGCGTCCTGCCTCTAGTAATGGCGCTGGCCGCCGCGACGCTCTTCATCCTGAGGCCGCTCAGGGCGAAGATCCCGGACGAGCAGATCGCGCGGCTGATTGAGGAGAGGTGCGCCCTGTCCGACCGCCTCGTGACGGCCGTGGAGTTTTCGGAAGAAGCCGCGCCGCACAAAGCGAACCACGCGGGGCCGCAGGCGTCTCCGGCCATAATCGACCGGCTCATCAGGGACGCGGGCGAACGCTGCACGACTCTCAACGTCGACTCGGTAGTCGACCCGCGGCAGGCGATAGTTTACGGGGCGGGGGCGGGAATGATCCTCACGGCCCTGCTGGGGATGTTCTTCATAAGCTCGTCGCCCCTGTCGGACGGGCTGTCGGCCCTTTACGACCCTTTCGGGAACTCGGTCTCCGCCAACTCGATGTTCATCAACGTGGCTCCGGGGACGGCGCGCGTGCCGCGCGGCTCGGACCAGAAGATCAAGGCGACTTTAAACGGGTTCAACGCGGACCAGGCGCAGGTGTTCATTCGCAAAATGGGGACGGACGGGTGGCTGGGGCAGGCGATGGAGCCCGCGAAGAGGTACGACGAGTTCCAGCACATCATCTTCAATTTTCAAGACACCATAACCTATTACGTCGAGTCGAACGGGGTCCGCTCTCCCGAGTTCACGCTCGAAGTGGCCGACCTGCCCTACGTCAAGCAGATAGACCTCGTGCTGAACTTCCCTTCGTACACCCGCATGGCGAGCAAGAAGATCGAGGACACCGGGGAGGTGGCGGCGTTGAAGGGGACGGAGGTCGAAGTGCTCGCGCAGTTGAGCGGCAAGGCCAGCAGCGCGCGAATTATAATGAGCGACGGCACGAAGATCGACATGGCCCTGACGAGCGAGGGCCTGTACGCCGGGCGGTTCCAGGTGAACCAGGACGGGACCTACCGCATCGAGATCACGAGCCTGGACGGGGAGAAGTATAACGGCTCAAGCGAGCACGACATCACCGTGCTTGAGGACGGCCCCCCGACCGTGACCATCGACAAGCCGGGCCGCGACATGAAGGTGACCAGTATTCAGGAAGTCTTCGCGCAGGCCCGCGCCGAAGACGACTTCGGCGTCGGCTCGATAGAGCTTTTCTTCTCGGTCAACGGGGGCGAGGAGCAGAGGGTCAAGCTCCAGGACCTCAAGAGCGACTCGCCGCGCGCGCTTTCCGGCGCGCACACGTTCTTCCTCGAAGAGCACGGCCTCCAGCCGGGCGACTTCATCTCTTACTACGCGAAGGCCCGCGACAACGGCGCGAACGGCGGGCAGGAATCAACCAGCGACATTTACTTCATGGAGGTGCGCCCCTTCGACCGCACCTTCAGGCAGGCGCAGCAGCAGGGCGGGGGCGAGGGGGAGCAGGACTCGAACGCCCTGACGCGGAGGCAGCGCGAGATCATCGCCGCCACTTTCCGCATCCAGCGCGAGCTTCCGGGCTACACCCCCGAAGAGAAGCAGGAGAACTTCAGCGCGGTCACCCTCAGCCAGGAGAAGCTGAAGGCCGACGCGGACGCCCTGGCCGAGCGGATCAAGCGGAGGATGGGAAACCAGCTCGGCTCCAATTCGGAATTCTCGAAGCTGGTCGAGTACATCACTCAGGCGTCGAAAGAGATGGAGGCCGCGACGAACGAGCTCCGCGGCTCGAAGACGAAAGAGGCGCTGCCCCCCGAGCAGCGGTCCCTGCAACAGTTGCTCCGGGCCGAAGCCATCTTCCGGGAGATTCAGGTGGCGCAGGGCGGGGGGCAGGGGAGCGGGGAGAGCCAGGAGAATCAGGAACTGGCCGACCTCTTCGAGCTACAGCTGGACAAGATGAAGAACCAGTACGAGACGGTCCAGAGGGAGCAGCAGGCGAAGAAGGATCAGGAGCAGGACGAGATCGCCCGAAAGCTTCAGGAGCTTGCGCGCCGCCAGCAGCAACAGCTTGAGCAGCGCGCCCGCGCGCAGCAGCAACAGCAGGGCGGGGGCGGCGGCGGCGGCCAGCGCCAGCAGCAGGAGTTGATCGACGAGACCCGGAAGATGGCGCGCGAGCTTGAGCGCCTCTCGCGCGAGCGGCGCGACCCCAAGGCCGCCGAGACCGCGCGGCAGCTTCAGCAGGCCGCCGACGACATGCAGCGCGCGCAGGCGTCTTCGTCGTCCTCGAACAGCCAGGAATCGATCTCTCAATCGCTCAAGGCCCTTGAGAAATTGGAGCAGGCCCGCCGCCAGCTCGACTCGTCCAAACAATCGGGCGGCCAGCAATCCGCCCAGCAGTTGCGCCGCCGGGCCGAAGACGCCCTCGGGCGGCAGAAGGAGATCGCGAAGAAAGTCGATGAGCTCGCGAAGGCCGAAGAGTCGGGCAAGTCCGGCGCGCAGGGCGAGGAGAAGAAGCAGCAACTCGCCGAGCGCAAGCAGGCGCTCGCCGAGCAGATGTCGGGGCTCGAAAAAGATATTGACCAGGCCGCCCGCGGGACCGGGCAGGGGCAGCAGCAGGCGGGCGACAAGCTGCGCGAGGCGGCCGGGGCGATCCGCCGCAACAGAATCCCCGACCGTATCCGCCAGAACAATCAGTTGATCGAGAGCGGCTACCTCGATCAGGCCAGCGAACGCGAGCGCATCATCAGCAGCAACATCGAGGACGTGGTGAAGAGTCTTCAGGCCGCCGAAAACGGGGCGGGCCAGAAGAGCGCGTCCGAAAGCCTGGAGCAGTCGCTCAACCGCGCGCGCGAGCTCGCGGATAATCTGGACTCGCTGCGCCGAAAGCTCGAAGCGGAGAACGGACAGCAGCAAGGCCAGCAACAAGGACAACAAGGTCAACAGGGCCAGCAGCAGGGGCAACAACAAGGTCAGCAACAGGGCCAGCAGGGTCAGCAAGGCCAGCAAGGCCAGCAGGCGCGAAACGGAAGACAGCAGGGACAACAGCAAGGCCAGCAGGGTCAACAGGGTCGCCAGGAGGGGCGACAGGGTCAGCAGGGAGGACAGCAGCAAGGGCAACAACAGGGACAGCAGAGTCAGCAGGGTCAGCAGCAGGGACAACAAGGACAACAGGGGCAACAGGGGCAACAGGGCCAACAAGGCCAGCAGTCCGGCGGGCAGCAATCGGGAGGGCAACAGGCCGGAGGCCAGCAGGTGGGCGGCCAGTCTCAGCAGGGGCGCAGCCAGTCGTCGAGCCAGCAGGGCGGCCAGTTCACTCAGGATTCGCAAATGCCTTCGGGCGGGGGCGGACCTCCCGGCAGCTCTCGCCAGCTTCAGAGCGAGATAAGGGAGAGGATCGCCGAGGCCGAAGAACTCCGCAAAGCTCTCGGCGGCAACAAAGACCTCGCCCGCGAACTGGGTAAGGCCATTGAGCAGCTCCGCCGCTTCGACCCGAACGTCTTCGCCGACCCGACTCAGCTCGCCCTGCTCAAGAGCGAAGTGATCGACCCGCTCAGGCAGCTTGAGCTTGAGCTTGCGCGCAGGCTTCAGGCGAAGCTGGGCAACGGCGGCCCCGGAGCTTTGGGAGACGGGGACGCGCCCGACCGCTATCGCAAGATGATAGAAGATTACTATCGCAGGTTATCCATGCGCGCGCCCGGCACGCAGCGCTAGCCGGAGAGACGCCATCTGAACGAGGGAAGATTTATGGAGAGAAGAGAGAGAATTCATACGCTTTTAGCAGAGCGGGTCAGGCAAGGCTACAAGAGAGCCGTTTCAGACCGGCGCGGGCCGTGGATCAGATTCATCGCGGCGAATCTGGTCCTCGTCTTCATCATCAGCGCGGGCGCGAGCGAGATAGCCCAGGCGTCGAAAGACCACAAGAATTTCGCGGCCCTCAGCGTCCGGCTGTCGGAGCAGGCCGGCCACTTCGACTCCGACAACCTCATCTCGAACGAGACATCTTACCTGCACGTGCTCGGGAAGCTGCGGGAGATGGACGTGCGCGGAGGGGTTTACATCGGGGTCGGCCCGGACCAGAACTTCTCCTACATCGCGAAGATTCGGCCCCGGATGGCGATAATCATCGACATCCGGCGCGACAACCTGCTCCACCACCTGCTCTTCAAGACCCTCTTCGAGAACTCGCGCAACCGCATCGAGTACCTCTGCAACTTCTTCGGCAAGCCGCTCCCCCGCAGCAAGGGGTGGGAGCAGGCGACGGCCAAAGAACTCGTCGATTACATAGACAAGACGCCTTCGGACCCGAAGCTCTTCGCGAAGAATTCGAGCAGGATTCTCAAGGGCGCGCAGAAGTTCGGCATCATGCTCTCCGCCTCCGACCTCGACACGATAGCCCGGATACACAAGGCTTTCTACACGGCCGGGCTGGACATCCGCTACTCAAGCCATAACAGGCCGCCGCGCTCGATCTACCCGACGTACCGCGACCTGCTGCTTGAGCGCGACCTGTCGGACAACATGAACAACTACCTCAACTCGGAGGACGATTTCCAGTTCATCAGGAAGCTCCAGCAGCAGGACCTGATCGTCCCCGCGGTCGGGGACCTCGCGGGGCCGCTGGCGCTCAAGGCCATCGGGAGATACGTCGCTGAGATGAAGGAGCGAGTCTCGGCCTTTTACGTCTCCAACGTCGAGTTTTACCTGCACCGGCAGGGGACTTTCGAGAGGTACGTGGAGAACCTCAAGTCCTTGCCGATTGACAACCGCAGCATGATCATCCGGAGCTACTTCAACTACTACGCGCCCCCGCACAGGCAGGCGGAAGGCAACCACTTCAGCACGCAGCTTCTGCAAAGGATCGAGGACCTCGTCAGGCAGTGCCAGGCCGGCGAGTGCGAGACCTACGACGACGTGGTGAATAAAAACTCGATACTGTTGAGATGAACGGGCCGCATGCACACCGTCAGGGGTGAAGTCATCAAGATGATTCACGGCGAACTCCCCGCCGTCCGCTGGACCTGCGGCGGCTGCGGGGAGGACGCCTGCACGATCTTCGAGCCGGAGCTTGAGCAAAAAGAGATAGAGTGTGAGGGGTGCGGCTCCGCGAATCTGGTGGCGAAGGGTTAGAGGAGGTTTCGGAGAAGTTCCGGGAAAGATTCGAACCCCGCCCTACATCTTTTTATAATAAGCCTCGCCCGCGCAGGCGCGACACAGAGTCCGCCCTTCTCTGATCACTTCGCGGCGGTCATTGATCCCCTCTTCACACTCTTCGCAAAGTATCCTCGACACGGGGCGGCCCGGCTGGTCCTGGGCTGGGACCTCGACCATGACCCGCTCCGTCTTGAACAGGTCGTCGTCCGGCAGCATCTTGTAGGCTTTCAACTGCCGCTCGTACCTGTTGTCGATCTCGGGGAAGGCACGGTCCGCGGCCTCTCGCGAAGAGTCGAGGGCGACGATTCGGACGGCCTCCCCCGTCCGGGTGTTGAAGAAGGTCGCGGCGAGCTTGCCATAGTCGTAGTATTTCAACGTCCGCTTCCCGAGCCTGCACCCCGTGACGGTGTTGATCGCGTCGGCCGCGCAGCGGTCTATCTCCACGAAGACGATTATGCTCTTGCGGTCCGCGCCGCGCGGCTCTTCGATGCCGATGGCGCGGCAGCCGAGCAGGGCCATCCTGACGCCGAGCACCTGCCCCGCGCACATATGCCCGTGTGATTGTTCCGCCCGAACCAGCAGTTCTTCGAGTGTCTCCATCGCTTCTTTCGCTTCTTTACCTACCCGCAAAGGACCGCGCCGCCGTTGACGTTGAGCACTTCTCCGTTCACGAACGAGGCGAGGTCGGAGGCGAGGAACAGGACCGGCCCGGCGATCTCTTCGGGGGCGGCGACCCGGCCCATCGGTATCACCTCTCGAATCCTCCGCCTCTGCTTCGGGTCGTCGAGCGCGCAGGCGGTCATGTCAGTGGCGACCCATCCCGGCGCGACGCAGTTTACCGTGACGCCGTGCGGGGCGAGCTCGGCGGCGAGCGACTTCGTCATCGAGATGATCGCGCCCTTGGTCGCCGCGTAGTGAGAATGAAAAGCCTCCCCCCTCTGGCCCGCGGTCGAGGAGATGAGGATCATCGTCCCGCGCTTCTGCCGGATCATCACTTCTGACGCGCGGTGACAGCAGGCGTACACCGACTTCAGGTTGACCCTTATCGTCTCGTCCCAGTCACCCTCCGACATGGAGTCGATGGCGGCCCGCTTCCAAATCCCGGCGTTCGCGACCAATATGTCGAGCGAGCCGAACCGCTCAACGGTCTTCTGGATCATCTCGCCGGCGGGGCCGGGCCGCGAAACGTCCGCGCGGATCAGGAGCACTTCCGCGCCGAGCTTCCTGCACCGCTCGGCGACGACGCCCGCCGCCGCTCTGTCGCGGTTGTAGTTGATGACGAGGCCGCGAATCCCCGCCTCGGCGAACCTCACGGCGGTCGCCGCCCCTATGCCGCGCGACGCGCCCGTGATGATTGCTGTCTTACCGGTCAGGTGAATCATCTTATCCGATCCCGATAACTCCGGACGAACCCCGGCCCGCGATCAATCGCCCGAGGCGTGCGCCGACGCGAGGTCCGGTTCAAGGACAGCCCGCGGCTTGTGATCGTCGCGGGGCAGGAGGTAGGCGAGAAGCGCGCTCACCATCGTCGCCGCCGAAGCGAGCACGAGCACGGTCCTGAATCCGTAAACCGGCACGAGCGAATCGAGCGCGGGAGGGGCCAGAGCCCCCACGCCCCATGCCGCGCCCATCATCAGAGCGGAGACGGTGCTGGTCTGCCCCGGCACGAGCTCCTGCGCCATCGCCACGATGACCGGCAACGTCGACAACAGGGCGAAGCCCCCGAGCCCGAGCAGTATTATGCTCGGAGGCCCCGAGGTCAGAAACGCCGCGATCAGCAGGGGGCCGGCGAGCAGCCCGGAATAGAGGGTGACCGCGCGCCCCGAGACCCGCTCGGCCATAAAACCTCCGGCGAGGCCTCCGATGCCCCCGAGCAGGAGGTAGACCGTGAGCACGCCGCCGATCCCGGTCACTTCGAAGCCGCGCTCCTTCAAAAGAAAGGGCAGGTAATTGTTGGTCGTCATCTGCAAGCCCGAGCGCAGCACCGTGATGAGGTAGAGCAGCAGCAGAGGCTTCCACGCCGCGCGCAGGGCCGAAAGCAACTGCCACTTGATTTGCGACCTGCCCGGCCGCGCGGGCGCTTCCAGAGGAGGGCAGACGCGGTAAAGGACCGCGGACATCAAAAGCCCGAGCCCGAATATGTACCACGTCCTGTCGAGGCCGAAAGCGTTGATCAGCAGGGCGATTGCGAGCGGGCCGGCCGCGAAGCCCAGAGTGCCCGACGCGGAGAAGACCGCCATCCCCACCCTGCGCCGCTCCCCCGAGGCCGCTGAAGCCATCGCCGCCGCCTGCGGGTGGAACGAGCCGATCCCAACCCCTCCCGCGATGAGCAGCAGCACGAGTGCCGAGTAGCTCGGCGCGAGCCCGATCAGGGAGACGAAGACCGCCGTTATGGTCGGGCTGAAGACCGCGAAGAAGCGGCGGGCGTACCTGTCAGAGATGAGGCCGTAGACCGGCTGCATCAGAGAAGACGAGATCGCGTAGAGGGGGGCGAGCCAGAACACCTGCGAGATGGTCAGGCCCAGCTTCGCCTGTAAGAGGGGGAGCAGGGGGTAGATGACGCTCGAATAGGAATCGCTGACGAAATGTCCGGCGCACAACGCGGCGAAAGTCAGCTTTTCCTTTCTGATCATAGCTCGACCGGGGCGGCCCGAACGGGCGGTGAGCCGTTCATCGCTCGGCGTTCACCGCCCGGCCCATTCGTTCAAGTTTTCTCTCTCTCGCCACCGCCAGGAAGTGGTTGAAAATGGCTTTCGACAGGCTGTCATTCTCCCACCCGACTTCGGGGTGCCATTGCACTCCCAGGACGAACTGGCCCGGCCGCGTGTTCACCACAGCCTCGATCACCCCGTCGGCGGCCCAGGCGATGGGCTCAAGGTCGCGCCCGACGATGTCTATCGCCTGATGGTGATGGCTGTTGGTGGCCGTCTGCGTGGAGCCCGCGAGCCTCGCGAGCAGGGAGTCTTCCGTTATGTTGATCGAGTGAGACCGCCGCCAGAAGACTTCGCCCTGCATGTGCTTGAGCGCGCCTTTGACCTCCGAGGGTATGTCCTGAATGAGCGTGCCGCCGCGGAAGACGTTCAGAGACTGAATGCCGTAACAGATCGCGAGCACGGGGAGCCGCCTCGCCTCGGCCGCCGCGAGCAGCATCGCGTCCGTCTCGTCTCGGCGCGGGACGACGGGGCCGAGCCCCGCGTGCGGCTCATGCCCATAGCGCAGGGGGTCGACATCGTTGACCGCGCCCGAAAGGCAGATCGCGTCGATCTGGTCCATTATCGTGTCGATGTAGGCGTTCTCCGGAATCAGGGGGATCAGCAGGGGCGTGCCGCCCGCCGCGTATATCGCTTCCGGATACGTCTCCCGCAACTCGTAGTAGTTGGTCTGCCAGTTAAAACGGCATGGGATTCCAACTATCGGTCTGTAAATCTCGCTCAACTCGAATCTCCTCGAAATAAAAGATAGCCGCAGGGGTTTGTTCAGACTCCTGCGGCGTTTCCTGTTCAGTTTCCTGACTCCTTAGAATAGAGCCCGGACGGAGGGCTTGTCAACGCGGGGAGGCGATTAAGCCCCGCCTGTTCGATCCGGCCGGAGGGACCTACATTCAGTTTGACTCGCGCACGGGGCGCGTGTTAGCTTGCTGGTTCGTTCAATTGGTTTCGTCTTACATAAGTTCGGGTGCCCCGGACATGCCGGGGAGAATAGGGAAGCGGGTGAGATTCCCGCACGGTCCCGCCACTGTGATGCTTCTCAGTAGCCGATGAATCTGCCACTGACTTACGGGTCGGGAAGGCCCTCGGCGAACGGGGCGGTCGAGTTACAACCGGCCGCAAGAAGCTAAGTCAGGAGACCTGCCCGTAGACTTTGCGAGCCGATTGCCCTTCGCGTGAGAGGGCAAGGCGCGCGGGAGCCCATACGTAAGCTCCTGCTCGGTCCCTGCGCGAAGAGGATCGGCAGGAGCTTTGCTTTTGCTAAGAAAACCCTCTAAAAAGCGGGGCGGAGACGGGCGGCCGAAGGTATTTTCAAGGCCGCGTTTGCTCGCCATTCTCGTCGTTACTCTCCCCGGCCTTCTCCTCTCATCCGCCTCCTGCTCCGCCGCGCGCGAACCGGGCCCCGAGTCGCGCACGGTTGTCGATGAGCTCGGCCGCAGTGTGAAGGTCAGTACCTCGCCTTCGCGGATCGTCTCCCTCGCGCCGTCCGTCACCGAGACTCTCTTCGCCCTCGGGCTCGGAGACCGAATCGCGGGCGTGACCTCGTACTGCGATTACCCGCCCGAGACGGCGTCCAAAGAGAAGGTCGGCGACACGCAGCGCCCGAGCATCGAAAAGATCGTCGCCCTGAAGCCCGACCTCGTCATCATCGTGACCGCCAGCCAGCTTGAGCAATTCGTGACGCGGCTCGACGAGCTCGGAATCCCCGTCTACGTGAGCAACCCGAGCACGGTCGAAGGCGTTCTCGGGTCCGTCGAGCGGCTCGGCGAGCTTACGGGGACGGGCGAGCGGGCGAGCGAACTATCGTCGAGCCTGCGCGCGCGCATCGAGGCCGTCCGCGCCCGAGTCGGTGACGGCCCCCGGCCGAGAGTCCTCCTGATCCTCGGCAACGAGCCCCTCATCACGGTCGGCGGGACGAACTTCATCAACGACCTGATCGACCGCGCGGGGGGCCGCTCTATCTCGGCGGACGAGAAAAACGATTACCCGCATTACAGCCTGGAATCCGCCGTCGCGAAGCAGCCGGAGGTGATCTTCCTTCAGTCGGGCGAGCCTGACCTGCCGGAACGATTGAAGCAGACCCCCGCGGCGCGCGGCGGGAGGGTTTACCGGCTGGATTCCGACCTCCTGCTCCGCCCCGGCCCGAGGATCGTGGACGGGTTGGAGCAGATGGCGTCGAAGATTCATCCCTGAAATCTCGCGCGGGAAAAGCGTATGGCGATCGACCAGAATGCGATGGCGGAATCCTTGAAGCTCGCGGGCCTGCGCGCGAGGCTGACCCCCCGCCGTCTCGTCCTGACCCTCGCGGTCCTGCTCGCGCTCCTTCTCGTCGTCGCGGCCCTCGCCGTCGCAACGGGGAGTGAACCTGTCAGCCTCCCGACGCTCTGGAAGATCCTGGTTTCGGAGCTTACGGGCCGCGCCTCGGATGTCGCCCCCGAACAGAGGACGATCATCTCGGAGATAAGATTCCCGCGCGTGCTGATGGGCATGATCGTGGGCGCGGGGCTGTCGGTCGCGGGCTCGGCGTACCAGGCTTTGCTGAGAAATCCGCTCGCTGACCCTTACATCCTTGGAGTCTCTACGGGCGCGGCCGTGGGCGCACTGAGCGCGACGGTGTTCGCGGAATCGATCCCCGTGAGCCGGCCCGTCGCGGCTTTCATCGGGGCCGTGCTCACCATGTCGCTCGTCTACGTCCTCGGCCAGAGCCGTCAGGGCGGCTCGTCCGAGAGGTTGATTTTAGCGGGCGTGATCACGAACGCCTTCCTGTCATCCGGGGTGATCTTCCTTGTGACCGCGGTCGCGGACTCGCGGTTGCGCAGCGTCTTTTCATGGCTGATAGGAGACCTCAGCGGGGAGCCGCGCCTCCTGCCTCTGGTCGCGGCGTTCATCATATCGGGCATCGTGATCATCTACCTGAACGCGCGCAGCCTGAACCTGCTGATGGTCGGCGAGGACGAGGCCCTTGCGCTCGGGGTCGAGGTCGCGCGGGTCAAGGTCTCCGTCTACATCGCGGCTTCTCTGGTCACGGGCGCGGCGGTCGCCGTCAGCGGAGTCATCGGGTTCGTGGGCCTGATCATCCCGCACGCGGTGCGCCTCGTCGGGGGGAGCGATAATCGTCTGGTCGTCCCGGCCTCTGCCCTGGTCGGCGCGTCGTTCCTGCTGATGGCCGACACGATAGCCCGGACGGTGATCGCCCCGCGCGAGCTTCACATCGGGGTCATCACCGCCCTCATCGGCGCGCCCGTCTTTATTTATCTGCTGAGGCGCACAAGCTGAGCGGTAGATTCTGGATTCGAGATGGCTTGAAATGCTGCGAGTCAAAGACATCAGGTTCAGTTACGGGAAGCCCGTGCTGAAGGGGCTCTCCTTCGAGGTGGAGGGCGGCGAACTGCTCTCGGTGCTCGGGCCGAACGGGTCGGGCAAGAGCAGCCTGCTCAAAATAATTGTCGGCATCCTGAAACCACAGGGCGGCTCGGTCCTGCTCGACGGCAGGGACCTTGCGGCGGTGCCCCGCCGCGAGGCCGCGAAGCTGATCGGCTACGTGGCACAGGAATCGGCCGTGAGGTTCCCCCTGACCGCCACGGAGTTCATCCTTCAGGGGAGGTTCGCGCAGGGCAGGATCGTCGGCTTCGAGAGCGAGGAGGACTTGCGCGAAGCGGCATGGGCGATGGAGGTGACCGGGACCGCGGAGTTCGCCCGCCGGCCGCTCGGTGAATTATCGGGGGGCGAGCGGCAGAGGGTCATGCTGGCGCGCGCGCTCGCTTCCCGGCCGCGCCTCCTGGTGCTGGACGAGCCGGTCGCGAACCTCGACATCGCGCATCAGGTGAAGATGCTTGATCTCGTGAAAGGCCTTACCGCCGACGCGAACCTCTCAGCCATAGTCGTCACGCATGAGTTGAATCTCGCGGCCGAGTTCGCGACTCGGGTGCTGATGCTGAAGGACGGCGAGGCGCTCGCCTTCGACTCGCCCCGCGAGGTTCTCACGCAGGAAAGGCTCAAGGCTCTGTTCGATGCGGACCTGCTGGTGGACGTGAACCCGTCCAGCGGCGCGCCCCGCATCACTGTTCTTTCAAAACCGGCCGGGCCGGGGGGGCGAATCCCGCAAGCTCGATGAGTGGGCTCGGCCACTCGCCCGGTCGCTCAACATTGTCGCTCAATATTTCTGGGTCGCCGTGAAGGGGAAGGCGGTGAGATTCCGCCACTGTCGCGCAACTGTAATGCGCAACGAAGCCGGCACGATCAGCCACTGCCCGCGAGGGTGGGAAGGCGCCGGCGTAGGAAAGACCGTTGAAGGCGCTGAGTCAGGAAACCCGCACCGCGATCCTCGGATTAACTCTTTCGCGGAAAAGGAGCAATCCCATGTTCAATTTCTTATTCATCACTCTCTTCAACCGTAGGCATGCCCGAAACATGCGCGCGGGCCGCGCGAGGTCGAAGGCCCGATTGCGCGCCCTGCGCCTACTGTCTCTATTCATCATCTCTTCGCTCGCGCCTTCCGCTTTCGCGGCCTTTGAAGGCGGGGGCGTGGAAGGGACCGTGAGCGACCCCGCGGGCGCAGGCATCTCGGGCGCGCGCGTTACGCTGCGCGACGGCTCGGGTCAGGTCGCCTACCAGACGCGCACCGATTCGGAGGGCCGGTTCGCCCTGCGGTCCGTCGCGAGCGGCGCGTACGCGGTGACGGCCGAGGCTCAGGGCTTCGCGCAATCGCAAAAGATTTCCGTGAACGTCGGGGCGGGTGCGTCCGAAAGCCTGAGCCTCCGCCTCGAAATCGCCGCGGTCTCGGACCAGATCGTCGTGACCTCCACGCGGACCGATACCCCCCTGACAGAACTCGGCGGCTCCGTTTCGGTGATCAACGCCGAAGACTTCGACCGCGCCGGTCACTCGCTCGTGTCCGAGCCATTGCGTCAGATGCCCGGAATATCGGTCGCGCAGACCGGGGGCCGCGGGGGGCTCACTTCCATCTTCGCGCGCGGGGGCGAGTCTGATTACAACAAGGTCCTCATCGACGGCGTGCCGGTCAACCTCGCCGGGGGGCTCTTCGATTTCGCCTCACTCACGCCCGAGAACTTCGAGCGCGTCGAGGTCGTGCGCGGGCCTCGCAGCGCCCTCTTCGGCTCCGACGCCATGACGAGCGTCTTCCAGTTCGTCACAAAGCGCGGGGGCACCGAGACCCCCGAGCTCGAGCTTTCGGGGGAAGGGGGGAGCTTCGATTATCATCGCGAGACCGCGCGGCTGTCGGGCCTCGCGGGCCGGTTCGATTACTCCGCGAGTTTCGGATTTCAGAACACGGACGGCCACTCCCGGAACAGCGATTACACGAACCGCTCGGCCTCGGCCAATCTCGGCTTCAGGCTCTCCCGCGACGCCGACTTGCGGATCACTTCCCGCTGGAACAACAACAGCCTCGGCGTGGCCGGGCCGGTCAGCTTTCTGCTCGCCGACCCGGACCAGCGCCAGAAGCACCGAGACCTCGCGCTTTCGGCGGCGTTCCAGTTGAGAAGCTCGTCCCGCTGGCACCACACGGCGCGGTACATTTACTCGGAGATCGACACCCTCAACTTCGACCCCGCGGCGCAGGATTTGACCCTTCCGGGAGACACCCCTCCGCCCTTCGGCAACGACTTTCAATTCTCTCTGGCGAATCACCAGAAGCGCGCGGGCGTCCACTACCAGACCGTCGCGGCGTTGACGGGCTCCAACATACTCACGGGCGGGATCGACTTCGAGCATGAGTCGGCCGTCTTTACGGACCAGTTCAGCCGCGTCTCCCCCGACCGCAACAACCTCGGACTTTACCTTCAGGACCAACACAACTGGCGCGACCGGCTCTTCCTGACGGCGGGCTTCCGGGTCGAGCGAAACAGGGGGAGCGTGCCGGGCGATCTGAAGGCCGCGCTTGAGTCCATAGGCTCGACCGTCCCGACCGACGATGTCGGGTTCGGGACATCCGCGAACCCCAAGATCGCCGCCAGCCTCCTCGCCCGTAAGCATGTCGAGGGTGCCGCGTGGGGGGCGATCAGGCTGAAATCGAGCTTCGGCACGGGGATCAAAGAGCCTTCTCTGGAAGAGGCTTTCAGCCCGAACTTATTCTTTCTGGGGAATCCCAGTCTCGACCCGGAGAGGGCGATTAGCTTCGACGCGGGAGTTGTGCAGGAGCTTCTGAATCGCCGGGTGAGCCTTGAGCTTACCTATTTCGACAACCGCTTCCGCGACCTCATCGTCTTCACGTTCGACCCCATAACTTTCGGGCCGGTCGAGCTTCCCGATGGCAGGCTCACCAACTTCATCAACCTGGACCGCGCGTCGGCCCGAGGGTTGGAGCTCGCGGGGGCGGCGCGGCCTTTAAGAAAGATGCGCCTGTCGGCCAGCTACACTTTCCTCAGATCGCGGGTCGAGCGCGACCTGCGCGCCTCCGGCTCGGAGGAGGGGCTGCCCCTGCTCAGGAGGCCGCGGCACTCGGGCGCATTCGAAGTGAGCTGGGTTGACGAGCGGTTCGACGTGACCGTGGACGGCTCTCTCGTGGGCAGGCGGCGGGAACTCGACCCCGTGTCCGGCTCAAGGTTCGATCTCTTGAATAGGCCGATCTTCAACGACGGTTACGCGAAGCTCAACGCGGCGGGGACCTTCCGCATCACCCGGAACGTGTCGGCTTTCACGCGGGCCGAGAACCTGCTCGATCAGGATTACGAAGAGATACTCGGCTTCCCCGCCTACGGGCGGAACTTCACCGCGGGCCTGCGCCTCCGCATCGGGGGAGACAGATGAAGCCGGGCGGGTGCTGCCTCCGCTTATGAGTCGGGCCCAGGCTCCCGGTTGAGCAGGCGCTGGTACATCTCTCGCAAGCGGACGGCCATCTCAAGCCGTTTGCGAGAGATGCCCATCAGCTTCTTGTTGCCGCGCGCTCGGGCCATCTCCAGCATCTCGCTCAGGTCGCGGATCGCGTCCTCCTGAGCGCGAAGGCGCATCTTGAAATATTCTTCAGGCATCATCGATACAACCTTTTCTGAAGGATTACGCCGAACTGTGAGGGGAGACCGCCTGCTTATTTAGCTGCTACTCTCTCAGCTTTTTTTATCACGGGCGGGCGCGCGAGGCCGGGTGCGCCCGCCGGTCAAGCCTTTATAATTCCTGTCTCTTCTCTTTCGAAGAACTGACCGGCACCGCGTACCCGTCATTGCTGCGCTTGGAAACGCCCAGCTTCTTGAGCGTGTGAGCCGAGGGCAGCCCCGTCGCCGGGAGCCCGTTACTCACCTGAAACTTCTTCATAGCGGCCGAGGTCGATTCGTCGTATTGCCCGGTCGAGGGGCCTTCGAAAACGCCCGCCTTCGTCAGAGCATTCTGAATCTCGATCACGCGCTCGGACTGGATGCCC
>DASQDI010000141.1:0-81223 GCA_035634255.1 Blastocatellia bacterium
CTCACGCCCGGTGCGCTGCCCGACCCGCTTGTCCCCTGCCCGGCTCACCCTGTATGTGACGCCGGGAGCCAACTCGTACTCGCCGGCGTAGTCGTCATACAGGTTGGGGTTCAGACGGGCGGGCGTCAGCTCGCTCGGGACCGCGAGCACCTGCGAAGCTATCATCTGCCATCGGCCCGCGCGCCTCAGGTAGGTGTCCGTGGT
Organism: Blastocatellia bacterium; assembly: GCA_035634255.1. Taxonomy (GTDB): domain Bacteria; phylum Acidobacteriota; class Blastocatellia; order UBA7656; family UBA7656; genus DATLMR01. The sequence continues at coordinate 205 of DASQDI010000141.1, forward strand.
GTGAAACCGTGTCTTTATCATCTGGCCGTGGATTTCCAGCTCTTCCATCGCGTCGTACGTGATGATCGCCGTGTCGCCGTACTCGCGCACCTGAGGGTTGGCCACTCGCAGCCTGCCCACGTACCCCGAGGGCAGAGGGCGCAGCTCTTCGAGCAGTTGAGCTTTGGTTAAAGTGCGCCCGTCCTCCGCGCTGTAGAGGCAGGTGTCCGCGAGATACTTATCCCAGACGGCCTTATCGCCCGCGGCGACCGAATCGAGGAGTTCCTGCGTGATCTTCTTCAACTCTTCTTCGGTCGCGGAAACTTTTCCCTGCTTCGGTTCAACGCCATCGGCCTGCGCGAGGGCGAGAGTCGGAGAAGTCAGGAGGATGGCGACGATCAATAATCGTTTCATAAACTAATCCCTGCTCGGAGATGGCTTCCGCGTACATCATCCATGCCGATTTCAGATCGCGCAAGGCGCGAAGCCTGTTCGCCCCGCTGGCATCGCATGGCGCGCGGGCTTCCTGTGGGAGTGCCTGTGGGAATGGGCGCGGGTCTTGTCAGGGAAGGGTTGCGACGAGCCCCAACGCGGGAGCCTTAGACGACAGCGAGGGGTGAAAGGCTCCCGCGAGTGCGCTCCGTTGAAACAGGGAATTATATATAACAACGCTGGCGGGATTACCTCTTCTGAATTGCTCTTTTCGCCGCTCACCGCCGGGTGAACGGAAACCGCCCGCTACGCCTCTCTCTTTATCCACAAACTTCCGCCGGGATTTTGCAGGCACAATGGCATCTTTCGCCTGAGCGTCTCCTGATGAAACCGGGCCATAAACGAATTGAAATAGAGGATGCGGAAGCCCTCATTGTATTGCAGGAAAGCGCGCAGCAGGTACGCCTCGTTCCAGACCGTGCCTGACACGATCCACTCCTTCGGGTATTCAAAGGGCCAGAGTATGTCATGGAAATGGACGATCACGCCCGACTTCAGGCGGGGCAGCACCTCGAAGAGTATGCGCAGAACGTCGCTGCCGACCTTCCCGACGTGCGACGAGTCGATGAAAAGAAGATCGTTCGCCCCGAGCGTTTCGAACAGAGAGACATCTACCGCCTGCACCTTCTCCCGAATCAGGCGGTGTCTCAACCTGTCTTCGGCCTTCAACAGGGCGAGCAGCCTTTGAGGGAACGGGTCTATGAAGGTGAAGTCTACGGAGCCCTTCAGGAAGAGGTCGCTCGTGTCGAGCATGACGGCCGAAGAGAATCCCGAGCCTATTTCGATCACCCTGCGAGGTTTGAAATGGCGCAGCAGCCCATAAAGTACGATGGCGTCTCCGTAAGAGAAGAAGCCGTTCCGGTAGAAATACCTCCCGGATTCCGCGGCGGTTTCCGGGAAAGGCAGGTCGCCATAGTAAGCGGACATCTCATCGAGCAGGTCAAGCTGGCGCCGCTCGCCGAGTTCGATTCCGGGAAGCTCCCTTACGTCCTGATTAAAAATCAGGCTCTCCGCAGACGCCACCTCTTTGAGGTCGGGGAGCGGCGAGTGGAAGTGACCCGCCGGGTAGAGGTCGAGCATGGGGAAAGCGGCCCCTTTACGAATGTTGACGAGGAGCCTGATAAACCTGTAGGCGGAATGGGCCCCCGGAATATACTGCGCTATCGATTTTGTCCTGCTCATAGTCTCCGGTTACACAGATCGGTACCCCAACATATTACTAGACGGGCGCGGATTATCCACGGCCCGCGGACCCCACGCGATGCGGTTGCGCCGGAGAGCGTTATGGTGCAAAATCCTCTCCTATTCCAGTTAACGTAGAGTGACCAGGCGTTCCCGCTCGCCTGAGGCTTATGGGAACGCCCGCCGGTAGCTCGCGCCTTTCGGGAAGTAAACAAACACTCGCCGAATCACAGGAGGTCCGGATGCAGGCACAGATGCAAAGAGAGATGGGGCAAGCCACGGTGATGCAGGAGGCGGACGCCGGGGCGCGGTGGCGCTTCACGACGCGCGTCGCCTTCCGGTTCGCCTTCACATACTTTGTCTTGTACATCATCCCGTTCCCGGTAGACTTACTCCCCTTCACGACTACTCTGCTCGAAAAATATCAAAACCTCTGGCAGGCAATCGTGCCGTGGGTCGGCAAGCACGTCCTCCGCCTGAGCTACGACATAACCGTCTTCCCCAACGGCAGCGGGGACACCACGTATAATTACGTTCAGGTACTTTGCTTCATGGTCATAGCCGCCGTCGCGGCGGCCGTCTGGTCGGCGCTCGACCGGAGGCGGCCCGGCTACGACCGGCTCAATCAATGGCTCAGGCTCTACGTCCGGTTCTCCCTCGCGAGCGCGATGATAGGCTACGGGGCCTTCAAGGTGATCCCGATCCAGATGCCCGCCCCCTTCCTCACGCGGCTGCTTCAGCCCTACGGCGAGTCGTCGCCCATGGGATTGCTCTGGACCTTCATCGGGGCCTCGAAAGGGTTCGAAATCTTCACTGGTTGCGCGGAGCTGCTGGCCGGGCTGCTTTTGATACTCCCCCGCACGGCGATGCTCGGGGCTCTGGTCTGCCTCGCCAACACGACTATGATCTTCGTCCTGAACATGTGCTACGACGTGCCGGTCAAGCTCTACTCATTCCACCTGCTCGTCATGAGCCTGTTCCTGCTCGGCCCTGATTTCAGGCGGCTCGCAAACCTCTTCCTGCTCAACCGCGCGGTCGAGCCCGCCAGAATCCATCAGTTTTTCAAGAGGCGGCGGCTCAACCACGCCTTCCTGGCTCTGCAAGTCGTGTTCGGTTTGTACCTAGTCGGGTCGAGCCTTTATGGCAGCTACAAGCAGTCTAAGGTCTATGGCGCGGGCGCGCCGACGCCGCCCCTGTATGGCATCTGGTCGGTGGAAGAATTCTCGGTGGATGGGCAGGTCCTGCCGCCCCTCCTGACGGACACGACGCGGTGGCAGAGGGCGATCTTCCAGTTTCCCGAGATGGTCACGATCCAACCCATGACCGGGCCGAACCAGAGGTTTAAACTCGCCCTCGACATGGATGGGAAGACGCTCTCACTCGGGAAGCAGGACAACCCCGACTGGAAGGCCGGGTTCTCTTTCGACAGGCCGGACCCCGAGACGCTCACACTCCAAGGCGAGTTTGAGGGACGGAAAACGTCTGCTAAACTGGTCCGGTTCGATGAATCTAAATTCCTGCTCAGGAATCGCGGCTTCAACTGGATTCAGGAATATCCTTTTAACCGCTAAGCTCTGAGACCGGGCAATAGGGAAGGGGGCCTGCCATGCCGTTCGCGCAATCGGATGCCATTAGTAAAATCGTCGCCATACGTGTGGGGGTAATCGCGCTCCTGTTGATCTTTTCGGCGGGACTCGCTCCGGGTCAGTCCACGGACCGCGACAACCCGACCCCGCTCGACTCTGCCGAGCTCAGAGGGGAACTGGACGGGACCGGCACGGAATATTATTTCTCATTCGTCGCGGGGCCGGGCGAGTTGACTCTGACCATCGACGTGAAAGCGTCCGGCACCAACGCGGGAGCCACCATTGATCTGTTCGACAAAAACTCAAGGCCCATAGTGGCGGGCATAATGGTTCAGGCAATCGACCGCGGCAGCGAGCGCCACGTCGAAAAAGTAGAGCTCGGCACGCGACAGACCATTCTGATGCGGGTCAAGGGAATCGATTATGGGAGCGGGTCCGGGAGGGGCACTTACCTCATCCGGCTCGGAGGGCCTGCCGCGCAGGGCGGCTCGGCCGCGCCGCCGCCCTCGGCGAGTAACAGGAATAAGAGCGAGCCTGCTTCCCGCCCGGACAAGCCGGGCGACGCGGACAGACCTTCGAGAGTCGAAGTGATTAGCGGGCAAAAGCGTGTCGCCCTGATAATCGGGAACGGCTCTTACGCCGACATGCCACTTCGCAATCCGGTGAACGACGCGAGGGACATGGCGGAGACTCTGCGCGGGCTCGGCTTTGAAGTCATAACCGGCGAGAACCTCGATAAGAGAGCGATGGAGGAACACATCAGAGCCTTCGGGAAGAGGATCGCGGGCGCGGGGATCGGGCTGTTCTATTTCTCCGGGCATGGCTTGCAGGTGAATGGGTATAACTACCTGCTCCCGGTGAAGGCCCGGATAGAAAAAGAGCAGGACGTGGAGTACGAGGCGGTGGAGGCCGGGCGCGTGCTCTCGGAGATGGAGGCGGCGCAAAACCGTTTGAACATAGTGATCCTCGACGCCTGCCGCAACAACCCCTTCGCGAGGAGCTTCCGGTCGGCCACCCGCGGCCTGGCCATGATGAACGCGCCGAGCGGGACGGTGGTCGCTTACTCGACCGCTCCGGGGTCGATAGCGAGCGACGGCGACGGCGAAAATGGCCTCTACACTCAGGAGCTCCTCAACGGCATGCGGGTGCCTGGGCTTAAGATCGAAGACGTATTCAAGCGGGTCAGGATAGCGGTTAAAGAGAAGAGTCAGGGCAAACAGATTCCATGGGAGACATCCGCGCTCGACGGGGATTTTTACTTCGTCAAGAATTAATGGCGGGGGATGATTCGCGTTTGCTTCGCATCATTTCGGCCGTAGCCATAGGACGGCCGCGTCCGCGAGGGAGATCGAATCTCCGTTGCGAAACTCCGCCATCACGCCTTTTTCAACCTCCTGATTATTGATCATGACCCCGTTGGTACTTTCGTCGATCAGGTAGAACTGCTTGCCGTTTTGCATGATCAAACAGTGCCGCCGCGAGATTCTGTGCTCGTCATCGCGGATCACTATGTCGGCCGTCCCGTCCGGCGGCCCGAGCGACCCGATGATGAGCTCCTTCTTGTCCAGGGGGAAGACCTGCCCCCTGCATGGCCCCTCGGTCCCTTCGAGAACCCACCCCGGCGCGGCCCCGCCCTTCCTGAAAAATCCTTTGCCTGATTTCGACAGGAAGTAGCCCCCCGTCGTGGCCCCGGCGATAAAGAGTATGCTCAATATAATTGCCAGGACGGGTTTGGAGTCGCAGGATTCAAAACATGCGGCCACGTCTTCCTTGATTATTCTCGCGCCCTGATGATTAGGCGACAATTTCAGGGCTTCGCCGATCAAGCGGTCCGCCCTCTCGCAATCGTCGCACCCCGCCCCGTCCAGCGCGTCGCTCGCGTCGTTGATCAGCCGGACCGTTTTGATCCTTACGAGCAGGTCCCTCGCGTCCCTCGAATCGGGGAATTTGCTCGCGTAGGCCTCCGCCTCCCGCTCGGCGTCTTCGAACCTGTGCTCCCTCAAAGCCTCGCTCAGCAGCGCGATGGCCTGCTTCTTCGGCCCCTCGTCCGACAGCTGTTGGGCTTCCCGATTATGCTGCTCTATCTCACTGTCGAGCGCGCCGATCCTGTCCGCGTCGACCGAGGGGTCGAGCAGGTTCTTTCTTGATCGGTCGTAGTCGATCTTTTTTGCGGGGTCCGGCTCGTTGTCATGCAGCTCCGCTAACTGCTCCAGCATGACTCGCCGCTGGTCGGCTTCGGAGGAGGGGGATTCGCCCCCCTGCGTGGACCGATCGGGGCCTCTCGACGACGGCCTGCGGCTGCCCAGAACGTTCAGAGCTTTCGGGCTGATGGTGTCTATCTCGACGTGGACCGCATTGTTCTGCGCTTCGAAAATGATCCTTTTGAATTTCACCATCCCGTCTTTTTCCGCCCGGCGCAAGCCCGCCTGAATGGAGTTCAGGTCGGCCCCGGACAGGTCGAAGACGGCTTCGTCGGTCGCGTGGGGAGTGGTCGTCGGGGCGGCCACGATGAACCCTTTCGACCGGAGCGCCATCAGGGCGGGCCGCCATGTGCTTTCACTGCCGACATCCGCCTGGGCCGGGACCGAAATGCCGTGCGCCCGCGCCATGCGAAGGATCAGGTCGAGCTGCTTCTGAGGGCTGCGGTAGCCGGAGGTCATCCGCGTTCCGGGGGGCAGGTACGACTGAAGCATCGTGAAGGAAAGCTGCCGGTGAAAGTTCTCCACCAGCCCCATCCTCTCGAGCCTCGCGTACTCGTCGCGCAGAGCCCCTATCGGGTCTTCCTGCGCGAGGGCAGGCATGGCCGACAGGCCGGCCATCGCGATCACCGATGACGCCAGAATAAGCGCCGCGCGTTTTATCCGGGTGCCGGGACAACGGCTCATCTTCGCCCTCTTACTTATCCAAAATCGCCGAAACCGGATAGTAATAATATTACCCGGATCGCATCCTTGAAATGAGGAAATGAGTTTAGCATTTTTACTGCGGGTTGGAGACTGAACCCTGAGTCGGAAGAGATGCCGGTTCAGGATCGGACGCCTGCATCTCTTCCATCCAACTCTCATCCGCCTGCTCAGGGAGTGCGGCTAACGAGGCAGGAAAGCCGCTTCGATCACCGCAAGGTCCGACTCGCGTATAAGAAAGCGGATGTTGCACCCTACGGCATGAGTATTGGTTCGGACCAGCCACATTCTCTCCCCCGAAGATGGACCCACCGGGTAAGCTTCTACTGGCTCAAACCAGGGCCATCCGCGCTCATCGGCGAGGGCTCGCGCGACCGACAGAATCCTGGACTGAAGCTCTTCCATCTATGCAGAGTCACTTGTCCGCTTTGCCGTTGCCGGAGCTCGGACCGGCGGGGATGAAATGGACGGTGAAACGATGCGTCCCGACAATGATGCGCCCGATATTCCCGACCTCGGCGCCGAGCTGCTGAATCGAGACATAGCCGTTTTGGATCGGGAACCGGATCCCAGTAAAGAGGCCGGACAGTCCGTTGACACGTAATTGAGCAATAGTTTCAGCCATAGCCTCTTCGAGATATTGCAGGAATGCCGATTTCCAGTAGGCCGATCCGGCCAGCCGCGCCCGGAAGGTTCTCAGTACTATGAATCGCGGGCGAAGGAATGAATGGACCAGCTCATGGACCCGCGCGAGCTGCTGTTCGGCGGCCGTTCCCGCCGTCGATATTGTCATATCACCGAACCAGCTGGTCTTTCCGGTCCCGGCAGCCATAGACGGGTCGCCGGTGGTCGTGGGCTTGCGCCAGATTCTTCCGGCCTGTGGGTCCGGTTTAACATTTCCCAATCCCGGCTGCCGGGGCCGCATAACGTCCATTACGTTCGCCCCTCGGGTTGCTTGCAACTGATTCGCGCTTCTCTTGAGTAGGACCGCCATGACTACCGTCATCCCTCCGGTCAGGACGGCGTCGGCGAAGGCTTTAGCGGCTCTATCGAGGTCCTCTTCGGTTTGCGCGTTCAAGGCGGTGGTGGCGAACTCCAGCAGCAGCTTTGCCAGGTCCACGGCGGCCCATCCGATTGTGAAGGATCCCGCGAGGAGAAGGATAACGTCCACGATTTCACCGACGCCGAAAAAGTGCGACCCGGCCCAGATCACGAGCGTTCCGGTCACGATTACCAGGTTCTCAGGAGACAGCAGAATATCTACCTGCTGCGCCAGGCTTGCGGGCAAGTATTTTTTAGACCGGCGGAGCGCCTCCGCTACTTTTTCGGATTTTGACCACGTGGAAACAGGGCGCATAGCACCTCCTTAATTTATAAAAGTTTTCTCGAACTTATCCTGTCCCTTAGGGGCGACCCATATTCAGGGCGACAGTTTACCACCGGCCGGGCTAATTCACTATCGCCAGGGGGAAATCCATGCCTCTTGAGTTGCTGACCGCGTATTGAGCTTCGGCCCTGTACTTCCGCGAAATCTCGGGCATCTGGTCTTCGACGTAGGTGAGCAGGCTTCGCACCGTCACGCTCTTTTTGCCCGCCGAGAGTGTGGCCTCGCCCTTCAGCCCTTTGAGCAGGAGGTGCGTGAACATGCCGTGGCCCAATTCCTTCACCTCGGCCGCGTCCTGGTCGTCGGTGGAGGCAGCGATCACGTGGATGCCTGTGGCGCGGGCCAGTTGTTCGAGAGTCTTTCGCTCCTCGATGCCCCGGAACACCGTCGTCACCCTCCCCGACCTGCACGAGTCGAGTAGGAGCACCACCTTCTGAGACCGTATCTTTACGACGAAATCATAGATCATTGACGATGAGATGCCCTGAGCGATCAGGGCCTCGTCCCTTTCCGGCTGGACTATCTCGTGAGGGATGAAATACCACTGGCTGCCGCGGGTGTCCCCGTGGCCGGCGAAATAGATAACCACCACGTCGCGCGGCTGGGCGTTGGCGACCAGCGCCCGGAAAGCCGAGATAATGTCGGCCCTGTTTGCCTGCGCGTCATAGAGCTTCGTGATCTTCACGTCGCGGAACAGCCTGCGCCCTTTCTCCTGAAAGTAGTCCGCTATCCCCGCCGCGTCCGTCGTGGCGAAGTTAAGGTTCAGGACCGAATTCTTGTACTGATTTATCCCCACGGCGAGCAGGTATAAATCCGACTTCTGCTCCGGCGCGGCCAGCTTCACCTTCAACTCGTACGGCTTGCTCTCCGTGCGGTCATCGCTGAACCCCGTGACCTTGAAAGAATTTTCCCCTTCGCTGAGCAACACGCGGTAGCTCGTCGTCGGCTTGGGAGATGCGGCCTTGATCGCCCTCTGACTCGGGTCGACCAGCTTGTCGTTCTGGTAGAGGCGGATGTCGCTGACGCCCCCGCCGAGGTCTTTCGTCTCGATAGTGACCTCGACCTCGGGGGAGGTGAACGTCTCGTTCTTGCGCGGGTAAACGATCCTGACCTCGGGGGCGGGGGCGAACCCTTGCGCAATCGTCCGGGCCGGCTTCGCGCTCTGGTTTTCCAGAGACTGCGTTATGACTTCGGGGTTGAAGAACCTGTCGAACAACTGGTCGAAGCTGTAGACATTCCTGCCGACCCGCCAGCCCACGTACAACCCGCTCCTGTCGGAGCCGTCGTAGTAACCCTCGGGCGTGAATGCCACCCAGTTCCCATCCTTGAAAGCGATGCATGAAATCATCGGCCGGCCCGTGTCGAGCGACCAGAGCTTTACGGTCGTGTCCCTGCTGCCGGAAGCGATGGTCTTCCGGTCAGGGCTGAACGACAGAGAGGCGACGGGGCTCGAATGGTCGCTCAACGTGCGGATCAGTTTTGCTCCCGAGGCGTCCCAGACCTTGACCGCCTTGTCGTACCCGCCCGATGCGAGCATCGTCCCGTCGGGGCTGAACGCCACGGAGAGCACGTCGTAAGAACTCGCGTCGACCGAGCGAATCAACTCGCCGCCCTCCGCGCTCCACAGCCTGACCGTCTTGTCCGAACTGCCGGACGCGACCGTTCTCCCGTCGGGGCTGAAGGCCACCGAGTTGACCTGAGACGCATGGCCCTTGAATACGCGGATCGGTTTGCCGTCGCTCACATCCCATAACCGCACGGACTCGTCCGCGCTCCCCGAAGCGAGCGTTTTACCGTCGGGGCTGAATGCTACCGATGTGATCAGGCTGTGATGCCCCTCAAGCGTGAAGATCAGTTTGCCCGTCTTAGAGTCCCATACTTTTATCGTCCTGTCCTCGCTGCCGGAGGCTACGGTCTTCCCGTCGGGGCTGAAGGCGACGGAGCCGATGGGCGCGGCGTGCTTTTCGAGCGTGCGTACCACCTTGCCGCTTTCCGTGTCCCACAGCTTGACGGTCCTGTCCCAGCTTCCCGACGCGAGCAGCCTGCCGTCGGGACTGAATGCGAGCGAGCTGACCTCGGAGGCATGGCCCTCCCAGCTTTGGAGCAGTCTGGGTTTGACGGCGTCCCAGAGCTTGATGCTCTTCGAGCTTGTTGACGCGAAGGCTTTCCCGTCTGGACTGAATGCGACGCTTCGCACTTCGTGAGAATAACCATCGAGGGTGTGGATCAGACTGCCGTCCCCGGCATTCCACATCGATACGGTCCTCAAATTCGCCGACGCGATTGTCGCCCCGTCATTACTGAAAGCGACCGAAGTGACGGGGGAGCCGCCTTCGATGGTGCGGATCAAGTTGCCCGTACCGATATCCCAGAGCTTCACGCTCTTATCCTGGCTGCCGGAGGCGATTGTTTTCCCGTCGGGGCTCAGGGCGACAGAGGTCACGCCGCCCGAGTGCCCCTTCAAGGTGTGCGTCAGGCTCCCGGTGCCGGCATCCCACACCTTCACGTCCTTATCCATAGCCGCCGAAACCAGAGACTTCCCGTCGGGGCTGAAGGCCAGCGACCGGACCTCCGCCGGGAGGCCGTCGATAGTGCGGATGAGGCTGCCATCCCGCGCGCTCCATATCCTGATGCTCCTGTCCTCACACCCGCCCGCGATTGCCTGTCCGTCGGCGCTGAAGGCGAGCGAGCGGATGCCCCCGGAGGCATTCTCAATCGTGTCGATCAATTCGCCGCTCCGGGCCTCAAGCAGGTTTACGGTCTTGTCCTCGCTCGCCGACGCGATGAACTTCCCGTCCGGGCTGAAGGCGACGGAATTCACCTCTTCGTCGTGGTCCGTGAACGAGCGGACCGATCTGCCGGTGTCCGGGTCCCAAACCCTGACGGTCTTATCGAGGCTTCCTGAGACGACCTTGGTCCCATCGGGGCTGAAGGCGAGCGAGGTGATGCTGTCGACGTGCCCTTCTATCACCCGTATCAATTTGCCGTCTTCGGAGTCCCACAGCCTGATCGTTTTATCGGAGCTGCCTGAGGCTATGGTCTTCCCGTCGGGGCTGAAGGCGAGGGCGCGGACTGTATCGGCGTGCCCATTCTGAATGACCAGCTCCGGCTTCTCCGCGCGCGGCGCGGGCGCTGGCCTCTCTTTGCCCGGCTTCTTTACGCCCTGCGCGGGCTTGCGTGATCGCTGCGCCGGCAGCGGGCTGTTGCAGAAAAACACCAGACTGATGAGGGCGAGGATAGTGAAGACTCTTTGCGCCGGCTTAGCTTTCATCATGAGTACCTCCCTGAAGCTCGATGAGCCATCTGTACGGTCATTATTCCCCGTGTTGAAATAGCCTGCCTTTAAGCTAAGTTACTTCTTTTCTTTTGCTGGTCCGTTTAGAAGATAATGAACAGCTCCGTCTCTTCTTTCATATACTGAATGGACGGAAATTTTTACCGCGGCGATGTACAAATCTGGAGGGGGATTTATCGCGAGGCGCTGCGCCGGCTCGTCAGAGTGCCGCGCGCCCCGCTCCCCGGCTCCGTCAAGCCTCTCCCGGCCCTAGACAGAGGGTTTGCCGCGTCGCCCGGCACCTCATCCGCTTTTTATCCTATGCTTTTCTTTTTTAAGGACTGCTGGTATTGTTTCTGCTCTGTTTTACACAGGCGTATATTTCGATCAACAGAGGTCTTAATGCTCCGGATTGTGCTCGCGGCGTTCCTCGCCGTTTCGTGTTTCGGATGTTCCCTCGCCGGGCGGGAGGCCCCCCCGGAAGACGCGGAGAAGGCGGGGGCGCAGTTCTTCGAGCGCCTGCAAGGGGCGCAGTACGAAGTCATCTATAATGACGCCTCGGACATTCTGCAAAAAGAGAAGGCTCGGCTCAGCGTCGTCGAGGACCTGAAAAAGGTGACCGCCCTCGGCAGGATTCAGGACTACAGGCGGAGGGGCGCGAACTTCACGAAGGAAGGCGAGAAATCGTTCGCGGTCGTGAATTACAACGTCACTTTCGAACAGACAAGGGGCGAGGCCATTCTGCAGTTCATCGACGCGGGAGGCGAGTGGAAACTCTCCGGGTATTCGTTCGGTACTCGCGGCTCCTCGGCTCAATGAGACAGTTAACTCGCGCGCCGGAAAAGGCGTTCTTTCCAGGCTGACCTGTCGGGCAGCCGCCTGATTAAAATGATTCAACCTGCTCGGTTGTACTGGTAAGCGGAGGCTTTATGAAGAAGGGTCTTGTTCTCTCTTCCGTCACACTCGCGTTGTTTTTTCTGTCGTCCGTCGTGGGCGCGGACATCGGCTCGCTCCTGCTCAGCAAAGACGCCGAGGCGGGCCGCGACAGGTCGAAGGCCGCGCGCGCTTTTGCGGGCGGGCGCTCGGTGGGCGCGGCGACCTACCGGAGCCCCGGCGCTCTGCGCAAGGTCGTGATCTCGTCGGACGACGCGGAAGGGCTGGCCTTTGCCGGGTCGTCGGGCGCGGTGGAACTCGGGGATTACGGCTCGTTCAGGCTCTACGCCATGAACCAGACCTCGCTCGACCTCCTGACCTCGGCCCGCCGGAGCGGCTCGCGGCGGGGGGCGGTTGCGCCCTCCGTACAGAGCTTGAATGAGCCCGCGGGCGGGAGTCCTTCTTCAGACGTGATCGACGGCATCGCGTCGCCGGTCGTGAGGGACGACCTGAACGTGCTGCTGCTGCGCTCCGGCGCGATAGACACGACGGCCGAGGACGCCCCGGGGAGGTTCCTCGGGCTGGGCCGCGCCGCCTCCGGTAAGGGAACGGGCCTTAAAAATATCTCGCAGGCGGGCACGAAGCTCGGGGGCGCGGGGCTCCGGCTGGTGCAGTTCGTCGGCCCCGTGAAGCGGGAGTGGCTCGAACGACTGCGGGCGAGCGGCCTCGACCCGATTGCCTACGTGCCGAACAACGCCTACCTCGTCCGCGCCGGCTCTTCCGCGACCGAGCAATTGCTGAAGGCTTCGCGCGAGGGGGGCGATTTCGTTCAATGGGAAGGGCCGTTCGTCGAAGAGTACAAGATCCATCCGGGCCTGCGCGCGGCGATGAAAGAAGAAGGGGACAGGGAAGTGACGGTGGCGGTCCAGTTCGCGCGCGGGCGCGACGGCTCGCCTGCGTCCGACCTCGAAGCGGCAAAGCGCATGGCCTCTTCGCTCGTCCTCGACTCTTACGATGTCCTCTCGTTCACCAATCTGAAGATGCGCATGAGCGCGCGGCGGATCTCCGAGCTGGCCTCGCTCGGCGACGTCATCAACATCGAGCCCTGGGCGGCCCCCGAGCTTTACGACGAGCGCAGCAGCCAGATCATCGCCGGCGAGTTGAGCCCCGACGGCAAAGAGGCGCGCGGCCCCGGATACCTCGCGTGGCTTCAGGCCAGAGGGTTCGCCTCAAGATTCAACTTCGCCATCGACATAACCGACACGGGGATGGACAAGGGCTCGACGCTCGCTAACAACCTGCACCCCGATTTTCTGGACGCCGCCGGGCAGAGCCGCGTGGTGTACGCGCGCGATTACACGTCCGAGCTTGACCCAGGAGACGGGGCGGGACACGGGACCATAAACATGTCCATCGCCGGCGGCTCGAACTCTTCTTCTTCCGCGTCTATGCGGGACTCATCGGGGTTCAATTACGGCCTCGGGGTCGCGCCCTTCGCGATGCTCGGGTCCTCGAAGATATTCCAATCCACCGGGAGGTTCGACCTCGTCGAGCCTTACTCGAAGCTCATCTCCGAGGCGTACCGCGACGGCGCGCGAATCTCGTCGAACAGCTGGGGCTCGGGGACGAACGAGTACACCATCGATTCGCAGGAGTACGACACGCGCGTGCGCGACGCTGTGCCGGGGCAGCCGGGCAACCAGGAGATAGTGATCTTATTCGCGGCCGGGAACGCGGGGGCCGGGGGGCGGATCGGGTCGCCGGGCACGGGGAAAAACGTCATCTCGGTCGCGGCGAGCGAGAGCTTCAGGAAGGACGGCCTTGACGGGTGCGGCGTCGAGAACGCCGACGCCGACAGCGCGCTCGACATCGCCTTCTTCTCTTCGGGCGGGAAGCTGAATGATGGGAGGATGAAGCCGGACATCTCGGCTCCGGGCACGCACATTCAGGGCGCGGCGTCTCAGCATCCCGATTTCGACGGGGGAGGCGTTTGCGGGCAGGATTTCGGGAAGCCTTATTTCCCGGCCGGCCAGACCCTCTACACATGGTCTTCGGGAACGAGCCACGCCACCCCGGCCGCGGCGGGGGCCGCCGCCCTGGTGCGCCAGCACTTCGTAAGCCGAGGGCAGGAGCCGAGCGCGGCATTAATCAAGGCCGTGCTCGTCAACACGACGACCTACATGACCGGGGAACTGGCGGCGGGCGACCTCCCGCACCCGCGACAGGGCTGGGGCCTGATGAGCACGGGCCGCGCTCTGGATAATCAGCCGAAGATATTCGTGGATCAGACTCACACCCTCTCCGAGAGCGGCCAGGAGTTCGTTTTGACGGGGACGATAACGGACCCGTCCCAGCCTTTCCGGGTCACGCTCGCGTGGACGGACGTGCCGGGGCTCGCGGTCTTCGCCCCCTGGGTGAACGATCTCGACCTTCAGGTCGTGGTCGATGGCAAGGTTTTCGCGCCCAACGATTTCTCGGGAGACGTATCACAGTCTGGCGCGGCTCAGCCCAACACGAAAGACAACATCGAGAGCGTGTGGCTGCCGGCCGGGACCTCCGGGACGTTCGTCGTTCGCGTCCGCGCTTCCAACATTGCGGGCGACGGGATCCCCGGCAACGGCGACGCGACGGATCAGGATTTCGCGCTCGTGATCTACAACGCCGAGCGGAAGGACGTGCCCGTCCTGACCCGGACGGGCGGCGCTGTGACGGCAGGCGGCGATGGCTTCGTCAATCCCGGAGAGAGCGCCTCGATCTCTTTCAGCCTCGGGAACGCTTCGCCCTTCGCGCTCACGGGGGGCGAGGCGACTCTGGTCTCCGAGACGCAGGGCGTGACGGTGACTTCGGGCGTGATAGACGTGCCGGACATTCCGAGCGGCGCGACTCGCGACGTGCCTCTGCCCTTCACCTTCACAGTTGACGGGAGCGTCGCGTGCGCCTCCGTCATTCACCTGAATCTCGATGTGAGCGGACAGGGCTTCGTGTCGCGGGTGCCGGTCACCGTAAGAGTCGGGACGGCCGCGCCCGTCACCCTGCTCGAAGACGACGTTGATTCCGGGACGACCGCGTGGACTCACGGCAGCTCGGTCAAGAAGAAGAAGAACCGGATCGACACGTGGGTCATCTCGGAGAAGCGATTCCACTCGGGGTCGAAGGCGTGGTTCACCCCCAACCTCGGCAAGATCACCGACGCATTCCTCGACTCGCCCCCGCTCGCGATCCCGGCCAACGGGAAGGAGATGCTGCTCACCTTCTTCCACACCTACGAGTTCGAGCCGGGCGGGTTCGACGGAGGCGTGATCGAGATATCCGAGGCGGGAGGGAAGTTCGAAGACCTCGGCCAGCACATCATCAAGGGGCGATATAACGGAGAGGTACAGGACTTTGTGGAGAACCCTCTGAAGGGGCGGCCCGGCTGGATCGGCGGGCGGCACGGGGAGTTCCAGCCGGTCGTGGTTGACCTGAGCAGCTTCGCCGGGAAAACTGTGGTCATCAGGTTCCGCATCGGCACTGACTCGACGATCAAGGGCCTCGGCTGGTACATCGACGACATCAGGCTGGACGGCATCAGCGTAAACTGCGGGAGCTAGCATCAGGGACCGGGGGTCAGTGGCCGGGAGTCAGGGGCTAAGGAAGAATCATTTCAGATTCTATTTACAGAATCCTTTCGGATTAAATCGAAATCACGGGCGGCATCCCTGGCCCCTGACTCCCGGCCACTGACCCCTGATGCCAAAAGCCTTGAGCGCAAACTACACCCGTGGTATAGTCGTCGACGCCTCCAACTGCCTCTACAGGACAACCCCGCCGCAGAGCGGGATGATAAGAGTTAGTGGCATCTGTTTGCATATCCCCAGGTCGAATCTTTTGTGGCTCTTATCGCTTCGCATACCTCAGAAAATATGCGCAGAAAGCTTCAATGGTTGTTGATCTCGCGGCTCGCGATAGCCGGTACTCTGCTCCTGGCCGTCGGCCTGTTCGAGCAGGATAATTCCTCGCGCTCGTTCGTGCCCGTGCTGGCCTCCGTGTCGGGCATAGTCGTGCTCGCGTCGGCGTTCTATTTCCTCGCCTTTAGAACATCCGTATCCTACAGGCTGCAGGGATTCCTTCAGCTTTGCGTCGACCTCGCCATAACGACGTGGCTCGTCTATAACACGGGCGACGTTGAGTCTCCGTTTCTCGCGCTCTACCTCGTAATCCTGTTCGCTTCGAGCGCCCTGTTCGGGCGGCGCGAGGTGCTGGTGCTGGGCTTTTCGGGCGCGGCGCTTTACGCGGCGGTCGCGATGCTGACGATGGGGGGGATGATACATAGGGCGAGCGGGTGGACCGCCTACTACAACACGAACCTGCCGTGGATAAAGTTCATGTTCGCGCTCAATTGCATGGCGATCCTCGCGGTGGCGGCCCTCTCCGGCCACCTCGCCGAGCGCGCGCGCCGCAACGAGACGGAGCTCGCGACCGCGACCAGGGACCTCGCCGATTACAGGCTGTTCAACGACCGCATCATCGAGAGCATGCGCAGCGGCCTCGTCACCACCGACCTCCGCGGCAACATAATCACGTTCAACAGGGCGGCCGAAGAGATAACCGGTTATAAAGTCCCCGAAGTGCGCGGGCGGAACATATTCTCGATCTTCGGGGATATTCAGAAGCAGATCGAAGTCGGCCTCGAATCGATCAGGACCCGCTCGCGCCTGCCCAGGTTCGACATCGGGTGCAAGACGGCAGACGACAGGGAGCTGCACCTTGGCTTTTCGGTCGCGCCGCTCGTGGACGAGTCCGACCACGCGCGCGGGTACGTTCTGACCTTTCAGGACCTGACCGAAGTCATGGAACTGGAGAGGGAGGTGAGGCGGCAGGAGCGCCTCGCGGCTTTGGGTAAGATGGCCGCGGGCCTCGCGCACGAGATCAGAAACCCCCTCGCCTCCATGCGGGGCTCCGTGCAGGTGCTCGCCAGCGAGTTGAGCCTCTCGCCCGACCAATCCCAACTGATGGAGATCGTTCTCAGAGAGTCGGACCGGTTAAACCGGATCGTCTCAGACTTCCTCACCTACGCGCGGCCCCCGCGGATAGAGCGCACGGTCATAGAGCTTTCGAGCATACTGTCGGAGACCGCCGCCCTGCTGAGGAATAGCACGGAGCTGAGCCCCGACCACGTCCTCACGGAGAGGTTCCCCGCGGAGCCGGTCCACTACAACGGCGACCCGAATCAGATACGCCAGATATTTTGGAACCTGTCGCGCAACGCCATTCAGGCGATGCCGAGGGGCGGCGAGCTGCGCATCACGCTCGAAGCCAAACCCGGCCACGACGTCACCATCTCCTTCGGGGACACGGGGCAGGGGATGAGCCGCGAACAGAAGGAGAGGATGTTCGAGCCTTTCAACTCTTCCAGCGGGGGGACGGGCCTCGGGATGGCCATCGTCTACCAGCTCGTGCGGGATCATAACGGCAAGATTTTCGTCGAGAGCGAGGCTGGAAAGGGCACGAGTATTTCTATTAAACTACCCGCCGGAGGTAGAGTCGTTCGGAAGCCGGAGTTGATCGCAAGCCCTTCGCCCGCGGTGGTCGCGACCGGGGTGGAGGTAACGAATAACCGGTAGGCCCCTGATTCGCGGAAAGAGGAAGCGATGGAAAAAATCCTTGTTGTCGATGACGAGCGCAGCATGCGGGAGCTGCTCGAACTTGTACTGAAGCGTCAGGGCTACGCGGTTCATACTGCCGAGAACGGCACGCGCGCGCTTGAGCTGGTGCGCCAGAACGTTTACGACCTCATCATCTCCGACGTGAAGATGCCGGACATCAACGGCATCGAGCTGCTTGAGCGCGTGCGCGAGATCTCGCCCGAGAGCATGGTCATAATGATCACGGCCTTCGCCACCGTCGACACCGCGCGCCGCGCCTTCAAGCTCGGGGCCGAGGACTTCTACATCAAAGACGCCGGCTTCGACGTGGAGGAGCTGAAGATCACCGTCGGCAAGGCCCTTGAGAAGAAGAAGCTGCGCCAGGAGAACACTCTGCTGAAGCGGGAATTGAGGCAGAGGAACTCGCTCGCGAACATCGTGGGCCGCTCCCCCCAGATGCAGGCCGTCTACCAGATGATAGAGATCGTCGCCGCGACCACCTCCACGGTGCTCATCACAGGCGAGTCCGGGACTGGCAAAGAACTGGTCGCGCGGGCGATTCACGACAACTCGAACCGCTCGGCCGCCCCGTTCGTCTCGATCAACTGCGGGGCGTTCACCGAGACCCTGCTCGAATCCGAGTTGTTCGGCTACATGAAGGGCTCGTTCACCGGCGCGGTGTCGAACCGGAAGGGGCTGTTCGAAGCCGCCGAAGGCGGGACCATATTTCTGGACGAGATAGGCGAGACGACGCCCGCCATGCAGGTGAAGATGCTGCGCGTGTTGCAGGAGAGGAGGATAAGGCGCGTGGGCGGGCACGAAGAGATCCCGGTCGATTGCAGGGTCGTCGCCGCCACCAACCGCGACCTCGCGAACATGGTCGAGGACGGAACGTTCCGCAACGACCTCTTCTACCGCATAAGCGTCATCCCGGTCGAGCTGCCCGCCCTGCGCGCGCGCCGCACGGACATACCCGACCTCGTCCAGCACTTCCTCGAGAAGTACAGCCTCAACGCCGGCCGCTCCAAGCTGAGCATCTCCGACGAGGCCTTGCGCTACCTTGAGTCTTACGACTGGCCGGGGAACGTCCGCGAGCTCGAGAACACCATTGAGCGCGCGGTCGCCCTTGAGCCGACCAACGTCATCCTGCCCGAGCGCATGCCCGAGCGCATCCTGAAGTACAAGCCGCGCAACGTGACCGATGTCGACCTCCCCGACGAAGGCATAGACCTCGAAGCCTACCTCGCGCAGCTTGAGAAGGACTACATCATCCGCGCGCTGCAAAGGACCGCGGGGAACCAGACTCGCGCGGCGGAGATCCTCAACATGTCCGTGCGCAGCCTCCGGCACCTGCTCGACAAGCATAAGATCCGGCAGACGGCGAGCCTGCTCAGAGAGTCTACGACCGTGAGCGACGGCGTCGGCCACAAGTAAAGCCGAGGCAACCGATCTCGCGATGGCCTGTGCCCGAGAGCCTTCTCGCACAGGCCATCGTTTTGCCCGTCCGGCATAGTCCCTACCTCAGAGCATCTCTCTTTTCGGAGTAATCAGTCGGGTTCGATCCGTCAAAGTGATGCCATCCTCTCCTGCTGCCCCGGCGTAAGGATCACTACCTTTACCCATCGCATGCCCCGTTTCGGGAATCACATCTCGCTATGCCGCGCGAATCGACGCCGCGCCCGCGCTGATGAGGAGCGATTGATGGTGCGGGGCATCGCTGGCACGGACGTTGCAGAGGTTCGAGTCGGGTCAAGTAATATGCCGATCAATCTTGAGGGAGGCCGGAGAGATTAAAATGAAACAGGAGCGTGGTTTCTCTCTTCTCGAACTATTAATGGTTGTGGTCATAGTCGGGGTCATCAGCGCTCTGGCCGTGCCTGGCCTTCGTCGCGCGCGTCAAAACGCCAACGGGGCCTCGGCCATTCAATCATTGAGGACCATAACGACGGCGCAATTTCTTTACGAGAGACAGTTCCGCGTATATGGAACACTGGCGCAACTTACCCCGGAAGGGACCCTCGACGACAACATCACGACGGGCTCGAAGAGCGGGTACCGGTTCACCATAAATTTAACGAACGGCGCGAAGTCTTTCGAATGCCTCGCGACTCCCGAAGAGTCACAGACGGTCCTCAACCACTTCTTCGTCGACGAGACGGGCGTCATCCGGTTCAACCCCGGCGCGCCGGCCACCGTCGCCAGCCCGCCGATTCCGAGGTGAGAGTTTTATAACAAAAAGCGGTATCGGCCGTTGCCACTTTTTGTTAAGAAACTCTCGGAAAACAGGCCATTCATCCCCGCCCTCAGATCAAACCTCTTAATCAGCAAGCACTTCCAAATTGCAAGCCTGTGCCCTACCCGGTGGCACAGGCTTTGCCAATTATGCGGGCGTGACCTGTCGTAAGTCGGCCGCTAGGGACGAACAAGACCTACGGCAATAACTTGGAAAACGTAGACGGAGGATTACTTTCTATGAAGAATCAAAAGGGTTTCTCGCTGATCGAGCTGCTGATCGTTGTGGCAATCATAGGTATCATTGCCGCTATCGCAATTCCCAACTTGCTCAAGTCCCGACAGGCGGCCAACGAGGCATCTGCCATCGGCTCAACGCGCACAATCGGGACGGCGCAGGCCACTTATCAATCGACTCTCGGACTGGGCAGGAACTTCGCTCCTGACCTTACCTCGCTCGGCAACGACAACGCGGTTGACACCACGCTTGCCTCGGGGACCAAGAGCGGCTACGCCTTCGAATCCACAGGGACGGACGCGGCCGCGGACGGTGATCCCCCGTCTTTCTTCAACACGGAATCGACGCCGCTGTCAACGGGATCGTTCGGCACAGGCAACCGCTCGTTCTACTCTAACGAGACATATGTGATATACCAGTTACCGGGGGCGAACGCGCCCAACGGCGGCATCACCGCCTCGGTGCGCAAGCCGACCAACGGCACGGTGCTCGAATAGTAAGAGCCTCGATAAAAAATTCGGGAAGTTACGAACGGGTGATCCTTTAAGAGGCTCACCCGTTTGTGCTATAGTTTCTCCATCAGCTCGAAAATTAAACGAACCGCCCATCAGAGGTGGCGTTCGATTTCGTAAGAGAGCACAGAGCTATCCCCTGACCGGGGACGCTAATTATAAGAGCTGAGGAGAATGTAATGAATAGAAAACGGCAGAGAGGTTTCTCACTGATCGAGTTGCTCATAGTGGTTGCAATCATCGGCATCATCGCGGCAATCGCCATCCCGAACCTGCTCAAATCGCAGCAGGCCGCGCGCGAAACGGCGGCGCTGTCTGAAGTGAAACAGCTTGGCACGGCGCAGCTTCAGTACTCGGTCACGAAGGGGCGCGGGAAGTTTGCCGACCTCGCGACGCTCGGGTCGATGCAGCTGTCGGACGCCCAGATTTCGAGCGGGATCAAAGGCGGCTACTCTTTCGCCTCGACCGCGATAAACGCCGAGGGCATGCCCTCTATGTTCGACACGACGGCGAAGCCTCAATCGACGGGCGCATTCGGCACGGGGAACAGGTCTTTTTATTCCAACGAGACGATGTCCATCTTCGAGGCCGAAGGGGGCCAGCCGCCGACGGCGACTCCTCAGGACCGTATACCTAAAGACGGGCAGCTTATATCGCAGTAACTTTGAGTTTCGAGCCGGGCCTCTGACGGGCCGCGTGAGAGCTTCGGAGGGGCCCGGCTCAGTACAAGTAAGATCGACTCGCCCCTCGACACCCAGTCACATAACCAGCTTCTCGTTCGAGATGCCCCCGCATTGATCGGCCTGCTGTAATCACGGCGCGGCTTTCGATGGCGAGAGCCGGCCCGGTTCGGATTGATCGGAGTCTGGCGATGCTGGATCATCGGTTCGTGTTCGCGGCGACGAGGCTCTCTTTCGGCCTCTTCGTCCTGATGACTTCACTCTATTGTCTGCTGGCCTACATCCCGTTCACCTATTATCACTTCCTACAGTTCTCTCACCTGACCTGGGTCACGGCATTCGTAAGACTGCATCCGTTTTTATACTGGCTGGCGCTCGGGCCCCTGGCCGCGAGCATGTGGGGTGACCTGCGGGGCGAGCGCACGCGAAGGCTCACGCTCGAATTCTTAATAGTTCACGCAGCGGCAGGCCTCCTGCTCGTAACCCGCCCGCTGCTCCCGGCCCTGCAAAACGATTACATAAGCCTGATCTGGAGCCTCGTATGGCTCTTCCCTCTGGTCTGGATGGCGGTGCTGGACTACGGGTCGTACCTGAAGCCGGCGCAGTGGCCGCCGCTGAGGGGCGACGCCATCCGGGGTCCGTTCAGGGCCGCCCTGCTTTCGGGGCTCTTCCTATCTCTGGTCTACGCCGCGATCTTCTTGATCAACTCCTCGGCGTCGGAGAAAGACGATTTCAATCCCGGCGAAAAGATCGTCGCCATCGGGGTCAGCCTGACCTCGCACATGGCGATCTTCGCTTTCCTGTTCGTGATGCTCGGAATCATCAGGGCCATCTCGAAGAGATTCTCCAACGCTTCGCGGGCCGAGTTCTTCCTTTCCGGCCTCCTGGCCTGCATGCTCTGCGCGCTCGTAGTCAGGAGACTCGTCCTCCCGACTCTCACGATGAGCAATCTGGCGGCGGACTTTTATTCGGCCGCCGTATCCGGCGCTCTATTCTTCTTTCTGACCGGGATAAAGCTGAGGTTCGTATCCGGCGCTGCGAGCGACGGGGGCGGCGGCATCGGGCTCCTGCTTTCCGCGCTCGCGCCGCGCCGCCTCGCTTCGGTGCCGGCTCGGGCGTTCTGGCTCGCCCTCCTCGCGGCCATGGCCTACGCGGTCCCGGCGCTCGTTGCAAGGAACGATTGGGATTTCTTAATTCAGAAACTCGTGACGCTCGCGGTGTGGGCGATGACGTTCGCCTTCTTCTATTCGACCTCTCCGAGAGAGAAGCCGTCTCGCTTTCCGTCGGGGTTCATACTGGCGGCGGCGGTGATCAGCTTCGGGGTCTACAGAGGGATCGACGCTTCGCAGGCCTACATTCCCGGCCTCTTTGGAGACGGGACGCTCAACGTCCGAGCGACCCTTGACCGCTACTCCGGGTATGACCTCTCGTTCAAGGTGGCGCGGGAGATCATCACCCCTCCTCCCGATGACGACCAGTTCTACTCCCTTTTGCAGGCGAACACGAGCCTCCCCCAATCCCTCGCGGTAGACCCGGTGCAGGTCGAGCTTGCGCCGAAGGCTTCTACCGAAATGCGGGAAAAGCCGCACATCTTTCTCTTCGTGATCGACTCCCTCAGGCAGGACTACCTTTCGCCCTACAACGAGAGGGTCGACTTTACTCCGGCCATCGCGGATTTCGCCCGCGAAAGCGCCGTTATGAAGAACAGCTTCACGCGCTACAGCGGCACGGCCCTGGCGCAGCCGTCCATCTGGGTCGGCGGCCTGATGCTTCATAAGCAGTACGTCACGCCCTTTTACCCGATGAACTCCCTGCAAAAGCTGATCGACGAGGAGGGCTATCAGAGTTACATAAGCGTGGACAAGATTCTCAGCGTCCTGCTCCGCCCCTCGCCCGAGATAGTCAAGCTGGACCGCGACCTGTCCGAAGCGACCAACGACCGCGGCCGCTCGGAATACAAGTACGATTTCTGCCGCACTCTGAGTGAGCTGCAAGCCAAGCTCGACGGGCGCGAGGACAAGGGCCGCCCGGCCTTCGCCTACACCCAGCCGCAGAACCTCCACATCTCGGTGCTTCTCGAACACCCGGCCGCGGACGACCGGCAGTACCCGAAAGGCTTCTCCACCAAGTACGCCTCTCAGGTCCGGCGGCTCGACGCCTGCTTCGGGGAGTTCATAGACTTCCTCAAGTCGCGCGGCATGTACGACAACAGCATCGTCATACTCACGTCGGACCACGGGGACGCGCTAGGGGAGGAAGGGCGGTGGGGCCATTCGACATGGATATTCCCCGAGGTCATGCGCATCCCGCTCCTGATACACCTGCCGGAGAGTATGAGGCGCGAGACGGTCTGGGAGCCCGACGCCATAGCCTTCTCGACCGACATCACCCCGAGCCTCTACTACCTGCTCGGGCGGAGGCCCATCGCGCGCAACAAGGTCTTCGGCCGGCCGCTCTTCACGAAGACCTTGCAGGAACAGGCGGGGTACGCGAATGATTCCTACCTCGTCTGTTCGAGCTATGGCCCGGCCTATGGGATTTTGAAGGACAATGGCAGATCGTTCTACATCATCGATGGGGTGGACCAGCGGGAGTATTTTTTCGACCTGGGCGAGGACCCCGCGGGCAGGCGCAATCTGCTGAACGCGCAGGTCAGGGCGGAGAACCAGGCCCTGATCCGCGACGGGATTCGATCCATAAATGAGTTCTACAATTTCGGAACTAAGCAGGAAGTGGCCTCCCTGGATCGGGCAGCGGGGCGTTGAGCTGACACCCGGCGCGGCCTTACTCCGCGGGAGCGAGGGCTGCTAAAATACGTTTAAATATCGGAGCTCGGATAAAGAATGGCAACAAGTCAGATTCACCAGAATGTTCGGGCCTCGCACAGCGCGCAGGCCGCGCCCAGTCTGAAGCAGAGCGGATTCCGGCGGATCAGCGCCATCGCTCTCAACACCTTCCGCGAATCGGTGCGCGACCGCGTGTTGTACAACCTCATACTTTTCGTGCTCGTGCTCGTGGGCGCGTCCGTCTTCATAAGCCAGCTCTCCGTCGACTACGAGAGCCAGTTCACATCGGCGCTCGGCCTGAGCGTGATGCTGGTCTTCGGCGCGCTCATCGCGATCTTCATCGGGGTGGGGCTCGTCTACAAGGAGATCGACAAGCGCACGATCTACAGCCTGCTCTCGAAGCCCGTGCGCCGGTACGAGTTCATTATAGGCAAGTACCTGGGCCTGTGCGTGACCCTGCTCGTCAACTCGGCGGTGATGGTCGCGGGGATAGAGCTCGCGCTGCTCTACGTCAACCGGGGCTTCGTGCCCTTGCAAGTGGCCGTGCTGCCCGCGGCGTTCCTGCTCTACCTGGAGCTCATACTGATAGTGGCGGTCGCGCTGGTCTTTTCCAGCTTCTCGACCCCGATGCTCGCCGCGCTCTTCTCGTTCGCCGTGTACGTGATCGGCCATTTCAGCGCGGACCTCAAGCTGGCCGCGGAGCTCAGCGATTCGAGCCTGGTGCGCGCGGTACTGACCGGGGCCTATTACCTGCTGCCGAACCTCGCGAATTTCAGCTACATCGCCGAGGCGTCGCACGGGCAGGTGGTCCCCCTTGACACGGTCATGTCGGCCACCGCTTACGCCATAGTTTATATCGCCATTTTGCTTTCGGCGTCGGTCCTGATTTTCGAGAAGAGGAACTTCAAGTAAACGGTCGAGGGGTGAGGGATGATGAGAGCCGTGTCTATTTCGATCATGGTCGCGGGCCTGTGCCTGCTCTACCCGTTGCAGAGGTGGGTCGAGCGGGTCTCCCCGCGCGAGGTGATAAGCGAAGAGACTCTATACTTCTCTTCGGGCGAGAGCATAAAAAAGATGAGCCTGGGGCTGCACGGGCTCACGGCCAACGTCTACTGGATACGTACCCTGCAATACTTCGGGAAGAAGATGGACCAGCACGGAGGCATCAGGGCGGCGGCCAACACGCGCGACGTAAGGATGGACCTGCTCGCGCCGCTCCTCAGGATCATCACGACGCTCGACCCGCACCACGTCCCGGCCTACAGGTTCGGGGCGATATTCCTGCCCGAGCGCGACTTCCCGGCCGCCGTGGAATTGCTCGAACGCGGCGTGAGAGAGAACCCGAACGAGTGGCGTCTCTTTCAGGACCTCGGCTTCATGTACTGGCAGGTCGGGGATTATGAGAACGCCTCGGCGTGGTACGAGCGCGGGAGCCAGGCCCCCGACGCCCCGTGGTGGATGCGCGACCTGTCGGGCGTGATGAAGATCAAAGGCGGGACGCGCGAAACGGCGCGCGCCGTGTACTCAAGCTACCTGAACAGCGACGACGAGCGCATCCGGGCCCAGGCCGAGTACAGGCTGAAGCAGCTTCAGGCGTTCGACGAGATGGACGCTTTGAACCGGGCGCTTGCCCGATATAAAGAGCAGACCGGGGCTTGCCCGAACGACCTGCGCCAGCTTGCCCCCGCGCTGCGTGCGATGAGGTTCACGGTGAATGAGGAGCTCATGCCGGTCGATCCGAGCGGCTTCCCATACAAATTGAAGGCGGAAGAGTGCAGGGTCGATCTGCATCACGACTCGACCATCCCCAGATAAGAAGCGATGGGCGGGGCCTCACGAATGCTTCGCCCGCTTTAGCTCGATCCCGACGGTCGCGCCGTTCGTCTTGATCCTCGCGCGGACCGGCGTGCGCCTCGCGTCGTCCGTCACCCAGACGAACATCTCGCCGCCGCGCCGGATGTAGCGGCCATCGAATATCTTCGCGTCGAGCTTGATGGCCTTGAACTTGCCCGCGTCGACTTTCACCTCTTCGCGCTTCCCGACCACGACCTCGATGTTGTAGACCTTGCCTTCGTCGCTTATCGGTATCGAGATCACGTCGCCCTCGTTGAGCTTTTGAGTCCTTATGAAGTAGCAGGCCGAAAGCATGTCCTGAAGCCAGCTGGGCGATTCGGCCTCCTGAACACGCGGCTCGTCCTCGTCTCTGGTCAGGTCGCGGTGGGTGAACCTGACGCGGCCGGCGTCCCGGTCCACGACCGACTTCTGCTCCACCCGGACCTTTCCTTCCTCCAGAAGTTTGTTCGAAGCCTGGAGGCCGAAGTCGAGAGAGCTGACCTGCGAGGTGAATTCGTCCCTGACCTTGATGCCGAAAATCTTAGGGAAAAAGCCCTTCGAGACGGCTTCCGCCCGCAGCTCGATGAGGCCCGGCTTGCCGGGGTGGGAAGCCTTCGCGACCTTCAGCCTCAACTCCCCCGCCTCGCCCGAGATGATGAACTTCGAGAAGTTGATCTCATACGTGAGCGTCTCGCCCTCGGCGAACGGGAGGGGGCTCTCTATCTTCGGCGCGGGCGCCGCCTTCTCGGCATCCGGCGCTTTCGCGATGGTCGCCTGAGCCCTCGCCTCACCCGAGCCCTGAGCCATAGCTTGAACGAGCATCACACTCAATACTAAAAGTGTCGTCTTCATCTTTCGCATTATAAGCCTTACTTCCCTAAAGTCAGCCCCGAACATTCAACACCAACGCGCGGCTCAAGTCCAGAGGCTCCAACAGAGCTTGGCCGTCAGGATCACGAGCACGGCGAGCACTCCGAGCGCCGCCCTGTATTCCCGGTGGCGAAGGTAGAGCGTCGGATCGAACCTGCTCGCGTTTGATGCGCCGCGCGGCCCGGCGGCTGCTTCCGCCCGCCGCCCGCTCCGGCCGGGGTAGGGCGTGAGGCGGGGCAAAAAGAGCGGGACCTCCCGGCCGTACTCCCTGTACTCTTCCGGGAAGAAGTCCGACATCGTCTCCGCCTCGGCGAACATCACCGGGACGTAGATCAGCAGGTAGAGCCCCATGAAAAGCAGCACGAACCACGCGACGCCGGAGCTGATGGCTATGCCCGTGCCCATTATAAAAGTCCCGAGGTAGAGGGGGTTCCGCGTGAAAGCGTAAGGCCCATGAGTCGTCAGCTTCTCGTTCTTCCGGAGGCACCCCGACGCCCACGCCCGGATGGCAAGCCCCGACAAAGCGACTACGCAACCCGTGGCCAGAGAGGCGAAGGTGGGCCGCGCCACGATCAACAGAAGCGGCACGAGCGTGAACCCGGCCGGCACTCTGATGCGCTGCGCGAGCCTCCGAAGTCTCAAGCCTCTCTCTTCCCGTGCTTCGATCATAGGCTCCTGAGTTTATTAAACGCCTCGCCCGCACTCCCGTTCGCGGACTTTATCCCGTCCCGCGCGCCTCGCCTTGCCAGGCGGAGCGTTATGGCTTCGAGAACCTCATGAACCGGAATGTCCATACACTCCCAGTGCCAGCAGCTACGGCGGTGGCAGAGGGGGCGGCACCAGAGGTCCCTGCCCACGGTCACGTCCAGAGGGTCGAAGGGGCCGTTCCTTTCCGGCGAGGTCGGGCCGTAAAGGCCGACGATTGGCGTACCGCAGGCCGCGGCGATGTGAAGCGGCCCCGTGTCTCCCCCGACGAATAACTCGGCCCTCCGCGCCAGGGCGACGAACTGCTTGAGCGTCGAGTCCACGGGGCGGGCCGCCCCTGTTTGTGACGCCGCGCGGACCGCGCGCGCTAGATCTTCTTCGCCCGGCCCGTACGTTATCAGTGACGAGATCCCGTGGTCAGCCCACAGCCTGTCCGCCACCTGCCCGAACCGCTCGGCGGGCCACAGCTTTGTCGGCCATCCGCCGCCGGGATTCACTATCGCGAATCGCTCGCCGCTCTCTTCAATCACCTCTCGGGCGTAAAGCTCGTCTTCCGCGCAGACGTTGATGGGGAATTCGTAAGGCGTCGGGAGGCGGTCCGACCGCGCCGCAAGAGCGGCGAGTGCGAGGGCGATATTCTTGTCTATCACGTGAGTGTGGTGCGATGTCTCGACCTGCTCCGTGAGGAAAAGGCGGCTCGGCGGCTCGCGTAATTCTCGGGTCTCGAAACCGATCCTTCGCCCGGCTTTCGACACCTTCGCCACGAGGCCGGATTTAATCAACCCCTGAAAATCTATGGCCACGTCCACGCGCTCGGACTCGCCCTCCCCGCGCAGGAGGGCCGCGTACTCTTTGACCTGTCCGAGCGTCGCGCGGCTCGCGGGCCGGCTCCTCAGGGCCCGCGAATCGATTTCGATGAGGTCGTCGATCACGGGAGAGCCTTTCAGGATCGCGCTCGCCCTCCGCTCCACGACCCAGCTTAAACGCGCCTCGGGCAGGAGACGCCTGAGGGCCGAGGCCGCAGGGAGCGTGTGTACCACGTCGCCTATCGAGCTGAGCTTTACTATAAGAATTCTCATCCCATTAATCGAAAGGAGCCCGCGAAAACGCAAGCCGGAATTATAGCATCCCGGCGGCTCAAACATCAGCTTCCGCGCGGCGGCCTGCCCGGCCCTCCGCGAGCCGGCAGGGCGGGGCGGGTGAAAATAGGCGTGCTCTCGCGCGAGGGAGCGTGCTAGAATTCGGGTCTCGATTTGCTTCATTATGAAAAGCGTGAGCATACTTGGATCGACCGGCTCAATAGGCCAGAACACCCTCTCGGTCATTGAATCACACTCGGATAAATTTCACGTCGCGGCCCTGGCCGCGGGGCGCGACCTCGACGGGCTGGCCCGTCAGGCGGCTCGCGTTCGCCCGTCGCTCGTCTCCGTCGCGAACGAAAGCGACATCCCTCTGCTCAAAGAGAGGCTGAGCGCCGCGGGGGTCAAAGACCTGCCCGAACTGGTCTGGGGCGGGGAAGGGCTCGTGCAAGTCGCCTGCTGCGAAGGCGTCGATATCGTCGTGTCGGCGACGGTCGGCGCGGTCGGCTTCGTGCCCACCTACAGGGCTCTGTCAATGGGGCGGCGCGTCTGCCTCGCCAATAAAGAGACGCTCGTGATGGCCGGGGAGTTGATGACGCGGACGGCGCGCGAGTCCGGGGCCGAGCTTCTGCCGGTCGACAGCGAGCACAACGCCCTCCACCAGTGCCTCCGCGGCGAGCGGGCCGACGAAGTCAAGCGGCTCATTCTCACGGCGTCCGGCGGTCCATTCAGGGAAGCGCCCATTGAGCGCATGCGCGAAGCGACGGTCGAAGAGGCCCTCGCGCACCCGACCTGGCAGATGGGGTCGAAGATCACGATAGATTCGGCCACCCTCATGAACAAGGGGCTCGAAGTGATCGAGGCGGGCTGGCTCTTCGGATTCCGCGCGGACCAGATTTCGGTGGCCGTACACCCCCAGTCGATAGTGCATTCGATGGTCGAGATGGTGGACGGCTCCATCATCGCCCAGCTTGGCATCACGGACATGCGTTTGATGATCCAGTACGCTCTGACTTACCCCGACAGGCTTCAGACGGGTCTGCCGGGGCTCGGGCTCGAACAACTGTCGCGCCTCGAATTCCAGACGCCGGACTTCGAGCGGTTCCCGTGCCTCGGCCTCGCTTACGAGGCGATGAGGGCGGGCGGGACCCTGCCGGCGGCCATGAGCGCCGCCAACGAGGTAGCGGTCGCCGCTTTCCTCGACCGGCGAATCCGGTTCATGGACATACCTCGGGTCATCTCCGAGACGATGGAGGCCCATGACACGACGGAGGCGTCGAGCATCGAGGCGGTTATCGAGGCGGACAGGTGGGCCCGCGCACACGCCTCCCGGTTCGCCTCGGATGGCGGGCGGCTCCGCGCGAGCTCCGAGGCGGATTAGCGCAATGATTGTTTTTATCTTAAGAAACGCCCCTGACGCTTCATTCCCCCGGCTGAATATAGACACCCCAACCCCTCTAAGCTAAACTTATAGGCATCATGTTCGAGGATCAGGCCCCTATGCTGGGCTGCCTGCACCTTGGGCGGGCATTATAAATAGTGGTGGAGATTAAGCTTTGGATAGTATCTTACAGATGGCAGTAACCTTTGCGCTCGTGCTGGGCGCGATGGTAGTAATTCACGAGCTGGGGCACTTCCTCGTGGCGAAATTTTTCGGCATCCGGGTCGAGGTCTTCAGCGTCGGCTTCGGGAAGCGGCTGTGGGGCATGAAGCGGGGCGACACCGATTACCGCCTGAGCCTCATCCCGCTCGGCGGCTACGTCAAGATGGCCGGGGAGAACCTCGACGAGCAGGTGACGGGCGCGCCCGATGAGTTCATGTCGAAGCCGAAATGGCAGAGGTTTTGCGTCGCGGTGGCCGGACCCGTGATGAACATCATCACGGCCCTCATCATACCGGCGGCGCTCGTGATGTTCCATTACGAGGTGCCCGCTTCCCTGAACAAGCCCGCGGTCATCAGCGCCATCGAGCCCTCGTCCCCGGCCGAGCAGGCCGGGCTCAAGCCGGGCGACCAGATCGTGGAGATCGCGGGAGAATCGATCCCGACCTGGCGCGATGTCACCGAGCAGGTGATCGTGAGGCCGGACCAGGATGTCCCGGTCACCATCAAGCGGGAAGGCGAGACGCGGCAGGTCAACGTGCGCATGGGCTCCGACCCGTCCGAGCAGGAGAAGCTCGGCTACCTGGGGGCCTCGCCCGACCCCGGACCGAATACTAAGATAATCGTGGAGTCCATCGAGGCCGGGAGCCCGGCCGCCGAAGCGGGGCTCAAGCCCGGCGATCAGATCGTGGCGGTCAACGGCTCCACGGTGGCCCAGAACCGGCAGGGCACTCACTCGATCATTCGCACGATCCAGGCCAGCGCGGGCCAGCCCGTGACCCTGACGGTCAAGCGGGCCGACGAGACCGTAGACATCAAGGCTACGCCCCGGCCCGTGGACGGAGCGCAGCGCCTCGGGTTCGGGCAGACCCTTCACGGCGCGGAGATGATCGTGACGCGGCTCGGCCCCATCGAAGCCATCAAATACTCTTTCGATTACAACATGCGAATCCTGAGGCTGACCAAGACGGCGCTCGCGCAGGTCTTCGTCGGGCAGCGGTCCGCCAGGGACACGCTGACCGGGCCGGTGGGGATATTCAAGCTGTCCGGGCAGGCCGCCGAGCAGGGCGTGCAGTCGGTCTTCACTCTGATGGCCCTCCTGTCGTTGAACCTGGGCATATTCAACCTCCTTCCGATCCCGGTTCTCGACGGGGGCATGATATTTATGCTCGCGCTCGAAGGGCTGCTCGGGCTTTTCGGGCTGACGCTGACCCTGCGGGTGAAAGAGAAGATGATGCAGGTGGGCTTCGTGATGCTTATGCTGCTGATGGGCTTCGTGATCTTCAACGACATCTCGAAGCTCTTCCCCAGCCGCGCCACGCCGCCTCCACAGGTAGAGCAACAGGCACCCTCTGGAAACAAGTAGGCCCGAAGCCGGGAATAATCGAGAGGTCCGGGGCCGCGCCGGCATCGGGGCGCGGCCCTTTCGACTCGCAGGCCCCGCCCCGCGAGTATTGCTTCGAAGCGACGATAAAATTATAATCTACGCGCTCTCATTGACCGGTCCGGGCAATTAAAAGAACTATTCGGGATTGTTCGCAATCGACATCAAGCCCGGACTGACCTGCACCCGCCCGGAGACCCGGCGGGTGCAGGTCAAGACCACTGTACGCCGCTCATAGAGGTAAAAAATGAAGAGATACCTGGCACTCTCCCTGGCGCTCGTGTTCGCGCTCTTCTGCTTCGTTCCGGGCCTCGACGCCGACTCCGAAAAGCGGGGGCTCTCCCGCCCGCGCTACGTACCGGGCCAGATACTTGTGAAGCTGCGGGACGACCTCGATTCGGCTTCATCCATAGAGCAGGTCGCGGACCGGATGCTGCCGATTCGCGGGGCCAGGATCGAATCCATCGACGGGGACGAACGGCGCGGGCGCCGCGAGCCGGGCGGCCTTTACCTCGTTCAGCTCGATGGCTCCGCCTCGGTCGAAGACGCCATCAGGCGCGCGCAGGCGGACCCCCGGGTCGAGTACGCCGAGCCGAACTATCTGGCGAGGCTGGCGGTCGTGACCCCGAACGATGATTTCTTTTCCCAGATGTGGGGCCTTCAGAATCTCGGGCTCGATCCTTTCGGCCGCGTAGGCAAGCCGGGCGCTGACATCGCGGCCACCCGCGCGTGGGACGTGACGACCGGCAACAACACGGTCGTCGTGGCGGTCATCGACACGGGGCTGGACACCCCGCACCCCGACCTCGCGGCCAACGTCTGGGTCAACCCGAACGAGGTGGCCGGGGACGGAGCCGATAACGACGGCAATGGGTTCGTCGACGACGTGAACGGATGGAGCCACTTTTCCAACAACAACTCGGTCCTCGAAGATGGCACGATGGAGGGCTTCGGCCACGGGACTCACGTTTCGGGCACCATCGGCGCGGTCGGGAATAATGAAATAGGCGTGGCGGGCGTCGCGTGGAACGTGAAGTTGATGGGGCTCAGGGCTTTCGGGCGAGACAGCCAGGGCGAGGCGACGGCCTCGGTCGCCGACCTCGTGAAAGCGGTCAACTACGTCACCGCCCAGAAAAAGAACGGCGTAAATGTCAGGGTGATCAACGCGAGCTGGGGCGGCACCGGAGACGCGCAATCACTGCGCAACGCCATAAAAAAGGCGGGGCAACAGGGCATCCTCTTCGTCTGCGCCGCCGGCAACGAGCCGATCAACTCCGATTCAGACCCGCAGTTCCCGGCCTCGTGGTCGGCGACTATGTCCAACGTCATCTCCGTAGCGGCGCTCGACAGGATGGACACGATCTCGTCGTTCTCGACCTTCGGCCACTCCACGATCAGCGTCGCCGCTCCGGGGCAGGACATCATCAGCACGTTTCCGGGAGGGGGGTACGCGCAGTTTCACGGCACGTCTCAGGCCACCCCGCACGTCTCGGGCATCGCGGCGTTGCTGTGGTCTAACGAGCCGGGGCTGACCCCGGCCCAGGTCAAGGACCGGATAATCCGGACCGCGGAGCCCGTGCTCTCCGTGGCGTCGAAGCTCGTGAGCTCGGGCCGCGCCAACGCCTTCAACGCTCTGACGAACGCGATCCCCCCCATGCCCGAGATCGGGCTCGTGAAAGTCTCCAACGACAAGAAGACCGTGACCGTCGATGGGCTCGGCATCATCAGTCAGAGGCTCGTGGTTGAAGTCAATGGGGTTGCGCTCCCCGGCCAGGTCAGCTTCGACAGCGCCTACTCGCTCCCGAACGGGTCATTCACCCGCGCCAAAGTGAAGGTCGGGAAGGCGGGGGTTCAGGCGAATTTCCCCGCGGGGATTCCGGTCCAGGTCACCCTGTTCGACCCGGTCACGAGCAAGCGATCCAACGCAGTCTCTCACACGAGGTTCTTCGCTTTAAAATAAGCCGCATGGGGCGGGCCGCCGGCTTCGAGCGTGAGTTGATTCACGCGCCTTATACCATCGGAGACGCCTGGAAGGAGCCGAGACCCGGCTCCTTTTCGCAACGGGAGAAACGCACAGATGAACGACGGCAAGAGCGGATCGTCCGTGAGCGCCATAATTTCGCTCCTCAAATCTTCCATGACGGCCGACGGCTCGCAGTCGTTCGGCTACCTCGCGATCTACACGTCCTTCGGGGTCGTGCGCGGCCGGACGAGCTTCTCGTTCGGCCAGTCTCTCAACAACCCGGAGGGCGAGACGACCGCCGCGGAAAGGGACGTTGCGAGTGAGATCATCGAGCTTCACAACGTCACGGTCGAGCACTACTCGAACCACCTGCCGACCGCGAGCTTCGAGCGCCTGTACGTGAAGCTGTCCGACATCCACGGCTTTGCGATACTGGACGCTTGACCCCGGGACCGGCGGGGGGCCTCATTCACGAATTGACCGTAAGCAATATTGCTGATAGTTTCTACGCGCAAGCAAAAAATCATTTCTTCAGGTTGAAAGGACAAAGGTGAAAACGATGAGAAGAGGTTTCGTGATCAGCGTGATATTGATGCTGTCCGGGGTGGTGTTCGCAGCCGACCACCACGCGAAAGCCGTTAAGTTGGAAGGGTACGTCGTGGACAACGCCTGCGCCACGGGTATGTTTAAAGAAGGCGGCAAGGGCGCCGAGGGCGCGAAGGCACACTCGCGCGCCTGCTCTCTGATGCCGGGGTGCGCCAAGAGCGGCTATTCGGTCTACGCCGACGGCACGGTCTACAAGCTGGACGAAGAGAGCAGCAAGAAGGTGGCCGAAGTGTTGAAGAACAGCAAGACCGAGAAGGGAATGCTGGTCAAGATCGAAGGCATGGCCGAAGGCGACAAGCTGATGGTCCACACCGTCTCCGAAGTCGCGGCGAAGTGAGAATCAGGTGTCAGTGGCCGGGGGCCGGGGTGCCGCCCGAGATTTCGATTTACCCGAAAGGGGTTCTTTAAAAGCAGGGATTCTGTAAATAGAATCTGAGATGCTTTCCCCTTAGCCCGTGGCCCCCGGCTCCCGGCCACTGACCACCGGCCCCTATCGCACTTTCATCACCACCAGAGTCAGGTCGTCGTGCTGAGGCGTATCGCGACTCCACTCGCGGACGTTCTCAACTATCGTCCCCATGATTTCCGCCGCGCTGAGGTGGGTTGACGCGGCGATGATCTCCCTCAACCTCGGCTCGCCGAACTCCGCCCCCGCCGAATCGAAAGCTTCCGTGACCCCGTCGGTGTAAGCAACGATCACGTCCCCGCTGTGAAGCTGTATCGTCTCCTGCTCATACTCGCAGCTATTGAACGCGCCGATCACCGTGCCGCCTGTCGAGAGCAGGGTCAGCTCGCTCGCCCGTTTCCGGCTCTCGAATTCTGGGGACGCGGACATTCTCTCCTGCGCGGCGGAGGCCGAGTGGCTCGCCGTCTGCGCTTTCATGATCGAGCTGCCTCGGGCGAGTATCGGAGGGTTATGGCCCGCGTTGATGTAGGTGAACAGGTCGGTCTGCTCGTCGAACTGGGCGTAAAAGAAAGTGGCGTAGCTGCTCGACCCCGTCGACCCATGCAGGAGCTTGTTCATGGAGGAGACGAGCTGCGTCAGGTTGCCGTTCACGGAAGGGGCCTGGCTTCTGAGCGAGGCCTGGACCGTGGACATAAGAAGGGCCGCCGACATCCCTTTACCCGCTACGTCCGCGACCGCGATGCCGATCTTACCGCGGCCGAGCTCGATGAAATCGTAGTAGTCACCGCCGACCCCTCGGGCCGGGTGGCAGACTCCGCACAACTCCAGCCGCTCGATGGGCGGGGCCACCTGGGGGAAGAGCCGCTGCTGAACTTCGGTGGCAATCTTCAGCTCGTGCCTCAGCCTCTCTTCTTCCGCCACCTGCTGCACGAGGCGCGCGTTTTCGATGGCGAAGGCCAGTTGCCAGGCGACCGCCGTGAGGAGCTGTTTGTCCTCCCGCGAGAAGGGGAGGTCGCCCAGGCGCGGGCCGAGCGAGATGATTCCGAGGAGCTGGTCCTTGGTGGCGAAAGGCACGAGCAGCACGGAGTTCAGCCGGCGCAGAGTGGCGCGCTCGCGGTCAAGAAGCTTCGCCTGCTCGGGCAAAGCCGCCTTCGGCCTCGACCATGAGGCCCGCTCATGAATGTCCACGACGAGCGGCAGGGGCGACTGGGTCATCTGCCGGGCTATGTAGCCTTCGCGCGGGAACATGAGATTCCGGTCCACCCCCTCGGATGTCGAGTGGTCATGGTTCAGACTGGACGAGAGGGCGCAGGCGTAGTTCCCGGTCGGGTCGTCCCGCAGGAAGACCGTGGCGTTTTCCGTGTGCAGGGCGAACTGAATCTTGCCGATGGCGAGCTTCAGCAGTTGATCCACGGCCGTCACGGTCCGCATCTCCTGGCCGAGGTCCGAGATTAACTGCTGCGCGTCGTACGCTTCGCGGAAGAAGCGCCGGTCGATGAGCGGCATCATCCTCTGGTTCACGAGGGTCAGTATGGCGACGGCCAGCCCCGTGGCCATGATCGTCACGGCTATGTCGGCGCGGCTGCCGAACCGGTCGATGCTCTCCATCCGGCTCCCGGTCAGCAGGAAGCTCAGGAGCGCGAAGACGAATATGGCCTGCGTTATGACGAAGCCGCGGGAGACGAGGAGGTAGCGCACGCCCCTCCGCAGTATCAGGCGTACCGGGATGACCTGATGACGGATGATCGCGTACGCGAACGACAGGGGGAAGAGCGGGAACGAGATCAAAG
Source organism: Blastocatellia bacterium (assembly GCA_035634255.1). Classification (GTDB taxonomy): domain Bacteria; phylum Acidobacteriota; class Blastocatellia; order UBA7656; family UBA7656; genus DATLMR01. The sequence goes on from DASQDI010000141.1 coordinate 36,186, forward strand.
CTATGAAGAGCAGCCAGCGCGAGACGGCCGAATTGGCCCACGGCTGGTCGATTAAAAACGCCAGCCCCCCGACCACGAACAGGGGCAGAAATCCCGCGACGCTCCCGGCCACGACCACGCGCAGCTTCAGCCGCGAGGGCCTGCCCGCCAGCCTGTAATTCACCAGCAGGGAGAGGAACCCGCCCGCGATGTAGAGCACGCCCATGACGAAGCTCGCTACGCCGAGGAAGATCGCCTTCTCGCGGAACCGCGCCGCGCTCGCGGGCGCGAAGGCGGCGACTATGTTCCCGACGGCGAGGAAGGGGAATATGGTCAGCAGGTGCGGGATGTACAGTTGGTATTCGAGCTTCGGAAATCTTCTGAGCAGGGGCGAAGGCTCCGGGAATATGAGGAAGAAGTGGAAGAATACCGGCCAGAAGAATATGGCCCCCACGTAAGCCGCCACTACGGAGACCCTGAGCCACGCCGGCATGCCCGGAGACACTTGAAAAAATGCCGCCGAGGGCGCGGCGATAAACATGCCGAACATCAGCGCCAGCAGCACCGCCTGCTTGTCGAAAGGCTTGAGCAGGAAGACCGCGAACCCCGTGATCAAAAAGATCGCCGCGATCACTATCCTCGCCGGGTTCAGCAAGGTCTGACTCAGGGAGACGTTCTTCGCCTTCAGCTTGTAGTCCTGGAACTGCCCGCCCCGGCGCACGACCATCGAGTAGTAGGTGTCGGGGTAGATCTCCTGGAATGCGAGCGCGAGTTGGGCCAGGTCCGTGATCTGGCGGCCATTCACCGAGACGATCTCGTCGCCCGGCATGAGGGGGAAGGCCGCGCCATCGGGCGACACCTGCCGGATCACGACACGGTTGTTGACCCTCGAGGCTAGCCAGCCCGGATCGCTCTGGATGGGGGGCGCGGACAGGGCGCTGTAGACGTTCATTCCCGCGAAGACAAACAGGAGGGCGAAGAATAGTCCGCCGAGAAGAAGCTGTAGTCGCCTGGTCATACCCGCAGTCCTTGGTCCTGATGCCTCTGAATATATCATGCGGCTGCCGTACTCTTAACACCGAAGCGGAGGGAGCGCTTTTTAAATAATCGTTACATCAGCCCCGCGTCAACGCCCGTGGTTTGTACGTGGATGCGAGAGTTATAGTTGCGGTTGCCTCCTTTTGCCACCCGCGAACGGAGTACGTTATAATCTCGTCCGCTGGTAATCACTGACATATCGGAGGCACACTTGATAGATAGAATTCAACAAGCTCTGAAAGAGGCGGACCTCGACGGGTGGCTCTTCTACAGCTTCCGCGACAGCGACCCCATCGCCGCCAACATCCTCGGCCTCGCGGGCGAAGGGCACATGGCGACGCGCAGGTGGTTCTACCTCATCCCCCGATCCGGCGAGCCTGTGAAGATCAACCACTCAATCGAGCGCGACGTGCTCGACAGCCTGCCGGGAAGTAAATTGATCTATCTGCCCTGGCAGCAGTTGCACTCGCACCTTAAGAATTCCATCGCGTCGCTGACCGATAAGCGGACCCCTCGCCTGGCGATGCAGTACTCGCCCGAGGCGGCCATCCCCTACCTGTCGCGGGTCGACGCCGGGACCATAGAACTGATCCGCAATTTCGGAGTCGAGATCGTCTCCTCCGCCGACCTCGTGCAGAAATTCGAATCGGCCTGGAACGAAGAGCAGCTCGGCATGCACGAGGAGGCCGCGCGCGGCCTCTACGCCTCCGTGCACGAAGCCTTCGCCGAGATCGGCCGCCGCATCCGGGCCGGGGAGCCCACGACCGAATATGACATCCAGCAGTTCATCATGGGCCGGTTCGGCGAGCGCGGGCTCATCACGAAGGACCCTCCCATCGTCGCCGTCAACGCCAACAGCGCCGCGCCCCACTACGAGCCGACTCGCGAAAAGCACTCGCCCATAAACGAAGGCGATTTCGTGCTGATCGACCTCTGGGCCAAGCTGAACAAACCCAATTCGGTCTACGCGGACATAACCTGGACCTCGTTCGTCGGCGAGACCGTGCCGGACGACGTGACCAGAGTGTTCACGGTCGTTCGCGACGCGAGGGACGCCGCGACCGATTTCGTGAAAGAGGCTTTCGGGTCGGGCCGCAAGGTCTTCGGGTGGGAGGTCGACGACGCCTGCCGCAACGTCATCCGCGAGGCGGGGATGGAGCAGTACTTCATCCACCGCACGGGCCACAACATCCACACCGAAGTCCACGGCAACGGGGCCAACATCGACAACCTTGAGACGAAAGATTCCCGCGCCCTGATCCCACGGACCTGCTTCTCAATCGAGCCGGGCATCTACCTCGAAGGGCGCTTCGGCGTGCGCAGCGAGATCGACGTGTACGTCGACGAGAACTCGGCGAGGGTGACGGGCGGAGACCCGCAGCGCGACGTGGTGGCGATCCTCTCGCTCTGAGCCTGCTCCGAATATCGCGGGGCGGATCGGCCACGTCCGGCGGCTGGCCGCCCCCGCCGTGATTTGATTTCAAACGTGGCCCCGCGTAACGTCCGCGCGGGAGAAGAGCTGACGCACGACTGGGCGATGACCGACGACCGGTACAGGATGGAGTGCAACTGCGGCGCGAAGAATTGCCGCAAGGTGATCACCGGGAAAGACTGGAAGAAGAGGGAGCTTCAGGAGAAGTACGGCAGGCACATGTCCGCTCACCTTCTGGAGAAGATTGCGAGAACATCTTGGCTTTTGCCTCGTTAAGGGTTGAAGGCGCTACAGCCTGTTTTGAATTCCGCTCATTTTAAGAGAGGTACGAGATGAAGAAGCTGATGCTTTTTATATTGGCCGCCGCTTTAATGCTTCCGGCCGCCGCTCGCGGGCAGGGCAACGACAGGGAAGCCGTGAAGCAGGCCGTCCTTGATTACGTCGAAGGCGTTTACGAAGTCAACCCCGCGCGGATCGAGAGGAGCGTTCACCCGGAGCTCGCGAAGCGCGGATTCTTCAAGAGGAACGGCGAGTCATCCTACTCGCAGGGGATCATGACTTTCGAGCAGCTGGTGAAACTTGCCGGCAGCTACAACAAGGAGGGCAGGGTCCCTAAAGACGCTCCGAAAGAGGTCATCATCTACGAGGTGCTCGATCAGACCGCCAGCATAAAACTGGTCGCCTCCTGGGGGATCGATTACATGCACCTGGCGAAGCATAACGGCAGGTGGATGATCTATAACGTCATGTGGCAGAGCCACACGAAGGAGAAAGATTAAGAGCGCTGACTTCGGCGTCGGGGGGCCAGTCTTCAGGCCGCCGACCCGCCGCCGGCCGCCTTCATCGCCTTCAACTGTTTTTCCAGATCGCTCAGTCTCGTTTCCAGGGTGTCGATCAGTTTCCAGTTCTCGATCATCACCGACACGAAGAAAGCCTCGGCCGGGTCGGGGTTGGCGGCGAGGACCGCCGCCTCTACGTGCTGCCGGGCCTGCTCGAACAGGGCGTCCAGAGCCATCTGATCTTCGGCGCGCAGGGCGCGTCGAAATCTGCTGAGCCTCTGCCGCTGCGCGGAAAGAGGCTGGACGAATGGCAGTATCGCTTTCCCCATAAATTTATCAGAGGGTGGCGGGGTCAGGGGTCAGGGGCCAGCAGAATGCGTCATCGTACCCGCACGGCCATGCATCATTTACGCTCTCCTCACCAAAGCTGCCTGATGCATGATCGCGCCCCAGACTAGCATTGCTGGCCCCTGACTCCTGACCCCGCCACCGCCTCTAGTACCTCCGGATGACACCAATGACGACGCCCTGAATGCCCACGCGCGAGGGCGGCTTGATTATTATCGTTTCATACTGAGGGTTGGCCGGTTCGAGGCGCACGCGGCTCCGCTCTTTATAAAAGCGCTTCACGGTGGCGTCTGTGCCGTCGATCAGGGCGACGACCGTCTGCCCGTTCTCGGCGGTCTGGCGCGACTCGACTATGATCAGGTCGCCGTCGCGTATCTGCTCGTCGATCATGGAATCGCCCCGCACGCGCAGGGCGAAGGTGCGCCCGCGCCCGAGCATGTCGCGCGTGATGCAGACGGTCTCATGGCTCAGGACGGCTTCTATCGGGCGGCCCGCGGCGATCACGCCCAGCAGCGGGATCTCGCACTCGCTGTCTGACTGAGCGCCTTCGGGCGCGCCCCCGCCCGCGATCTCTATCCCCCGGCTGACGTTCGGCGTGCGGCGGATCAGCCCTTCGCGCTCCAGGGCCGAGAGCGTGTGGTGGACCGTCGCGGGGGAGCTGAGCCCGAATCGCTCGCGAATCTCGGCTATAGTCGGTGCCTGCCCCCGCGTCTCGATGAAGCGGCGGATGAAATCGTAGACCTCGCGCTGCCGTGGAGTGATAGCCATTTTCGCCTCCGATACGAAAATCCCATGTACATGATCGAAAATTATCGAAAATTGTCAAGCAAAAAATTCTGACCCCTGCTCGGAGCGCCCTGCCGCGTGAAATTTCGCGAGGCGGCCGCGGGCGGATTCCGGCGCAGGACTTAAGTTGCTACTCGTCTCAACAAATGCTAGAAGTTTGGCTGTGAGGGAGAATCACCCTAAAGGCCACAGAGTCACGTGGCCGACAGCGCACGAAGGCCGGGCGACGGAATGCCGACGCCGCGTGCCGCAACCGGGTCCGGGATGAGGTCGAATGCGCTCGACACCGAAGAGGCGGGAGGCACGCGGCTCCGCGCTTCCCGAAAGCACCATCAAGTTGCTGGCCCCTTACTTCCCGTCTTTGAACCTGCGGGAGATCCGCGTGCGGGAAGGCATCCCGTGGTACGTGCTCATGGACGCGAGCGCCTACGCGGACCGGAATTATATATACTTCGCGCCCGGAGCGTACGACCCGTATTCGGTCGAGGGGATCGCGATCATAGGCCATGAGATAACGCACAGCGCGCAGTACAAAGCGATAGGCACTTTGAAATTCCGCGTGCTTTATTTATGGGAATGGGTCCGGGGGCTTTACACGCACCTCTCGATCAGGCGCGCTTACGCCCGCAACCCATTCGAAGTGGCCGCGGCGCGCATGCAGTCGAGAATATACGAAGACCTGTCGGCCCGGTGAGGCCATCTGAAAGGAGACTCGTTATGCCAGTGACACGCAGAAAGTTCCTCGAAAAGACCGGAGCGACCGCGCTCGGCGCGGCGGCGGCCGTCGAAGCGCGGGGCGCGCAATCGAGCTCGGCGCGGCGGGGCAAAGCCGCTCAGGGAAGGCAGGGGTCGAAGCCCCGAGCGGTGAATTCGCCCCAGCTGCCGAAACCTTCCGGGCCGCTCAGTCACGCGGTCATCGCGGGAGGGATGATCTACGTCTCGGGGCAGGTGGCCGCCGACCCGCGCACGGGCAGGGTCGTCGAGGGCGGGTTCGAAGAGCAGGCCGTGCAGGTATTCGAGAACGTGAAGGCGATACTGACGGGGGCGGGCGCGACCTTCTCGGATGTCGCGAGGGTGAACGTCTACCTTTCGGACCTCGGAAACTTCGCCAAAATGAACGAGATTTACAGGCGGTATTTTCGCGAAAATTACCCCGCGCGAACCACCGTAGGCGTGCAGCTCCTCGGCACGTATATGATCGAGGTGGACTGCGTCGCGGTGGGCGAGTGACACCGGGCGGCGAAGAGTTATAAAATAGTGGCCGGCCCGGCGCGGCTCAGATGAAAGGCGCTTGATGATAAAGACCATTCGAGTCGGCGACGTGGTCGGGTTCAGAACTTTTTCAAAGGCGATCCGTTATGGTGAGGTGACCGACCTGCTCATCCGCGGCGAGGGCGGGCGGCCTACCAGGAGAGACGAAATAAGCATAAGGCTCAAGCCCGATAATCAGGTCGTGATGGTCCAGAGGTGGCGAATAGCCGAGCGTTACGATCAAAAAAAACTGGCCCCGGCCGGCGGGAGGCGTAGCGGCAAGCAGTGACCTTTAAACGTCTAAAATTTGTGATCCTCGCAACCTCGCTCGCGGCGGGTAGCGTCTGCGTTCCGGTTCGGATCGAAGCTCAGGCCAGAAAGAGCCGGGCCAGGAAAAGTCCGGCGGCGCAGGCCCCGGCCTACACCCCGAAACAGCACGCGCAGGTGAAGGCGGAGATCATCAAGAAGGCCGAGGAGTACAAGCAGAACTTGATGGAAGTGATAGCCCTGCTTGAGCCCGAGGTGAAACGCGAATCCCTCGTCATAGAGAAGAAGAAGGCTCTGGTCGAGGTGGGGGCGGTCGCGAAGCAGGATGTAGAAAAGAGCGAGGCCGCCCTGGCTATTACTCAGGCGAAGCTGGACGCGGCCCGGAAACAGATCGGGGACACCGACACCCTGATCGCGGAAGTGAGGGCCGAGGAGCAACTGGCGAAGATGCCCCCGGTGCCGGTCGGCGGTTACCGCACGACCTCGGCGCTCATCCGTTACAACGGCCCCTTCAAGTGGGCTCTGGCGGATGCGGCGCGCGTGCAGAGCTACTTCATTAGCAGCTTCGGGCGGCAGCTCCCGATAAGCGCGTACGGGCAGACGGCCGTGCACGACCGCATGGGGTTCGATCACAGCAACTCCATCGACGTTGCCGTGCACCCCGACAGCGCGGAAGGCCGGATGCTCATGAATTACCTCCGCGGCGCGGGGATACCTTTCATCGCGTTCCGGCAGGCCGTCCCCGGCTCGGCCACCGGGGCGCACATTCACGTCGGCAACCCTTCCCGAAGAATCTTCAAATGATCGAGCCGTCTGTGTTATCCTCTCGTCGCTTGGCTCTGCTCTCATCGGTAATGGTAAAATTCGCGCGGCCCATGCGGACCGGACCAGGCCGGTCAGAAATGAAAAAGCTCTCGCGTCCTGGCGGCGTTATTTTTGGGTAAAGGGGTTTACACACAGATCGATCATGAATGTTGGCACCGAATGGTTGATTGACGCACAGGGTTGTTCGGGCGACCTCCTTGGGGACATGGCCGCCATGAACCGCGTATGCGAGCGGATCATAGCCGACCTCGACCTTCACGTGGTCGGTCAGGGAGTGTGGCACGTCTTCCCATCGCCCGGCGGAATAACCGGCTTCTACCTGCTGACCGAATCTCACCTCGCATGTCACACCTACCCGGAGACGGGCATCGCGACGTTCAACCTCTATTGCTGCCGCCCCCGCCCCGTCTGGCCGTGGCGGGAGATGCTCACGGAGATGCTCGGCGCTCGCCTCGTGTCGGTCAGGTCCGCGAGCCGCGGCCCCGTCGCCGGTGAAGAGGCCGGTGAAGCCGCGGAGCCTTTGCCCGCTCCTTCTTTGAACCCGGCGGTGTTGAACCAGACGACCGCCGCGGGAGAGGTGAGCGAACGGTGAGTCCTATCGAGGCATCCTGCCCCGCGTGCGGCGCGGTGATCACTTTCAAGACCGGCTCGTCTGTCGTCGTCATATGCGACTTCTGCCACTCGGCGGTCGCGCGCGGAGACCGCAAGCTCGAAGACCTCGGCAAGGTCGCGGAGCTCGTCGAGACGGGCTCCCCTCTTCAGGTCGGGCTCAGAGGCTCTTACCGGGGGGTGCCATTCGAACTGACGGGCCGCGCGCAGCTCGAACACGAAGCGGGCGGGATATGGGACGAGTGGTACGCGGCCTTCGCGGACGGCCGCTGGGGGTGGCTCGCCGAAGCGCAGGGCCGGTTCTATCTCACGTTTCAAAAGCCCCTGTCGGATCAAACCCTGATCGCCCCCTTCCAATATCTTGAGCTCGGCCAGCCCGTCCCCTCGGTCTCGGGCGCGGCACCTCTGGTGGTCGCGGAAAAAGGGACCGCGACCGCGCTCGGGGCCAGGGGCGAGATCCCCTACCGGCTCGTGCCGGGAGAGCAGTATGCGTACGCGGACCTCTCCGGCCCTCGGGGCGAATTCGCGACCATCGATTATGGGGAAGAGCAGCCCGCGATCTTCGTCGGGCAGGAGGCCACGCTCGCGGAGCTTGGCATATCGCCGTCGGCGCCGACGCCGGAGCGGGAGGCGCGGCGCGTCTCGGCCGTGCAGCTCTCATGCCCGCAGTGCGCGGGGCCTCTGGAACTGCGCGCGCCTGATAAGACCGAGCGGGTCACCTGCCCGAATTGCGGCTCGCTCCTCGATGTCAATCAGGGCCGCCTGAAATTTCTCAAGTCCCTTAACCCCGCGAAGGTCATCCCCATAATCCCGCTCGGGTCGGTCGGCGAATTCGATTCGGTAAAGCTGACCGTCATCGGCTTCATGCAGCGCAGCGTCGAGTTTTCAGGCGTGCGCTACTACTGGGAAGAGTACCTGCTCTACAACCCTCAGGTCGGCTTCCGCTGGCTCGTCCGCAGCGACGACCACTGGAATTTCGTCGAGCCCCTGCCGCCCGGAGCGGTGCTCGATCAGGGGCGCACCATTGTTTACGACGGGAAGAGGTTCAAGCTCTACCAGGACGCGACGGCCCGCGTCGAGCACGTCCTTGGGGAGTTCTACTGGAGGGTGTCGGTGGGAGAGCAGGTGCAGGCGTGGGATTATATTCGACCTCCGATGATGCTCTCTAAAGAGATTTCGGGTTATGTGGGAGAGCCGAAGAAGGGCTCGCGAAAGACCCCCCCGAGCGTCAAAGGGGGCGAGATCAACTGGTCCCTCGGGACGTACGTCAAGCGCAGGCAGATCGAAAAGAGGTTCGGCCTCAAAGGCCTGCCCGACCCCTCGACCGTGGGGCCGAACCAGCCTTTCACCAACAAGGCGATCTATAAATACTGGGCGTTCCTTCTCGTCGCGACTCTGGTGTTCGGGATAGCGGTCATGGCCATGGGCGAGCGCCGGAAGGTCTTCGAATCGACCTACACGTTGCAGCCTTTGAAGAGCGCGGATGATTCGCAGGTAATATTCGCCGACCCGTTCGAGCTTAAGGACGGCCAGAACATCAAGATCACCGCCACGTCGAACGTGGACAATTCGTGGCTGTACGTCGAGGGCGATCTGATCGAGGAATCGACCGGGCTGGTGCAGGCGTTTTCGGCGCCCATCGAGTACTACCACGGCTCGGATTCGGACGGATCGTGGAGCGAGGGGGGCCAGTCGACGGACGTGCACCTGTCGGCCCTGCCCTCGGGGAAGTACGCCCTGAGGCTCGAAGCGGGCTGGGAGAAATGGCAGGGGCCGGCCGTGCTTTCGGTGCGCGTGGAGCAGGGCGTCCCGCGCGTCGCACATTTAATGCTCGCGCTCGTCCTCATCTCCGTCGTCCCGCTCATAGTCGGCATATACCATTTCTCTTTCGAGCAGAAGCGGTGGAAGGACAGCGACTACAGCCCATACGGCTCGGGCTGAAAATGGCCGTGGGAGCCATTTTGACGAAACGCATGGTTTGAGACTCGGCCTGATCGATCAAGGCCAAAAGGAGGAGATCGGTGCTAAGTAAAATCTACCTGCTCATCGGGATCGCCGTGCTGGCGGTCTACGGGATTGTGGCTTTCAGGGGCATGGAGTTCGGTGACCCGCAAAGGCAGAGGGTGCCCGCGGACGTGCGCGAGTCGCCGGGCGGGTACCGCTCGTTCCACTTCTGGCATACAGGCTTTCGAGGAGGGAAATGATGCTCATAAATCAATTCACCGGGCTTGCAGGCTTTCTCACGCCCCCCGTCGCGATCTTCGTGCCGATGGATCAGCTTGTAAACCTGATAATCCAGACCCTGATCTTCACGACAATCGGGCTGATCCTTTTCGCGCTCGCCTTCTGGATCGTGGACAGGGTGCTGCCGTTCTCGCTGCGCAAAGAGCTCGAAGAAGACCACAACACGGCGATTGCCATAGTGCTGGCCTCCATAATCATCGGCATCGCCCTCATCGTCGCGGCGGCAATCACCGGGTAGTCCGGCTTATAGTTTCTTAAATGAACCGGACCCCCATACTTTTCCTGAACGTCCTGATAATAGCCACCTGCGGGCTCGTTTACGAACTGCTCGCCGCCACGCTCGCGAGCTACGTGCTCGGCGATTCCGTCACCCAGTTTTCACTCATAATCGGGATCTACCTCTCCGCGATGGGGGCGGGCGCGTGGCTCTCCCGGTTCATCGACTCGGCCCTGGCCCGCCGGTTCATCGAGGTCGAGGTGGCCGTGGCGCTGCTCGGGGGGCTGTCCGCCCCTCTGCTCTTTCTGACCTTCGCGCGCTTCAGCCACTTTCAGGTCGTCCTTTACCTCCTGGTCTTCGGGATCGGGGCGCTCGTCGGGCTCGAAATCCCCCTGCTGATGCGAATACTCAAAGACCAGCTCGACTTCAAGGAGATAGTGTCGCGCGTGCTCGCGTTCGACTACGTCGGGGCGTTGATCGCCTCCTTGCTCTTCCCCCTGTTTTTCGTGCCGAGCCTTGGGCTTGTGCGGACCTCCCTGGTCATAGGCCTATTCAACGCGGGCGTCGGCCTCTGGGGGACATGGCTGATGCGCCCGATCATCAAAGGGCAGGTTGCGGGGTTGCGCGGCCGCGCGGTGCTCGTCATCGCGCTGCTTCTGATCTGCATCATCAAGGCCGACCGGCTCACGTCTCTCGCCGAAGACGAGATGTTTTCGGACGAGATAGTCTATTCGCACACCTCGCACTACCAGCGGATCATAGTGACGAGGGGCCGCGCGGGCTTCCAACTCTTCCTCAACGGCCACCTGCAATTCAGCTCGGCCGACGAGTACCGGTACCACGAAGCCCTCGTGCACCCGGCCATGACGGTTGCGGGCTCGCCCCGGCGCGTGCTCGTGCTCGGGGGGGGCGACGGGCTCGCGGTCAGGGAGATACTCCGTTACCCCTCGGTCGAATCGGTGACGCTCGTGGACCTCGACCCCGACATGACTAGACTGTCCGCGGCCTTCCCGCCGCTCGCGGAACTGAACGGGCGCTCGCTCGCGGACCCGCGCGTGCGCGTCATTAACGCCGACGCGATGATCTGGCTCGAAGACGAGGTGGAGCCGTTCGATGTCGCGATAATCGACTTCCCGGACCCGAACACGTTCGGGCTCGGGAAGCTCTACACGACCCGTTTCTACAGGATGCTCAAACAGCGCCTGACCCCCGACGCGGCGGTCTCGGTGCAGAGCACGTCGCCGCTCTTTGCGCGCACCTCTTACTGGTGCATCATGAAGACCATCGAGGCCGCGGGCTTTTCGGTCCGGCCGTATCAGGCGGCCGTGCCTTCGTTCGGAGTCTGGGGGTTCGCGCTCGCGAGCCCCAGGCCGTTCGAGCCGCCCGCGCACGCGCCGCCCGGCCTGCGCTTCCTCGACGACCGGACCATAGCCGCACTCTTCGTGCTGCCGGTCGACCTCGGCCCCGTGCCGGTCGAGATCAATCGCCTGGACAATCAGGTCCTGGTGCGGTACTACGAATCGGAATGGAAGCGTTATGAGTAAATATTCTTCATTCGCCTGAAGCGATGCGGGCAACTCTCACGCCCTCTCAGGATTCTTTAAATAAAATCCGCCGCGAATGAAAGGAGAATTATGCGTAAACCGACTTTGAAATTCCTGACCTCTCTTGTCGTCGCAACCCTGTGCTCGCCGGGGCTGGCGCTCGGCCTGAGCCAGGGGCAGCAGGGGGGGCCGGCCGACGAGGCTTATGAGTACCGTTTGCTTGCGACCAACAAGACCTCGACCATGCAGAAGGAGATGAACGAGGCGGCCGCCGCGGGGTTTAGGTTCGGGGGCGTGATGGGGGGCGAGACGGCCTTCGGGGGCAAGGAAGTCGTCGTCACGATGGTCAAAGAGAAGGGGCCGGAAAGCGCCGGGCGCTTTCAGTACCGTTTGCTCGCCACCAACAAGACTTCGACCATGCAGAAGGAGCTGCAACAGGCGGGCGACGAGGGGTTCGAGTATAAAGGGCAGACCGTATTTTCGACCACCTTCGGGGGCAAGGAAGTCGTCGTCATCCTCGAACGCGACCGCGACGAGAGGGCCAGAGCCTATGACTACAAGCTCCTAGCGACGAGCAAGACTTCGACCATGCAGAAGGAGCTGTCGGAGGCCGGGCGGCAGGGCTATTCTTTCGTCGGGGTGACGGTCGCCGAGACGGCGTTCGGGGGCAAGGAGGTCGTCTCGATCCTTCGCAGGCCGAAGCTGTGACGGATTTATAAAACGACGAGCCATCGTGGAGAGAAGAGAAGGCCCGCACAACTTAACCCGGCGCGAGCTGCTCGCGGCATTCCTCGGGCTGCCCGCCGCGCTATCGGCGTGCCGCTCGCGTGAGCTTCCGCCCCTGCCCTCGGGAGAGATCGTCGGCGCGTCCGACGAGATCGGCCACCGCCTGCGGGAGCGCGCGAACGTCGCCCCCCCCGCGGACCGGTGGGAGCGGAAGAAAGTGGTCATCGTGGGCGGCGGCATCGCGGGCCTTTCCGCCGCGTGGAGCCTGCTCAGGTCGGGCTTCGACGACTTCGTGCTGATCGAGCTTGAGCGCGAGCCCGGCGGCAGCTCGCGCAGCGGGAAGTCGCCTCTCATCTCGTACCCGTGGGGCGCGCACTACCTCCCGGTCCCGATGAAGGAGAACCGCGAGCTCCTCTCCCTGCTCGACGAGATGGGCATACTCGAAGGCCGCCTCGATGACGGGGAGCCCGTGGTCGCGGAGCAGTTCCTGTGTCGCGACCCCGAAGAGCGGATATATTACCGGGGGCGATGGTACGAGGGGCTCTACCTGCGCGCGGGCGCGAGCCCGGAAGACCTCGCGCAGCTTGACGCCTTCAACCGGGAGGTGGACTCGTGGGCCGCATGGCGCGACGGCTCGGGCCGCCGGGCGTTCACGATACCCGTGGAGAGGTGCTCGGACGACGCGGAGGTGACGGCGCTCGATAAGATTTCGATGTCTAAGTGGCTTCAGGACCGGGGGCTCAATTCCCCCCGGCTCCGCTGGGTCGTCGATTACGGGTGCCGGGACGATTACGGCCTGACGGTCGAGCAGACGAGCGCGTGGGCCGGCTTATTCTACTTCGCTTCGCGGTTGAAAAAGCCCGGAGACGAAGCGCAGTCCCTTATAACCTGGCCCGAGGGCAACGGGCGGCTCGTAGATCATCTCTACCGCGCGGCTCAGTCCAGAGTGCGGTTGGGGCTCGCGGCGGTCGAGCTCATCCCCTCGGGCTCCGGCAAAGGGGTGGACGTGGTCGCGCTCGACGCGGACCGCTCGGCCTTCGGCTTCCACGCCGACCGCGTCATCTTCGCCGCCCCGCATTTCCTGACCCCGTACCTGATCCGCACGTACAGGGAGCAAGCGCCTCCGCACGTGGGGCAGTTCGAGTACGGCGCGTGGATGGTGGCGAATCTCTTTCTGAAGGACCGGCCACAAAGCAGGGGGTTCCCTCTCGCGTGGGACAACGTGATCTACGAGAGCCCCTCGCTCGGGTACGTGGTCGCCACGCACCAGCGCGGCCTCGACCGCGGGCCGACGGTCTTCACGTACTATTACCCGCTTTGCGACGACGACCCGAAGCAGGCCCGCGCCCGCCTGCTCGGCACGGGCTGGGCGGGCTGGGCGGAGGTCGTGCTGTCGGACCTGAATCGCGCGCACCCGGACATACGCTCGGTGGTCGAGCGGATGGACGTGATGCGCTGGGGGCATGCGATGATAAGGCCGCGCACCGGTTTCATCTGGGGCGGGGCGAGGCGCGCGGCCTCCGAGCCTTACCGCGGGATTCACTTCGCGCACTCGGACCTGAGCGGGGTCGCTCTTTTCGAAGAGGCTTTTTACCACGGCATACGGGCGGCGAATGAAGTCATGGCAATCGGATAAGCGGGTGAACGATCAGCATGTCGAGCGCGACTGAAAAAGCGGTGGGGCGGGGGTTCCATTACGACCGCGCGGCGGGCGGCTCGGGCAGGGCCGTCTGGCTGTTCTCTCCCGCGACGGACCTCTCGGTCTTTCTCGGCAGCGCCGTGGCGTCGCTCGTCGCGCTCTGGGTAGGCGCGCGGATGGGCGTACTCTACGACGACTCGCCGGACTGGGCCTGGATACCGGCGGTCCTGCTGATCGACGTGGCGCACGTCTACTCGACGGGGTTCCGAGTCTACCTCGACTCGGACGAGTTGAAGAGGAGGCCGTGGCTCTACCTGCTCGTCCCGGCGGTCGGACTCGCGGCGGGGGTCACCCTCTACTCGGAGGGGGAGCTGGTATTCTGGAGGGCCCTCGCCTACCTCGCGGTGTTTCATTTCGTCCGCCAGCAATATGGCTGGGTCGCGCTTTATCGCGCGCGCGCGGGCGAGCGCGACCGGCTCGGCGGGTGGGTCGACACGGCGGCGATTTATGCCGCGACCGTTTACCCTCTAATATATTGGCACACGCACCTGCCGAGACAGTTCTGGTGGTTTCTGGCGAACGATTTCGCGCAGATTCCCGGAGCCGTCGGGCGGGTCGCGCAGCCGCTTTACTGGTTGATATTGATCTCCTACGCGGCCCGCTCTCTCTACAGATGGGCCGTGAAGGGCGAAGTGAATCCGGGTAAAGATATAGTGGTCGCGACGACGGCGGTCTGCTGGTACGTCGGCATAGTCTCCATCAACTCCGACTACGCCTTCACGGTGACGAACGTGATCATTCACGGAGTCCCTTACATGGCGCTCATCTACTGGTACGGGAGGACGAAGGCGGCGCGGGCGGAGGGCGCGGGGCCGTTCCGACTCTTCGCCTCCGGCCCGTACCTCTTCCTCGCGATTCTCTGGGCCATGGCCTACTCGGAAGAGATGCTCTGGGACAGGGGCGTCTGGCAGGAGCGGGCGTGGCTGTTCGGCGGGCCGTGGGATGTTGGGGCTTTGAAGGCGTTTCTCGTGCCGCTGCTGGCCCTGCCGCAGATCACTCACTACGTGCTGGACGGGTTCATCTGGCGGAGGCGGAGCAATCCCGATTTCACCATCGTCCCCGCGAACGCGGCCGCCCGGCCGGCCTTACCCGGCGAGCGCACAATCTCGAAGTAATGGGAGGGAGGCGGGGAGCCCCCGCGCTCCGAGGCGTCGCACCCGCACGTGTCCTCATCTGATATCCCACCCCCCGCCCGGCTTGATATGTGAGGCCCGATCATTAATAATTTTTCTAGCGAACAAAAGGGAAGGGGAATTCATATGAAGATCGTAACGGCGCTGGCTCTTGTTTTAGCATTTGCCCTGCCGCTTTCAGCAATGACACAAGAAAAAGTTTTTCCATACAAATACAGCATGGATGACCTGCCGAACGGTTTGAGGTTCATAACCGTCCCGACGGGTTTCCCGAATACGGTCGCGCTTTACATCGTGGTCAACACCGGGTCGCGCAACGAGGTCGAGCCGGGGAAGTCGGGCTTCGCGCACCTGTTCGAGCACCTGATGTTCCGGGGGACCGACAAGTTCTCGGCCGCGCAGTACGCCAAGGTGCTCAAGGGCGCGGGCGCGGACAGCAACGCTTACACGACCGACGACCGCACGGTCTACCACACGGTATTCTCTAAGGAAGACCTCGAACAGATAATGATGGTCGAGGCCGACAGGTTCCAGAACCTGAAGGTGCCGGAGGAGCTGTTCAAGACCGAGACGAGGGCGGTCCTCGGCGAGTACAACAAGAACGCCGCGAACCCGGTCAACAAGCTCTTCGAAGTCCTGCGCGACACGGCGTTCGAGAAGCACACTTACAAGCACACGACGATGGGCTTTCTGCGCGATGTCGAGAACATGCCCAACACGTATGACTACAGCCTCGAATTCTTCAAGAGGTACTACCGGCCGGAGTACACGACCATCATCGTCGCGGGGGACGTGAACCACGAGATCGTCTCCGCCCTGGTTAAGAAGTACTGGGGCGACTGGAAGCGGGGCAATTACGTGCCCGAGATCCCGCGCGAGGCACCGCAGACCGAGGAGAAGGTCGCCAACGTCGACTGGCCCGCCCCGACCCTGCCGTGGGTCGCGGTCGCCCACCGCGGCCCCGCGTTCTCCGACGAGCAGAAGGACATGCCGGTGATGGACCTGATCGGCAGCCTGGGATTTTCTCCGACCTCGGACCTCTACCAGCGCCTCGTGATCAAAGAGCAGAAGGTGGACGCCCTGGTCGCCTCGTTCGACGACCGCCTGGACCCGTACCTCTTGACCGTGATGGCGCGCGTGAAGAATCCGAAGGACATCGATTACGTGAAGGGGGAGATACTGAAGACGCTTGATTCGTTTAAGACTACCAGGGTGCCGAAAGAGAAGCTGGAAGACGTGAAATCGAACCTCAAATACAGCTTCGCCCTGAGCCTGAACAACACCGAAGCGATTGCGGCGAACCTCGCCCCGTACATCGCCCTGCGGCGGACGCCCGAGGCCATCAACAAGGTTTATGGCGTGTACGCTTCGATAACGCCGGAGGACATTCAGGAGATGGCGAAGAAGTATTTCGTTCAGAATCAGCGGACGGTGGTGACGCTTTCGCACAGGGGGGAGTGACAATATGCGAATCAGGTTTATAGTTCTGTTATTGAGTCTGGCAGTATCGACTCCCGGACTTGCGCTGTCGAAGTCCGGAGGGGGTTCAACAAAAGTGACACCGGTGCTCATACCAAATTCCTCGCCTCTGGTCAGCTTCAGGTTCTTATTCAACGCGGGGTCGTCGGCCGACCCGAAGGGCAAGGAGGGCCTCGCGTCCCTGACAGCGGCCATGATCTCGGGCGGCGGGACCCGCTCGATGACCTACGAAGAGATCGTCAAGGCGATGTACCCGATGGCGACGAGCTTCAGCTCGCAGGTGGACAAGGAGATGACCGTCTTCGTCGGGACCACCCACCTCGACAACCTGCAAAAATACTACGCGCTGGTGTCCGAGAGCATACTTAATCCCGGCTGGCGCGCGGAGGATTTCTCCCGCATCAAAGAGGACGCGGTCAATTACCTGAAAGTGAACCTCAGGGGCAACAACGACGAGGAGATGGGCAAGGAAGTTCTCTACAACTGGATTTACGAGGGGCACCCGTACGGCCATCACAACGTCGGCACGGTGAAGTCGCTTGAGAAGCTGACCCTCGACGACGTGAAGGAGTTCTACCGGAACAACTACACGCGAGAGAACTTAGTGCTCGGGCTCGCGGGGGGCTACCCTTCGGACTTCGCGGGAAAGCTGGAATCGGATTTCGCTTCGAAGCTCCCGGCGGGGAAAGCCTCGGCGAAGGCGAAGCTGCCCGAGCCCGAAAAGATCGACGGGCTTGAGATGCGGATAATCCAGAAGGACACTCCGGGCACGGCCATCTCTCTCGGGTTCCCGATACCCGTCACCCGCTCGGATGCCGACTGGCCCGCCCTGCTTCTGGCCCAGTCGTTTTTCGGGCAGCACAGGTCGAGCAACAGCTACCTGTACCAACGCCTGCGCCAGACGCGGGGGCTGAATTACGGCGACTACGCCTACATCGAGTATTTCCCGAATGGCATGTTCCAGTTACAGCCGGACCCGAACCTGGCCCGGAGGCAGCAGATATTCCAGGTCTGGATTCGCCCGGTCGAGCCGAAAAATTCGCTCTTCGCGCTGCGGATCGCGCTCTACGAGTTGAGGAAGCTTGCGGAGAAGGGGATGTCTCAGGCGGACTTCGAGGCCACGCGGCAATTCCTCACGAAAAACGTCGCGTCGCTGACCAAGACCCAGAGCGCGCAACTCGGCTACGCCCTCGACAGCCGCTTCTACGGGATCGGCGATTTCAACGAGTACGTGCGGAGCAGCCTGTCCAGATTAACGCTCGACGACGTGAACAAGGCCATCAGGAAGTACCTTCAGGCCGACAACGTGAAGGTCGTCGTGGTCACCAGGGACGCGAAGGGGTTCAGGGCCGCCGCCCTGTCGGGCAATCCGTCCCCCGTGGCTTACACCGCCCCGATGCCGAAAGAAGTTCTGGAAGAAGACAAGGCCATCGAAACCTACAAGCTCAGCCTCGACCCGAAAGATGTCGAGATCGTGCCTGTTGACGTGATCTTCCAGGAGTGAACCGAAGGCCGGGGCGGCCATCGTGCCTGCCCCGGCTTCCGATAAATCACCCGGCGATGCGCCTCAGCTTGCGCCTGAATTCCCGCGGGTCCACCCGGTGCTTGAAGGCTTTGATCCCGTTGATAAATATCACGGGGATGTCATGCCGATAGAGCTCTTTCAATTCGGGGTCTTCGTCGATGTTGACCTCTTCCAGAGTGAAATCGTCATCGCACCCGGCCGAGGCCATGCCGGCTTTGGCCTCGTCGCACAGGTGGCATCCGGGGCGAGAGTAGATGATCACTCTGGCCCTCGCGTGGTCATGTGGCCTCGTGCTGTTCCAGAATTTTCGCATCTCTTCCGCCCGCCCGCGCGTTTTACCGACGTAGGGAGGCGCTGTAGAAAATATCAGCCGGGAACTCTTCGGTAAAGCCGAGGGCGCAGGCGGTCGAAAGCCGCGTTTATCAACCCGGCGGTTTCTGATATATTCTCTCCGGCAATCGCAAGACGCCTGACGGAGCTTGATACCACATCAAACCAGGGGGCAACGCCCAGCATGCGAAGATCCTATCTCGTAAGCGCACTCTTTGCTTTACTCTTCGTTCTGCCTGGCATATCGAAGGCGGACTCGCCGCCGGATTGGGTGAAAGAGGCTCTACGGACCCCTTCATACAACTACGACAAGAGTGTCCCTTACCTGGTGCTGCTGGACGAGCGGACGACGACCGTCAAGGCGAACGGCGGGTCCGAGACGCGGTCGCGTTACATCGCGCGCATACTCACGCAGGAGGGGCGGGCCGCCGCGCGGCGCGAGATTCAATACGACAGCGAGATAAAGATCAGCGACCTTCACGCCTGGCACATCCGCTCCGACAACAAAGTGTTTCAGCTCGAAAACGAAAAGGTGATTGAGGAGTCCATCAACGACGACCTCTACAGTCAGGTGCGCTCGAAGGTGATGCGATTCGGGGAGGTGGACATCGGCTCCGTGGTCGCATTCGAATGGGTGAAGAGGGAGCGCCAGTTCGTCAATCAGGACTACCATTACTTCCAGACGCGCGCGCCGGTCGTCGCTTCGCGGTACCAGCTTGAGCTGCCCGAAGGCTGGGCGGTCGAGTCCTTCGTGTTCAACCACGGCCCCATCAAGCCGCAGGTCAAGGGCAACTTTTATGTGTGGCAGGTCCTGAACCTTCCGCCCATAAAAGAGGAGCCGTGGATGCCGGAAGTGACGGGCCTGTCGCCCTACCTCGCGGTGTCTTACTACCCCACAGGCTCGACGGACTCGAAGAAGGCATTCTCGACCTGGCAGGATGTCTCGCGGTGGGCCGAAAAAGTCATGTACACGGAGGCGCGCGACCTCAAGCTCGTCGAGGATAAAGCGAAAGAGCTGACCGCAGGGCTTGAGGGTGAGATGGAGAAGGTGAAGGCCATCTCCCGGTGGGTGCAGAAAAATATCCGCTACGTCTCGATTCAACTGAGCCTGATCGGCGGGTACAGGCCGAACCCTGCCGACATCGTCATCAGGAAGGGGTACGGGGACTGCAAGGACAAGAGCGCCTTGATGCAGGCGATGCTCGCGGCGATAGGCATCCGGTCGTACAAAGTCCTGGTCTTTTCCGGCGACCCGATAAGGGTGCGGCCGGAGTTCCCCTCGCCTCTTCAGTTCAATCACGCGGTGATAGCGGTCGAGATGAAATCCGGGGCCGCGGGGGGGCAGGGCAATCCCCGCCCCGGCGGCCTCCTCTTCTTCGACCCGACGGACGGCGTGACCCCTCTGGGAGACCTGCCATTTTATTTGCAGGGCAGCCATGGCCTGGTGGTCAACGGGGGCTCCGGCGAGCTTCTGCGGTTGCCGAATTTTTCGGAGGAGAAAAACCGGTCCCTCCGCGAACTGGACGTGGAGTTGCAGGCCGGCGGAGAGGTGCGGGCGATTGTGAAAGAGGTGTTCACGGGGCAGATCGCCTCGGCCATGCGCCGTCAGGTCGCGGCCTCGAGCGCGGAAGGGTTCGAGCGCGAGCTTGCGGCACGAATCGCGCGGGAAATTCCCGGAGCGGCCCTGAGCGACCTCAGGATAAACCGGGAGGCGGACACAGGCGACCCTCTAATCTTCCAGTACACGGTGAAAGCGAACAGCTATGCGAATCGCATGGGTAAGCTTCTCGTGATCCGCCCCATACTCATGTGGGTGCAGGGCCCTTCCGTCTTCACGGATAAGAACAGGCTGCACCCCATCCTGTTCGACATCCCGTCGATCAGGGAAGACATCACGCGGATATCTCTTCCCGACGGCTTCAAGCTGGATGAAGTCCCGTCGAACACTAACCTGAAGACGGACTTCGGCTCGTTCGACCTGGACTACAAGGTCGAGGGGCGGCAGGCCGTGATCAAGCGCAGGCTCGCGATAACCAGTCAAATACTCCCGCCAACGGAGTACGCCGCGATCAAGAAGTTCTTCGACCTCGTCCAATCGACTTCCCAGTCGAGCATGGTTTTAGTCAACCAGTGATGCTTCCAGCAGGCAGAATCTCGTGTCGTCATCGACGGAAAGCTGGCCCGGATTTAGAACGAACCTGCCTCCGCTCGGCTCAAGAATAAAAGATGTAGAAGTCAGCAGGTTCGACACCCTCATCCGGTTGTGCGCTCCGAGGGCGCGCGCAACCGGCGAGATGTCCAGGTTGATCGTGTTGAACTTCTCCCATTGATTCGAAACCTGCCCGAAGTAGGCGACCGCCCGGCCGGATTTCTGCCTCATGAACGAGACTATGCCGGGGCCGCTATCGAACGGGACGTGAGAGCCTTCCCTGAACACCTCATCCGAAGTGGCCTGAAGGAGGTACGTGTAAGCGATCTTTAATATGGGGTCGGCGGGCTCGTCGTGGAGGGGCGACAGGCGCTGAACGGGCAGCTTCTCGCGCTTACCCTCCATCTGCCCTTCATGGATAAGCGTGGAAGATGGGAGGGAGAGGATGAGGGCGGCGGCCGCGAGATTGCCGCCCCGGCTGAAAACGGATGCGGCCCTCGCCTCGTCGTGATTCTCGGTGAAGCAGAGGGACGCGCGCACCGATTCGGGGCTTCTGGAAAGCCGCTCTTTAATCAGGTGAATGTTCCCGGAGACCAGCCCATCGTACAGCTTCTTCTCGTAAGCCAGATCGAAGCCCAGGCTCAGAAGATACTCTTCCTTGTCCCAGTAGGCTTCGGCAATGAAAATGAAGTCGGGCCTTGAGCCCTTAACCGCGTCGATTGCCTCTTTCCAGAACTCCCCCGGCATCCGTTCCGAGAACCAGGATTCGGAGGCCCGCGGGTACCAGAACTGGCGGATGTAGTCGCGCAGAACGAGCATGGCCATGTCGCACCTCACCCCGTCGGCATGCAGGCTGATCCACTTGAGCACGTCGATCATGTGAGACCTGAGGGCTGGGCTTGTGTAGTCGAGTTGCGAGGTGTCATGCCAGGGCGGGAAGTAGGGGTCGCGGCCGAAGGCGACCAGTTCT
This sequence comes from Blastocatellia bacterium, assembly GCA_035634255.1. Classification (GTDB taxonomy): domain Bacteria; phylum Acidobacteriota; class Blastocatellia; order UBA7656; family UBA7656; genus DATLMR01. The sequence goes on from DASQDI010000141.1 coordinate 57,516, forward strand.
CCCGATTTATGAAGGAAGTAATCCCCGGTGCCGCGGTCCCTGACCGCGGGATTATTGCGAATGAAGAAGTCCGGGTGCTTGCCGATCCAGGGGGAGTCAATCGCCATGTGGTTCGAGACGAAATCGACGATCACGCGGAGCCCCGCTTCGTGGGCGCGGTTCACGAGGGCGACGAAGCCTGCCTTCCCGCCCAGGTCAGGATTGAACCTGTAATCAGGAATGGCATAAGGCGAGCCCTCAAAATCATCCGAGATTACTTTAGATATTCTCCTGGCCGCTTCACTGATCTGCCATACCCCCATAAGCCATATGGCATCGAACCCGAGCCTCGCAATCTCAAGCAACTCGGAATCGGTGAGCTGGGCGAAGCGTCTGAAGCGCGCACGCGCATTTATCTCGTATATTCGCAAAACCTCAATTGACCTCCGGGGAGATGGCGTAAAAGGACCGAGAACAACGGCGAGCATGCCATACTCAAGCCGGTTCAGGCAAGCCGAAGTCTTTATCAATCGGTTCGGAAATAAAATCGCAATTTATCTTATAAATCAAAAGTTTAGATTGATTAATAGGTGATAAAACCGGCCTCCGGGTTCGGGAGCGGGATTCAGGCCAGGAAGAGAGGCATGATCCCCAGGGTCTATCTGTTGGATTAAATAATTGGGGCGAAAATGCCGGTTATTGTAAAAAATTGTCACCATCCTGCTCTTTTCTAGATTTTACGGGGCAGATGAGGGAGAATAAGGGAGGCTGACCGTGTCCGTATAAGTGATTCTTTTTCAGCCGTTTATAAATTATTTTGAAGACATCCTCTTCTTCAACGTTTGCATCTAGGTAGTTGGGTGTATATATTGTATTATGATTCGTTATGTCTTCTTACAGCGTATCGTAATTATGGTACGCAGGGGATATGCTCTAAGGATCGGGCGAGAAGATGCAGGCACCTCCAAAAAGCAGGTGCCTTTTAGTTCAGGAAAATAGCGGTGTTTGGCGAAAGGTGGAATGAAAGGCAGGATGGACAAGGATATTCTTATAGATGCCCATGAAGAGGGCCAGGAAGACTTTGGCCCTACGGGCGGGATTGAGCGCATAGTCGCGGAAATTGATGAGGATGCGACGGAATCTCTCTGGGATAGTGTGGGCCTGGAAGAGGAAGAGACGCCGGAAGCCGCCGAGGAACCTGTCGATGACGTGGATGTCGATCTTGAGCCCGGCAAGGATGAATCTCTCGATCCCATGCGCCTGTATCTTCGCGAGATGAGTTCCGTACCGCTCCTGACCAGGGAGGATGAAATCCGCATAGCCAAGCGGATTGAGCGCGGCAATCTCCGCATTTATAAAGCGCTTTCCCGTTCGTTCATAACCATTGAAGAGATCAACAGGCTGGCCGCAAAGCTTGTAGAGGGGGAGATCAACCCTCAGGACATAGTCGATATCGCCACGGACCCCGAGGCCGAAGAGGCTCTGGAAGAACAGCGCGAAGAGATTCGCCTGCGCGTGATGGCGGAGTTCGAGGAGATTCAGAAAGCGCACGACAAGCTCGGCAAGCTGCTGGCGAAGATAGAGGCCGAGCCCAAAAGCTCGAAGAAGCTGAAGAAGATGCGCCGCCAGTATGCGCACCAGCTTATCGACATATCTAAACGAATCCGCGCGTTCACCTTCAGCGTCGAGACGCGCCGCCGCTTCATGGAAGCCATCGAGGCGGTCGTGAGGCAGGTCCGCGAGGCCGAAGCCGAACTGAGCAAGATCGAGCGCGCCCTTGAGTCGAAGCGCCGCAAGGACATCGACGAGCTGAAGAAGCAGCAGCGCGCCCTCCGCAAGACCATCCGCGAAATAGAGAAGAGGTACGCGGCTTCGGCGGTCGACATCAAGCGGACTCACCAGAATATCGTCGTGGCCGAGGCGCAGGTCGAGCAGGCGAAGCGCGAGATGATCGAGGCCAACCTGCGGCTCGTCATCTCCATCGCGAAGAACTACATAAACCGGGGCCTGCACTTCCTGGACCTGATTCAGGAAGGCAACATTGGCCTGATGCGCGCGGTCGAGAAGTTTGACTGGAGGCGGGGTTATAAATTCTCTACCTACGCGACGTGGTGGATTCGGCAGGCCGTGACCCGCGCAATCGCCGACCAGGGGCGCACGATCCGCGTACCGGTCCACATGGTGGAGGTGATCAATAAAATTCTCCGCACGCAACGCCTGATGGTTCAGGAACTGGGGCGCGAACCCACCCACGAGGAGCTGGCGCGCCGGGTCGATATGCCTGCCTGGAAGGTCCGCAAGGCTCTGAAGATCGCGCAGCAACCGATCTCCCTCGAAACCCCTATCGGGGACGACGGGGAGACCACGATTGCCAGTTTTATTGAGGACCGTCGTTCGGCTAACCCGGCCGAGACCGCCATCACTAACAATCTCCGGGAGCTGACCGAAGACGTGCTCTCGACTTTGACCCCGCGCGAGAAAGAGATCATCAAGATGCGCTTCGGGCTCGACCAGTCGGGCGAGGAGCGGACCCTTGAAGAGGTCGGTAAGCATTTCAACGTTACGCGGGAACGGATCAGACAGATCGAAGCCAAGGCCCTCGCCAAGCTTCGCCATCCGTCGCGCTCCAGAAGGCTGCGCGCCTTCCTTGATGGGACCGCGATAGCTTCCTGACTCGACTCGTAATTATTCGAAAATAGAAAGGGGACCGAGATTGGTCCCCTTTCTATTTTGCGCGGTCGCCCGCCGCTCGCCTCACCTCAAGCAGGTTGCGCGCGGGGGTGTCGGTAGGCACGGAGCAGCCGGGTGCCAGGATCAGGCCGCGCGTCCCGCACTCCTTGATGGAGTCGATTATCTGCTTCCGGATTTCGGGCGCGGAGAGATAGTATGCCGTGGCCTCGTTGATGCCCCCCATGACCGTCTTGCCGGAAATCTCGCGCCCCTCTCTCAACGAAGGGGGCGTCTGAAAGTGCGACCAGTTAAGCGCGCTCACGGGGTAATCGAGCAGCGAGTCGAAGTGAATCCTGTTCCCATGGATGTGCAGAACGTTGAAAGGAGCGTCCCGGACCGCTTCCAGAATCTTCAGATCGAACGGACGCCCCCAGGTCGTGTATTCATCAACCGTCATCTGATCGTGGCTTGCCGCTCCGAGTGAAAGGAAGATGCCCGCCGCGCCGCGCTTGATCGCTTCGCGCGCGTAGGACGCTAAGGATGTGGCGATTGCTTCCATCGCCGCGAGCAGCAGGTCAGGGAACTCTTCGCGGGCTTCGGCCAGAGCGCCCGTTCTTGCGAGCTTGCGGGCGGTGGTCCACGGGCTGAATATGGTTTCTATAAAGAGCGCTTCCTTGCCTACCGCGTCATTAATCAGCGAGAGGGCGGTAAGCTGTTCGCTCCAGCAATTGTCGCCCGCCTCCACGGGCTCGAGCCGCTTCCAGTCGTCTCGATTCTCTATAGACTCAATCCCGCGCGGAAGCGGGTAGGGATAGTCATTCATAACCTTGAGGAAGTCGAGGTCGTACGCGCGGTAGAAATCTATCTCAGCATCCGCGTGATTCCGACCGGGCATGTGTTGCAGCCCGAAATGGTACCAGAAGCTGAACGGAAGCCTGTCTACCTCGCCCCCCGCAAGCGCTTGAGTAACACGCTCAATCTTGTTCAATTCGTCCTCCGGGTAAGATGATTCAGGCAGTAAGTCTATTTTTAAATGAAGGATTCGGCAACGACCGATCCCCAGTTTACACCCGAATGAGATGGAGTGAATTTCACGCGCACCCGTCCAGATAGCTTCAATTTGAAAGCGGAAAAGGAGAGGTGCCGGCGCTCTTAACAAGGTGGAACCCTGTGAGGTTGACACTTCTCTCACGGCTCTGCTAATTTAACCTCTTGAATTTATAGGCGCGTAGCTCAGGGGTAGAGCACTACCTTGACACGGTAGGGGTCTGCGGTTCAAATCCGCACGCGCCTATTTCAGTTTTAATAACTTAAAGCCACCTTCGCGGTGGCTTTTCTTGTTTGGTCAATTATATGGTCAATCATTCGATTGAATACCTACATATTGGGAAACGCTACTCCCCAGGTCCGCTCATCTGGCGCACTATCGTGCTCGCGTCTGCGTGTAAGACCTAAGTCTCTATCTTGCAGACCTCTTCCGAAGTCAACTCTCCACCATTTTTGATCTCCGATAAAACCCTCAAATACTCTTTTACGGGCTCATTGAAGTAGGCACTCAAAAGTTGCCCTACGCGACTCAGAGGCATGTCTGCCCCCTGTGATATGGGGCTTGAAGAGCACCTTTGACTATTGATCGGGGCAGGCGCTCTTTGCGGTTCCGTTAACCGCCCGGTAAGATAATGTTTGATGCGGGCTTCGTCAACAGGCTGAGGCCCGATTCGGGACGCGCTTCGGGCTTACCCTTTCAGCCCCCAGACCGGGTTCGCTCTAACACCTTTTTCAGAGGACGAACTATGCGCCGTTTCTTTAGGGACAATGGCCTTTCTATAGTGCTCTTCGGGCTCTTCTTTTTCAGCTTCATTCTGGGTCAGTCCCTGACCGGGCAGTACGAGCACAACGAGGACCAGCGGGAGCACGGGCACCCGACGATCAGCTACGTTGAATACCTCGGGAGCAGTCACTTCCTCGAAGCGACCATGGAGAACTGGGAGAGCGAATTTCTTCAGATGTTCACCTTCGTCATCCTGACCACCTTCCTCTATCAGAAAGGCTCGGCGGAATCGAAGGACCCCGACAAGCCCAACCCCGTAGACCGCGACCCGGCGAAGTCAAAGAGCAAGAAGGATGCTCCGTGGCCGGTCCGAAAGGGCGGGTTCATTCTGAAGCTGTATGAGCAATCCCTGTCACTGACCTTCCTCCTGCTATTTCTCTTCGCCTTCGTGCTTCACGCGGTAGGAGGCGCGTCGGAATACAATCAGGAACAGACGGACCACGGCTCGGGGCAGCAGGTGACGGTCCTGGGCTACATGAGCACGTCCCGGTTCTGGTTTGAATCGTTCCAGAATTGGCAGAGCGAGTTCCTGGCGATAGGCGCGATGGTAGTGTTGACGATATTCCTGCGCCAGAAGGGTTCGCCGGAATCAAAGCCGGTGGACGCGCCTCATAGTAAGACCGGCAGCGAGTGATCCTTCTAAATTCACTTTGCGGGCTCCGTGCCCGCGGTCGCTAAGCGGTGCCTTCCGGGTGCGCGGACCTGTCCCGCATCCGAGTCACAATAAGGAAAGCCGCCGCTGCGATGGCAATCACATTAACTCCCAGGCCCGTCCCGTTACTTCCCTCGTCCTGAAAGAATGTGTGCCTTACTATCAGCCCGCCGCTCCACTGTATCTCGCCGCCGATGACTTGAACCAACAAAGCCGCCCCGGCTATATACTGCCAGACGAACCAGTCGGTGAACACCTGCACGGACTGCAAGGCCATGGCTACCTCCGACAGCACAATCCCAGTCGCCGGCCTGAACCACAGTGCCACGCCAGCCACTAACACCAGCAAGTCGAGCGCGGCTCCGAGCGCAACGGATGATTTGCTGGCACCTGCCCCGGCGGCGAAGACCGTGGCGCTCAGCGCAAGGACCCCTCCCACTATTTCACCTATGGCGATGATTTTTTGCCAGGCCCCCGTCATGGCTTGCGAACTCTATTTGGCATCCGCCTCACTCTTCTTAACGGCGCCGACGGTCTGAGCGGTGTGGCCGGGCGCGGCGAATTCGTCCTCGATTTTCTGCAACAGCCAGAGCGGTTTCCCCCGCTCCTCGCGCCCCTTCATTCTGAAGAGCCTCCATGCGCCACGCAGCCGCTTGCCACGGAGATGAAGTTTTAGAGAGCCTTTCTGCCAGCCGATGAGCGCGTCGCCTTCCGCCGATTCATACGTCCCGATGTCCCAGCGGTACACCTGACCCGCGCCGTAACTGCCTTCGGGCAGTTCGCCGGTGAACGTCAGGTAGCCGAGCGAGTGGTCTTCCACTTCGACGGCCAGCCGCTTCACGGAGGGGTCGAGCGACGGCCCTTTCGGCACTGACCAGCTCTTCAGCACCCCGCCTATCTCCAGGCGGAAGTCCCAGTGGAGGTGGCTCGCATGGTGTTCCTGAACTACGAAGCGCGGTTTTCTCGCCAAATTACTTCCCGCGTTTTTGATCCCCCCGGTCGCCTTGCCCGGCGGGGGCTTTCGTCTTCGCGCTCTTCTTCACGTCCTGCGACAGCGAGCGCCCGACATCGTCGCTCTCCTTGAACTGCCCCTTCTCGTCGCGCCGCACGTAACGCTTGTCGGTGCCCGTATCGATCAGCTCGCGCCTGCCTGTCCCCCTTTTGCCCGCCATAAATCTCTCCCCTTCAACTTAAGTCGACTCACCGAGCGTCATGCTTTGGCCCGTTTGGGCTTTAACTTCCTGAACAGACTATCCACTTCTTCAATGGCCTTTTTCAAACTTTGTTTACGACTCAACACGGCTTTGAAAAGATCGCCCCGCTCGGAGATTCGGCCAGACATGTTTTTGATGGTGAAGTCCTGCGGGGTGATCTTCCCGCGCTCGACCTCGCCCCACTCAAGAGGCGCGGAAACGGTGGCCCCGGCGCGCGGCCGCACCGAGTAGGGCGCGACGACGGACTTGCCTCGGGCATTCTGCATGTGGTCGACGTATATCCGCCCCTTCTTCCGCTTCTTCAGAGACCGCTCGACCGTCGCGTGCTCGGGGTTCTCTTCCGCCACGAGAGTCGCCACCCGCTCGGCGAAGAGCGCCACTTCGTCGTAGTCGTGGGCGGGCTTCAGAGGCACGTAGACGTGCAGGCCCCTTGAGCCTGAAGTCTTCGGGTAGCACTCCAGCCCGACCCGCTCAACGACATCCTTAACCTTCAAGGCCAGCCCGCAGATCGCGGCGTAGGTTATCCCCTCCGCCGGGTCGAGGTCGAAGACGACCCAGTCGGGGTGGTCGAGGTCGGTCACACGTGAGTGCCACGGGTGGCGCTCGATTGCGCCGAGGTTCGCCATGTAAAGGAGGGCCGGAAGCCCTCCGCCCACTATGTAATCCACGACATGCCCGCCCCCGTCTTCCACTTCAAGCGACACGGTCTGCACGTAGTCCGGCACCTCGTTCACGTCGTGCTGATGGAAGAATTTGCCTCGGATGCCGTTCGGGTACCGCTTCATGATCAGGGGGCGGTCTTTCAGGTAAGGCAGGATGTATTTCGCGACCCCGTAATAATACTTGATGAGGTCGCCCTTAGTGTAACCGTCATCCGGCCAGTAAACCTTGTCCAGATTCGAGAGCGCGACCGTTTCAGAGCCGACCTTAACCTTGATGTCTCCGGCCAGCTCGCCAGCCTTGAAGGCCCGGCCAGCCGGGAGCACTTTGCCATCATCCATCGTCGTCTTCGTGCTGTACTTCTTGACGCCCTCGCTGGCCGCGCGCTTCGACCCGCCCGAGCGCGCCTTCTTCGGCCCGCCATCGTTCCAGCCTTCTACATCGACCAGCAGCTTCAGGGCCCAGCCGGGTTGCGCGAACTCATCGCGGCTCTTGATGAGGAGCCATTGCTCCCCTCTCATCCGCAGCAGAGTAAACGCCCCGCGGAGCTTTTCACCGCGCAGCCGGAAATTAAGTTTCCCGGCTTCGAGCTGTTCGAGCGGGTCGTCGCCCGTAATGAGTTCGTAAGTCCCCTCGTCCCAGATCATGTGCTCGCCCGCGCCGTAGTTACCCTCGGGGATGTGGCCCTGAAACTTCAGGTACTCGACGGGATGGTCTTCGGTCGGCGCGGCGAATCGCTTGACGGAGGGGTCCAGAGACGGGCCCTTCGGCACGGACCACGATTTGAGGACGCCGCCCATCTCAAGCCTGAAATCGAAATGGAGCTTTGATGCATGGTGCTCCTGCACGACGAAGCGGTGCCGGTCCCTTTTAGAAATCTTCCCCCTGGGCTCCGGCGTCCGCGTGAAATCCCTCTTCGCGTGGTATGTTTCGAGTCCCATTTTCTCCCCCGATCTGATAGATTCGACTCTGTTATCAAAAATCATCTTACATCAGCAGGGTTCTTTTGGTGAGACCGTATGCGCTTTCAAGAGTTTGCTAAATACCTTGAGTCTCTGGAAAACACTTCGGGCCGGACGGAGATGTACCGGCTGCTCGGCGACCTTTTCAGTAGAGCCGAGGCGTCGGAAACGGCGCGGATCGCCTACCTTTGCGAGGGGCGTTTGCTTCCCGCCTTCGAAGGGCTCGAAACGGGCATGGGGGAGCGCACCATCGCGGTAGCAATGGCGTCCGCGACCGGGCGGACGGGTGAAGAGGTGGCCCTCGCCTCGCGGGAACTGGGCGACCTGGGACTCGCGGCGGAGAGCCTTTCCCCCAAGTCGAAGCGCGGCCGATTGAGCCTTTCGGATGTCTACGAAGCGCTGCTCCGGATCGCCCGAACGAGCGGCAAGGGGAGCACGGAAGCCAAGCAGGATCAACTCGCCTCTCTGATTAAAATGGCGACGGCCACCGAGGCCCGGTACATCGTCCGCCTCACACAGGGGCGGCTTCGCCTGGGCGTCGCCGCCCCGACCATCATAGAGGCGATGGCGCGAACTCAGGAGGACCCCAGGCAGGCGCGGCGCATCATCGAGCGCGCGTTTAATCTTTGCTCGGACATCGGCCTTGTGATCGCGACTCTGCGGGAGCGGGGGCTGAACGCGCTCGCGTCCTTCAAGGTGCGGGTAGGTAATCCCGTTCGCCCTATGCTTGCCGAAAGGCTGCCCGGCGCGGAGCAGGTGATTGAAAAGATCGGGCGCTGCGCCGTGGAGCCCAAGCTCGACGGGCTCCGCTGCCAGGTGCATCTGAAGAGCGGGCGGGTCGAGATGTTCTCGCGCAACCTCGAACGGATGACGGACATGTTCCCCGACATCTCCGCCGGGGTCCGCGAGCAGGTCAAGGCGAAGAGCGCCATCATCGACGGGGAAGCGCTGGCGCTCAACGAAGAGACCGGAGAGTTCCACCCATTCCAGGTGACCGTCCAGCGCAAGCGCAAACACAAAATCACGGAGATGGCCGAAGAGTTCCCCCTCGTCCTGGTGGCCTTCGACCTTTTGTACGCGGACGGGAAAGACCTGACTCGGGCCACGTATGAAGAGCGCCGCGCCCGCCTGCAAAGCATCACGAAGTCAAGCCGCTCCGGCCGCGTCCGCATCGCGGAGGCGATTCTGACGGAGACCGCTGAAGAGTTGAAGAACTTTTTCGACGACGAGGTCTCGCAGGGGCATGAGGGCGTGGTCGCCAAGCGCCTATCCGCCGGGTATGAGCCGGGCGCCAGGAATTATAACTGGATCAAGCTGAAGCGCGCCTACCGGAGCGAACTGAGCGACACCGTGGACGTGGCGCTGGTCGGGTACCTGCGGGGGCGAGGCGCGCGGGCGCGCCTCGGCATCGGCTCCCTGCTCGGCGCTGCCTACGACGCGAGCGGCGACAGCTTTCAAACCGTGGGCAAGATCGGCAGCGGTCTGAGCGACGCCGACTGGATTCGGCTGCGGGGATTGCTCGATGAGTTCAAGGTGGACGCGAAACCGGCGCGCGTCAACTCCCGACTGATACCCGACGTGTGGGTTGAGCCGCGGATTGTCGTCACCGTTCTGGCGGACGAGATCACCCGCTCGCCGGTCCACACGGCGGGGGCCGATGAGCGAGGGCGGGGGCTGGCGCTCAGGTTCCCGCGCGTCGTCGGGTTCGTGCGCGAGGATAAATCCCCCGAAGACGCGACCACCACCACGGAGATCGAGGAGATGTTCGCTCAACAGAGGGGGCCTAAAAAGACCGGGGCTAAACGGCGGTAGGGCGCCGGGCCCGATGCCGTCAGCGCGCGCCTTTGTATAACGAAGTCTTCATCCTCACGGAGGGGTTCCACCGCTCGCCGCTGTAGCGGGAGAGAGCGTCTCCCAGGCTCGGGAGCAAGTGCCCTCGCTCGCTGGCGAGAACGCCGTAAAGCGGGCGCGGCGCGGCGAGACCCAACGACCTCGTGGGCTGTCCTTCCACGAGGGACGGCTCCAGGTCGTGCATCTTCGCGACCGTGCGCGCCAGTTCCGCCCACGTGGCCTGCCCGGAGTTGGCGAGATGCCAGATGCCTCTTTCGCCATCTATCAAAAGGTCGAGGCTCGCATGCACCAGGTCCGGCACATAAGTGGGCGACACGAACACGTCATCGGCGGCGGTAAATTTTCGCCCGCCCGATATCGTGGAGAGCGCGACGCTGACGAAGTTGTACTCGTCCCACGGCCCGAAGAAGGCGCTGGTCCGTATCACCAGTGATGAAGGCAGGACTTCGAGGACCCTCTGCTCCGCCTCCGCTTTGCTCTTCCCATAAACGTTCAACGGGGCGACAGGGTCGCTCTCGACGTAAGGCTCCCTCTTCGACCCGTCGAAGACTAGGTCGGACGAGAAGGTGAGCAACTGAGCGCCGTGGCGCGCGCACGCGGCGGCCAGTATCTCAGGCCCATAGGTGTTCTCGCGGTAGCAGGCGGACGCTTCCTGCTCGGCCTGGTCGACTCGGACGTACCCCGCGGCGTTGACCACGGCCCACGGATTCAGCCCGCTCATGATCGCTTCGACCGAGTCGCGCTCGGCTATGTCCATCTCTTTGCGGGTCAGAAGCCTGTATGGGATGCCGCGGAAATGGCATATGCGCGCGAAGGCATAGCCCAGGGTCCCGGTCGCCCCGGTAATTACCAGAGGGCGCGCGGCCCCCCTTCTCATATCTCGCCTCGGCCGTTCCGAAGTGTGGGAGTAGGGCCTTTCGGGGTTCGGCAGGTAGTGCAGCCTGTCGAGCCTGTGCCACCAGCCCGGCGCTTCGAGTAGAGGGTGGTCATGCGCGCCCCTGGTCACCAGGTCTCTCGCCATTCGGGCCAGGGCGGTGGGCCGCGGGCGAGGCCCCCGAAGGTCGAAAGCTCCCGGCTCGTAATGGCCGTTCGCGCAGGTCAGGAGTTGATTCCAATCGTACGAGCCGAGCAAAGACCAGACCGTGACGGCGCGCAGGTCCACCCCCGACTCCTTCAATTCGCAGGCGGCCGTCCACACCTCTTTCAGCCATCTCAACTGCTCTTCGCGAGTACAGCCGAGGTGCGCCTCGGTGATGGCGAGAGGGAGCTTGTAACGGTCCCACGCCTCCTGAAGTAATCTGCGCGGGCCCGCTAGCCCTTCCGCAAGCACCCTCACCGCCTCCACGTCGGCATACCTATGCTTCCCGTTGCCGCCATGCGTGGCGTTCGGGTAGCGGTCCAACCGCTCGTCGAGGAAGCGCTCGCTGGTGATGTAGTAATTGATTCCCATCACGGTCGGCGGGCATGGGTTTTCCGCGAACCAGCCCAATTCGCCCTTAGAAATCCCGAGTTGTTTGAGGTAGTCCCAGAGAGGGTGGTCTTCAGTCACGCGGCCCGAAAGCAGGTCGAAGGAGAGCCACCGCCGCTCGTTCTCGAAATCCGCCTGATACGAGAGCCTCGGGGTGCTGAAGCATTTACCCAGGTCCTCGGTCTGTATGAGCTGCGCGGTCGGGTTGACCTCGCGGATGGCCCGCATCGCGAGCGCGACGGCTTTACATTGCGTGAGCAACCCGCGCGCGAAGGTAAGGGCGTCCTGCCCGTGAGGGTACCAGTGACCGTATAGCCCGCTGAACCGCGCCGTGGTCAACGGCTCGTTTATCGGGGTGTAGCTGCGCACCCACGGGTAACGCCGGGCGACGGAGGCGGCGAACGTCGCGAGCTTTTCCGGGAATCGCGGGTCGATCAAACTCGTGTAACGGGGCCCGCTGCCGTGATGAACCAGCCCTACTATCGGGACGAGCCTCAACTCACGCAAGCGCGCGAGCCGCGCGTCGGCCCAGGACCAGTCCGGCTCGCCCGTCTCCGTTGGGGCAACCTGCTCCCATAGCACCGGGTAGCGGATCGCCCGGATGCCCAAACCCGCGAAGAGGTCCAGGTCTTCTATTCTCTTGTTATGCCCGCTCGATTCGAGCTGATTATAGTAGTCATCTCTCACGCGGACAGTGCTGCACTCTACCCCGCCCCATAATTCCGGGCGGGATTCGACAGAGCGAAATTGTTTAACTCTCATTTATTAACCGTAACGGAATCCTTCGTGATAAATGCGGAGCGTCCCTGCTCGGAAGCATTAGTAGAAGCCATGTCATTAGACAACGGTTACTTCATACCCCTGCCAGAGCAATAAAGAGGCCAGACTTATTCCCCCCGCCGGTAGAGGCTACAGGCCCATTGTGTGGCTAAAAAGTTTGACAGCTTTGCCGCCCTGCTCGCGAAATTTTCCCAATCGAAGAAGGCGACAGCCGGGGCGAAATACTCGTAGCCCAATAAAATAGCTCGCCCGATCCGTAACCCGGCCGGTCGGGATCGGTCGGGGCATGTAGAGGGGGGTTACGAATCAGAAGCCGTTCCGCCCCGAGTGAACGGAGACTTACACAAGGCGGATGTGGACAAGGATGCAGCATCGGTGAGAAGAAAAGGCCGCCGTGCGCTCCGGTCCTCGCCGCATGCGGCGAGCAATGAATCTGCATGCCGATTGCATTACTGTAAATTGAAACCTCTCTTTCGGGCGCTTAAAGCGAGAGGGCGCGAGAAGCATTATGCTGACGCTGGTTGAAAACGGTGAGGTCTACTCGCCCGAGACTCTGGGGCGACACGACCTCCTGATAGTTAACGACCGCATAGTAATGATCGGGGAGGTGAACAGGCGAAGCATAAAGGCGCTCGGCCTGGATCTCAAAGTGATAGACGCGGCAGGCTGTGTCGTAACGCCCGGTTTTATTGACCCCCACGAGCACCTTCTGGGCGGGAGCGGGGAGGGAGGGTTCAGCACTCAAACGCCCGAGATCAACCTCGGCGAGATCGTCACCGCGGGCATTACTACAGTCGTAGGCGCTCTGGGTGTCGACACCACCACGAAGACCATGTCCGGTCTGCTCGCGAAGGCCAAGGCGCTAAGGGAAGAGGGCATGACGGCTTTCGTATGGACCGGGGGCTACAACGTCCCCCCGAGCTCGATCACCGATTCGGTGCGTAGCGACATTATGTACATCGCGGAAGTGATCGGCGCGGGCGAGGTCGCCATCTCCGACGAGCGCTCGACCGACCCGACGCCGCGTGAACTCGCGCGTCTGGTCAGCGACGCATACGTGGGCGGCATGTTGAGCAACAAAGCGGGCGTGACGCATTTCCATGTCGGTGACAAAGAAGAGCGGTTAAAGCCTCTGAGGAGGTTGGTGGAGGACTTCGGAGTTCGGCCGGGCCTGCTCTACCCGACGCATGTCGGGCGTGACGAGGGCCTGATGCGGGAAGCCATCGATTTGAGCGCGGGCGGCATGTTCGTGGACGTGGATACGGTCGAGGAAGACCTGCCCAAGTGGCTGCGATTTTACCTCGATAATGGCGGCGACCCGGAGAGGCTGACGGCCTCCTCGGATGCCTCCATCACTTCGCCGCGCAACCTCTTCGCCCAGGTCAGGGCGTGTATTGTCGAGCACGGCTTCGCGATTGAGCGAGTGCTGCCGGTCGTCACCCGCAACACCTCCGAAGTCCTCAAACTCGGGTCGAAGGGTCGGCTCGAAGCTGGTAAAGACGCGGACGTGCTCGTGCTGCGTAAGAATGCATTCGAGATCAAAGACGTTATCGTCGGGGGAAAGCACATGGTGGAAGATGGGCGCTTTATCGCGAGCGAAAGATTTCTGGAACGGAGCAACCGGCGGGTTTCTCTGCGGGGCGAACGGCTCCGGTGAGAGGCCGGCGAGTTGAAGGAGAGACTGGCATGGCAAATAAAAGCGACCGGACTTTAATTGTCATCGGCGGGCATGAGGACAAGATAGGCGATAAGATCATCCTGAAAGAGGTTGCTCGAAGAGTGGGCTCGGGCAAGCTGGTCGTGACGACCGTAGCCTCCAAGCAGCCGGACGGGCTGTTTGAAGAGTACGAGCGCATCTTCCGTAACATAGGCATAAAGCACCTCGCGAAGCTGGGGATTAAGGACCGCTCGGAGGCGGTTGACGAGAGGAAGGCTCGCATTCTGGATGACGCTAACGCCGTCTTCTTCACGGGCGGGGACCAGCTCAAGATCACTAGCCAGATCGGCGACTCGCTCGTCTTCAGGCGGGTCATGGAGATTTATGAGGCGGGCGGAGTCGTCGCGGGGACGAGCGCGGGCGCGTCCGTGATGTGCGAGACGATGATCGTGAACGGCAAGAACGAAAAGTCGCACCGTGTAGAAGACTCTATGGGGCTCGCGCCGGGCCTCGGCCTGATCGGAGGCGTCATCATAGACCAGCACTTCGCGGAGCGCGGGCGGATGGGCCGTCTGCTCGGCGCGATTGCTCAGAACCCTAAGAACGTCGGCGTCGGCATAGACGAGGACACCGCCATAGTGATCGAGCGCGAGCAGAGCTTCTACGTGCTTGGGAGCGGGGCCGTCTACGTGGTGGATGGCGAGGGCATAACCTATTCGAACATGGCCGAAGATGAAGCCGATAAGACCGTATCCATGTACGACGTGACGCTGCACGTCTTGAGCGAAGGCGACAAGTTCGACCTTACGGCCCGCAGGCCCGAGAAGCTGAAGGGCCGCGCGGCGGAGGTGTTGGCCGACAAGTGAGGCTCAAATCTAAAGCCCGAGTCGATGCGACGTGCGAGAGGGGTGAGGGGTGAAAATTCTATCTTTTCGAACTCTGCCGGGGCCTAATGTCTACAGCCATCAGCCCATGATCGTGATGAGGCTCGACCTCGAAGGGCTGACGGGGAAGGAGAGCTATGAGGTCGCGGGCTTCACCGACCGCCTGCTCGACCTCCTGCCGGGCCTCCGGGACCACCACTGCTCTAAGGGCAGGCCGGGCGGGTTCGTCGAGCGCCTGCATGATGGCACGTACTTCGGACACACCGTCGAGCACGTTGCCCTTGAGCTTACCGTGCTCGCGGACATAGCGACCGCCCACGGTAAGACGCGGGTGGACCGAGCGCCGAACATCTACAACGTGGCAATCGAGTATAAGGCCGAGCAGTCCACGCGCTACCTTCTCGCGACCGCCGTCGAGCTAGTCGAAGCCCTCGTGAAGGGCGAGCCTTTCCCGCTCGGGGAGAGGGTGAGAGAGGCGAAGTCCATTGCCGCCGAGACGGAACTCGGCCCGAGCGCCCGCAGCATTGTCGAAGCCGCCGCCCGCCGCGGCATCCCTTGGGCGCGCCTGAATGAAGACAGCCTCGTGCAACTCGGGTACGGTAAAAACCGGCGGCTCATCCAGGCCGCGATGACCGACCGTACGAGCAGCATCGCCGTGGAAATCGCCGGCGATAAAGACCTGACGAAATCGCTCCTTGAGCGCGCCTCGGTCCCGGTCCCGAGGGGCTTGATCGTCAGGACGGCCGACGAAGCCGTGGCCGCTATGGAAGAGATCGGCCCGCCCGTCGTCGTCAAGCCGCTCGATGGGAGGCAGGGCAAAGGTGTGTCGATCAACTTAACGACCGCCGAAGAGGTGATAGCCGCCTTTCAGTCCGCCATCGAGTTTTCGCGAGAAATTCTCGTGGAGGAATTACTCCAAGGTAACAACTACCGGGTGCTGGTCGTGAATGGGAAGACGGTCGCCGCGAGCGAGCGCTTGCCTTGCCACGTAGTCGGTGACGGGGAGCACACGGTGGCGGAGCTGATCGAGCTTGAGAATCAAAACCCTCTGCGGGGTGAAGGGCATGAAAAGCCCCTCACTCAGATCAGAACGGACCCGATCCTGCACGCCTTCCTGCGCAAAGAAGGCATAACGCTCCAGGACGTGCCCGAGGCCGGGGCGTGCGTGATGCTCTGCGCCGGCATGAACCTCTCCACGGGAGGCACCGCGAGGGACGTGACCGGCGAGGTCCACCCGCAGGTCCGCCGCCTCTCTGAGAGGGCGGCGCGGGCCGTCGGCCTC
The DNA here is from genome assembly GCA_035634255.1 of Blastocatellia bacterium. GTDB lineage: Bacteria > Acidobacteriota > Blastocatellia > UBA7656 > UBA7656 > DATLMR01. The sequence goes on from DASQDI010000141.1 coordinate 73,406, forward strand.
GACATCTGCGGGATCGACCTAGTCATGAAAGACATATCGAAGCCGCTCGGCGAAAGCGGGGGGGGCGTGATCGAGGCCAACGCCGCGCCGGGGCTCAGGATGCACCTGTTCCCGAACGAAGGTGAGCCCCGCGATGTCGGGGCGGCCATCGTCGAGGGCCTCTACCCCGAAGGCTCTCCGGCGAGGATACCGATAATCTCCATAACAGGCACGAACGGGAAGACGACCGTCACCCGGATGATCGGCCACGCGCTCGGAGCCTCGGGCCTCACGGTCGGGATGACCACGACGGACGGCATATGGATCGGGGGCTACCCGATAATCGAAGGCGACACGACGGGGCCGATCTCGGCGAGGACGGTTCTGTCGGACGCGTCGGTCGAAGTCGCCGTGCTCGAAACGGCTCGCGGAGGCATCGTGAGGCGGGGGCTGGGGTACGACTGGTCCGACATCTCGGTCATGACAAACGTCAGGCCGGATCACCTGGGGCAGGACGGCATGGAAGATGTCGATGATCTGCTGCACATCAAGTCGCTCGTGGCAGAGCGAGTGAGGGGGGGCGGGACGCTCATACTCAACGCGGACGACGAGCGCCTCGCGCGGTTGACCGAGCTTGATCGGGTCGGGCGCATGCCGAAAACGATAGTCTACTTTTCTCTAGCTTCCGACAACCCGGTCGTCAAAAGTCATACCGCCGCCGGGCACGCGGCTTACTTCGTGAGAGGCGGCTCGATTATCGAGGCGGCCGGCCGTTACGAGAGGGAGATGGCCCGAGTGTCGGACCTGCCCGTGACGATGCAGGGCACGGCCGAGTATCAGACCGCAAACGTCCTGGCCGCCATCGCCGCATGTCGCGCTTACGGGCTGCCGGGCGACCCGACCGTGGGCGCGATGAAGAGCTTCAGCAACGCCGAGCACAACCCCGGCAGGAGCAACCTGTATCGCGCCGGCGGCGGCGGCTACGTGCTCGTCGACTACGGACACAACCCCGACGCTTTCGGCGCGGTCGCGCGGGCGGCGGCGCTCTGGAAGGGGCGGCGGGTCACCGCAATCGTCGGCGTGCCAGGCGACAGAAGGGACGACTTGATCGAGGCGTCGGGGCGCGCGGCGGCCAGGGGCTTTCATCGGGTAATCATTAAGGAAGACAGAGACCTGAGAGGCCGGGATAAGGGCGAGGTGGCGGGGCTGCTGTGCAGGGTCGTGAACGAGCAAGCGCCTGACCGCGAGTGCCTCGTCGTGCCCGACGAAGTCGAGGCGCTCGATGGCGAACTTCGGCGGCTCGGGGAAGGGGAGATACTCGTAGTCTTCTACGACAAGCTAGGGCCGATTCTGGCGACCCTGGAAAAGCATGGCGTTTTAGCCGTCCGGTCCATCGAAGGCTCACAGCAATCGAGTCTGACGGGCGCGGCCTGAGGTCAGGCGGAAGATTAGTAGCGCCACTCCGAGGTAATAATTCAGTCCGGGTTAATAATGGGGGCGAGCAAAGCCGAGCGGATGAAGCCGAGCGAGCCTAGAGAGGTGGGCGCGGCGAGGATCATAAGAAGGCCGGGGAGCCTCGCATGGATCATATCGCTTTGCCTGCTCCTATTCTTTATCGTTATTTTCGTCTTCCTCTTTATTCTGTAGAGGGCCCCTCCTCACCTTAAATGCAGCCCGCTTCCTTACTACTATCTCCACTCCTTCAGGATTCGATCACTAAAGATCAGGTGAAAGTGCTTGACAAGGCCGGGGAAAATCCATAGTATCAGCCTTCTTGAAAATGATTTTCAAGTTCTCAAAGTTGGCGCGAATCGTATGAGCGCCTGACTTTCTTTTTCGTAAGGTAGTAAAGAGGTGATCAGTGGTAGCGAAAAGCCTCCAGCGGGGATACGCTGAAGGCTTTTGGTGCAACGACCAGCCGGTCCGTATTGGGAACATGACAGGCGGCGTGCGGAGCCATCCTAGCACACGGCCGCCGGAAACGCACACGCCGGACTCCGTCCGGGAGAGCCGCGTGGCCACAGGAGGCTTCGATATGTCTTACAATCCCACGCCCTGAACAGAACCACACTCCCAAAGCTTTCCCGGGCTTTCGGTCCGGTCTTACCGAGTATTTCGCTCCATGATTTTCGGGTGAAGCGAAGGTCGGGCGCGTCTCTCGATGGCGCATTGAATGATGCATCTCATCGCGCGATTTCAGAGGGCCGCCCGCTCATTAAACCCATTCTCCATTCCGCGAGGAGGCAGGGCGATTAAGATGAAAGCAAAGAAAAACAGAAAGAAGAATCATCAGAAGAGCGCAGGCTCGCCGCACCGAGGCCCGAAATATTGGGTGACAATGAGCGCGATGGGTGCCCTGGTTGCCTACGGCGCTTTCGGGAGCAAGACCGTAACGCCGGCGTACGGACAGAGGCAGCTCAGTTCTTTCACGGCCCTTTACCAACAGGCCCGGCGCTTCGACATTCCGCCCGGCCCTCTGGAAGCGGCTCTGAAGACATTCCGCGAGGTGACCGGATGGCGAGTGCTTGAGACCGCGGACAAGATCGGCGACCTCGCGTCGCCCGGCGTCTCAGGGGTCCACACCGCCGAGCAGGCGTTGAAGCACCTTCTGGCGGGAACGGGAGTCGTCTACCGGATTACCGCCCCGCAGACGGTGGCGCTCGAAATATCAGGCCCGTCGGATTCGGTCGAAGTAAGCGGCGTCCTGCCGGAGCCTTTATCGCCGAAGTATACCGAGCCCCTGCGTGACATCCCTCAGACGATCACCGTGATACCCAAAGACATGATAGAGAAGCAGTCCGCGACGACTCTGCGCGACGTGCTTCGCAACGTGCCGGGCCTCACGCTCACGGCCGGAGAAGGCGGGGCGCCCGCGGGCGACAACCTGACTTTGCGCGGGTTCAGCGCGCGCAACGACGTTTTCATAGACGGCGTGCGCGACCTCAGCCCGCAGGCGCGCGACCCGTTCAACCTGGAGCAGGTCGAGATAACGAAAGGGCCGTCGTCGGCTTACAATGGGCGCGGCTCGACCGGCGGCGCGATCAATCTGGTGAGCAAGTCGCCGGGCCTCGATCCTTATTACGGTTTCACGATGAACCTCGGCTCCGACGACACGAAGCGTGTCACGGGCGACATCAGCGTGCCGCTTGACCGCTTAGGCCTCGGGGAGCGCACCGCCTTCCGCATGAACTTCGTGGCGCACGAATCCGGTGTGGCCGGGCGTGACGTGGTGGAGAACCGGAGGTGGGGGATCGCCCCGTCCCTCGCGTTAGGGCTCGGGACGCCGACGCGGCTCACCCTGAGCTACTTCAAACTGGCGCAGGATAACATTTCCGACTACGGCATTCCGTGGGTCCCGGCCACGAATAACGCGCTCAGGGAATTTCGCGACAAGCCCGCTCCCGTGCCGCGCGACACATTCTATGGGCTCAAGGACCGCGACTACGAGGAGCTCAACTCGGAGCTCGCGACCGTCAAGTTTGAGCGCGACTTCAGCGATAACCTCACCCTGCGCAGCCAACTGCGCTTCGGCCATTCGACGCGGGATTCGATTGCGACCCCGCCCCGCTTCGCCGGCAACGATTCGACCGACATCAACCGTGAAATGCGGTCCTGGCTCACCAAGGACGAGATATGGGACAACCAGACCGATATGAGGGCGAGGTTTTCGACGGGCGGGATTCAACACTCTCTGGTGGCAGGTCTTGCCCTTACGCGCGAAGACAATGAGCGCACGACTCGCACCGCCCCGAACATGCTCACGACCCTGTTGAATCCCAACCCCGACGATACGTTTCCCGGCGAGATCACGGTCGGCCCCATAGTCGGCGATGTCATCGGCAATTCCATCGCCGCCTACGCTTTCGACACGGTGAGGCTCAGCGAAAAATTCGAAGTGAGCGGAGGGTTACGATGGGACTACTTCGATGTCGAAGGCATAAGCACGACCGGCTCTGAGGTCACAAGAATCGACCGCATGCTGAGTTGGAGGGCCGGGGCGGTTTACAAACCGAAGCCGGAGGGGACCGTCTACGTCGCCTACGGAACGTCGCTCAACCCGTCTCTGGAAGGGCTCTCGTATGGGACCGCCAACACGGCCATCGAGCCCGAGAAGACTTACACGTTTGAGATGGGGACCAAGTGGGACTTCTTCAGGCAAAGGATGCTTCTGAGTGTCGCGGCATTCCGGGTCAATAAGACCAACGCCCGAACGCCCGGCCTCCTTCCCGACGACCCCCCGCAGGTGCTCGACGGCGAGCAGCGCGTCTACGGTGCCGAGGTCGGAGTAACGGGCAACATCACCCGCGAGTGGCAGGTCTTCGCCGCCTACACTTACCTCGACAGCGAGATATTGAAGACCAACGCGGGCTTATTGCCCAACACCGTGTCGGATCTGGGCAAAGAGCTTATAAACACGCCGAAGAACTCCGTCAGCATATGGACCGGCTACCAGTTCCCGTGGAGGCTCGACGTGGGCGGCGGCGCGCGTTTCGTGGACGACCGCTACGGCAACACCATAAACACGAGGCGCGTGAAGAGCTACTGGACGATTGATGCCACGGCCTCTTACCCCCTGACGAGGCATATCGACCTCAGGCTCAACCTCTACAACCTGACCGACGAGTATTACTTCGACCGGATCGGCGGAGGCCATCTCATACCCGGACCGGCCAGGTCCGCGAACGTGAGCCTCGGCTTCAGGTTTTAGGTCGAAGAACTTTCAGGAAGGCCCGGCGCTTCACACGCCGGGGCCTTCTTCGCCGGTGACGGAGCGAGAGAAGAATGCTGATGCCGATTCCCGACATACTGACTGCCGAGCAGGCCGAGCAGTGTCGCCGGGCGCTTGAAGAGAGCGAATGGGTCGACGGGCGAATCACTGCGGGGCACCAGTCGGCCAGGGCGAAAGATAACCAGCAGCTTCCCGAAGGTCATCCGGTGGCGAGACAACTGGGGGACCTGATCCTTGCGGCGCTCGAACGCAATCCCGTTTTCATGGCCGCGGCCCTGCCGCTGAAGGTATTCCCGCCATTGTTCAACCTCTACAAGGATGGGCAGGGGTTCGGCACGCACGTCGATAACGCGATTCGCCAGGTGACGGGCACGCCGCATCGCGTCCGCACGGACCTCTCGGCCACACTCTTCCTCACCCAACCCGACGAATACGACGGAGGCGAATTGCTCGTGGAGGACACCTACGGCGTGCACAACATCAAGCTGCCCGCGGGCCATCTGATTCTTTACCCGTCGACCAGCCTGCATCGCGTGCGCCCGGTGACGCGCGGCATGCGTATCGCGTCTTTCTTCTGGATTCAGAGCATGGTGCGGGACGACGGTCAGCGCACTCTCTTGTTCGATCTCGATATGGCCATCCAGCGCATCAATCAGGACATGCCCGATCACGCTTCCACGGTGCAGCTGACCGGCGTCTATCACAACCTGTTGCGACGGTGGGCAGACGTTTGAGCAGAGCGCGCCGGGCCATCCACCCGCATCAGCTGTTTTCACCCATGAGTATTTTTGAGGAGATATAAAGTAATGGCGCGGTTTCGTAAAATCATCTTCTGGTGTCATCTGCCGGTGGGGGTGTTTGTGGGCCTGGTCGTCCTGCTGATGTCGGTCACGGGAGTGCTGCTGACTTACGAACGGCAGATCACGTTATGGGCGGACACGCGCGGTTATCACGCGGCTCCCGCTCAGGGGGCCGCGCGACTTCCGATAGAGGCTCTGCTCGCCAGGGTTAAGGAGGCGGAGCCCGACGCTCAGCTCTCCGCCCTTACGCTGCGCTCCGACCCTTCGGCCCCGGCCGCGGTCGGCCTCACGGGAGGGCGCACCCTGTTCGTCAATCCCTACACGGGGGGAGTGATGGGCGAAGGGTCGAGGAGAGTGAGAAGCTTCTTTCGCACGGTGACTGACTTGCACCGCTGGCTCGGCGTGCAGGGCGAAGGCCGAGCCACCGGGCGAGCCATCACGGGCGCGTGTAATCTTGGATTCCTCTTTCTGGTCGTCAGCGGCTTCTACCTCTGGTGGCCCCGGAAATGGTCGTGGTCGCAGGTCAAGAGCGTGCTCTGGTTCAAGTCAGGGCTGCCCGGCAAGGCGCGCGATTTCAACTGGCACAACGTGATCGGATTCTGGTCGGCCATCCCGCTCTTCGTGGTCGTGCTGTCGGCGGTCGTGATCTCGTACCCGTGGGCGAGCAATCTCGTCTATCGCCTGTCGGGAGAGCAGCCCCCCGCGCCGAGGCAGGCCGCGCCGCCCGGAGAGCCCGCCGCGCCGGTTGTGGAAGTGCCCCTGTCGGGGCTCGACAATCTCTGGGCTCGCGCGGAGCAACAGGTGCCCGGCTGGCAAATCATGAGCCTGCGTCTGGCGGGGGCCGCGGACGCGCCGGCCGTATTCACTATCGATCAGGGCGACGGGGGACAGCCGCACAAGCGGGCGCAGCTCACCCTCGATAGGGCCAGTGGCGAAGTCGTTCGATGGGAGCCGTTCTCCAGTTATACTCCCGGCCGCCAGCTCCGCTCGTTGTTGCGCTTCGCGCATACCGGGGAAGCGGCCGGCATCGCGGGCCAGACTGTCGCGGGGCTCGTGTCGGCGGGCGGCGCGGTGCTCGTGTGGACCGGGCTGGCGCTCACGTGGAGGCGCTTTCGCGCGTGGCTGGCGCGGGCGAGGCCTCGCGAAGTCATCCGCTCAACCTCTCGCCTCGCGGGAGAGAGCGGCGAATAGGGACTGCCCGATGGCCCGTCACGCCGGCCATCGAATCGGGAGGCGAGTCACAGGGCCGGCTCGATGTAGTGCCGGCCCTGTTGCTTCGTTCAGCATAAATCTTTAGATTTTATATGTGGACGACCTTACCTACCTGATTCATTAAGGGAGGACAGCACGATGGCAGACCATCACAAAATGAATATTCATGAGAATGCGGCCCGCGTTATCGAATGGCTACAGGGGCACCGCACGGAGTTCGAGCAGGATGGTATAGAGGAATCGAGTCTGGCCGGCTCAATCGGGCTATCGGAGGACGAGGTGAGGGAAGCGATAGACCACCTTGAGGCCCATGAAGACGTGGCCAGAGTGCCGGAAGCGTTAAGTAACACGCCTCGATTCTTACTCAAACCGGCCCGCGGCTGGCACGAAATAAACGAGAGGCCGGTCGGAGAAACACATGCGAAGGGAAACGTGTAGGTGTTGAGAGCGTGATCCGACCGACGAATCCGGATCATGTGCTTCGCGTCACCCGGCCCGCAGGCAACGCCGGATGGTTCATTCAAACTCATGCCGCGGGCTCGGGTGATGCCAACTTTTCGGCCATCTAGCATCAAGAAAGTCCTTGTCCCGAAACTGATAAACGGCTACAGTCAGGGACTCATGCAATACCGCTTAATTTCACTGGCCGGGTTCTTCACGTTCGCCGCTATAGCATGGCTCTTTTCCACCAATAGGCAAAAGGTGAATTGGAAGACCGTCGGGTGGGGGGTGGGCCTGCAACTTCTGTTCGGGCTGTTGATCTTCCGGCTGCCGGGCGCGCAACACGTCTTTGTGTGGCTCAACGACGCGGTCATAGCGTTGCTCAATGCCTCGAAGAGCGGCTCGGCGTTTCTGCTCGGCCCGCTGGCGGCCGCGCCGGGGGAGCCGGGCTCGGTCGGCTTCATCCTGCTTTTTCAGGCTCTCCCCGTAGCAATCTTCTTTTCGGCCTTCACGGCCGCGCTCTACCACCTGCGCGTTCTTCAGGTGTTCGTCCGCTTCTTCGCGATGCTGTTTCGCCGCACGATGAGCATCAGCGGCGCGGAGTCTTTGTGCAGCGCCGCGAACATTTTCGTGGGCGTCGAATCGGCGCTGGTCATC
>DASQDI010000142.1:0-10490 GCA_035634255.1 Blastocatellia bacterium
CGTGGCCGCCTCCGCATCAGGCTGGCGGCGCTGCTGGCCCCGATCACCCCGTTTCGCGCGACGTGGCTTTTGCGCGCGGCGGCCAGCACACTTGGGCTTTACATAGATGGGGTCAGGGCCGAAGACCGCCGCAGATTCTTCAAGGTCATCCGCTCGGTCAGGCAGGAAGGCTACGCGCGCCGCCTGAAGTTGATTGCCGACCTCGATATCGAGGACCGCCTACCGCAGATCCGAGTCCCCACGCTCTTCGTCGCGGGCGACAAAGACTTGCTCGTACCTTCCGTGACCGAGGCGAAACGGATGGCCCGCCGGGTACCGAACGCCGAGGTGAGGGTAATAAAAGGCGCGGGGCATGCCTGCCTGCTCGGCAACAGGCTGCGGGTGGCGGACCTGCTCGCCCGCTGAATCACCGTCCGTCCGAAGGCCTCTCCCAAGACGACCCGTCTTCGAACTCCACCCGCATGATTCTTATGTTGTTCAGGCGGAATTGATTGATCAGCTCATTCCCCGCGTAGCTGACCCGCTTGTGGACCTTCGTCCTCGCGCCCGGAGCGACCTTCAGTCCGGAGACTCGGAACTTCATAGGCGCGGACTGGCCGGGCGGGAGGTACTCCCAATCCACCGCCGTGATGTTCTTCTGGCCGATGTTTTTGACGGCCATCGAGTAGATGGCTTCGTTGTTCCTGTCCGGCCCATACCCGCCCGCGCTTAGGACGAAGAGGTCGGGCGCGTTCCTCGCCTTCCGGGCTTCTTCCGTGTAATTCTGGCCCAAGACGGAGAAGGCTAGGGCCGCGATGATAATGAGAGAAGCGAATAACTTCATCGTTACCTCCTGATCGAATCGGTAACCGGGTCCTCTCTGCGGTATATCAGAAACCGGCCCGTCGCGCCAAGCCTTTTGTAGTCTTTCATGAATTCGCTCGTCTCGGGGTAGTCCTCTATAGAGAGGTCGGCGTTGAAAAAACCAAGCTCATCGACGACGTACTTCGGCCGGTGCCGTTCCAGTTCGCCCACGAGGACCGCCCGCGCCTCCGCCGTGACCCGCTCGTCGAGCAGGGCGCGGTGCTCGCCCCCGAAATAATGGACATCCGCCGGGACCCCCGTGAGCGGCTGCGAGCTCAGAAAGCGCGAGGCGGGGAGGAGGCCGGACCAGTAGTAGATCTCCGGCCTGTAGCCCCACACGAAAAGGTAGCTCTCGGGCGCTCCCCCGCTAGCCCCGGCCGCGCGCAACGCCTCAGGCCCTAACAACTCTATGTCCCCAGAGTACTCGCGCACGGCGGCTGCCGCCATCTTCTCTTCCCGGTTCAGTCTCTCATGGAACCAGCTGGCGACGCTCTCGCTCTTCCGCTGGCGCAGCAGGTCGGACGCGAGCGCGACCGTTCGGCCGTGGAAGCGGACCAGAGTGAAAGCGAACCCGATGGCAAGAAAGGCGAGGGCGCGCCTCCGCGTGAGCCAGGGCCGGGTTCCGAGGTCGCGCGCCGCAAGCCACCGCTCCATTCCGATCATCCCGCTCGCCCCGGTCAGGCAGAGCGCGGGGATGATCTGGAAGAAGTAGTGGCCGAAAAATCTCCCGCCGGTCGCGAGCGCCGCGTACGAAGCCAGGAGCCACGCGAGCGCGATCACGTTCGACCGCCGGAAGCTCTGAGACTCGAAACCGGCTCCCGTGGCCGTTTCCGTGTTCCGGGCGGGTCGCGATCCGGCCCTCCGCCTGACCGTGGCCACGAGGACGAAGGCGAGAGTGATGAGCAGAGTGTTGTTTAAGGCGAAGTACTGAAGCGTTTGGGCGAGGGCCGTCCGGGCCATCTTCGTGGCGGGGTAGTAGCTCGCGTAGAGCGCGCCCCAGTCCCAGACGTAGGCCCTGTAATCCGCGAGCGAGTGATTCATCACCAGGTAGATCATGAACGGGATGGCGGCCGCGACGAACCCGAGAACGGCGCAGGCGTAGAGCAGAAGCCCCGCGCCCGGCCCGCTCGCGGCCTCGGCCCGGTTTCGCGCCCGCGTGAAGATCACAAAGAGCAGAATCAGGGCAAAAAATACCAGGTCGAATGCGCCCTTCGGATTCACCTGAAAGGCAAGACCGGCAAGCGCCCCTCCCGCCGCCGCGAGCCCCGCGCGCCGCCGCAACGCTCTGCCGCCCGCGACCGAGAGGGCCATGAGATAGGCCCCCGCCGTGTATGGCAGAGCCATCAGGAAGTCGGTGTTGAGCCCCTGCATGTGGCCAGTCGTAAATGTCGTGCTGAAGACCACGAACATCACGGCGGCGATCACCCCGGCTCTCCTGCCGTAGAGGTGCGAGCCGAACAGGTACAGCACAGCGGAGACCGCGACCGCGTAAAGGATCGTAAAGAGCCTGATGACTATGATGTGAGCGCCAAAGAGTTTGAAGAGCGCGGCGTAGAGCAGAGGCAAGGCGGGCGGCTTGTCGAAATATATCTCGCGATAAAGCGCCTTGCCCCGGAGTACCTCTTCGGCCGCCGTGAACCAGAGCCCGTCGTCCTGAAAGAGGTGTCCCGAGTAGAAGATGCGCAGCAGAAAGCTGATCGAGACGAGCGCGACGAAGAGTTTTAAGATGGCGGCGCGGCTGGCCCGCGGCTCGCCTCGGCTTTCGGAAGGGGTCGTTTGCACGGCGCTAGATCGTGTTCTTGAGGGCGACTGTCACCAGAGCCTGCGCGAGCGTATCCGCGTGCACCCCGACGGCCGCGTCAAGTTCGTCCGCGAGGTCGCCCCGCGCGCCCGCTAGCGAGTGAAAGTCGAACAGGCGCGTGTCCATCAGCTGAGAGGGCGCGACATTCCCCAGAGCGCGGAGCATCGAGCTGCGCACCTGCGGTATCTCCTGCTGTAGCTCGTCGATCAACCGCTTCACGCGCCTGCGCTTCAGGTTCTCCTGCGAGCCGCAAAGGTCGCAGGGGATGATGGGGTAATCCTGAGTCTCGGCGAAAGCAGCTATGTCGGACTCGCGGCAGTAGGCGAGCGGGCGAATCACCATGTTGCGCCCGTCGTCGCTCCGGAGCGCGGGAGGCATCGCTTTCAGGGAGCCGCTGAAAAAAAGATTGAGCAGGAAAGTCTCCAGTATATCGTCCGAGTGGTGGCCCAGAGCTATCTTGTTACACCCTTCTTCGACCGCGGCGTTGTAAAGTATCCCGCGACGCAGGCGCGAGCAGACGGAGCAGGTCGTCTTCCCTTCCGGCACGAGCGCCTTGACTATCGAATAGGTGTCTTTTTCGATTATGCGAAAAGGCACCCCGAGGAGAGAGAGATAATCGGGCAGCACGCGCTCCGGGAATCCGGGCTGCTTCTGGTCCAGGTTAACCGCGAGCAGGTCGAAGCGCACGGGCGCGCGGCGCTGCAAATCGAGCAGGAGCGTCAGCAAAGTGTAGCTGTCTTTGCCCCCGCTCATGCAGACCATTATCCGGTCGCCATCCTCGATCATGTTGAAGTCCCGGATGGCATTCCCGGTCGCCCTCAGAAGGGTCTGTTTCAGCCTTGTCTGTTTAGTATTCTCGCTCATCGGTCGAACGATGATAGTACCATAGCGGGCAGACCCGAGACCACCGCATGGGTCAGCCAGCGTCGCGGGTAAGGCGGACGGAGCCGGGATTAAAAGTGCTCAATATTTTGGAGGCGAGAGGCGACACCAAGAGCTCTGAGGCCGTCAGGGTTCTTCGAAACAGGGCGGGCGCGACTCCGCAACCGGCCGCTTCACTTACCCTGCGGAGGCGCTATCTGCTTAAGCAGCATGCGGGCATTGTCGGCCTCCCCGCCGTTGGGGGCGGCCTCAAGGTAAGCATTCAGCGCGCGCGCCGCCTCCGCGTCTTTGCCAGTTTTTATGTGAATCAGCGCGGTGTAATAATGCGCCAGCGCGTAATCGTTGCCCCCCATGTCAATCGCTTTCGAAAGCTCGCGCAGGGCTTCAGGCATCTGCCCGGCTTCGAACCGCGCGATGCCCAGGTACAGGTATGGGGCGGGGTGGGAGCTGTTGATAGAGAGCGCCTCCTGTATCTCTTCTATGGCGCCCGGATAATTCTTCTCCTCGATCCGCACTATGCCGAGATTGAGCCGGGGGTTAAAAGCTTTCGGCGCTATCTTGAGGGCTTCTTCAAACTGCGCGGCCGCCTCGCCCAGATTGCGAAGCTTCATATAAAGCACCCCGAGGTCGTTTCGGGCCAGAATGTAATTAGGGTAGATGGCGAGGGCCTGCTTGTAGTGCCTGATGGCCTCATCGGCCTCGCCCTTGCCTACCAGGCTCACCGCCTGCTCGACCTTTTTCTTAGCCGCGTCGGGAACCTTTCCAAGCTCGTCCACTGAAACAACTCCGGCCTCGTCCTCCTTATTGGCCGGGGTCGGTTTTTCCAGCATCACGATAGAGAGGTAGGTCCGTCCGTTTCTGGTGAGGTAGACGTGTTGGAAGGTCGGCAGAAATTTATCCGCGTCGCCTATGACCTCTATGGTGTAGTTGCCTTCCCTGAGCCCTGCGAAACTGAAGGCACCCCCGTCCGTGTATATGGACGAGGACGGGATGGCGAGGCTGCTGAGCGTAATGGTCGCCCGCCCCGTGTAAGGGATTCCGGACTTGAGCATTACGCGGCCCGATATGGTGCCCGACTCCGTCGGCCTGGTCCTCGACGACCGTTGCGGCAATACCTGCCCGAGGGCCGAGGTCTCGGAGCAGGCCGGGACGCCGACGAGCAGACAGAGTTGAAAGATTATCAATCGAGATATCATAACCGCCTCCATACAGCTACGGGTGGCCAGCCGATTCGAGAAGACGGCAACATCTTACCTCAATCCGGCGAGCAGGCACAGCCCTTACCGCGACAACCCGAGGCGGCAGGAAGGCCCGCGATCATCGCTGAAGGTCATTCAAATTCAGAGCGCCCGGTGAGATGACCGACTCACCGGGCGCTCATGTCAGAGGCTCAGCTCGCCCGCGCAACCGAATGCGAGGCCGAAAGCCGAGTCTTTTTTAGAAGAAGAACCTGGCGGTGAAGAGCATGTTGCGCCCGCTGACGTTGGTCTGTCCCAGGTTCAGGAAAAGCTCGGTGTTGGTATCAGCGCTGACAACGTTGGCCGGAATCGAGGTGAAGTTCCGGGTGTTGAAAACGTTGAACACCTCCCAGCGGAGTTGGAGCCTCTGGTTCTCACCGAAGAGCCGGGTGTTCTTCACGAGCGACATGTCCCAGTTCCTGGTCGGGCCGGTCCGCTCCGTGTTGCGCCCAGCCGTCCCGACGATGCCGGAATTGGCCGGGTTGAAGATGTAGAACGGATTGTCCTCGGTGCTGGACGTAGCCGTGCCGGGGTTGCCGTTCGGGTTGATGGAAGGCCTCTGCGAGCCCTCCACCGTGGAGATCTGCCCCGCAAGTATTCCCAGAGCATTCGCGGAATTAAGCACCGTGAAAGGGGTGCCCGAGGCATAAGTGGTGACGCCCGCGATCTGCCAGCCGCCGAGTATGCGGCCGAACACGGGGTTGCTCTCCCACGGGCTCGGGAAAGCGTAGACGTAGTTCAGCACGAACCTGTGCGGCTGATCGAAGCCCGAACGCGCCCTGTCCAGCTTGAAGTCGAACGGGACTGCGGGCAGGGTGTTGTTCGTCTGGCCGCCCAAGATGTCGTCGCTGTCGTTGATGAACGAGCTGTAGGTGTAATTGCCTTCGATGTCCAGCCCGTGAGAGAACCGCTTCCTGACGGTCAGCTGCATCGAGTGATAAGCCGACTGGGCGATGCCATCACCGATCAGGATGGACCCCTTGGTCGGGTCGCGCCGGAAGGCCGTGATCACGCCCGCCGCGTTGCGTACCGGCTGGAGCGTGGGCAGGATTTCGGCATAGGCGTCCGGGTTGGCGGCGATTGCCGCTGCCGAGAAGCCGATGTTGCTTTCGACCTCGCGCACGAGCTTCACCCCGCGCGAGCCGACGTAGTAAATCTTGAAGACGTAGTCCCTGAGGAACTGGCGCTCGATGCCCAGAGAGAACTGCTGGCCGTAGGGCTGGGAGATCCGCTTGTTGGGCGAATACAGACGCACGGGTAGCAGGTCGGGGTTGCCGCCGCGGGCGAGGAAATCCTCCGGGGTCGGGGGGGCCGGGCGGTTCGCGGGGTCGAACAGCCTCCCGCCCGTTATGTTGGTGAGCGCCACGGTCACTCCGCGCGGGAAGTTGCGCGCGTTGTTGAGCAGGATGTTCTGGAAGACCTGGTCGTAAGCTATGGAGTAGCCTCCGCGAATGACCATGCGGTCACCGCCGACCAGACGCCCAAGGATTCCGCCGTCGGCTCTCGGGCTCCAGGCGAAGCCGAAGCGCGGGGCCCAGTTGTTGATGTCGGGCTTGGCATTCGAGAAGTAGCCGAACGGCGCGCCCGTGTACTCGTAGCGCAGCCCAAGGTTGAGCGTGAGGTTCTGCGTCGCCCTCCAATCATCCTGGAAGAAGCCGCTGAACTCGGTCGTGCGCGCGGGGACGAAAGCCTCCCCGGCGTACTGCGAGAAGCTGGCGGTCCGGTCTAACAGGAAGTTGGTGAGCGAGCTGTAGGAGACGGTCCCCCGCGTATTCGGCGCGAAGAACGAATTCAACTGGTAGCGCAGGACGTTGACGCCGGTCTTAAAGGAATGGCTCCCGCGGCTGAGCGTAACGTTGTCGGTGAACTCGTACATGTTGTCCACGCGGAACTGCGGGAAGTTGGCGTTGCCCACGGAGTTGAAGCCGCCGATGGTGAACGAAGGCGGCAGGTTCTCCGGGAAGGTGGCATTCCGCCGCGCGTAGGTGAAGCGGAACTCGTTGACCGTCTGCGGCCCGAAGAGGTGGACTTCGTTAATCGTGAGACTCTGGTTGCGGAGCCGGTTGCCGACTTCGTTGCCCGCTATTGCAGTCGGGACGCCCGGATGCTCCGTGTGGTCGATCAGGTAGCGCGCGTTGAGCGTGTCGTTATTCGAAATCCGAGTGTCCATTCTGAGCAGCCAGCGATAGAAGTCCTGCGCGAACGGGAGCCCGCCTTCCGCGATGGAGCGGTTGAACTGATGTATGGGCACGGGGATGGGGGCCCTTCCCGGCACCGACACGTTGATCACGCCGCGCGGCGTCGGGTCGTTCGCTATGGGGAACGTGCTGGTCAGGAAGTCGAGCGCGCCCGGGGCGAACAGGCCGGCATTCGCCTGCAGGTTAGCAAGGCCTTCGGGCGATATGGCCAGAGTCGTCGGGGCCGTCGTCCGGCGGTTCCAGTTACGGTCGTAGCTGGTGAAAAAGTGCGTGTGATTCTTCAGGACCGGGCCGCCGATGAAGAAGCCGGCGGAGTTGTCCACGATCACGCCGCGCGCGCGGCGGAGCGCTTCCTTCTTCGTAAGACCTTCCTCGAGGGCGGCCTCGAAGGTGCGCACCTGCCCGGTGGTCAACGCGTCCAGGCCATTGCCCGCCCACGTGTACTCGCCGCCGCCGTGGAATTCGTTGGTGCCGGACTGGGTGATTACGTTCACGTAAGAGCCGGAGTTGCGCCCGTACTCGGCCGAGAAGTTGTTAGTGATCAGCTGGAACTCTTTGATGGCGACCGAGGGGATGGACTGCCGCGGGATCGACAGCGACTGGTCGTTGTTGTTCGCGCCATCGATGGTGAAGTTGTTGGACCGGGAGCGCCCGCCATTAACGGAGAAGCCCGATCCGGGCCTGCCGTTGTTGTTCGGCAGAGTGCCGGGGGCGAGCAGCGCGAGGCCGTTCAACTCTCGTCGTCCGGGCAGTTCTAAGATCCGTCGCGCGTCGACCGTGTGACTGATCTGCCCCCTGGTCGTCTCGATCAGGGGGGCCTCCCCCGTGACCGTCACCAGTTCGGTGACGCCGCCGGGCTTGATCGCCGCGTCAACCGAAGTGTCCTGAGCGACCGTGACATCAATCGGCTCTCGCACGAGAGTCTCAAAATTCTGAGCCGTTATCGTCACCGAATACCTGCCCGTCGGCAGCGCCGGCACCCGATAATACCCCTCATCGTTCGTCCGGGTCTCGCGGGTCAATCCGGTTTCGAGGCTCTTTATTACGACCTGCGCCCCGGGTATGGCAGCCCCGGCCTGATCAAGCACGGTCCCGCTTATGGCCCCGAAGGCCGATTGCCCCCAGGCGGGCACGCCGCTTAAAAGCATGCAAGCGATCAAGGCGACCACCTTGGCACGAGGAAGTGTGCGTCCAACTCTCTTCAACATGGAAAATCCTCCTTAGAGTTTCATCTAATCCGAAACCTTGTGAGAAGCTTTACAGATAAGAGGTGCTTTCAGGAGCGGTAAGATTTCAACCCGATCAACTCCGCCGCGAATCTTGGTATCGTTCGAGCCGGCCCTTAAGGCACCGTCTGAAAAGGACTTCAGAGGCAGGCCCGATTGATAGTCATGCGCCTTCAATGTTCGCTTTGAGGTTAAAGACCTCGAAGTTGCCCAGCCTGAATTCTTACCGATCCTAACAGCAGAACTTCACAAAGTCTCGAAATGGCTATTATGTGGAAAGCGGGCCGGCCAGATGATCTCGGCCGTCCGCTGCCAGAGTGACTACACCGCAGTTGCAGATTTATATCGAAGAAAACGATCTAGCTTGATTATTATGAAAAAGAATTCGCCAGAATTATGCAAATGAAATACCGCTTCAAGACCCGATCACAAATATTACATTGATTAACAACTCGCGCTTAAAAATTCTGAGGAGCCGTTAATATATCCGAAAAATTGAATTTTTTCTTCTATTTTTCGGATATATTTTAAATTCCGGGTGGGAATAATAGCTCGGGGAGGGGACGCCCGGGGATTAAGCGGGGGTAAAGTCGGGCTATTGGGAGTCCGCACGCAGGGCGGGGACCCACGCTCGCTCGAAGCGCGCGCCCATCACGAGCCTCACGAGCAGGCCGTAGCTCGCGATCCCCGCCTCCACCCGGTTGGCTTTCAGGAAGCCGTCATAGAACTGGCCCTGCACCTCGCTCACGAGTTCGATCCTTTGACTCAAGTCGCGCTCCTGTATCGCTTTAAGGTCCGCGATGACCTCGGGCGAGAGGCGCGGGGGCGGCTCCGCGGCCTGCCCATTATTCTGGTCAGGCGGCGCGGGCCAGTGCGTGTGCATGAAAAGCGCGAGCCAGCCCGAATACCTGACGGCCGGGAGGTCGGAGCGGAGGCAGGCGAGAAGGGCCACGAAGCTGGCCTCCGACTCGTCCGCGAAGCCCGCGAGGTGCGCCCACTCGTGCGCGAGGGTGAAGGGCTTCTCGAAAGGCAGGAGCTCCGACACGAGTATGACCTCGTGCCCATAGGGGTTCGTGAAGCCATCGACGCCCGCGGCCCCCAGGTAAAGATTCAGCAGGGACGATTTCGGGACTCCGGTGGGAATGGCTCTCCGGTTGCCCAGTTCCATGAGCACGGCGTTGAACGATTCGTCCAGCCCCTCGCTCCATTCGTTTTCGGCCAGCCAGCCGCCCGCGCGGGCCTCGCCTGATTCCCTGTTCAGCCCCTCGACCGACGCGCGGTACACCTGCTTCAGGCTCTCGGAGTTCAGGCGCGACTCGTCGAATTCGATCTTCTCGACGAGGGGCTCCCTGAAGTAATTGAAGCCCCAGAGAAATTGAAAGCTGAGGGAGAGCGCCGCCGCGAGCGCCAGCATGTTGAATAGCATCACGAGGGCCGCCCTCCCTCGCCTCCCCCTCCCGGCCGACCTGATGCGCATGACCCACCACGCGGGCAGCCCTACGGCGAGCGCGACGAGCAGCCCGTCCACGACCGCAAAGGGGATGTGATTGGTGACGGGCGTAAAGATGGCCTGGATTTTAGGGTAGAGGCCGCGAGAGTAATACCGCTCGACGAAATCGGCCGGAGGCGGAAAGACCATCAGAATCACCGCGAGCGCGATGACCGACACCACGAGGATCGTTCGCCAGGGCGGGCGGTTTATTCTGGCTGAAGAGAAGCGGTCCATCAGGTCCTTTGATTCGCATTCTAAACCCCGCGCGTTTGCGTTGCAAACTTGAGCAATTGCAGCTCATAAAGGGGGCCTATTTTTCTATTGCCAAACGAACCTTCAGGCGGTACCATCCGGGAGTTTTATAGCACACGCCCCGAAATCAAAAGGAGAAAAAATTTCAGGTGAAACTTAAAGATTATTTTCGGAAGATAGGTCTGCTCGCATTCGCGCTTGCCCTCATGAGCTTTACCGCCGGCTACGCCCACTCTCGAAACGAGCACTCGTTCAAGGTCCACAACAAAACCGGGCACACGATAAAGAAACTGCTGGCGTCCGAGGACGGGAAGACCTTCGGCTATTTCGACATCGGGAAGGGCATCGGCCCCGGCCAAAAGAGAACTCTGGTCTGGGATAAATCGACAGACGGCGAGGACTGCGTCCAGTATTTCAAAGCCGTCTTCGACGACGGCGAAGAGTCTCCGACCGTGCCGTTCGACTTCTGCGAAGAAGACCTCGAACTTGTATTCGAGGAGTGAGCGCCGTTAACCCGAAGCCTCGCGGGAGTGTGTCTCCCGCGAGGCGCGCCTCCCT
>DASQDI010000143.1:0-6706 GCA_035634255.1 Blastocatellia bacterium
TGGCCTCGTTGGTCAGGCCCATGAAGCTGTAGGTCCAGCCGAGGAACGTGTGCGCCTCCGCGGTCGGGTAGGAGTCAATCGACTGTTTGTAGAGGTCGACCGCCTCGTCGAGCTCCCCCTCCATCTGCGCCCTGTAGGCGAGCTGGAAGAAGGCGAGGGCTTCCCGCTTGCGCCGGGCCTGCTCCTCCGACAGCACCTCGTCCCTGCCGAAGGGCATCTGGCCGATGCCCGTGTCGAGCGAGATCAGGCGAGAGGTCTCCTTAGATTCCGTCTTCTCGTTCATCGAAGATTACCCGCGCGATTTATGAAGGGGGCCGGGCCTGACCGCGGTGGCACGTGTAGCAGTTGACGCGCGCGCCCCCGCCCATCCGCTTGTTGGAGTCGCGCGTGAGCTGGATCATCTCCCTCGCGACCTTCTTCATGGGCTTGTCGTCCCGCTCCTCCTGCCCTTCTATGTGACAGTACGTGCAATCGACTCCCAGAGCCGATTTGAAGTGATTCATTATTGGGGTCAGCTGCGCGGCCGGGACCCCCCTTAGCAACTGAATGTTCTTGTACTGCTGCTCCGCGCGCGTCTCGCGGCTGCCCGCGGGGAGCGGGTCGAGCGAAGGCATTTCCGAGGGGCCCGCCGCGCCGGCGGGCGCCTGTCCGGGGAGCGGGGGCGCGGGCACGGTCTGTCCGGGCTGCACGGGCGGGTGGTTCGCCGGCAGCTCCGAGCCCCCGCTGCTGCTGTTTACGGACGCCTGCGGCTCCGAGCCCCGCGCCGCCTGCGAAGTCGGGACCGTGCCGGTCCACATCAGGTTCGCGATGATGAAGCCCGACACGAGCCCGAGCACGATGCCTATGACTGCGTATGTGATGTCGTCTTTTTTCATTGAGTTCCTGTTTTGACTGATTCGCCGCGTGACCAATATAATGGCTGCCGCTTCAGACAAGCCCAATTCTAGCACAGCGCGCGAGCGAGATCGAAGGAGAGAGAAGATGCTATCCGTAGGAGATAAAGCGCCTCAGCTGAGCCTCAGGGATGCGGACGGGAAGCCCGTAAAACTGTCCGACTTCAAGGGTAAAAAGCTGGTCCTCTACTTTTACCCCCGCGACCTTACGCCCGGCTGCACCAGGGAAGCCTGCGCCTTCCAGAGCGACCTCTCGGAGTTCGAGCGGCGCAACGCCTCGGTCGTGGGGGTCTCGACCGACGACGCGAAAACGCACCAGAGATTCAGGGAGAAGTACGGGCTCTCCTTCCCGCTCCTGAGCGACCCGGAGCACGAGGCGGCCGAAAGCTTCGGGACGTGGCAGGAGAAGAGCATGTACGGGCGCAAAATCTGGGGCATCAAGCGCATGACCTTCATCATCGACGAGAGCGGGCGCATCGCGCACGTATTCGACCGCGTGAGCCCCTCGGAGCACAGCCGCGAGGTGCTCGACGTGCTCGACCGGCTCGGGTGACCCGGAGGGCGCGCCGAACATCGGGCCGGCGGGGGCCGTATGGTAGATTTGGCGCCAAATCCGTCCGCAACTCTGTTTCATATCAGGAGGCCCGATCTCATGCTGAACAAACGCTTCTCGCGATACCTCGTCGCGCTCTCCCTAATACTCGTACACGCGGTCGCGCCCGCGCTCGCTTTCCGTGGGTCGGGCCCCGCCACGCAGGCAACGCCCGACCTCGCGCCCGGGCTTGAAGCCATCGAAAAGGCTTTAGACGCGAGGCGCGCGGAGCTCGGGATACCGGGCCTTTCTCTGGCGATCATCAAAGACGGCGGCCCGGTCCTGATGAAAGGCTTCGGCTTCAGGGATGTCGAGCGCAAGCTGCCGGTCACTCCCGAAACGCTCTTCGCCATCGGCTCCTGCTCGAAGGCCTTCACGGCGATGGCGGCGGTGATGAGCGCCGACGAGGGGAAGCTGTCGCTCGACGACTCTCCGAAAAAGTACCTCCCTTATTTCAAACTTCAGGACCCGGAGGCCGACGCGAAGGTCCGCGTGCGCGACCTGCTCTCGCACCAGTCGGGGCTCGACGGCACGGACATCGCGTGGTACACGGGCGAGCTCACCCGCGAAGAGGTGATTAAGGTGGCGGGCCTCGCGAAGCCGAAGGCGAAGCTGCACGAGAAGTTTCAGTACCAGAACGTGATGTACAGCGCGGCGGGCGAGGTCGTGGCGAAGGCCCAGAACTCGACGTGGGAGGGTGTCATTGCCGACCGCTTCTTCAAGCCGCTCGGCATGAAGATGAGCGACACGTCCGTTAAACAGATGGCGAAATCGAGCGACCACGCCACCGGGTACGAGCTGAAGAACAGGGTCGCGAAGAAGGCGATCCTTCGCGACCTGACCAACATCGCCCCGGCGGGGGCGATCAATTCGAACGCGCGCGACATGGCGCAGTGGGTCAGGCTCTTGCTGAACGGGGGGGAGTTCGAAGGCAAGCGGCTGGTCTCCGAGAAAGGCTTTCAGGAGATCCTGACCAAACAGATAAGCGCGGGCGAAGCGGGGCTGGGCGGCTACACGCTCGGGTGGGGGCTGGCCGACTGGAAGGGAAAGAAGGTCTTTCTGCACACGGGCGGGATAGACGGCTTCAACTCTCTGGTGGCCTTCATGCCGGAGAAGAAGATCGGCTTCGTTCTACTGACCAACGTCTCGGGCTCTCCCATCACGGGCTTCGCCCTGCGGACCATCTGGACGAATCTGGTCGACGCGCCCGAGCAGCAGACGGCCGCCGCGCCTCCCGCGTCTTCGAATGATCCGCAGAACGAGGTCGGCTCTTACCTCCTCGAACAGGCGGGCATGACAATCGAGATCAAGATGGTGGACGGCAAGCTCATGGCGACAGTCCCCGGCCAGCCCGACTATCCCCTCGTCAAAGTGGAGGGCCGCAGGTACAGGCTCGCCGCCCCCGCGCCCGAAGGGTTCTTCATGACGTTCAGGCCGACGTTCGGGCGCGAGGACCAGACCGAGATGTACCTTGAGCAGCCGCAGGGCAACTTCGTGCTCCCGAAGAAGGCCCCCGCGTCTTCGCCGGATAAAGCTTCTTCCGAGAAGAAGCCCGCCTCGCCCGCTCTGCTCGACTTATTAGGCAAGTACGACATGGGCGGCCGGGTCGTCGAGGTCGTCGCGAAAGACGACAAGGTCTCGCTGGTCGTGCCGGGCCAGCCTCCTTACACCCTTTTCGAAAAAGAGAAAGACAGGTTCGGCGCGCGAGAGCTACCGGACACCTACAGCATACAGGCCGTGCGCGGCGCTGACGGCAAGGTCCACGCCCTGAAGCTCAGGCAGCCGGAGGGCGAGTTCGAGCTTAAGCGAATGGCCGCGTCTGCCGCGACGAGCCCGGACATCTCCGCCGACGAATTGATGTCCAAAGTCATCGCCGCGTACGGAGGCGAGGCCAACATACGCAGGCACAGGTCGATGGTCGTGACCTCGGACCTCAATTTTATTCATCAGGGGATTACGGGCGAGCGAGTCACCACCATGCAGGCCCCCAACTTATCCTCGAGTAACGTGACGTTCATCGGGCTGGGCAAGAAGATGGGCTGGGTGCGCGAGTACTTCGACGGCAGTAAGGGCGGCAGCGAGGCGAGCTTCTCTAACCCCGAAGCCTACGAAGAGAGGCACGTGAACGACGCCCGGATCGACAGCGACTTTTACCAGTTGTTGAACTGGAAGGCCCTGTTCAAAGAGACAGTGGTCAAAGAGAAATCCAAACTGGGGGATGAGGAAGTCTACGTGGTCGTAAAGACCCCGGAGAAGGGCGGCAAGGTGACCGAATACGTGTCGGCGAAGTCGTTCCTCATCCTGAAGCGGGAGATGATGAGGTCGTCTCTCGGATCAGAGACCCCAGCCCCGATCTCGGAATCCTTCAGCGACTTCCGGACGGTGGACGGCGTGACGGTCCCGTTCCAGACGGTTGAAGAGAGTGCGGGGCTCGGCACCGTCACCACGCGGGTGAAGGATGTTAAGTTCGACGTGAAGGTGCCGGAATCCGCCTTCCGCGCGGGCGCGAAGTGACGCGCGCGACCTGCTGACGCAGGCTCCGCGAACGCGGGTCATCGCATTTTGTTATGCGTCCGACTGCGCAGTTGCCAGTCTGGATGTATACTAAACTGACCCGGCATTCGGATTATAAGTTACAGTTGCGGTCCGCCCTTTCGGCCGGCTATTGGGCACAACGGAAAAGAACACCCTGATAAGTCGGTTTGACGACTCACGCTTTGCTTTCGCAAAGTCAATGGCATAGATAAATAACAGTCGCCGCTACATGCGGCGTTAGTCATTACACTCGCATGCCTGTTGAACTCTACTCAAAAGAAGCTCTGATAAATGCCGCCATAATGACGAAGCGACCGGTGGCGTTTCTCGTTGGCTCCCCACTATCGCTAAAAGACGGAACCGGCGTACCGGGAATAACGACGATGCTCGATTTCGTTCGAGCTGAGATTCGTGAGCGCGGGCCATTTGCCCTGACACAATTTGAATTGGCGCTGAGTGGGAAGAGCGGCGCGGGTGCGTACCAGACCGCGATGAAGTGGCTCGGTGTGAATGCGGGCCAGGACGCTGTCAACGAAGTCATCGCGAAAGCGGTCCTTCAAGCCCGCAAACCTGCCGCGGGAGAGTGCCCCGCAGGCTCGGACGGGCAGCCTGAAGATTGGAACATCCCGGCGGGAACAACCGGCCTTGCCGAGTTAGTGGCCCGTGGGGGAGACAGATTTCTTGGCCCAATCCTCACAACGAATTTCGACCCGCTGATCTCGCTCGCGATACGCGAGTCGGGCGGACGGGCAAACCGCAGGGTCTTGTCCGCTGATGGCAGCCTTGGGGGTGGCGCCGAGGATGAGCCCGGAGTCTGCAGCGTGGTTCACCTTCACGGGTTTTGGCGTGATTCCGATACGCTTCATACGCAGGCACAACTGACCAACCCTCGGCCCAGGCTGAAGGCGTCTCTGCAACGTTTGCTCGTGGCCCAACGACGAACTTTGATCGTCGGTGCCTATGGCGGGTGGGACGACGTGTTCACTCAGGCACTCGTCGAACTCATGAACGACGAGCAGGCGCAGCTCGATGTCATCTGGTGTTTCCACGAGAGCGACCCGGATCACGTTGAGCAGCGGTATGGAGAACTCCTCCACGCGATGAGTTCCGCGATTGTGTTGAATCGTTTCCGCCCCTTCGGAGGAATCGACTGTCACAGTATCTTCACTGAAATTTTTTCAACTTTGCAGGGAATGTCGTCACCTGCCGTCGTGTCTTCCTCTGTTTCATCTCCGCTGGCCGGCTGGCAGCACATCGACTCAACGTACCTGAATTCGTTACCGGCTTTGAGTCCGCATGAGGTTGTTCGCTATTTCGATGGCGCAGTCCCGACCTGGCGGCACGCGGTGTCCGCCGCCATTCCACGACGGCAGGTCGTCGCGGAAGTTACTGAAAACCTTGCTAAGGGGGAGAAGGACGACACCGCCCGCTCGATGCACATCATTCGTGCCGCTGGCGGCGAGGGGAAGTCCACCGCGCTCCTGCAAGTGGCGGCCGATATTGCCCGCGCGGGCGGCTGGTCAGTTCTGTGGCGGCCTTCGCCGAAGGAAGGTATCTCGCCGGAGCAAGTCGCCAATCTTGACCATTCTCGCCGATGGCTCCTCGTCGCCGACGATGCCGATAACATCGTTGGTGGTCTCGCCGACTCTGCCTATCATCTCAGTCGGTCGGGGCGCGCTGGAGTCCACTTCCTTTTGTCTACCCGCGATGCAGATTGGAGAAATGCCCGCGGCCCCCAAAAGCCCTGGGAGGAATGGTTCCCGCATTATTTCTTTGACATTATTCTGCGCGGCATCAGCCCTGAAGACGCCAAAGCCGTGGTGAGCGCGTGGGAACAGTTCGGGAGCGATGGCCTGCGTGAGCTCAGCGCTATCAGCGACACCGCGCAACGTGTTGCGGATCTAATATCTGCCATTGGCGACGCAAAGGACAAACTAGCGGAGCAGCAGAGACAGCATCGTCCGCAGGACGGCTCCTTCTTCGGCGGGCTACTGGCCGTGCGCTTCGGACAGAATGGGTTGCAAGCCCACGTGCGAGACTTCCTCCTGCGGCTCCTGAATATGCCTATCCAGCAAGGCAAGAGCTTTAGCCTGTTCGACGCACTCTTGTATGTCGCGGCATGTCACGGCACCGGCATTCCGGGCATCGACGAACGGGTGCTGGCCGACCTGGTAGGCGTCCCCCGCGAGTGGGTGCAACGCCAAGTCGTGCGGCCCCTGGGAGAGGAAGCCGCCGCTGTCGACAGTGCGGGGCAGGTTCTCACGCGCCACAGCCAGGTCGCCGCTGCTATTCTTGTCGAAGCAGAGCACACATTTGGGATAGACCTCGCCGAGGTCTGGGCGCAGCTCGTTCTTCAGGTGGTACTTGCCAGGCGCGACATTCGCTTTGTGCATCGGTTTTCTGAAATTATCCACGCTGGTCCTCGTCTCCAGAGGGTATTGCCTCAGCAGCTTTCCGACGACCGCCGCAAGGCCATCGCGATTGCGGCAGCGAAAGCTTCAATCTCTGCGGAGCCAGAAAGATTGATTTATGTTATTGACCTTGGCAGAACCTACCGCAGGGCTGAAATGATTGGGCAAGCGGTTGCTATATTCAGAGACAACCTGAACGACATCAAGTCCAAGGTAGACTTCGAATCTACTATCCGAGGTTACTGGTATGAATGGGGCGTGTGCGAAGGACTCGC
>DASQDI010000144.1:0-30858 GCA_035634255.1 Blastocatellia bacterium
AAAACTGTATGTGAGGAGGTCGGAAGAGCTTCGTTAAACCCGGTCGCTACGCCGACAATATTGACCCGAAACTATTCGTTCATCACCGCCCTTGCAGCCTTGAGGTCGGCTGTGTCAAACCCTTCGGTGAACCAGTCATAAACTTTCTTAAGCTCGCGTTGCGCCTCTCTCTTCCGGTTCGTTCTCTGCCAGAGCCGCGCAAGGCTCGTCATCGCGCGTAGCTCAAGGGACTTCCCCTGCTGCGCGCGCGCGATCTCCAAGGCCCGCGTAAAGTGCCGCTCGGCTTCGGCGAAGGCTGGCTCTTCCCGATCCAATAAGAATTCGCCCTTCAGCCTGTAAATCTCGGCTTCGTAGGCGCGCGACGGGCCGCTCGCGGACAGGGCGAGCGCTTCGTCGATCGCGCGCATCGCTTCGGAGGGCTGCCCGGCGGCCGCGTATGATTCGGCCAGCAGCGCGAGCGAGTGCGTCCGAAGCACGTTCGCGCCGCATTCTAGCTGGATCGACAGGGTATCGACCATCAGACCGATTCCGCTACGGTCTTCGCTCGTGGCGGTCAAAGCCCACCCGTACCAGATCGACGCCCACTCGTTAATGTCGGACAGGCCGTGCTCTCTCGCCCGCGCGGCCGAGGCTTCGGCCCTCTGGGCGGCTTTGCGCGGTTCTCCCCGAAGCTGGTGAATTATGGCTGTGAACAGGTCGGCGAAGCAGATGCCGGCGGGGTGATTGAGTTTTAACGCGGCGGTGCCCGCTTCGATCATCCTGTCCATGGCCTGATTGGGATAACCGAGCAGCCACAGGGTCACCGCCATCCCCGTCGGCCCCGACACCTTGGGGTCGGCCATAGGCAGGGAGTCGTAGGTGGGCTGATACTCCGGCCTGTAAAGCGCGAGCCCTTTTTCGAAGTGATCGAGCGCGGGCGCGAGCTTTCCCATGTTCGTGAGGCTGTAGCCCATGTCGATGTGCCCGATCACGGCCATCTCGGGCCGCGAGTTGCTCTCCCCGAGCTTTAAGACCTGCTCGGCGATCTCGCATGCCATGTTCAAGTCCCCCCTGACATGGTGATACAGCCAGAGCCCCAGCAGGACAGGGAAGAGCTTTGAGGTCTCCCCAAGCTGCTCGGCGAGCGTGCGCGCGCGGCTGTAGACCTGCTCGACTTCTTTGGCCCCATAGCCTGAAGTGGCGGCGAGCGGGGTCGCGAGCGCGAGTTGCAGCATGAGTTCCTGCCGCGCGCGGGCCTTGGAGTCGGGCAGAGTCATCAGGGCGCCGAGCCCGCGCTGCGCGAGCGTGGAGGCTTCGCGGTTGGCGAGCTTGCGGGTGGCGTTCTGAGCCGCGCGGCGGAAGAAGTGCGCCGACTGCTCGGGGTCCCGCGCCGCCTCGAAGAGGAGGGCGAGCCTCGACGCGATGGACGAGCTCTGGTCGCCGTAACAGGCCAGAAGGGTCCGCGCGACCGACGCGCTCAGCGACGCCCTCCGCGTCGGCATCAAAGACCCATAAAGCGTATTCTGATAGAGCACGTGGACGAAGCGGTAGCGGAGCGAGAGGGTCCTGTCCGGGAATTCTCTCTCGCTGATGAGGCGGACGAAAGAGTGTACGCGGTCGAGCGTGTGCAAGCGCTCTTCAACCTCTTCGGCGTCGAGGCCGAGCGCGCGCGCCACGACTGCCGAGTCGAACTCGTACCCTTGAATGCTCGCGGCGGCCAGGAGCCTCGCGTCATCTTCGCTCAACTGGTCGATCTTCCTCTGGATCAGGCCGCGGACCGACTCCGGCAACTCCTGCTCGAAAGACGGCACGGACCGGGCGAGCGTCCACCTGCCGTCCACCTGCGAGATCACCTTCCGGTCGCGCAGGTAGCGCGCGAGGTCGACCATGAAGAGCGGGCTGCCTTCGGTCTTCGAGTAGATGAGGGCCGGGAATTCCTCGGGGAAAGTATTGTCGGGGAACTCAAGCGCGAGGTACCGCTCCACCTCTTCCCGCGTGAGGAAGAGGAGCATGATCTGGTGGCAGAGCCCGCGCGCCTGAAGGTCCCGCTTAACCTGCAGGAAGGGGTGTTTGGAGATTAGAAGGTCCGAGGAGCGGTAAGTCGTGACGATCAGGACCCTCATCGTTTCGAACTTTCCCGCGAGGTACGCCAGCAGGTCGATGGTCGATACGTCGGCCCAGTGCAGGTCGTCGAAGAGGAGGACCAGAGGGCGAAGGCGGGAGAGTTCCTGAAGCAGGGCGCATATCTCCCGCTTTAACCTCTCCTGCGAAGCGGTCTTGATGTCGGCCTTCAGGCGCGAGTCCGACGAGTCCTCGTCTACGAACGAGGCGAGCTGCACGTGCCACGTCGGGGCCATCACCTTCATCATCCGCGCGACGACGTTCGACATCTCTCCGCGGAGCAGGTTTTCTAGGGCTTCGAGGACGGGCAGGTAAGCCTCGCTCCCGGCCAGCCGCTCGGAGCACCTGCCGCGCGTGAAGCTGAAGACCTCCCCGCCCGCCTGCAACTCCGCGACGAAGTCTTCGACGAGCGTGGTCTTGCCGATCCCGGCCTCCCCGGAGACGGCGATCAGAGAGCCCTGCCCCGCGGCCACGGAGTCGAAGGCCGAACGGAGCTCCGCCCGCTCCCTCTCCCTCCCGACCGAAAAACGCCTGCCCGCCGAGACCTGCGCGCGCGCCTCGGCCTGCGCGGGCCGTTCGACGCGGGCCGAGAGGGACTCCGCCACCTCTTGCGCGGACGGCCGGAGGGCGGGGTCCTTTTCGAGCATCCTGAGTATCAGAGCTTCGAGCGAAGGGCCGATCTCCGGGTTCAGGCGCGAGGGCGGGATGGCCGGCTGCGACGCAATCGCGTGCAGCGTGGCGATCTGCGAATCGGCCGCGAAGGGGTGGTGCCCCGTGCTCAGCTCGTAGAGGACTATGCCGAGGGAGAAGATGTCGGTCGCGGTCTCCACGTGATCGCCCCGCGCCTGCTCGGGCGACATATAGCGGAGGGTGCCGAGTATGACTCCGGGGGCCGTGGCGGCGATGATGCGGCCGGTCGCGGCGTCCCCGCCCTCGTTGGTCCCGGTGAAGGGGCCGGAGGTCAGGAGCGCGACGCCGAAATCCACGACCTTCACGTAGCCGTCTTCGCGCACCATGATGTTTTCGGGCTTGATGTCGCGATGAATTATGCCGGCCGAGTGGGCGACGCTCAGGGCGCGGGCGATCTGCGCGCCCATCTCCGTCACGGATTCGAGCGGCGGCCGCTGGCGCACCAGGGCGCGCAGCATGCGCCCTTCGATCAGCTCCATCACTATGAAGTGCCCGACATCGCACTCCCCGATCTCGTGGATGGTGACGATGTTGGGGTGGTTGAGGGCGGAGGCGGCGCGGGCCTCCTGCTGGAACCTGTAGAGCGAATGGCCGTCCTTGGTGAGGTACGCGGGCAGGAGCTTGAGCGCGATCTTGCGGCCGAGCCTGTTGTCGTGGGCGAGGTAGACGGCCCCCATGCCCCCGGACCCGAGCCGGTCCATTATGTTGTAAGAGCCGATGTCCTGGCCGATGATCGACTCAATCGGGCTCTTCTTCTCCGTGGTCGCTTCGAGGTCGAGCGTCGTGGTGTTGAGAAAGCCGTCCGACTCTTCGTGAGAGTCGATGAGGGATTCGACCTCAGAGCGCAGGGCCGCGTCGCCCTCGCACGCGCCGTCGAGGAAAGACGCCCGCTCCTCCGGCGCGCGCGCGAGCGCCATGTGAAACAGCTCTTTGACTTGTTGCCAGCGTTCGGGGTCCATAGAGTGCTCTAAAATATCAGGCAACCGCGAGTCGGCCTTTAACCGTCGCCCTTTTTAATCTCCCGCCGCAGCCAAGCCCGCGCCATGCTCCAGTCGCGCTCGACCGTCGCATGAGATATTCCCAGAATCTCCGCGGTCTCTTCAATGGTGAGGCCGCCGAAGAACTTCAATTCTACAATCCGGCTCTGCTGCGGGTCGATCTCGGCGAGCGTCTTGAGGGCGTCGTCGAGCGCGATGAGATCGACGTTGCGCCACCGGGCTATGCGGTCGGCGGCGGTGAGCGAGAGCTTTATCCCCTCGCCCCCGCGCTTGTCGGCGCGCTGCGCGCGGGCGTGGTCAACCAGTATGCGCCGCATCAGTTGCGCGGCCACCCCGAAAAACTGCGCCCGGTTCTGCCAGCGAATCTTGTTCTGGTCAACGAGCCGCAGGTACGCCTCGTTGACGAGCGCGGTGGCCTGCAGGGTGTGGTCCGGGCGCTCGCGGCGCAGGTAGCTGCGGGCGAGGCGATGGAGGTTGTCATAAATAATGGGCAGAAGGCTCTCAAGCGCGCTCTCGTCGCCCTCGCTCCATTTCATCAGCAGTTGCGTGACTCCCGTATCCGACGATGACATGCCTGCTCCACCCCTTTCGTTCAGCCGGTGATTATACCCGTCGGAGCGCCTTAAGAATACCTGCCCGTAAAAAGTTAGACGAAAAAGATGGGGGCGAAATTTTTTGCGGGGCGGTGAGGGAATTCGGTTCCGGGTTGCGCGTTAACAAGTAGAGGGAGAGAAAGAGGGCGTCAGACCCGGATGTGGCTCCCCGTGATTCGCAAGAGGATGAAGGTAGAGATTCAAGGGTGCGTATGAGAAGCCGACGCGACGAGTTTGACGCGGCAGAGATTTATCGAAGCGCCGACCCTGGCCTGTGAGTCAGGACGCCGAAATGGACGCCGGCGACCGGAAGACAGGCCAGGGCTTAGAGGCGGGAACCGAGAGAGATTTTACGGAGATTTTTCGTGGCCCCTCCATTATGAGCAAGCTAGAGCAACCATAACCCCCGACCCCCCCCGCAAAAGCCGGGCTTCATCGACAGGCGTCAGACGACGATGATGGAGCCCGGCCCCCTCCTCCAAATCTAAAAATCGAACGAATTCAAGGTCGCCGACTGCCCCGTAGCACTCTGGTGCTATTCGGGCGGGCGGAAAATAGGCGGGGCGTGCTATGAAAACTGCCGCCGCGAGCGATGCGCGGACCGGCCGCCGGTGGTTTAATAGGCTCCGTTCAGAACGTTGCTTTCATAAGTCACCGTTGTGAATGCAGAAGTGCCGGCCCGTAGAGATTTACGTGGGTGGGTCTCGAAGGTCTCCCGGCGCTCAAAGGCCCGCAGGCGCGTCATAGGGGTGTATGCGTCTGCGGGTCGAAATATTCGTGGGCCCCGACCCTCCGCCTTCGGGGCCTCGCGCCCGCCAGCGGATACCATAATGCCGCGCTCTGTATATTTGCCCGTCTCTTCATTATTATAGTATCCGCTCTAACGGTCGTTCCGTCCGCTTCGCGGTAAAGAATCTCTATGGGTCTGTCGATAAACAGAAGGATCACCACGCAATTCGCCCTGGCCATGCTGATTCTGGCCGCAATCGGCGTAGGCTCCTACTACAACACGACTCACCTCCTGAGCACGACCCGGTGGGTCGAGCACACGCACGAGGTGCTCGAACGGCTCAACTCCCTCCTGCACCACATCGCCGAGGCCGAAAGCTCTCAGCGCGGGTACCTGATAACGGGGAACGAGGTGTTTCTCGAACCCTACGAGGCGAGCCTCCCGGCCATCCGCCGGGACCTCGAACAGCTCGGGCCTCTGACTTCAGACAACCCGACGCAGGCGGAGCGGCTCGGCAGGCTTGAGCCGCTCGTCTCGGCCCGACTCTCTCTGCTGAAGGAACTGATCGAGCTTCGCAAGCAGAGCGGGCTTCAACCCGCGATACAATTGCTGATGGTCGATAAGGGCAAGGTCCTGATGGGCGAGATCCGCGCGCTCATCTTAGAGATGGAGGAAGAGGAGCGGGCCGAGTTGTACGAGAGGTACGACCATGCGGAGGCCGACACCCGAAAGACCCTGGCGATGAACCTGATCGGCTCTCTCCTGAGCTTCGCCCTGCTTGCGCTCGTCTTCTACCTGCTCAACATGGAGATCGCGCGGCGCAGGCGCGCCGAATCCGCCCTGCGGGAGACGACCTCGCTTCAGAAGGCGATACTCGACGGCGGCAACTACACGATCATCTCCACCGCGCCCGACGGCACGATCAAGTCGTTCAACGCGGCGGCCGAGCAGATGCTCGGGTACCCGGGGCGCGAGGTCGTCGGCAAGACCACGCCCGCCCTATTCCACGACCCGGAGGAAGTCGCGCGCCGGGCCGAGGAGCTGTCGAAAGAACTGGGCGTCAGGGTCGAGCCGGGCTTCGAAGCCTTCGTCGCCAGAGCGCGGCAGGGCGGGCCGGACGAGAAGGAGTGGACCTACATAAGAAAGGACGGCTCAAGGTTCCCGGTGCTGCTGTCGATCACGGCCCTCCGCGACGACGGAGGCGAGATCAAAGGCTTCCTGGGCATCGGCAGCGACATCACCGAGCGGAAGAGGGCCGAGGAGACGCAGGCGGAGCTTCTGAGGGAGCTTGAGTCGGCCAACCGGGAGTTGAGCGACTTCGCTTACGTGGTCTCGCATGATCTGAAAGCGCCCCTCCGGGCCATCGGCTCTCTCGCGACCTGGATCGCGTCGGACTACGCGGACAAGTTCGACGAGGGCGGGAAGGAGCAGATGAGCCTGCTGCGCGGCAGGGTCAAGCGCATGCACGACCTGATCGACGGCATCCTTCAGTATTCGCGCGTCGGCCGCGTGAAAGAGCAGAGGGTCGAGGTCGATCTGAACGCCCTGGTCCGCGAGGCGATCACCCTGCTCTCTCCCCCCCCGAGCGTCCGCGTCACGGTCGAATGCTCGCTCCCGACCGTGGTCTGCGAGAGGACTCGCATGGAGCAGGTCTTCCAGAACCTCCTGAGCAACGCCTTGAAATTCATGGACAAGCCCGAGGGGGAGATAAAGATCAGGTGCGAGGACCGGGGCGAGGAGTGGGTCTTCTGCGTCTCCGACAACGGGCCGGGCATAGAGGAGAAGCACTTCGCGAAGATATTCCAGATATTTCAGACCCTCGCGCCCCGCGACGAGTTCGAGAGCACCGGCATCGGCCTTTCCGTCGTCAAGAAGACCGTGGAGATGTACGGGGGGAGCGTCTGGGTGGAGTCGGCCCCCGGCGTCGGGAGCTCTTTCTTCTTCACTCTGCCCAAGCGAGCGTTCGCGCAGTCGGGCGAGCCGCTCGGAATTTGATCGGAGGAGTTCTTCATGAGAGATTCGGCCCCCATCCTCCTGGTGGAGGACGACCGCGTCGACGCGATGACGGTCAAGCGCGCCCTCAAAGACATCAACGTCTGCAACCCCGTCCACCTCGTCGGCAACGGCGAGGAGGCGCTCGAATTCCTACGAGACGACAAGGCCCCGCGGCCCGGCATAATACTGCTCGACCTGAACATGCCGAGGATGAACGGCCTTGAGTTCCTGAAGGTCGCCAAGCAGGACGAGCGCCTCAAGCAGATCCCCGTCGTCGTGCTGACCACGTCGAGGGAAGAGCGCGACCGCGTAGAGAGCTTCAACCTGAGCGTCGCCGGGTACATGATAAAGCCAGTCGATTACCTCCAGTTTGTCGAGGTCATGCGCGCGATAAACCTCTACTGGACTCTGAGCGAGCTGCCCGGCTGAGGGGCAGGGGCGGGGGAGAGATGGCCGGATTGAGAGTGCTGCTCGTCGATGATGATAAAGTGGACCAGATGGCGTTCAAGCGTCTGGTCAGGGAGCAGGGCCTCGATTACGACTACCGGATAGCCGGGTCGGCCGAGGAGGCCCGCAGGGTGCTCTCGTCGGAGAAATTCGATGTCGTGATCGCCGATTATTACCTGGGCGACGGCACCGCTTTCGAAGTCTTCGATTACATCGTCGACACGCCCTTCATCATCGCCACCGGCACGGGCGCTGAGGACGTGGCCGTCAAAGCGATGAAGGCCGGGGCGTACGATTATCTTATAAAAGACCTCGAGCGGAATTACCTGAGGGTGCTCCCGCTCACGGTCGAAAGGGCCGTCGCGCGGAAGAGGTCCGAGTCGCAGTTTCGCATGCTCTCGCACGCCGTCATGAGCATAAGCGACAGCGTCTACATCACGGACATGGACGGCCGGATCATCTTCGTCAACAAGGCATTCTGCGAAGCCTACCACTACGACGAAAAGAGCATCCTCGGGCGGGAGAGCGGCGTCCTCGGCCCTACCGGGTGGAAGGGCGAGTTCACTCACATTCGCGGGGACGGCAGCGAGTTCCCCGTCTCCCTGTCCCGCTCGATCATCAAAGACGAGCACGGCAACGACACCGCCATCGTCGGCGTGGCTCGGGATTTCACCGTGCGCAGGCAGGCCGAGCGGGCCCTGCGCGACAGCGAGAAACGCTACCGCGACCTGGTCGAAAACAGCCTCGGGCTGATCTGCACGCACGAGCTTGATGGGCGCTTGATCACGGTCAACCCCGCGGCGGCGCACACGCTCGGCTACGAGCCCGAAGAGCTGATCGGGCGCAATCTGTCGGAGTTGATAGCCCCGGATTCTCAGCGCTTCTTCGGGCTTTATCTGGAAGGCATCTCGCGAAAGGCGTCGGACAGCGGGCTCATGAAGGTGATGACGAGGGACGGCAGGGTTCGCATCTGGGAGTACAGGAACCTGAGGTGCGAGGAGGCGGGCAAGACCCCCTACGTGCTCGGCCACGCGCACGACATCACGGAGATGAAGGTGGCCGACCGCATGAAGTCCGAGTTCCTCGCCAACATGAGCCACGAGATTCGCACCCCGATGAACGCCATCATCGGCATGACCGGCCTGCTCCTCGACACCGACCTCTCGCCGGAGCAGCAGGAGTTCGCGGAGACCGTGCGGGCGAGCGCCGATGCGTTGCTCACGATAATCAACGACATCCTCGACTTCTCGAAGATAGAGGCCGGGAAGCTGGCCTTCGAGACGCTCGACTTCGACCTGCGGGCCACCGTCGAAGGGGCCGTCGACCTCCTCGCCCCGCAGGCGGAGAGCAAGGCCAACGAGCTCGCCTCGCTCGTCTACGGAGACGTGCCCACGCTCCTGCGCGGAGACCCCGGCCGGCTGCGGCAGGTGCTCGCGAACCTTCTGAGCAACGCCATCAAATTCACCGAGCGCGGGGAGGTGGTCGTGCGCGTCTCCAAGGAGGCGGAGAGCGACTCTCACGTCGGGGTCCGCTTCGCAATAAGCGACACGGGCATCGGGATCACCGACGAGCAGCAGAGGCACCTCTTCAGGGCCTTCTCTCAGGCCGACGGCTCGACCACCCGCAGGTACGGAGGCACGGGGCTCGGGCTGGCAATCTCGAAGAGGCTCGTCGAGATGATGGGGGGCGAGATCGGAGTGGTGAGCGCGCCCGGAAAAGGATCGACCTTCTGGTTCACCGCGCGGTTCGAAAAGCAGGCGGAAGGCGCGGGCACCGCGCCCGAGCCTCGGGAGAGCCTCGAACGTGTGCGGGCCCTCGTCGTCGATGACAACGCGACGAATCGAAAGATCCTGCACCTACAGCTTACGTCCTGGGGCATGCCGAACGAGGGGGCCTCGAACGGCGGCGAAGCTCTGGAGACGCTGCGCCGCGCGGCCTCGTCGGGGGAGCCTTTCGAGGTCGCCATACTCGACATGCAGATGCCGGGGATGGACGGCGTCGGGCTCGCCCGCGCGATAAAGTCCGACCCGGCGGTGGCGGCCACCCGCCTCCTGATGATGACCTCGTTCGGGCAGAGGGGCGACGACGAGACCATAAAGTCGGCGGGCATCGAAGCCTGTCTCACCAAGCCGGTCAAACAGTCTAGCCTCTTCGACTGCCTCGCGACCCTGCTCGCGAAAGAGCCGCATGGGGAGGCGCGCGAAGAGAGGCCCGAGCGCGGGGTCCCGGAAGCCCGGCCCGGCCACGCCGGGCCGGAGAAGCGCAGGCAGACCAGAGTCCTCGTCGCCGAAGACAACCCGATCAACCAAAAGCTGGTGCTCAGGCAGCTCCAGAAACTCGGCTTCGTCGCCGACGCCGTGGGCAACGGCCTCGAAGTCCTCGAAGCCCTCGCGATGATCCCTTACGACATAATCCTGATGGATTGCCAGATGCCGGAGATGGACGGCTACGAAACGACGAGCGAGATCCGCAGGCGCGAAGGCGACTCGCGCCACACGACGATCATCGCGCTCACGGCCAACGCCTTGTCGGGCGACCGCGAGAGGTGCCTATCGGCGGGGATGGACGATTACATCAGCAAGCCCGTGAAGCAGGAAGAACTCGGGGCGGTTCTGGACATATACTCGGAGAGCCCGTCCGGGGCGAGCGGTGAGTCGGCCGGGCCGAACGAAGAGAACCGCGCGGCCGTGATCGAGCCCGGAGTGCTTGACGGCATACGCGGGCTGGGAAGCGGGGGGGATTCGGACCCGCTCTCGGAGCTGATCGACCTCTTCCTCGACGACAGCGCGAAGCGCCTCGCCTCTCTGCGGGACGCGAGAAAGGCGAACGATTCGCGCGCGTTTTACCGCGCCGCGCACACGTTGAAAGGGAGCAGCGGCAACATGGGAGCCCGGCGCATGGCCTCGATCTGCGACTACCTTGAAGAAGCGGGCCGCAACGGCTCGCTCGAAGGGCTCGGCCTTCTCCTCGCAACTCTCGAAGAAGAGTTCGCCGCCGTGACCCGCGCTCTGGAAGCGGAGAAGGGGAAGTGAGGACCGCTCGCGCTCGGATAAATCCGGCTTTGAACGATGGCTGAGTCAAGGGGATTCCGCGGAGAGAATTTCTCATGATTAAGAAAGCTGGCCTTCCGAAATCGGTCACGTTCTCCCGCCACAGGGCCCAGCATTTCTTCTCGGCTTTGGCGCTGCTCTGCCTCGCTCTGCTCTTTCCGGGAGCCCCGTGGTCGCCTTTCATCATTCACCATCTGGACCGCCTGAAGGCTCGGGCGGGGATGACTCTCGCGAAGTGGCGCGGTTGCGGCCCGGCCAGCCTCAGCCTGCGCGGGCGGGCGGGCATCCCCGGCGCGAAGATCGAGGCCCTCAACTCTTCGTCCGGGTGGGCCACACTCTCCGACGCGCGGGGTGAGTTCCTGCTGCCGGGGCTGCTGTGGTATCCCGGCGCGAGCTACGAGCTGTTGATCCACACGGATGGGGGCGAGGCCGCGCTCGTCAAACTCGACGCCCCGCGCGATTTTCCCGAGGGCGGCATTGTCGATGTCGGCGGCCTCGACCTGAGTCAGTCTTCGATTCAACGGGGCGTGGAGCCGGGCGAGTTATACGGGATCACGTCGGTCAGCTACATCGATTACGACGCGGAGAATGCGGGTTATTACAGGGAGGTTTTCGAGCGGCTGACCGAAGGGCTCGCGGGCGACGAGGAGAAGCTCGAAGCCGTAAACACTTTCGTCGCGACCAAGCTCAATTACGACGAGACCGCCTTCACCTACGACTCGCCGCGCGAAATCATGGAGAAGGGCTCAAGGTACTGCGGGAACCTGAGCCTTGCGATGGCCACCCTGCTCAGGGCGGGCGGTTACAAAAGCCGCGTGCTCGACCTGAGCGACGCCGCCGCGCCTCCCAACACGCACGTTCTCGTCGAGGTGAACTTAGGCGGCGCGTGGCGTCTGTATGACCCCACATTCGGCCTGATTTTCCGGAACGAAGACGGGACGGTCTGCACCTACAGAGACCTGCGACTTAAACCCCGGCTCCTGACCGGGGCGCTCGCGCGGACCGCCCCGCGCGAATCGAGGCGCAGACTGCTCTCCCGGCTCCCCGGAATCTATGAGTCGGGCTTTCATCACTTCTATCAATTCA
This sequence comes from Blastocatellia bacterium, assembly GCA_035634255.1. Taxonomy (GTDB): domain Bacteria; phylum Acidobacteriota; class Blastocatellia; order UBA7656; family UBA7656; genus DATLMR01. The sequence goes on from DASQDI010000144.1 coordinate 11,690, forward strand.
GGCGCTGATTGTTCATCTCGAATTAAATTGCGTTAATCCCTCCGCCAGACCCATAACGGCACGCACCTTGCACAAATTTAATGCGTGCCGCTTGATGGGCGGAATCTGTCTGAAAACGAGCGCACCACCCCCGCTGAGCCTGCATTCCTGATACATGTCGAGCAATAAAGGTACAGGAAGCGGCGCGCGCTTCCGGGATGCATTCAATATGGAGGAAAAGTCTATGGGAGAAGCTATAGCGAGAGTTTTGGATCGACAGGAGTGGCTCGAAGAAGCGAGCGACGCCTTGCAGCCCGCGATTAAGGAATGTTTCGAGGCGGGAGGGGAGGCCGGGCAGGCGGTGAAGAATTTTCTGCATGGCAAGTGGCTGGGACATCCCCTGCACCCCGTCCTGACCGACGTGCCCATCGGCGCGTGGACCGCCGCGCTCGCGCTCGATGCGATGGAGATGACGACCGGCCGCAAGGAGCTTGGAGCGGGCGCGGACGCGGCCATAGCAGTCGGGCTCGTGGGCGCGGTCGGCGCGGCCGTGACGGGGCTCACGGACTGGTCTGAGACCCGAGGGCGTGCGCGCAAGGTGGGCATGGTCCACGGATTATTGAATCTGAGCGCGGCCATTCTCTACAGCTCGTCTCTGGCGGTGAGAAAGCGAAAATCGAGGAGCACGCGGGTCGGGCTCGCGATGCTCGGCTACGCGGTCTCAAGCGCGTCGGCTTACCTGGGCGGTCACCTCGTGTTCGAAGAGGGTGTCGGGGTCAAGTCTCAAGACCGCAGGACCGCCGGATGAATTCCGGCGAGGGTGAACTGATGACTCGCAAAGTGATTGTCCAGCTTGTGTTCATGGCCACTTTTTTGTGCGCGGCCTGCGGAGGGGCTGCGCCCGAAAGGGGCGCGGGCGAGATCGAGACGACCCCGGCTGGCGCGGCTCAGTTCCGCGTTGAGACCGTAGCGTCGGGCCTCGAAGTCCCGTGGTCTATCACCTTCGCGCCCGACGGGCGAATAATCTTCACCGAGCGGCCGGGCAGGGTTCGCGTTATCGAGAACGGGACTCTGAGGCCCGAGCCGCTCGCCCGGATCGCGGAGGTTGAGGCGTCCGGGGAGAGCGGGTTGATGGGGCTCGCGCTTCACCCGCGGTTCGCGGAGAACCGCCTGCTCTACGTCGCCTACGCCTACAGGCGGGACGGGGATAAAGTTCGCGTGGAGCGGTACCGCGAGGCGGACGGCGGGCTGTCGGACCGCAAGGTCATCATCGAAGAGATCCCCGCGGCTAGATTTCACGCGGGCACGCGCCTGCGCTTCGGTCCCGACGGGAAGCTTTACATCACGACCGGCGACGCGGGTAAGCGAGAGCTCGCGCAGCAGCTCGGCTCGCTCGCGGGGAAGACGCTTCGGCTCAACGATGATGGCACAGTGCCTCCCGATAACCCGTTCGTGAACCGGCAGGACGCGCGCCCGGAGATCTGGTCGTATGGCCACCGCAACGCGCAGGGGCTCGATTTTCAGCCGGGATCGGGCCTGATGTTTCAAACCGAGCACGGGCCTTCGGGCTTCGACGGCCCCGGCGGAGGCGACGAGGTTAACTTCGTCGAAAAGGGTAAGAACTACGGCTGGCCCGTGGTCCATCACAACGAAACGCGGCAGGGCATGGAGCCGTTCCTGCTCGTCTACACTCCGGCGGTCGCGCCCGCGAGCGGCATGTTTTACCGAGGCTCGGCATTCCGCGATCTTCAGGGGAATTTCTTCTTCGGAGCCCTGCGAGGCGAGTCGATAATTCGCGTCGTTCTGGATGGGAAGCGGGTTGCGAGCCAGGAGCGATTGTTCGAAGGCCGCTATGGGCGCATTCGAGAGATCGCGGAAGGGCCGGACGGGGCCATATATTTTTCTACTTCGAATCGGGATGGGCGCGGACGGCCCGCGAGCGACGACGACCGCATCCTTCGCCTCGTGCCTGCGAAATAGATTAGAAAACGAATCAGAGAATAAATCGAAAAGGAAAGCATGGCAGACAGCAGAGAATTGCTCGATGTAATTATAGTCGGGGGCGGCCCGGCGGGCCTCAGCGCGGCGCTCATTCTGGGGCGTTGCCTCAGGCGCGTGCTCGTGTGCGATGGCGGCCAGCCCCGCAACGCCGCCTCCGAAGCCCTCCACGGGTACCTGACGCGCGACGGCATCCCGCCTTTGGAATTCCTGAAGATCGGGCGCGAGCAACTGCGCCAGTACGAGACTGTCGAGCTTCGCCACATCGCCGTTACCGAAGCGGCACGCACCGGCGACAGGTTTCAGGTGATGCTCGCGGACGGCACCCGGCTCTCATCGCGCAAGCTGCTGCTCGCGACGGGAGTCGTGGATAACGTCCCGGACATCGAAGGGGTCGGGCCGCTTTACGGGCGCAGCGTGTGGCACTGCCCCTACTGCGACGGCTGGGAGGTGCGCGGCCAGCCGCTCGCGATCTATGGCCGCGGGGAGAATGGCAAGGGGCTGGCTCTGGAATTGACCGCATGGAGCAGGGACCTCGTGCTCTGCACCGACGGGCCTTCGGAGCTCGAAGCGTCCGACATCGAGCGGCTGTCGCGCAACGGCATTCAGTTGCGCGAAGAACGAATCCTTAAGCTTGAGGGGAAAAACGGCCAGCTTGAGCATCTGGTCTTCGCGAACGGAGAGAGGCTCGCGCGCCGGGGAATGTTCTTCAGCACGGGGAGCCGGCAGGGCTGCGACCTCCCGGCCCACCTGGGCTGCGAGTTTACCGAGAAAGGAGCGGTCAATACAGGCGAGTACGAATCCACTCAGATACCCGGCCTGTATGTCGCGGGAGACGCTTCGCGAGCGGTGCAGCTCGTGATCGTCGCGGCGGCGGAAGGCGCGCAGGCCGCTTTCGCCATCAACACCGCTCTATTGAAAGAGGATTTGGAGTAGGCATCAGTGGTCAGGAATCAGGGGCCGGGGGCCAGTGAAGATAAGAGACTCTCTTTATAGAATCCCTTTCCTTCGCTGAATCCTGACCCCCGCCCTTATTGCCTCCTGTTCCCGTTCCCATTTCTATTCCCGTTCGTGTTTGCGCCGGTGCCGCTGGCACCTACCTGAAGTTTATCGACTACGTTTTTGACCCCTTCGATGCCGCGCGCCACCTGAGCTGCTCTCGTCTTCTGCGCGGCGTTGGCCACCGTGCCGCTAAGAGTCGCGACGTTGTTATCGACATCGACGTTGATGGTGCTGTCTCTGAGGTCGTCGGCGGAGGCCAGGGCGGCCCTGATCTTGGTCCATATCCACAGGTCGTCAGCGCCGGTGCCTATCGTGCGGCCGAGGTCCCGCGCCTGCTTCGCGAATGAGTCTTTCTGCCTGTCAAAGTCATCGCGAGACATGTTGGAGTTGGCCCGCCCATCGTTGCGATTGGCGTTCGCGTCGGCGCGGTTGGCGTTGAGATTGGTGTTCGCGTTGTTCGCGTTGCCGTTGCCGTGGAGGGTTCCAGAGTCACATCCCATCACCATGAATGAAGCGAGCGTAACGCATGCGATGAACGACATCAGTCTTTTCCCGTTCATGTCTTCTCCTCTGCAATCTGATGATTGATTCGCTGCCCACAAGCGATCCGGATTGTCCGTAATTATAACCAATGGATATATTATTCGTTATTTCTCGTCACCGCCCGTGGCGTCGTCTTCGCGTTCGGGCTCGGACACGTTCTCGGTCGTGTCGCCGAACAGCTTGCCTTCTCTGCCGAACCCTCCGTAATAGCCGTGGCTGTAGCCCACTTCTTCCTCCTGCTCCTCGTTGTACTTTTCCCGGCCATTCGCGTAGTCTTCCCGGTCAGCTTTTTCGTCACGCTCTGTCATAAATTGCTCTCCTTTCTTTCCCGGGATGATGAGCGCAATAACTGTGCCAGGTAAAACTTTCATGAGATAATCGGCGTACAGAACGACGCCCGCCCGTCTGAACCGCGTTGCGTAATAGTGCTGAATACTGTCCTGCACAGAGGAGAAGCTATGAAGACGAGATCGAAGCTGATATTCACACTCTCACTTTTGCTCGCCCTGCTCTCGCACCCTCCCGCGACTCGGGCGCGGGAGTTGAGCGAGCCGGAAAAGAATTTTGAGCACTTATGGAATACGTTCGACAGGAACTACGCGTTGTTCGGCCCGAAGAATATCGACTGGGCCGCGTTGTATAAAGTCTACCGCCCGCGCGTGACGGCTAAGACCACGGACGACGAACTGTTCGACGTGATGGCGAGCCTGCTCGGGCATCTCAACGACAACCACGTCAGGCTTGAGTCTCCCAAGCGAACGTTTCAATCCGGCATCCTCGGAGAGATGAAGATGGAGGACTTCTCTTTGAATCTGGTCAAAGAGAAATACCTGAAGGGCAAATTTCAGCAGCGCGTGAGCAACAACTTCACCTATGGCTGGCTGACGGATTCGATAGGGTATTTCCAGTTCCGAGGGTTCGGCCGCCTCGCGGAGAGCGCCGCGGCGGTCGATGAGATCTTGAAGGAGTTCAGGGACGCTAAGGGAATCGTGATCGATGTCAGGGGCAACGGGGGAGGGGATGATCGGGTGGGGAAAGCCATCGCGGACAGGTTCGCCGACCGGAAGCGGCTCTATATGAAGACGCGGATCAGAAACGGCGCGGGCCATTCCGACTTCTCCGACCCGAAGTACTGGTACGTCGAGCAGGGCGGCCCCATCCAATTCACGCGGCCGGTCATGCTTTTGACTCACAGGTTCTCCGTAAGCGCGGCGGAGAACTTCGCCCTCGCGATGAGAGTCCTGCCGCACGTGACCGTCATCGGCGACGCGACCTCCGGGGTCTTCGCCGATGTGTACGGCGACGCTTTGCCGAACGGCTGGCGGTTCAGCGTCTCGTTCAAGCTCTTCGAAGACCAGACGGGCTTCTGTTGGGAAGGCATAGGCGTCCCCTCGGACGTACGGCAGACCAACACGAAGGCCGACATCGAGCAGAAGCGCGACAAGGTGATCGAGCTTGCCATCGCCCTGATAGAGACGGGCGCGCTCAAGCCTCAGGTCGAAGAATCGAGCCTCCGGGACTTGCGCGATTCTCTGGTCGGGAACCTGTCGCGTGAGATCGACGAGAAGGGGATTGATCATGCGTTGCGTCAGTACCGGGCGGCGAAGGAGGGGAAGCCGAACTCTTTTTACGTCGATGAAGACGAGATGGAAGAGCTTGCCGCCCGGCTCGCGCGGGCCGGAAAGAGGCGCGAAGCCATCGAGGTGATGAAGCTGAGGGCTCTCGAATTCCCGAAGTCGTACGAAGCTTTTCAAAGGCTGGGCGACGCCTACAGCGACGCGGGAGACTCGGCGCAATTTCAAACGAATTACAAAAAGTCCCTTGAGCTTAACCGGCAGAGCTACCCGTGGGAGCGCACGGCTTACGCGGACGGGCAGCGCGCGCTCGCGGGTGTCAAACTGCTTTCGAAGAAGCTCGCGCGAGACATCGACGAGAAGGGGGTAGAGGCGGCGCTCGCCGCTTTCGAGGGCGGCAAGGCCGGAGGCCCCGGCACCTACAGCGTCAACGAGGAAGAGATAAACGCGCTCGGCTATCAGCTAATGGGCGCGGGCAAGCTGCGCGAGGCAATCGAAGTCTTCAAGCTGAACACGAAGGAATTCCCGGACTCGTGGAATGTGTACGACTCTCTGGGCGAGGCCTACCTGACCGCTGGCGAAAAAGAGCTGGCGATCAAAAACTACAGGAAGTCAGTCGAATTGAATCCGAAAAACGCGGGCGGTGTAGACGCGCTCAAGAAACTGGAAGGGAATCAGTGAGCGAGGCTCAGCGATGCACATGAAAGCCGCTGTGGTGCGGGTTGATCTCCGAGGCCATACGCAGGTACCGGTCGCCTTCGTCCTTCTCCCCGGCGGAGAGGTAGATCATCCCGGCCTGACGAAATATGTGCGCGTCCCTCACGCCGGATGAGAGGGCTTTGTTGATCGTGTCCATAGCGTCGGTGAACCGCCGGTCGCGATAAAAGGCCCAGGCCAGAGCGGCCAGAGTCGAGAAGTTCTCTCGCATCTCGACATCTCTGGCTGCCCACCTGACCGCCTCCCGCCCGTCCTCGCGAACGTCGGAATAGAAGTCCGAGAGGTGGTGGTAGTAATGGACCTCGCCCCGGTCGGCCGACTCGATGTAAGCGGCGAGCGCCTTTTCATAGCAGGGCTGCGCCAGGTCGGGCCTGCCCATGAACTCGTAAAGCTCGCCGAGCGCCTGCCGAAACTCCGGCCTCGGCGCGCGCGCGATGACTTTCTCGTAAAGCGCGACTGCCTCCTCGAAATTCCCGCGCGCGCCTAACGCCTCGGCCATGTGCTCCTCGACGAGCCAGTAACCGGAGTAAGCCCGGTTGGCCCGGTCGTAATGAGCCCATGCCTCGTCATAACGGCCGTGCCTCAGGTCGAGGGCCCCCCTCTGCAACTCGACCCAGGCGTATGCCCTCATCTCTTTCGCCGTCAGCTCGTCTTCGGCCTCGACGTACAACTGCTCCGCGCCGGAGACATCGCCCATCCTCGCCCTGAGGTAAGCGAGCCGAACGAGGTTGTCCCAGGTCCGGGAGTCCCGGATCAGCCTTTCATAAGCCCTTTCCGCCTCTTCGTACCTGCCCTCCTGAAAATCCATATCGGCTTGCAGGGCCCTGCCCTGAAGGCTGTCGCGAAGGCCCGTGCCCAGTTCGAGGTCGCGCCTTACCTCCGCGAGCCTGTGAAACGTGAAATCGAGATTGGCCTTAATGAAATACAGGTCCGGCGCGGGGCCGATCTGCCGGATGGCTCTCTCTATCGCAGCCTCCGCGGTTTCGAACTCCGACAGGTTTCCGGCGAGCGCGGCGCGCTGGTAGAGGCGGTAGGCGAACTTGGTCGCCGTCTGGCTGTCCACGCGGGCGGCGAGCGCGGCCTCTTTAAGCTCGGAGATGTCCCGGTCCATCCGTTCCAGCTCGATTTCAAAATCGGAGGGTTTATTCATCTTTAAATCTTGTTTGAGTCCGTGCGCGAGAGCCGATGGGGACAGGTCAGGGGCGAAGGCATCTTCGAAAGGTGCACCTTTCGAAGATGCCTTCGCGTTTAAAGTGCGGCGACCGGTTACCACGGGTCTGCCAGGTACGGAAAGTGATCGAGAAACTCCTTGTCATTCTTTAAAGGGTTGGGCGTGGTCTTCGGCTCGATTGGCGCCTGATCCCACAATGCCTGATCGCCGAGCAGGTCGACGTGATACTTCTTGCCGTTGAGCTCGGCCTCCATGTCGAGAAACATGGAGAGGAACCGGGTCGCCACCTGATCTTCGGGCCGCCGCCCGAAGGGCCATGTGCCGGTCGTGTCCATGTCGATTGCGCAGACGTTCGGGACGAATATCTCGAACGGGCGGCGGAGGGGGACATCCACCCCGTTCTTTTTCCACGAGTCGTCCGGCATGTTCAATTCCTGAAAAAGCGTCTTCTTGACTCGCGGGAAGGCGAGGGTCGCGAGGGCGTACGTTTTGTAAACCGAGACCGGCGAGTTGTCGTGATCGAAAGACGTCTGAAGCCCCAGGGCGCTGATGGACGGCCCGAAGCCCCAGCCGAGGTGGGCCAGACGTTTGAGGAAGTTCGGGGCGAGCCAGAAATTATTCGCGCCGACTTGCCGGTTGTCCTCGCGCTCGTTCAGAGCCGCGTCCGCGAATGGCTGGCCGTCGGTGTCTACGAGCTTGTACCTGTCCAACTCCTCGTCATGCTTTACGGAGGTCGCCAGGGCATGCGGGTTTTCCAGCCAGAACGGATCGTCCGGGATCGTCTCGACTTTGCTCGAAGCCTTCAGGACCCAGCTCTCGCCCCAGGTGTTGACGACCCGATCCCGCGTAGGCGAGTCGGTGATAAATTCCAGCGGGATCTCCAGTATTATGGCGTTGATGTTCCTCCCGTTCTGGCAGTCGAACCCGCTGTAGACGAACCGGTAATTGCCGTTCTCATCCTTGCGGAATTTGTCGCCCTTCCATGTCCACGGCCCCGGCGGGAGGTCCCTCTTCGACCCGTTCGGCTTGCCGTTGACGTGCAGGTACCCCCAGTCCGGGTCGTCGGGGTCGAAGTTAAAGAGGTCGTTCCCTTCCAGTTCGAGCAGAGTCTTCGGAATCTTAAGCTCGCGCGCCTCGCTCATCGTGTGAGGGACATGGTAGAACTGCGGCGCGTAGTTGATCGAGCGGAAGAAGCCCGTCAGGTCATTGAAGAATGCGTCATCGCGCCCGCCCAGGTACGCCTTGATCGCATGGCCGCCGGGCGCGGTGATGGTCAGGACCTGATTCGTATCAACCTCCGTCGAAAAGCTCCCGCCGGGGAAGTTGATGAACTTGACCGTCGCGCGATTATTCTGGTCGACGGTAACCCGAATCTCCGACGCTTTGAAAGGGCCGAGGTACTTGTCTTTCAGGGTGTCGAAATACTTGAGCAGCCCTTTAAGGCTACGGTCCTCTTTGGGCGGGCGGGCGACGCGGGGCTCGGCGGAGACCAGAATCCTGTAAAGCAAATCCGGGTCGAAGACCCCGGTGTCCGGCTCGGGGGCGAATGTCAGAGCGATGACTACTTTCTCCCCGCCCGACGTGTCGTCGCTCGGGAACCCGAACAGGTCGTAGAGGTCGGCTGCGCTAAGGTCTATGTCAGAGAAGATCGAGTTGACGGCATTCGGATCATTATGGTCGGCCATGACGGTGCCTCCTTAACTAACTTCCTCATCAAGCATGAGATTCGATTGTTGCAGATGACTCGTTCGGCAGAGCTTCAGAGTCCGGACCAAACTGGTTTTTCAGCGGCCTTTTGCGCATCGGCTTCATGAGTTCATAGGTTACGCGGGGTAGTGCCGAACTAAAAGTTAAATCATCTTTTACTGAACCCTGGACCGGACTGCCGCGCATCATACTACTCTCAAAACATGCTGTCAATGAGCACTGTTATGGGTATCACATCGAGTCATGAGGTGTGATCGGCCCGACGGGCCGCGCGGCCTCAGCGCCCATCGCGGCGCATTTCCGACTTGTGCCGCAACCTCCGATAATGTATTTCATATGGTTCACTAAATTGCGAGAGGTGTGACCCGATGGGATTGATAAACGCGAATGAATTAAAGCGCAGAATGCTGATAACGGTGGAGGGGCAGCCTTACACGGTCGTCGAAGTATTCTTCGCCTCACCTACGGCGCGCGGCGCCGCGACGATGGTGCGGACCAAGCTGCGGCACCTGCTAACGAACGCGGTGCTTGAAAAGAGCTTCAGATCGAGCGAGAAATTTTCCGAGCCGGACGTGGAACTGACCCCCGCTTCCTTTCTTTACATGGACACGGGCGGGTTTCACTTTATGGACGAATCCACCTACGAGCAGTTCGCTTTCCCCGAAGACGACATCGGGGAGATGCGCGGCTACCTCAAGGACGGGGTGTCGGTTCAGGTGTTGAAGTACAACGGGGCGGCGGTCTCGATACAATTGCCTCAATACGTTGAGCTGGCCGTGGTATCAACCGAGCCCGGCCTGCGCGGAGACACGGCCGCCGGCGGCGCGACGAAGCAGGCCCGTCTGGAGACCGGCCTGAGCGTGCGCGTTCCCCTCTTCATCAAAGAGGGTGAGATGGTGCGCGTCAACACAGAGACCGGAGAAGTCGCGGGGAGAGCGTGAGTCGGGGGCCAGTGGCCGCGGGCCAGAGAGGAAATGGCAGCCCCGGCCCCCCTTAATGATTTTAAACCCTCTTCATAAAACGCCTTTCGATCAAATCAAAATCACCCGTAGCAACCCTGACCCCAAACCCCCGACTCCCGACCACTGGCATACTTCTTGCCTTTATTAATATTCACTCGAATTGTGCAGCGTATTCTTACAATGATACGCCGTCATAACTTACTAATAGATCAGATCGAACAGGGAGGGGTGTATGAAAAAAATGAGCAAATTAATAGCTTTTGCCGCCATATTCATGTTGGTGGGGGTTATGGGAAGCGCTCAGGCGCAGAGGCTCGACCGCCTCAGCGAGCGCGACATGAAAAACCTGCTGGAGCGCATAGAAAACAGCGCGGACAGGTTCCGGGGTTCGCTTGAGAACGGGCTCGACAGGAGCCGGTTGGATGATTCGAGGACCGAGGACAATATCAACCAGTACATAAAAGATTTCGAGCAGGCTACCGACCGTCTGAAGAGCCGTTTCGACGATGACAGTTCAGCGGCGGGGCTCGTGGAAGAGGTGCTCAGGCGAGCCGCGAACATCGATAACTTCATGACTCGCTACCAGGTCTCCGGGCGTGCGGAAAACGACTGGCGACAGTTGCGCGGCCACCTCGACACGCTAGCTAGCGCCTACAACGTCTCGTGGACCTGGGCGGGTCTAACCAACACTCCCCACCGCGTGGACGACAAGAGCGTGAAGAGGGTTCTCGAAAGGTTAGAGAGGGACGCGGAGCGGTTCCGTAAGAGCCTCGACGAGTCGCTCGACAGAAGCCGGCTCGATGATTCGCGCGCCGAAGATGAAATCAACGAGTACATGAAGGAGTTCGAGAAGGCTACGGATCGTCTGGAGGACCGGTTCAACTCAAGGCAGACGGCCTCCTCGGAAGCCGAAGAAGTGCTCAGGCGCGCGGCCTTGATAGACACTTTCGTCAGGAATCACAGGATGACCGACAGGGCCGTCCGTGACTGGATGAGCCTGCGCAGGAACCTCGACGACCTGGCGATGGCTTACACCGTCACGTGGAGCTGGTAGAGTCCCCACATATCTCTGACGCGGGATGGCGGGCGAGGCGGCACAGGCCACACGCCCGCCACACTCGCGAGCCTCGTTCGTGACTGATATTTCGGGCAAAACAGGGAGGCTTCATGGATTGGAGAGAGAACCTGATCGAGGATGGCCGGCAGATACTCAGGCTCGCCGCCGACTCCCGTCGCATCGCCGTGCTCGGCATCAAGACGGAGAAGCAGGCGGACCAGCCGGCCTTTTACGTCGCGGAGTACCTGGCCGAATCGGGGCTGGAAGTGGTACCCGTGCCGGTCTACTACCGCGACGTGCCTGAAATATTGGGCCAGAAGGTTTATCACAACGTCGCGGATATTCCCGGCGAAGTGGACCTCGTGAATGTGTTTCGCCGCCCGCAGGATATCGACGCGCACGTCGATGACATAATCGCGAAGAAGCCGCGGGCGGTCTGGTTTCAACTCGGCATCCGTAACGCCGCGGCCGCCGAAAGACTGGCGCGCGCCGGGATCAAGGTCGTGCAAGACCGATGCCTGATGGTCGAGCACCGGCGGGCCCTCCGCTCTCTCTAATCCGGCCCCGGCTCACGGGACATTTATGGATTTTGTGTGGCGCGTTTGCGTCTGCCCGAAACGTATTTACATCTCCCCCGAACCTTTATTTTAAGTTTTTAAAAGACTTAATGGGTCGCGAAGCCTTTAAGCCTGCTGGCATACTGTTTGCAATTTCTAATTTTGAAAACTCAAGGGAATTACCGTTTTCTCCTATGTATAAGGGAGAGATTCGTGAGAGAACCAGCCGCCGTCGGTCGTGTGGGAAGACTTTGCGGCGAGCCGGTTCTCTCGGATCGTTAAGTTCGAAATGGAGATGAACAGAACAGGAGGAGAGATAATGCAGAAGGCCGTCGAAAACGTGGGAGAGGATAAAGGATGGCGGACCCTGATGCAGAGGGTAGTTCTGGATTGTCCTCGATGCAAGCAGACGTGGTTGATTCTAGGGGTGGGGCAAAGCCACCCATACACGTGTAAGGCATGCGGTCATAGCTTCAAGGTAGAGGAAAAACATCGGGCCATGCATAAAAAAGCCGGCGGGTGATCAGGAAGTCGTGCCCCATCTTTGAAAACTTTAGCCGGCCGGAAAAAAGGTTTAGGATGAGGGCGGGGGTCGGCACACAAATGAATACGTGCAAGGGTGATTTTGGACATGACCAGAATGAGAGATCCTGAGCACTCACACGAAGCACAGGGATCTGCTCATTATTCTGGTCGCGATGATTCTTGCGTTGACTCAGGCTTCCTGAAAGCTCAAGCGCGCGATAAGGGACAAAGATTGACAGGAGATGAGGATGGTTATGTCGGGCGACAGAGACAGAGACCTCGATGACGTTGATAAGAATCTCTCCGATCTGGGAGACAAGAGCGGCGGCGATGCCAACAAATTGCCGAGCAGCCAGAGCAAAAATCAAAGGAGCGATCAGGACGAGATGGAGTGGCAAACGCGGCCTGACAAAGAGAAGGGCAAGCCGGACGATTACCGCTGAAGATTAATATCAACGGGAGAGGATCGAAGGCTCACGAAGCGGGATGGTGAGAGCAGTTGCCGGGGCCAGGGGCGGCCAGCAGTTTTACAACGGTATCGGAAAGCTCATCATACTCGACTGGTTTAGTCATCACGCTATCGGCTCCGACCTCGATGGCCTGTGTCGAAACTGTGCGGCCGTATGCCGTGATCACGACGATGGGGACCTCTTTGAAATCTTCTTCTTTGCGAAGCACTTTTATCATATCTATACCGCTCATGTGCGGCATATTTATGTCGGTTATTATCAGGTCCGGATGTTCGGCTCTGGCCACGGAGAGCCCGTTCCTGCCATCGTCCGCGGTGACTACAGTGTAATCGTCCAACTCAAGCAGCCTGGCCAGGGCTTCTCTCGCGTCCTCACTATCTTCAACTAATAAAATCTTATTTTGCACTTAAAATAACCCTCTTTATTCACCATAAGTGAAAGCTAAACAACGTTATATTGCACTTGACATGCCACGTAATAGCGAGCCTTAGAGCCCTCTACGGGCCGCGAAGAGGCCGGGTGAGGTTCTGAATTCTCTCGCCCTCTTCGGCTTATGTACGCTTATGCCTTCTTTAATATTAATTCCGTACACTAAAAATAGCCCATTTTATTAAGGAATTCTACATTTACTTGCGGTACCGGCATTGCTTTTCCGACCTCCATGGAGTCTTTATATCTCGCCCTCATCGTCTCGGCCATTCTTACGATACTGGTCGACATCCTGTTCGATTGCGTCGCCTCGCTGCATCACGGCGAGGATGAACTGTAGAGCCGGGTCAAAAATCGACCATTTAAATGGCACCCGAATTGCGATTCTAAAGATCAGGAAATATTTTAGTTGGAGGTAATCAAATGCCGCAGGGTGATAAGAGCAAATACACGGACAAGCAAAAACGACAGGCCGAACACATCGAAGAGGGCTATGAGAAACAGGGCGTTCCCGAGGAAGAGGCCGAGAAGCGCGCCTGGGCCACGGTGAATAAAGTTCACGGCGGAGGCGAAAAGCCGGGCGGCGGCGGTTACGGAAAGGAAGAGAACCGCGAGCCCATGAGCCGTGGAGGAGAGAAGGGCGGCCGACATTAATCGGGATATTCCCGAAATGCCCCATGTTCTGCGGGCGGGCCGGGTCCCGGCTTTTCAAATCATAGCCGGGACCCGCTCGCCGCTTAGCCGCGTTGGCACCGAGTCCTGTCTCTATAGGCCTTCGTGTTCTACACCTCGTCGCAGACTGGTGCAAAATGCCGATTCTCCGGGGTCGAATTTTATTTGAGATAACACTGCCATTTTCTGGGGTAATAATGTTGATCGAGCAGAGTCTCCGGCTGGTATGATCCGCGTTAGCCGTATCCTGGCGGAGTGAACCGGCCGCTTCGCCTCATCAATCAGGTTGCACACCAGTTGCTAAGGTAAGGGTCGGAGGTTGGCACATTGAAACCGGGATAAAGATCGAAGAGGTCTTTATCCCTTCCTTGTTTGGTACTCTCTGCTGTGAGGGCCCAGAGAAAGGGATGACACCTGCTTTGGGCTCTCCTTTTCTACCTCCTTGATGACAGATTTCTCCTATCACTTGTCTTCAGGCCAAAGGGCTGACTAATCCCTTTGGCCTTTTTTATTTGCCCGCGCGCCGTCTTGCGCGGAGGTCTCCGGAAGAACATAATGACAGCCCGAACGGTAAATCGAGTATGTCAAACTCTGGAACTTCAATCGCGCGGCCGGAGACCGGACCCGAGGAGTTGTGGACGAGCACGCTTGCGATCACCTGTTATTTTGCGGCGGCAAAGCTGCTCATCCATTTCGTCTTCAACGGCGGATACGGCTACTTTCGGGATGAGCTTTATTTTCTGGCCTGCGGAGAGCACCTCGACTGGGGGTATGCCGATCACGCTCCGATGATCGCGCTCGCGGCGAAAGTCAGCCGCGCGGTCCTCGGCGATTCGCTGTTCGCGATTCGTTTTCTGTCGGCGGTCGCGGGCGCCGTGAAGGTCCTGCTGACGGGCTTGATGGTGAGAGAGTTCGGGGGTGGGCGGTTCGCCGTGGTGCTCGCCTGCCTGTGCGTGCTTATCGCGCCGGGCTATCTTTCGATTGACAACATGCTTTCGATGAATGCCTACGAGCCCGTCTTCTGGATGGGCGGCGCGTATTTCGCCATTCTTGCGATCAATCGCGCGGACGCGCGCTACTGGCTGGGCTTCGGGGCGGCGGCCGGACTCGGCCTTCAGAACAAACACTCGATGCTATTTTTCGGGCTCGCCATGGTGGCCGGAATGGTCGCAACGCGCGAGCGCCGATTCCTCCTTAATAAATGGCTCTGGGTCGCAGGCGCGCTCGCCTTCATCATCTTTCTGCCGAACATCCTCTGGCAATACCGGCATGACTGGGCGACTCTGGAACTGCTTAACAACGTCAAGGCCACGGGCAAAAACGTCTCCCTGTCTCCGCTGGAATTCGTCGCTCAGCAGGTGTTGATCATGATGCCTCTGACCGCGCCCGTCTGGCTCGCGGGCGTCTGGTTCTTCCTCTTCGATCATGAAGGGAGACGGTACCGGATGCTCGGGATTGCCTACCTCGTCTCTCTGGCCCTGATGATCCTGATGAAAGGCAAGCATTACTACCTGATCCCCGTCTACCCGATGCTTCTCGCGGGCGGCTCGGTCTTCTGGGAGAGGCTCTCTGAAAGAAGGCCCCTCGCGCGCCGGCTGAGGTTTGCTTACCCGCTCCTCCTCATCTCCGCGGGAGCGGCGATGTCGCCGTTCGCCCTCCCCATCCTGCCGGTGGAGAGCTTCCTGAGTTACCAGCAGAGGATCGGCTTCGAGCCCCCCAGAACTGAAGTCGGGCACGCGGGCAAGCTGCCGCAGCATTTCGGAGATATGCTCGGATGGCCCGAGATGGTCGAAGCCGTCGCGAGGGTTTACAACAACCTGCCGCCCGAAGAGCGCGCGAAAGCCGCGATCTATGCGGGCAATTATGGGGAGGCGGGCGCAATCGATTTCTTCGGCCCGCGACACGGTTTGCCCAAAGCCATAAGCGGGCACCAGAGCTATTACCTCTGGGGGCCGCGCGATCACACGGGCGAAGTCATGATCATTCTGCAATCGGACCGGGCTTCGGCTGAAAAGAGATTCCGGAGCGTCGAAGAGGCCGAAGCCGTCGGCCATCCGTACGGGATGATGGAAGAGCATTTCACGATACTCGTGGGCCGCGGATTGAAGGAGCCTCTGCCCGAGCTATGGCCGCGTTTGAAGCACTGGAATTGAAAGGAGAGATTAATGATCCGAAAAAGTACGTCGTTCTTCATTCTGATGCTCGTTATCACGGCGGGAGTCGCGCGCGCGCAGGAGCCGTCCGGTAAAGGCTCCGTCGTCCTTCGCGCGGCGCGCTTGATAGACGGGACGGGAGCCGGAATCGTATCGAACGGGGTGGTGGTCGTTACGGACAACAGGATAGTCGCCGCCGGGCAGGAGGGAACTGTGACTGTCCCCCCATCGGCTCGCGTCATCAATCTGGGCGACGTGACTCTGCTGCCGGGCTTCATCGACGCGCACACTCACATAATCGGGCGAACGCTCGGGGACCCCGGCGCTGACAACTCCAGCGTGCGGGACTTCCCTTCGTTCGGAGCGATCCTTGGGGTGGGTAACGCGGAGAAGACCCTGATGGCCGGGTTCATCACGATCCGCAATGTCGGGGCGGGGAACTTCGATGACATGGCTTTGAGAAAGGCCGTGATGGATGGCTTCATCCCCGGCCCGCGCATGCAGAATTCGGGGCATTCCCTCGGCATCACCGGAGGCCACTGCGACGAAAACGGCTACAGGCCGGGGTTGATGGATGGGACCTTCAAAGAGGGGATCGCCGACGGGGTCGATCAGGTGCGCGCGGCCGTGAGGTATCAGATCAAGTACGGCGCCGACGTGATTAAGACCTGCGCGACGGGCGGGGTCCTGTCGGAAGGTGACAGCGTCGGCGGCCCGCAGTACTCCTTCGAGGAGCTGAAAGCCATGGTGGACGAAGCGGCCAAACACGAGCGCAAGGTCGCCGCTCACGCGCACGGCACGGAGGGCATTAAGATCGCCACGCGCGCCGGCGTAGCCTCGATTGAACATGGCTCGTTCCTCGACGAAGAGGGCGCGAAGCTGATGGCGCGGAATGGGACTTTTCTCGTCCCGACGCTGATGGCGGGCAATGCTACGATGCGCGCCATCGAAGTCGGCGCGCTCACAGGGTTCCGCGCGGAGAAAGCGAAGCAAGCCGCCGCCGCGCGCAGGAACGCGATCCGTTATGCCCTCGCGAACAACGTTCCCTTCGCCCTCGGCACCGATTCGGGCGTGAGCGCGCATGGGAAGAACGGGCACGAGTTCACCCTGATGGTAGAATTCGGCCTGACGCCGATGCAGGCCATAGTGGCGGGCACGCTCAACGCCGCAAAGCTGCTCGGGTGGGAGAAACGCATCGGCTCGCTCTCGGCGGGCAAGCTGGCCGACGTCGTCGCGGTGCCCGGCGACCCTTTGAAGGACATAAAGAATATGGAGCGTCCGGTCTTCGTGATGAAGAATGGGGTGATCTATAAATCGCCCGATGGTAAGCAGCCCTGAAGAACCGGAAGGATTACGGTCGCCGCATCGGAAAACTTTAGCCGATCATTTGAAAGAGGACTGGGTGATGAAAAAGCTCCTGGCTTTGATGTTGTTGCTGCTCCTGCCTTCCGGCCTGCCCGCTCAATCGCGAGGCCCGGAATTCGACGTGCTCATCAGGAACGGGACCGTTTATGACGGCACGGGAGGACCTCCCATACGGGCCGACTTGGCGATCAGAGGCGACCGGATCGTCGACATCGGGAGGCTCTCCGCGTCGCGCGCGCGAACGGTGGTCGACGCCACGGGGCTCGCGGTCGCGCCCGGCTTCATCAACATGCTCTCGTGGTCTACCGAGTCGCTCATCGCCGACGGGCGGTCGCAGGGCGAGATTCGGCAGGGAGTCACGACTCAAATCTTCGGCGAGGGCGAATCGATGGGGCCGCTCAACGAGCGGATGAAGCAGAGAATAATTTCGGAGCAGGGCGACCTGAAGTATGAAATCCCCTGGACCACCCTGTCGGAGTACCTGCTGCATCTTGAGAAGCGCGGGGTGTCGCAGAACGTGGCCTCATTCGTCGGCGCTACCACGATCCGCGAGTATGTCATCGGCCTTGAGGACAAGGCCCCCACTCCCGAGCAGCTTGATCAGATGCGCGACCTCGTGCGCCGTGAAATGGAAGCGGGGGCGCTCGGCATCGGCTCATCATTAATATATGCGCCGGCCTTCTACGCGAGCACCGAGGAGTTGATCGAGATGTGTAAAGTGGCCTCGAAATATAAGGGTAAGTACATATCTCACATGCGGAGCGAAGGCAATAAACTGATCGAAGCGGTTGAAGAACTGATCCGCATAAGCCGTGAAGCCAACATACCCGCGGAGATTTATCACCTGAAAGCAGCAGGCAAACAGAACTGGAATAAGATGGACCGGGTTCTGGCAATGGTCGAAGCGGCCAGACGCGAAGGGTTGAAGATCACCGCCGATATGTATCTCTATCCGGCCGGGGCCACGGGGCTCGATGCCGCGATGCCGCCATGGGCGCTCGACGGCGGGTATGAGGCTCTTTTCCGGCGGTTGCAGGACCCGGCCACCCGCTCGAAGATCGCGGACGCCATGCGTAAGCCGACCGACGACTGGGAGAGCCTCTATCAAGCGGCAGGCTCCCCCGACCAGATATTGCTGGTCGGCTTCAGGTCGGAGAAGCTCAAGCCTTTGACCGGCAAGACTCTGTCTGAAGTTGCGCGCATGCGCGGAGCCGACCCGATTGATACCATCCTGGACCTCGTGCTCGAAGACCGCTCGCGCGTTGGGACGGTTTATTTCTTGATGTCCGAAGAAAACATAAAGAAGCAGCTCCGACTCCCCTGGGTTTCTCTCGGCTCCGATGCCGCGTCCATGGCTCCCGAAGGGGTATTTCTGAAATCTTCGACGCACCCCAGAGCCTACGGCAACTTTGCGCGACTTCTCGGGAAGTACGTCAGGGAGGAGCAGGTCATGTCCCTCGCCGAGGCCGTGCGCAGGCTTACCGGGTTGCCCTCCGCGAATCTCGGCCTTGACCAGAGAGGGTTGATAAAAAAAGGCCTGTTCGCCGACATCGCGATCTTCGATCCGAAAACTATAGGCGACCGCGCCACGTTCGAGAACCCTCACCAGTACTCGGTGGGTATGAAACACGTCTTCGTCAACGGAGTTCAGGTTTTAAAGGATGGGGAGCACACGGGGGCGAAGCCGGGCCGCGCCCTCTGGGGCCCCGGCAAAGCGAAATGAAGCGCGCGGCACCCGTAAATGCGCGCGCTTTCACGCAGATCGTTTTGCGAAGGGGGTGCCTTGAAACTGGCTCTGAGAGCCTCTCTTGACAAGGGGAGTGACGATCCGGTATCTTACTGAGGTTTGTCTCTAAAGACAAAAGCCGACAGGGAGAGGGCGCGAAGTTTTTATTGAAATTTTTAGAGCCACCCCGTTGACAGCGATTGATGCTTAATGTATATTAACTATTAATCGACGTTAAGCAGTCGGTTGCGATTGAAAATAAAATGATAAGAGCCGCTTAAAAAAAAGAGCGGCCTGTTGACAGCGGAAGATATTTAAGCTATATTAACAATACAGCGGAATTAAATAACTCGCTTCAAGCGGAAAAGGTCGAAGGATAATCCTGTCGGCCTCGTTTTGTCGCGAATGACGCTGAAAAGTTGTAAGAGGTCTTTGAAAACTGGATAGGAAGTGTGAATAACCAGAAGATTCTGAAGAGTGAGGGCCGGGGGCCGACGTAATAACGGCCGCCCCTGATGGCCTGGTCTTACCAGGCGGTCTAGGGGCGGGCGAGGTTAACGAC
>DASQDI010000145.1:0-50338 GCA_035634255.1 Blastocatellia bacterium
TCGACAAGAACAACTTCGGGCCGCGCGTGGGCTTCGCCTGGACGCCGAACTTCGGCTTCCTGGGCGAGCGCTTCACCAACGGCCGCACGGTCATCCGCGGCGGATTCGGCATCGCGTACGATCCCCCGTACTTCAACATCGTGCTGAACACGATCACGGCCGCCCCGTTCGCGGCGGCTGGCAGCTTCAGCCAGACCCCCGGCGCTCCGGGATCGGTCTCGTTCCCGTTCCTGCCGAGCGACAGGGCTCAGCTTGCTCTGACGCCCGGCACCGCCGGCGGCGACCCGCGCCTGTTCAACCAGACGCGCGTTTCCTCCGACCTCTACAACCCCTACACGATGTCGTTCAACTTCGGCATCCAGCAGGAACTCTATCGCGGTGCCGTGTTGGAAGCTCGCTACGTCGGCTCGCGCATCATCGGGCAGTTCCAGACCATCAACGGCAACCCCGACCTCAGGTTCCTCGCTCGCGCGGGCCAGTTCATATCGGGTGACCCGACTCAGTTCACGCACGGAATCCCGGTCACCCCGTTCGCGGGCCAGCCGGCTCCGTCGGCTGCGAACGGCTTCGCCAGCCGCGCGGGCACGCTCGGCAACGGCCGTGTTGACCCGGCTTTCGGCGCGGTCCGCACGCGCATCAACGGCGCGTCCTCGACCTACCACGGTCTACAGACCCGCTTCGATACGCGCATCCGCAACTCCATAACCCTGAACCTGAACTACACGTTCAGCAAGACCCTCGACAACGTCTCCGAGATCTTCTCGACCCTCGGCGGCGGCACGACGGTCGCGCACTCGCAGGACCCGTTCGACATCAGCGACGGCGAGCGCGGATTCTCCGCCTTCCACCAGAAGCACAACTTCGTGGCGAGCTTCCTCTACGACCTGCCGTTCTTCTCCGAGCAGCGCGGTTTCGTAGGCAAGCTCCTCGGCGGGTACCAGATCAACGGTATCATCCGCATGGGCTCGGGCCGCCCGTACACCCCGAACACTTTCTTCGGAATGTACGACCCGAACTTCGAGAATGCGTTCATCGGAGCGGGTTCTCTGCGTTCGTTCAACGGCAACCCTGACGCCAGCCAGGGCTCCATCGCCTTCGGCGCTACGGCGGCGGGCTTCCTGTTCGGCCTGGCGGCTGATCCCGGCCAGTACGTGATCCTTGACACCCTGCGGCCCGGCTCCGACCCGGTCATCGTCAACTCCGTTGCCGACGCCAGGCAGCAGGCGCGTCTCATCTACAACGACTTCGGTCTTAACACCCGCTTCGGCATTCCGTTCGAGGACCTCGAAGCCTTCAACGACTTCGGCACCCCGTTCGGAGACATGGGACGTAACACCTTCTTCGGTGAGCCGTTCTACCTCGCCAACATGTCGGTGTTCAAGAACCTGAAGCTCACCGAAAACAAGAGCCTCGAATTCCGCGTTGAAGCCTTCAACATCCTCAACCGCAGGAACTTCGGAGTGCCCGATCCTATCACTGAAGACGCCCACAACGGTTTCGTCGTAAGCTCGTACAACAATCCGGGCTTCAACAACGGCGGCAACCGCACGATGCGTCTCGGCATCCGCTTCCTGTTCTAAACAGGACCGCTTTCCGGGCGTAAGCCCGGCGGCGACAAAAAAGGGAGAGCGTCTTTCGGGGCGCTCTCCCGATTTTTTTATTGAGCAAAAGAGACAGCCGGATTAACAAGCGGCCCGTGAAGAGAATCTCGAATGAAGGGAGTCTCAAATGATGGACAGTCGCGCGGGCAGGCGGCCCGCCTTCTCCGGAAGGCCTGGCTTAAAAATAACGCCCTTACTTTGATCTCGTGCGCTTACCCAAGACCTGCGGGGAGACGGCCCGCGATCCCATACGGTTTCATTACCGGCCCTGAATTCTAATCGAGCTTAATCAATCCACGACCGTAAAGTCCATCTTCCGGCTGAGGGTCTGCATCCTCTTTTCGGCGAGCGTATCGATTATTTTCAAAGTCATAACGTACTTACCCGCGGGGAGGCTCGACACTTTCAACTGCCCGACCCTCATTAACTGCGAAGGGTTCGAGGGGCTGGTCGCGACGGGCTCTTCGGGAGACTGATAGACCATCTTGCCGTTGCGGGTGAGGGTCAGCTGCGTGGTCACGTGGGGCTTCCCATCCTTGAGCTTCGCGTTGTATACGGACGTGGCGTAAAGCAGGTTGTTCTGGCGCGACACGCGGCGGCTCGCCGTGATCCAGTTGACGCTCCCCGCCTTCGAACTGTTCGCGGGCACGGAGCCGATCACCAGGCTGCTCGCGGCCAGGCGGCCTTTCGACAGGTCGGGCACTTCGAAGTACCGTGAGAGCGTGCCGAGCGCGCCCGTCTTGTTGTCGCGGACCACTAGGCGCACCTGGTACACGCCCGAAGGCAGTTCCGTGTTGGCCGAATAATTCAAGCCGCCCTTCTCCGCCTTCGAATACTCATCGGCCGAAAGGTCGGGCTTTATGGTCTCGCTGAACCCTCCGCGCAGCTTGCCGAATTCGTCGAACACGAACCCCGCCACGTCCAGGTTGATCTGCTTCCTGTCGGCCGCCTGCTCGAACTGAAGCTTCCTCGGGTCGATGGTGAGGTGTATGTCGATGGCCCCCCGGTTGGGCGGGGCGGCCTTGTAGACCAGCATGGCGTCGAGGTCCACGTCCCTGCGCGCGAGGGGGGATTTGATCGCGGCGAGCAGTTGCTCCTGCTTGTTCACGGGGGCGACGGTTTTATCTTCACGCGCGAAATAACCGCGCCGGCTGTGGACCTTCAGGCCCTCCGCCTTCACTTTCACTTCGATCTTTCGAAAATCGCCGTCGAACTTAGAATCAGAGGGGGTGTAGGCCAGCAGGTAATAGCCTTCGCTCGCGGCCAGAATCTTCTCCATCCCCTTGTTGAAATTGTTGGTGTTCGTAACCGAGATGCCGCCCGTCGCGGAGGCGAGCGCCCTGAGCCCCTCCTGCGCTTCGAGCCCGTTGAATGCGCTCCTATTCCCCAGAGTGTTCAGGTCCATCACCGACGCGGCTTTGGTCCTCGGGTCGATGACCCTCCCGCCCCCCGCGCGGCGCGGGCCGGTCTGTGTCTGTTCCGGCTGCACGGGCATGGCCGGAGTGCCGAGAGGTGATTCTTCAAATAACTTGAAATCGGTGAGCACCTGCAACCCGCGCACGTCCATCGTGTGGATGGCGACCGAGGCCCGCGTGGCATTGTCCGTCAGCAGGTTCAGCAGGTTCGAGACGCGGCTGGCCGTCCCCCCCGACTGCGCGCCGAGCAGGGGGAGCCCCCCCGAAATCAGCACGAGAGACTTGCGCCCCGGAAGTTCCTGCATGCTGTCGATGACGAAGCTGGCCGTGCTCAGAGTCATGAAGGCTCGCAGGGATTTGTCCGACTCGTCCGCGACGCTGTTGACATCCATCGCCTCAATCGACGGCCCGAATGAATCGTCGAACGAGCCGCCCGCTTCGCCCGAAGAGCCCTCCGCCAGCGCGCGCGCGGAGGCGGATGAGGGTTGCAGCCCGGAGCCCTGCCTGTCCTGCCCGACCCGCTCTGATATCAGGCTGCGGTCCCCCCACGGGCCTTCGGCGATGTTGAGGGGGTGGCCCGCGGGCAGGAGCGTGGCGATGGCCCGGCGCAGCAGGTCCTTGTCGGTGGTGAACTGCTGTAGCAGCCCTTTGCCCCCCACCGTGCGGATGATGGCCACCATGTCCGAGGGCTGCATCTGCCTGTCGATGAAGTTGACGAGGAGCTCGCGGACGTAGCTCAGGTCTTCGAACCGGACCGTCAGGTCGTCCACGACGAAGGCGAAGACGCGGCTGACTTCCCTCTCCGCCAGCCCCCGCGTCGCGGCCCGGTGCGCGGCCGCCGCGGCCGCGTCCTCGGCCCGGTTCTCCCTGTTGGCGCTTACGAATTCGAAAAAGCTTATAGGCTGTCTCTTCCCCTTTTCGAACAGCTCGAAATCATCCTTCGTGAGACCTTTAACCACGCGCCCATTCTTATCCGTGATGACCACGTCCAGCTGCACGAGGTCCGTGCTGATGCGGATCGGCTGCTCGGAGTCGAAGCCCTCAGGCTTTTCATTTTGCGTTTTCACTTGAGAAACAACCGTGTTCGCTGAGATCAAAAGCGCTATCGCAATTGCAGTCAATCGTCTCATGGGCTCTCCTCCAACAGGTAAAACCAAAGACAGGGAAAAACCAAACGTCCAATGTAAGCGTGTGGGCGCATTATACCATCAATGCGTGTGAGAGCCATCACCCGTGATGGAGTTTCGCGGGGCAAATATGCCTTATTTCCAATTTTTCGTAAAAGCTTCCAGAATCATGGATGGTGGAGGCCCCGGCGGCGGAGCGCCATTTCGGCTAAGCGCTTAGATGACTACGACTTGACTCCCGTGGCAAGTCGCGGTATCGCGATTGCTTATATTACGAGTGCACATCCTTAGAATCTCTACCATTCTGTTCTGAACTTGGGATGAGGTCGCTATTCGGGCACGATGGCGACCTCCAATTTTTTTGTGTGGGCATGTATCATGCTTGCGGGATTTAGGTCTGTGTAGACCGGGATAGAGTCGCCCATTGTGCCGTAAACTGTGCCGTAACTATTTCCAGCCTGTTTTTGTCCTGATAGACCTTCCAGAGCCGTCCTCTTTGCTTCCATCTTGATGTGTCTGTAGCGTCCAGCATTCTTCGCGAGACGTGACCGGCGATAGCCATTATGGTCTGCTCGCTGGCTCCCGACTCGGCCCGCTCGGTTATGGCATGTCATCCCACCTAAGACCTTTGATCTCACAGCCGCGCATGGTGGTATTCAGAGCGATGATCGCCGCGCAGTAGGCAGTCTCCCATTCCGGCTTCTGGGAAGCTATTTCAAGAAGTTTCTGCTTCTGGTTAGCGGTCAATGCCCGGCCAATCGAGCGCGGCTCTTTTAGGGGCTTTATGTCCGTAACACATAGGGCTACGACACAACCGGCTTAATTCAACCAATATTTGCTACTTGGTGTCATTTGGTACAACTGTATGTTAGTCCGGCTCGTCTTCAGGCACGATGGCGGCCTCCAATTTTTTCTCCACCTCTACATCCCATTCGCATTGATCGGGCCGCGACTGGCCGGAAGGCATGAGAAATAGTATGGCCACCGTCCCGCCCAGGTGATACCCTTATCCCTGATTTTTCCGCGGCAAGATTACAGACTGTTCGCCCTGCCCCCCTCCTCATCTTATTCGCCAGGCGACTAATCATTTAAGTAATGTCGAGAGGATCGATGGACTATGAGTAAAAGCAGGATGATTCTCATCTCAGGTATGGCAACATCTCTCTGGTTACTCTTTTGCGGCGCGTTGTCCCCGGCGATGGCCGCCACCTTCGAGGTCGGGCCGGGCAAGGCTCTCTCGAACGTGGGAGATGTCCCGTGGGAATCCTTGCAGCCGGGTGATACGGTCTTAATTCACTGGCGCTCGACCCCGTATAAAGAGAAGTGGGTCATCTGCCGCCAGGGTACTTCGGCGGCGCCGATAACGGTCCGCGGAGTGCCGGGACCGGGGGGCGAGCTTCCCGTGATTGACGGCAATGGGGCGACGACCCGCGCCGCGCTCAATTACTGGAATGACGTTCGCGGCGTCATCAAGATAGGCGGGGCGAACGTCCCGTCTGACACGATGCCCCGGCACATTACCATCGAGAACCTCGACATAAGAAGCGCCAGACCGCCCTACACCTTCACGTCCTCCGGCGGCGCGACGCGAGCTTACACCAACAATGCCTCGACCATCTACGTCGAGAAGGGCGAAAACATCACGGTCCGCAACTGCATCCTGCACGACGCGGGCAACGGCTTTTTCGTGGCGTCGAGCGACGAGCAGGCGTCGAGGGATATACTGATCGAAGGGAATCACATCTACGATAATGGGATCGTCAA
Source organism: Blastocatellia bacterium (assembly GCA_035634255.1). GTDB lineage: Bacteria > Acidobacteriota > Blastocatellia > UBA7656 > UBA7656 > DATLMR01. The sequence continues at coordinate 5,908 of DASQDI010000145.1, forward strand.
CAGCCTCTTCGAGCACAACAACTACACGGCGGCCATCGGAATAACTTTCCAGTACAACTTCTTCGGCCCCCTGCGGGCCGGGTGCCCCGGCAACAATCTCAAAGACCGCTCGGCCGGCCTGGTCGTCAGGTACAACTGGATCGACGGCGGCAACCGCCAGCTCGATCTGGTCGATGGCGAAGACAGCGGCCTCATTCGCAACGAGCCGCGCTACGGCGAGACTCATGTCTACGGCAACGTTCTCGTCGAGCGCCCCGGCACCGACAACCGGCAGATCGTGCACTATGGCGGCGACAGCGGAGCCACGGCGAATTACCGGAAGGGGACGCTCTACTTTTACAACAACAGCGTCATATCCAACAGGACCGACCGCACAACTCTCTTCCGGCTGTCCACCAACGAAGAGCGGTGCGACGCGCGCAACAACATCTTTTACGTCTCGGCCGCGGGGAACACGCTCTCCCTAGTCGATTCGACCGGGGTGCTGGACCTGAGTCATAACTGGTTCAAGCCGGGATGGGTCAGCACTTTCGGAACCCTCAACGGGACGATCAACGATGATGGGACTTTCATTTCGGGCCCGGCTCCGGGCTTCGCCAATGAGGCGGCGCAGGATTACCGCCTTGTCGGAGGCTCCGCGTGCGTCGACGCCGGGGCCTCGCTCGACCCGAATGTTGTTCCCGACCATGAGGTCGTGCGCCAATATATTAAGCACAGGGCGGGCGGGCCGCGGCCTCACGATGGCTTCCTGGATGTCGGCGCTTTCGAGCTTCAGGCCGCCCGCCCCGATACGACGGGAGTATTCCGCCCTTCGAACGGCGCGCTCTTTCTCAAGAACTTCAACTCGACAGGGTTCGCGGATGTCCTGCTCACTTACGGGATTCCCGGAGACATCCCGGTCGCGGGCGACTGGGACGGCGACGGGGTCGACACCATCGGCGTCTATCGCGAGGGAAACTTCCTGCTCCGCAACTCGAACACCAACGGATTCGCAGACATCGTCGTCACCTTCGGAGCGCCGGGCGACCTGCCGATAGTCGGAGACTGGGACGGCGACGGCACCGACACCGTGGGGGTCTATCGCGAGGGCACTTTCTTCCTCAGAAACTTCAACACAACGGGCGACCCGAATCTCGTCTTCACGCTCGGCATACCCGGAGACCTGCCGATTGCCGGCGACTGGGACGGCGATGGCACGGTCACGACGGGCGTGTTCCGCCCGACGAACGGGGCGCTGTTTTTGAAGAACACAAACTCCACCGGGTTCGCTGACATCCTGCTGACGTACGGGCTGCCCGGAGACAAGCCCGTGACCGGCGACTGGAACGGCGACGGGACAGATACGATAGGCGTCTACCGCGACGGCACGTTCCACCTGAGGAACTCCAACACGAACGGCTTTGCCGATATCGTCTTCGCTCTCGGCGTCGATGGCGACGTGCCGATAGCCGGCGATTGGGACGGGCTGCCCTGATCCTCTCGATTCCGGCGAAGGAGGGCGGCTTCCCGACAGTCCCGATTTGTTGTAAAATGCGGCCATACTTTCAGAGCCTTGTGTAATGTCAACGTTGCTCTTCACGACCGTCGGAAAGGGGAAGGCAGGATGATCCCAAAATCGATTACAGCGCGCATCTTCTTGACCCTCGCAGTCGCCGCATTCGCCTCGGCCTCGGCACCCGCTCAGAGGCGCGCGGACCCGGTGCCCCGCTCGAACCAGCCGAACGTGACCGGGTCCGGGAGCATCGTGGGGCGCGTCTATCTGCCGTCGGGCAAGCCCGCGGGCATCAGATTCAAAGTCTCGGTCAGCTCGATGCAGAACACGGGCACCATGATCCACACTGACTACAACGGGGAATTCAGCTTCGCGAATCTGCCCGAATCGACCTACGTGCTTGAAGTCGTGGGCGACCCCAAACTCTACGAGATCGCGACCGAGCAGGTGATCGTCGTGCGCGGGGGCAAGTCGAGCGTGACGATCTACCTGAAGCCGCGAAGCGAGTCGGGCGAGAGCAGGCCCGGAGGCAGCGTGGTTTCGGCGGCCGAGCTCGCCCAGCCCGTGCCCGACCCGGCGAAGAAAGAGTTCGAGAGGGCCAGCCGCCTGATCAAAGAGGACCGGCGCGCCGAAGCCATAAAGCATTTCAAGCAGGCCATCGCCATCTACCCCGAATACCTCATGGCGCGCAACGACCTGGGCGTGCAGTACCTCAAGATGAAGCAGCTCGACGCGGCGGCCGAGCAGCTGGGGATGGCCGTCGAGATAAACGCGAAAGTATTCAACCCGCGCCTCAACCTCGGGATCGTTCTGGTCGAGCAGAATAAGTACTCCGAGGCCGTCGAGCACCTCAGCGAGGCCATATCGATCAACAGCTCGGAGCCGGCCCCCCGCCTCTACCTCGGGATCGCGTTGTTGAGGATGGACGACCTGGATCAGGCCGAAGAGGAGCTGTCGAAGGCCCTTGGGCTCGGGGACGAGAGCTACACGCTGGCCCATTACTACCTGGCGCAGGTTCACATGAAGAGGGGCGACCGCGAGAAGGCAATCGCGGAGCTGAAGGCGTACATCGAGAAGAACCCCGAAGGGGATGAGGTGGCTTCGGCCCGCGCCATGCTGGACAAGATACAGTGACGGGCGGTCTGAGCTTTCCGGGAGCGCGGGCGAGGTGCCGCGCTCCCGGAGGCCCGTCGTTTAATTCCTGGCCTGGCTCTTCGGCTTCAGGTAGTTATCGAACCATCCGAGGACCGTGTCGTACCACAGCTCGGAGTTTTGCGGCTTCAGGATCCAGTGACCTTCGTCCGGGTAGTAAAGCAGCTTCGATTCGACCCCCTGCCTCTGAAGCGCCGTGAACAGTTGCAGCCCTTCGCCCACCGGGACCCGATAATCCAGCTCGCCGTGAATAACAAGCGTCGGGGTCTTGAAGTTCTTCACGTGCATGTGGGGGGACCAGCGCGTGTACAGCTCCGGGTTGGTCCAGGGCGTGCCCTTGAACTCCCACTCGGTGAACCACAGCTCTTCGGTCGCGCCATACATGCTGGTCAGGTTGTAGACGCCCGCGTGCGAGACGAGGGCCTTGAACCTGACGCGCTGGTCGTCGTTGTGCCCCAGAATCCAGTTGACCATGTACCCGCCGTAGCTCCCGCCAGCCGCGCCCACTCGCTCGCGGTCCACGTACGGCATCCCCGCGACGTGGGCCACCCCATTCATCAGGTCCACGTAGACCTTCCCGGCCCAGTCGCCCGAAATCTCGTCGGTGAATTTCTGGCCGTAGCCGGTCGAGCCCCTCGGGTTCGGCGCGAAGACCACGTACCCGGCGGAGGCGAACACCTGCGGGTTCCACCGGTAGCTCCAGGCGTCGTTCCACGCGCCCTGCGGCCCCCCGTGAATCAGCACGATCAGGGGCCATTTCTTCGCCGGGGTGAAGTTCGCGGGCTTCACGATGAAGCCGTGAATCTTCGCCCCCCCCGCGCCTTCCCACGTCACTTCCTCGGCGGGCTTGAGGTTGAAGCCCGCGAGGTACTCGTCGTTGGTCCGGGTGATCTGGGTTATGCCCGTGCCGTCGGAGTTGGCGCGGAAAATTTCGACCGGGCGGGTCATGCTGTTGCGCGTCAGCACGAAGGTCCTGCCGTCCGCAGTCACCTGTATGTCGTCATTGAACCCTTCGCCGATCACCTTCCTCGGCGCGCCGCCGTCCACCGCGACCTCGTAGATCGGGTGCCGCCCGCGCTCCCCGGCGGCGAAGTATATCTTCCTGCCGTCGGGGGAGAAGGTGAAGCCTTCGGCCGACAGGTCGAGCGCCTCGGTCAGAGAGCGGCTCTGGTTCGACTTGCGGTCGTAGACCATCAGACGCCACTTGGCGGCTTCGAAACCGGCGGTCGTCTGGGATCGGTAGGCGAGGAAGCGCCCGTCGGGCGAGTAGAGCGGGGAGAGGTCGGCCCCGAAATTGTTGCCCGTGATCCTCTTCGCCTCCCCTCCCTTAACCGGCACGATGAAGATGTCGCCGTTGGTCGAGGTAGCTTCGATCTTGTCCGTGTTGCGCGCGAAGGCCAGCTCGGTCGAGTCGGGGGAGAAGGCGTAATCGGTCGGCCCGCCCAGAGAGAACGGCGGCGCGTCGTAATCGCCGGGGGTCAGGTCGCGCGCCTCCCCCCCATCGCTTGAGACGACGAAGACGTGCGAGCGCTTCCCTTCTTTCCATGAAGACCAGTGGCGAAAGAGCAGGCGGTCGGCGATCTTCGCCTGCACCTTGCTCTCGCTCGCCTCCGCCGCGCGCTTTTTGTTGCACTCGTCGTTCGGGCACTCGGGGTAGATTTCAGAGACGAAGGCTAGCATCCGCCCGTCGGGAGACCAGACCGGGCCGTCCGCCCCGGTCGAGATCGTCGACACTTTCTTCTGCTCGCCGCTCGCAACGTCGAGGGTCCATACCTGCGGAGCTCCGTCGCGCGCGGAGATGAAAGCGAGCTTCTTCCCATCGGGCGACCAGCGCGGGGACCTCGACGACTGGGGGGCGTTGGTTAGCTGGCGCGGCTCCCCCCCGTCTATCGAAACGAGGTATATCTGGGTCGTCCGCTTGTTGGCGGCCTTGTCGGTGTCGGTGATCGTGTAAGCGACCCACTTCCCGTCGGGCGACACCTGAGGCTCCGCGACCCGCCGGACGGGGATGAGGTCATCGATGGTGAACGGTTTCGCGGCCTGCTGCGCCGGGCCGGCCGCAACCGACACGAACGCGAGCACGACTATGGCCGCAGAGGTGATGAGACGCTTCATATGCTCCTCCTGGGTAAAGCGCAGCCTGCGATGACGCGCGCTGCCTGTGTAGTGAAAGGCAAGAACCAACAAAAATGTAGGCTAGCAGCCGGGCCCCGCGAAGTCAATGAGCATAAAAATGCGAATAGCCACGCGGTGAAGCGCGTGGCTATTCGTAAGGGCTCCTAAGCGCCCGGGCTCAGAGCGGGCCTCGCGTCACTTCCCCGCCTCCGCCCCCTTGAGGTGCGTGTCGAGGAAGTCGACTATGGCCTTGTAAGCGCGGGCCTCGTTCGTCTTCTTGCTGAAGCCGTGGCCCTCGTCGTCGAAGACGATGTATTCGACCACGCCGCCCTTCTTCTTCACCGCTTCGACTATCTCGTCCGACTCGGGCTTGATTACGCGCGGGTCGTTCTTGCCCTGCAAGACCATCAGGGGCTTGGTGATCTTGTCGGCGTGGAAGAGGGGTGACGCGGCCTTCAACATCTCAAGGTCGGTCTTCGGGTTCCCGATCTCCTTGTAGAGCGCGAGCCGGAACGACTCCCAGTAAGGCGGGATCGATTCGAGGGTCCTCACCCAGTTCGACACGCCGAAGATGTCCACGCCGACCGCGAACTCGTCCGGCTTGAAGGCGAGCGCGGCGAGCACCATGTAGCCGCCGTAGCTCCCCCCGATGATGCCGATCTTCGACGGGTCCACGTAGCCGAGCGAGGCGAGGTACTTCTTGGCCTCGATGCAGTCCCAGAGCGGCTCGCGCCCGTGCTTCTGGTCGTCGGCCGCGAAGAACGTCTTTCCGTAGCCGGAGCTCCCGCGGTTGTTGACGTCGAGCACGAGGTAGCCTTGATTCGCCATGTACTGCGCGACGGCTTTATACCCGGTGCGGGCCTGACCGCCCGGCCCCCCATGCACCATCACCATCGCGGGGACCTTGTTCGAAGGGCTCGCCTGGTGTGGCTTGTAAAGGATCGCCGGGATTTCGAGGCCGTCGAACGATTTGTAACGGATGACCTTCGACTCGACGAGGTCCGAAGGATTGATCTCGGGATTCAGGCTGTCGGTCAGCTTCCGCACCTGCTTCGTCGCGAAGTCGTAGATGTAGAGGTTGTTCGGCGAGCGGCTGCCGTTGAAGTAGAACGCCATGACGCGCTCGCTCCGGGAGATGTTCACCGAAGTGATCTCGCCCTCCGGGAGGGTCGGCAGGGCGACGAGCTTGCCCGTGGCGTTGTCGTACACCTTGATCTTCGTGCGCGCGTCCTCGTTGATGCCCACCACGCGGTACTTCCCGTTGTGCGAAAAATAGGTGTACGAGACGTCCCAGTTAGCCTTCTCCACCGGCTCGCTCTTGCCCGTCGAGAGTTCGTACCGGGCGGCGTATGCGAACTCGCTCCCCTGGTCGGTCAGGTAGTAGAGGTAGCGCGACTGCGGGTCGAAGGAGGAGGAGGAAAAAGATACGTCGCCTTTGTGCGGCGTGAGGTGCTTCATCTCTTTAGTCGCGACGTTATACAGATAGATGTCCGAATCGACCGTGGTGTTGGGCTTGTCGAGCGCGATGTACTTCTCGTCCGGCGTTATGCCGCCGAAGGTGTACCCCTTGTCGTCCTGGTAGAGCAGCTTGCGCTCGTAGCTGGTCGCGTCCATCTTGTAGACGTCGAAGAATCGGGCGTCGCGCTCGTTCGTCATCAGGTAAAACGATTTGCCGTCGCGGCTCCAGCCGAGGAACTGCGCCTTCAGCTTATCGCCCGGAGTCAGGTCGCGCTCCTTGCCGCTCGCGTCCAGAACGTACAGGTGGTTGTTCTCGTTCCCGCCCTGGTCGTACGTGTAGATGAAGCGCGAATCATGCGGGAAGGAGGAGACTACGTAGGTGCTCTCCTTCGTCGAGTGCGTCAACTGTTTCGGCTCGCCCCCCGTGACCGGGACCGAGTAGCCGTTGTAGATGCCCGTCTTATTGCTCGAAAACAGGATCGCTTTCTCGTCGGGAGAGAACGAGCCCCCGGTGATCGAGACGGTGTTCATGAACTGCTCGATGGTGTACTTCTTGACCGCCTTACTGTCCGCCTTACTCTCCCCCGCCTTCGCCTTCTGGCCGTAAGCCGCGGCCCCGGCCTGCGCGGTGACGGCGAAGGCCAGTAACGCCATGGCCACAAACTTATACCCCCGCTTCATAGTTGTTGAAATAAGCATTCTCTATTCTCCTTGTCGATTGAACCCGTGGCCCCTCACGGACCGGCCCGTCGCCGCCGGCGATTTTGAAAGTGCGAAACGTATTACGGCCACGCCGGAGGCAAAGTTTCAGCCCCGCGCCCTACTTCACGAACGAAAAGTCGATCAGGTGGCGCGCCCGGTCCACCCTGTCCACGCGGACCCGCACGGCGTCCCCGAGGCGGAACTTGCGGCCCGAGCGCTGGCCTACGAGCCTGTGCTTGCGCTCCTGAAATTCGTAGTGGTCGTCGATGAGCGTCGAGACGTGGACCAGCCCTTCTATGAAGAAGTCGTTCAGCTCGACATAAAACCCGTACTCTTTGACCCCCGTGATGATGCCGCCGAACTCTTCGCCGACGCGCTCGGCCATGAAGTCGGCCTTCCGCCATTCCATGAGCTCGCGCTCCGCGTCGGCGGCCGCGCGCTCGCGGTCGCTCGAATGGTCCGCGATGGATTCGAGGCTGCCGTAAAGCTCCCGCTCCCGCTCCTCGTCGAAGATGGCCCACGAGACTACCTTCGTCGCCTTCTTCTGCCCGAGGTCGACGTTGCGCCGCCCGTCCTCATTCCTGCCGCTCTCCAACACCTCGCGCAGGCAGCGGTGCACGATCAGGTCGGGGTAGCGCCGGATGGGCGAAGTGAAGTGGGTGTACGTCTTCATGGCGAGGCCGTAGTGGCCGCGGTTCTGCGGGCTGTACCTGGCGCGCTGCATCGAGCGCAGCATCAGGTAAGAGAGCATGCGCTCTTGCGGCTGCCCCTGGATCTCGCGCATGAGGTGCTGGAACCCGCGCTGCGGGACGGGGCCGCGCGCCGAAAACTTGTGGCCGAAAGACGCGGCTATCTCCGCGAACTCTTCGACCTTCACCGGGTTCGGCTCTTCGTGGATGCGGTAGACGGACGGCACCGAGAGGGACTCGAGGTGCCTGGCGACCGTCTCGTTGGCGAGCAGCATGAACTCCTCTATGAGTCGGTGCGCGATGTTGCGCTCGGACCGCACGATGCCGCCGATGTTGCCCTCGTCGTTGAATCGGATCTCGGCTTCGGGCAGCTCGAAGTCTATAGCGCCCCGCTCCTGCCTGCGCTCGATCAGGGCGAGCGTCAGCTCGTGCATGCGCAGGAGCATGTCCCTGACGTGCGAGTATTTCTCCGCGACGCTGCCCTGCGGGTCCGTGATGATCGCGTTGGCCGCCGTGTAGGTCATGCGCTCGCGGCTGTGTATCACCGAAGGCGTGAGCCGGTAATCGACGACGCGGCCCGTGCGGTCCACCTCCATAATGGCCGACATCGTGAGCCTGTCGACCTGAGGCTTGAGCGAGCATATCCCGTTCGAGAGCCGCTCCGGCAGCATCGGTATGGCTCGCTCGGGGAAGTAGACGCTGGTCCCGCGCCGGAAGGCTTCCTCGTCGAGCGGGCTCCCCTCGCGCACGTAGAAGCTCACGTCCGCGATGTGGACGCCGAGCCGAAGGCGGCCGTTCGGCAACTCTTCGAGCGACACGGCGTCGTCGAAATCGCGCGCCGTCTCCCCGTCGATTGTGACCGTCAGGAGCCCCCGCAGGTCCGCGCGCCCTTCGAGCTGGTCTTCGCTTATCGACTCGCTGATCGACTCGGCCTCCGAGGTGACGGGCTCGGGGAAGGCGTGCGGGAGGTGATGTTTTCTGATGATTATCTCAAGGTCGATGCCTGGGGTGTCGGGCCGCCCGAGCACTTCGACCACGCGGCCCCACGGGGGCCGGCCGACTATCGGGGGGCGCGTGATCTCCACGTTCACTATGTCGCCGTCGCCGGCGTCGAGCGTGTCGCCCGGCGCGACGCTGATCTCGTAAAGAAACTTCTCGTCAATCGGGGAGACGAACGACTCTTTCCTCAGCTTGATGAACCTCCCGACCACCGTCGGGTTGGCCTGTTGCAGCACGGCCTCGACGCGCCCCTCGCGCCCGCGGTGGTCCCCCCCGGTCACGCGCGCGATCACCTTGTCCCCGTGCATGGCGCGGCCCATCGACGACTCGCCCACGAACAGGTCCCCGCGCTCGCGCTCGCGCTCGTCCTCCGGCACGACGAAGGCATGCCCGGACCTCGTCCCGCGCAGGGTGCCGATGACGAAGCCCGAGTCGCCCTTGCGCCAGTAGCGCCCGCCCTTCGAGGCGACCATCCCCGCCCGCACGAACTCGGAGAGGTACTCGCGCATGCGGGCCTCCTGCGACTCGGACAGCCCGAGCGCCTCTGACAGCTTGTCGATGGTGACGGCGCGATTCCTCGCTTTCGGCAGGGATTTCAGGATTCTTTGCGGGGAGATGCTGGTTGTAAGCACGGCTTCCTTGATTCCTCCATGTCGGATCAGATCTGAAATAATAACGGGAAAGGTGCTGGCGTTTTCCGGTCCACGAAACGGCGAAGCTCGAAAAACAGTTTGACACATTTTGCATCGACTGTTTAGTATGTTTTTTCTTCGGTTGGTTAGCAATCGGACAGAGTGCGGATGTGGCGGAATGGCAGACGCGCAGCGCTCAGGACGCTGTGGGAGCAATCCCGTGAAGGTTCAAGTCCTTTCATCCGCACCAACTCTTTATCTCTCGCCTTCGAAGTTCGAACTCATTTATTGCAGAACCGCGTCATCCCATCCCGCGTTAACGAGGGTGTATGTCCAGGAGAATCGAACTCGCCATCTGCCTTTTCATTCTGGCCTTCTCGGCGGCCGTCGAGAGCAGGGCGCAGGCCCCGCGCCTCGCGTTGAAGCCCTGCCGCCTCCCTTACATTCAGGAAGAGGCGCTCTGCGGAACGTATGAAGTGTTCGAAGACCGCGAGGCGAAGAGGGGGCGCAAAATCGGCCTCAACATCGCGGTGCTCCCGGCGCTCGGCCCCGGCCCCGCGCCCGACCCCATCTTTTACCTGTCGGGCGGCCCCGGCTCCGCGGCGGTGGAGCAGGCGGGGGCCGCGGTCTTTCTGCTCGCGAAAGCCCGGCGCGACCGCGAGATCGTTCTGGTCGATCAACGGGGGACCGGCGGGTCGAACCCGCTCAGGTGCGGGGTGTCTGCCCGGAGCGAGACGCAGAAGTACCTGAGCGACCTGATGTCGCCGGAGACGGCGGGCGAGTGCAGGAAAGAGCTGGAAAAGCGCGCAGACCTCACGCTCTACACGACGCCCATCGCGATGGGCGACCTCGACGAGGTCCGCGAAGCGCTCGGCTACGAGCGGATAAACCTCTTCGGCGGCTCTTACGGGACGCGGGCCGCGCTGGTCTACCTGCGCCAGTTCCCCCGGCGCGTGCGGAGCGTCGTGCTGATGGGGGCGGTGCCGACCTACTTCGACATGCCCTTCTCCTACTCGCGGTCCGCTCAGTACGCGATGGACCGCCTGCTCTCGGACTGCGCCGCCGATAAGAGTTGCAACGGGGCGTTCCCGAACCTGAAGAACGAATTCAAAGAGGTGCTCGAAAGGCTGGCGAAAGGGCCCGTGAAGGTGACGCTCCGGAATTCGGCGACCGGCAAGCCCGAAGAGGTCGAGCTGTCTTACGACGTGGCGGTCGAAAGGATCAGGTTCCTGCTCTACTCCGGCCAGACTTCGAGGCAGCTTCCCCTGCTCATTCACAAAGCCGCGCACGACGACTTCGCGCCGCTCGCGCGCGAGGCCGCCGCGACGGGGGAGGGGCTCTTCAGCCTCATCTACACCGGCATGTTCTTCTCGGTCACCTGCGCGGAAGACGTGCCTTTCATCGATCAGAAAAGGATCCCGCAGGAGATCGCGAACACCTTCCTGAAGGACGTGCGACTGCGCACGCAAATCCGGGCCTGCCGCGACTGGCCGCGCGCCCGGCTGCCCGAGGGCTACCGCGACCCGGTCAGGTCTGACGCGCCGGCCCTGATCCTGTCCGGGGAGGTCGACCCCGTAACACCCGCGCGGTGGGGGGACGAAGTCGCGCGCCACCTCCCCAACAGCCTGCACGCCATAAACCCCAACGGGGGCCATTCGGACTTCGGCGACTGCGCGGCGAACCTCGTCCGCGACTTCATAAAGAGCGCGTCGGTCAAAGGGCTCGACCCGTCCTGCATGAAGCAGCAGCGCCGGCCGGCGTTCGTCATTGAGTGAGGGCATCAGGGATCAGGGGGCAGGAGTCAGGGGCCAGAGTCTAAGGAAGGGGAATTTCAGAATCTCTTTATTGAATCCCATTTCGAGTAAAGCGAACCTCGGGTAGCACCCCCGGCCCCTGACCGCTGGCCCCTGTCCCCTTCCTGTGTTATCTTTTTGCCCGAAGAACCAGGTCAATAAATTAGCTTACATTCTGCGCCTATACATGCCGGTCAAATACCTTAACAAAAGATGGGTCCAGACGCGGTCCGACAGGGCGAGCGCGGTCAGGCTCGCGCGCGAACTGAGGCTCTCCGAGTTGACGGCGACCCTGCTCGTGAATCGCGGGGTCACCGACCCGCAGACGGCCGATAAGTTCCTGCGCCCGTCGATCTCGAACCTCCACGACCCGTTCCTGATGAAGGACATGCGCGAGGCGGTGGGCCGGATATTCGCGGCCGTCGAGCGCAAAGAGAAGATACTGATCTACGGCGACTACGACGTGGACGGCACCACCTCGACCGTTATTTTGAAGAAGGCGCTTTCGATGATAGGCGCGAACGTCTCCTACTACATCCCCGAGCGTCTGAAAGACGGCTACGGCCTGCGCGAAGACGCGATGGACTTGGCTAAAGCGGACGGCTACCACCTGATCATAAGCGTAGACACGGGGATTCGCGCGCAGCAGGTGGTCGAGCACGCGCGCGCGCTCGGGCTCGACATCATCATCACGGACCACCACCTGCCCGAAGGCGGGCTGCCCCGCGCCAACGCCGTGCTCAACCCCAAGCGGCCCGACTGCTCTTACCCAAATAAGAACCTCGCGGGAGTCGGGGTGGCCTTCAAGCTGGCGCAGGCTCTGCTCACGGAGACGGGGCAATCGCGAATGGTCGAGTCCTTCATCAAGATCGCCGCCATCGGGACCATCGCCGACATCGTCCCGCTCGTTGGGGAGAATCGGATCATAGCCAAGTACGGGCTCGCGGGGCTCAGGCAGTCGAACAATCCGGGCCTCCGCGCCCTGCTCGAAGTGGCGGGCGTGGCGAACAAGGCGATCTCATGCTTTGACGTGGGTTTCAGGATCGGCCCCCGCATCAACGCCGTGGGCAGGATGGCCGGGGCGAGCGCCGCCGTCGATCTGTTCGACGCGCCCGACCTCGAAACCGCGATGCGCATGGCGCTCGAAATGAACGAGCAGAACCTGTCGCGTCAGGCCACGGAGGCCGACATACTCGCGCAGGTGCTCGGGGTCATCGAGCGCGACGAGACTCTCGACGACTGCCACATCGCGGTGATAGCGGGCGAGGGGTGGCACAGGGGCGTGATCGGCATAGTCGCTTCAAAGGTGGCCGAGCACCTCAACCGCCCCGCGATCATCATCTCCGTCGAGAACGGCGTGGGGCACGGCAGCGGGCGGTCGATCCGCGCATTCCACCTGCTCGACGGCCTGACGACCTGCTCGGACCTGCTCGACAGGTTCGGGGGCCACTCGCACGCGGCGGGCCTCGCCCTGCGCGCGGACAACATAGACGAATTGAGGAGGAGGTTGAACGAGCACGCGCGCGCCGTGCTTAAAGACGACGACCTCGTTCCCATCATCGAAACCGACTACCACCTCCCTCTGAAGCAGGCCACGCTCGAGACGGTGGAAGAGATCACGCAGCTTGAGCCGTTCGGCCCCGGCAACCCGCAGCCTATCTTCGAAGCGCACGGAGTTCAGGTGGTCTCGCCGCCCCGTGTACTCAAGGACCGGCACCTCAAGATGCGGGTGATGCAGGGCGGCCGCTGGATGGAGTGCGTGTGGTGGGGCGCGGGCGACCGCGCGGGCGACATCTTCGCGGGCGACCGCGTGAGCCTGGCCTTCACCCTCTCCGAAAACACCTACAACAACAACACCCAGGCTCAGCTCACTCTTCGCGACCTCAAGATCGGTTAGGCCGTGTTCAGAGCCTCGCCCGGAGGGACTACTTTTAATGAAGGTTGCCGCCTACCAGGCCCCCCTGCATGCCACCGGCTCGACGCAGGCCCTCGGCCTGATCCGCGAACAGATCGGCCGGTGCGAATCGATGGGCGTCGAGATTTTATGCTGCCCGGAGGGCGTGCTCGGAGGGCTGGCTGACTACGCGAGCCGGCCCGCCGACATCGCGGTTGACGTGGAGGCCGGCCAGTTGCACGCTCTGCTGGCACCCCTCGCGAGTGACAGGGTCGCGACCATTCTGGGGTTCACGGAGATTGACCGGGGCGGCCGGCTCTACAATTCCGCGGCGGTCTTTCATAAAGGATCGGTCGCCGGGATTTATCGCAAGCTGTACCCGGCGATAAACAGATCGGTCTACGAGGCCGGGGACAGGATGCCGGTCTTCACGGTCGGCGACCTGACCTTCGGGATCATCATCTGCCTCGACTCCAACTACTACGAGCCGGCCAGAATCATGGCCTCTCAAGGGGCGGCGGCCCTGTTCGTGCCCACGAACAATGGGCTCCCTCCGGCGAAAGGGGGGCCGGAACTGGCGGCGCAGGCAAGGAACGTAGACATCGCTCGCGCAATCGAGAACAGCGTTTATGTAATCCGCGCCGATGTCGCGGGGCGTACGGAGAGCCTTCTGTCCTGCGGATCATCAGAGATTGTCGACCCAGACGGCACGGTGCTTCAGTCGGCGCGGCAGCTCGGCCCCGACCTCATCGTGGCCGATATTAAGACCACCCCTCGTAAACACCGGCGCGGATGGGACGCTTCGAGAAACAGCACCGTGATGGACGAATACGTCCGCCTTGTAACCGGAGCGCGGGGCTGAGGCGGAAAAAGAAACGAAAAGATGCGCAACCGAACAGGGCCTAACAATCGCGTGAGCCGGAGCCCCCGGAGCGAGTTTCGTAGGGTTCAACGAGTGTTACGCGGCGGGCCGGTTACGCCGGCTGTTAGACGCTCTAATCCATTGGCCGCTACGTTGTTGCCTCAGGTGACCAATGATATAAATCTTTTGGATGTGACTACGAGCGTCGATCTAAAAGAACGGTACGTTGTAGATGAAGCTGGCAACCGTATCGCCGTGCTCATTGACATTGAAGAATACAAGAAAATATTGGAGGCACTCGAAGGGCTGGAATCTATAAATGCCTACGACGCGGCGAAAGCCTCAAATGACGAGATAATCTCTTTTGACAAGGCGATAGAGGCGATAGAAAGCCGGAGCGAATGAGTTACGACCTCCAAGTTCTTCGACGCGCCCAAAAAGAATTCGGACATTCGCGCGCCACGCCTGCCCCTGACCATCGATTTCAAAATGAGTGCTCGACAGCGAATCGCGCCACATGCAACAATCTATGCGGAAGTTAAAGCGCTTCGACCCTGGGCCAAATTACTGACTTAGTATGATCAGATTAAAACTACTATCGGCAGGCAAGCTCGCGGCTCTCGCGGTGTTCGTTTCGGTGGCGGTCATCCTGGCCGTCTATCTCGCTAAGCGGAAAGAGCGCGTGGGGGAGGAGCCGTCCCGCCCGAAGCTTCAGGGCCGCGTCGTCGCCGTCTTCAACAACACGCGCTACACGCATGAGGTCGGGGGGCGCGTGCGCTTCGTCCTGACGGCGGGGGTCGATAAGACTTACGAAGACGGGACGCACGAGTTGGAGCAGGTGAAGCTGGAATCTTACGGCACGGCCGAAGCCGAGCGTTTGGATGTCATCACCTCAGACCAGGCCCGCGTGAGCGACCCGGCCAACCTCACCAGACTAGACGCGGAGTTCATCTCGAACGTCGTCGTGAAGATAGCCGACGACCTGACGGTTAAGACCGCCTACCTCCATTACGACCAGATGAAGAACACCGTGGATACCAAAGAGCTTGTGGAGTTCGAAGGCTCGGCGCTTTCCGGGCGCTCGACGGGCGTCCTCATCGAAGCCAACGAGGAGCGGGCGCACCTTTTTAAAGATGTCGACGTGACGATCAAGCCGGCGTCAAACAGGCCCGGACCGGGCGCGGGCGGCAAAGAGGCAGGCAGGCGCAAGGGCGAGACTCCCGAAGAGCGGGCCGCGCGCAAAGCCCGCAAGCGGGCGCGGAAGCAGGCGAAACAGGTCGCGAAGAGGGCGCGGGGGGAGTCCGCGACGAACGGGAAGCCCTCGAACAAAAAAGGCTCGGGTAAGGAGGGCGGCGCGAGCTTCGTGGCCGCGGGCGTCAAAGTCGGAGAGAATGCCTCGAAGGTTCCGACGCGCATACGCAGCGCGTCCGCCCTGCTCGAAAAGAGGGAAGGCCGCGTGACCTTCAACGGGGGCGCGCACGTTACGCAGGGCAGCGACGAGATGCGCGCCGACCGCATGGTCGGGCTGCTCGACGACGCGGACAGGATCGAGCGCATCGAAGCGCGGGGCGACTCGCAACTCAAGCAGGGAGACAAGGCGGAGATCAAGTCCGCGAATATGGATTTCTTCTTCGATAACCAGAATCTAGTGCGGGCGGTCGCGAACGGCTCGGCCTACACGCGCACGCTCGGGCCGGGGCCCGCTAGGGAGGCGCGCGCGGAGGTCATCGAGGCGTTATTCGCCTCCACCCCCGCGGGCAACGTGGTGGAGACGATAAACGCTCAGGGCGGCGCGGAGGTGAAGGTCCGGGCGCCCGCCCCCTCCGACGGAAAGGAGAACCCCGCGGCCCGCGAGATATACGCGAACGCCATCACGCTTCGCTTCCAGCCCGACGGGCAGAACATTCAATACGCCGAGGCCAAAGACAACGCCGTCATGAAGGTCATCCCCGTCCGCGCGGAGCGCGGCTCCGAGAAGAAGACCATCAGCGCGCCGCGGATGACCGCCGATTTTCACGAGACGGGCAACCTGGTGAAGACTTTCAACGCGAGCGACGGCGTGAAGGTGGAGATCGAGCCGACCGTCGCGGGCGCTTACCCCGCGCGCACCACCACCAGCAACACGCTCGCGGCGGAGTTCGCTTCAAGCTCTCAGGACGTGCGCAGCATAGCCCAGGAGGGCGACTTCAAATACAACGAGGGCGACCGCAACGCCGTGGCCGAGCGCGCGGTTTACGACGGCGGCAAGGAAGTCCTGAGCCTTCGCGGAAAGCGCCCGATGGCCTGGGACGCCAGGGCGCGCACGCAGGCCGACGAGATAGACTACCACCGGCAGACCGAGCAGACCTTCGCGCGCGGGGACGTGCGCACGACTTACTACAGCCGCGAATCGACCAACGGCTCGACGCCCTTCAAGAATGCGAAGTCGCCCATCTTCATGACCGCGGAGCGGGCCGAGGCCAGGCCGCGCGACGGCGTGGCGATTTACACGGGCGGGGCGCGCGGGTGGCAGGACGACAATTTCGTGAAGGGGGACCGGATAGAACTGTACGACCGGGACAAGAAGATGATAGCCACGGGCAACGTCGAGAGCACGCTCTACTCGGTCAGGCAGGAGGCGGAGAAAGGCACGAAAGAGACGGTGCCGGGGTTTGCGTCGGCCGACCGCATGACGTACTCTGATACCGAGCGCCTCGTCCACTACGACGGGTCCGTGAAGGCTCGGCAGGGGGCCGACCGCATAGAAGCTTCGGAGGTCGACGTGTATTTGAAGAAAGAGTCGAACGAAGTGGACCGCATGAGGGCCGAAGGGGGCGTCGTCCTCACGCAGCCCGGAAGGCGCGGGACGGGCGACATATTCACCTACACGGCGGACGACGGGCGCGCGGTTTTGGGCGGAAAAACCGCGAAAATCGAGGACTCGGAGAAGGGCTCCACCATGGGCTCTCAATTGACTTTCTACAGTCGCGATGATAAGATCCACGTCGATAATCAGCAGGGTACAGGGCGCGTCCGATCAACTCATCGATTGACGAAAAGCAACGAAAAGTAAGACAGCAACAGATGGCAGAAGATGTGTCCGTGATCGAAACCCAACCCGGCAGTGCAGAGCAGCCCGCCCCCGAACTCAGCGCTGAAATTCCCCTACAAGAAGCGAGCGTCTTAGGCTGCGACGGGCTCAGGAAGTCTTACCGCAAGCGCACGGTCGTGAACGGGGTTTCGCTCGAAATCCGGCAGAGCGAGATAGTCGGGCTGCTGGGGCCCAACGGCGCGGGCAAGACGACCGTGTTCTACATGGTCGTGGGGCTCGAAAAGCCCGACAGCGGCAAGATATCCCTCGACTCGAAGGACATATCGCGGCTGCCCATGTACCTGCGCGCGCGCAACGGCATAAGCTACCTGCCGCAGGAGGCTTCCGTGTTCCGGAAGCTGACGGTCGAGGAGAATATCCTGCTCGTGCTCCAGACCCTCCCCCTGACGAAGCGCGAGCGGGAGCACCGGCTCGAAACCCTTCTGAGCGAGCTCGACATCGCTTACGTGCGCCACACGAAGGCGTACCAGCTGTCCGGCGGCGAGCGGCGGCGCACGGAGATAGCGCGGTGCCTCGTGATCGAGCCCCGCTTCATACTGCTCGACGAGCCGTTCGCCGGCATCGACCCCATAGCGGTCATCGACATACAGAGAATCCTGAAAAAACTCCGCGCGCGGGGCATCGGAGTGCTCATCACCGACCATAATGTGCGCGAGACTCTGGCGATTACGGACAGAGCGTATATAATTAATGACGGTCGCATATTTCGCGCGGGGACTCCGGACGAGCTGACGCGCGACGAAGAAGTTAAACGAGTTTATCTCGGGGAGAATTTCAGGATGTAAGGCCGAAGTCGGGGGCGGGGCGGGAGGCGGGTCAGCCTGCCTCAAGCCCTGGCCCGAGCTTCCGGCCTTCTCAGCGCGCCTTTAGCCGCGCGTTATTTATCGATCAAGCTATGTCGGTTAAGCCACATCTTCAAACAAGTCTTTCACAACGCCTGGTTCTGACGCCGCAGATGCGCCAGCGCATCGAGCTGCTGGCGATGACCAAGCTCGAACTGACGGACATGGTAACGGCCGAGCTGGCGGCGAACCCCGTGCTCGACGAGGTGATGCCGGGCGAAGGCTCGGACGACCAGTCGCCGCACGAGGACATCGCCACCATAGACGCGACCACGGCCGACTACAGGACCCCGACTGATTACGCCCAGGCGGACGCGCTTTCGGCCGCGGGCGACGCGGCGCCGTCGGAGGGCTCCGCGAGCTCGGCCTCCGTGGAAGCTCCCGCGGGCGACGCGGATGTCGAGCCCGACCGCGAGCGCGACTCGTTCCAGGAGATCGACTTCGGCTCCACCTTCGAAGAGTACCTCGATCCGGGGTACAAGACGCATGAGTACGAGGCCAGGGACGAAGTCTCTTTCGAGAACATGCTGACCCGCCGCCAGTCCCTCTACGAGCAGCTCATATGGCAATTCCACCTGACCGAAGTCTACGGCGACGTGCGTTCGGCGGGCGAGGCCATCATCGGCAACCTCGACGAGAACACCGGCTTCCTTGACGCCACCATCGAAGAGATCGCGGAGATGGGGCCGTGGCCCATCGAGAAGGTGCAGGAGGCGCTCTACATCGTGCAGAGGCTCGACCCGGTCGGCGTCGCGGCGAGGGACGTGCGCGACTCCCTGCTGATCCAGCTCGACTACTACGGGTACGGGGACCGCCTCGCGGCCGTGATGGTCCGCGACCACCTGGAGAATCTGCAGACGCACAAGCTCCCCGAACTCGCCAAGACGCTCGGGGTGCCGGTCGAGCAGCTCATCGAGGAGATGGAGATCATCAAGAAGCTCGACCCTAAGCCGGGCCGCAAGTACTCGGCCGAGGAGGCCCAGCCGGTCGTGCCGGAGGTGACGATTGAGAAGGTCGGGGACGACTACCTAGTCCGCTTCGAGGACGACGGCATGCCGCACCTCAGGATCAACAGGACGTACCGGCAGATGATGGAGTCGAAGGACTCGTCGAAGGAGACGCGCGATTACATCAAGGAGAGGTTCCGCTCGGCCGTCGACCTCCTGAAGAACATAGAGCACCGCAGGCAGACCATCTACCGCGTCTGCCTCTCGATCATTGAAAGGCAGCGCGATTTCCTCGACCACGGGGTGGAGCACCTGAGGCCCATGATGCTCAAGGACGTGGCCGAGGACATCGGCATGCACCTCAGCACGGTGTCCCGCGTGGTCAACCGCAAGTACGTGAACACGCCCCAGGGGGTCTACGAGCTGCGCCGATTCTTCACCGAGGGCATGAAGTCGGACTCCGGCGAAGACGTGTCCACACGGGTCCTCAAGCTCAAGATCAAGAAGATGATCGAGGCGGAAGACCCGCACCGCCCGATCACCGACGACGAGATCGCCAAGCGCCTGGCCAGAGATGGGGTGAAGATGAGCCGCCGCACGGTCGCGAAGTACCGCGACCAGATGCGCATTCCCGGCTCGCGCGAGCGCCGCGCCATAGTTTAAACACGAGCGCTCAGCTTTTTTCGGCAGACCTCTGTCAGCAGCACGGACGACAGGTGATCAATTCAAGCGGCATCGAACATTAATCTCCTAAGGTCTGCCGCCGACTGAGCGCTTACAGCCAAACAGGGGAGACAAGCATGAGATTTGAGTTCACCGGTCGTCACACCGAAATAACTCCGGAAGTAGAGAGATTCGCGAAGAAAGAGCTTCAGAAACTGGACCGCATCCTCGACTCGGCCCCGATGAACGCGCACGTGACCGTCACGGTGGAGAAGTACCGCAAGAAGGCGGAGATCATAGTGTACTGGCGCGACAACGTCTTCACGGGCGTGGCCGAGAACTCCGACCTCAACCAGTCCATCGCCGCCGCCGCCGCGAAGGTGGAGAAGCAGGTCTACAGGCTCAAGGAGAAGTTTCACACCCGGAAGCGCGGGCGCGTGGCGGTCAAGGAGGCGGCGGCCCCGGCCGACGATGGCGCGCGGGAGAGCGCGGCGGACGCGCCCCGCATAATCGCCGCGCGGCGCTACCGCGTCAAGCCGATGACGCCGGAGGAGGCCGCCATCATCGTGGCCGACCTGCCCGACCAGTTCATAGTCTTCCGCGACTCGGAGACGAGCAAGGTGGGGGTGCTTTATAAACGCAAGGACGGAAATTTCGGGCTCATCGAGCCTTAAGTCGTACCGAGGCTCCCGGTCTCATTTATGCCTGTTTCTGTCGTTATAATCACAGGGGTGAGCGGCTCGGGGATGTCATCGGCCCTCAAAGCCTTCGAAGACCTCGGCCATTTCGCGATAGACAACCTCCCCGTTCAGCTCATCCCCACGTTCGTGCAGCTCTGCGCGGAGTCGAGCGAGATAGACCGCACGGCTTTCGTCGTCGACGTGCGGTCGCGGGAGTTCCTGGGGCTCTTCCCGCGGATACACAGCGAGCTTAAGCGCAAAGGGTTCGCCCCCACGGTGCTCTTCCTGGAGGCGGACGAGGAAGTCCTCATGCGCCGCTACAGCGAGACCCGGAGGCCGCACCCCCTGCCCGACCAGGACGTGCTCGCGTCGATCCGCCAGGAGCGCGAGATGCTCTCGGAGATCCGCGACCTCGCGGACGTGATCGTCGACACGTCGGAGCTGACCGTCCACACCCTGCGCGACGTGATCAAGGACCGCTTCTGCGACAAGGGCGGCGCGCACGAGTTGAACGTGGTGATCTCGTCGTTCGGCTTCAGGAACGGGCTGCCGCGCAGCCTCGACATGCTCTTCGACGTCCGCTTCCTGCCGAACCCGCACTTCATCCCGGAGCTGCGCCCGTTCACGGGCCGCGACCCGGAGGTCGTCAACTACCTCGAGTCGGAGGGCGAGGTCGAAGAGACCATCATGCGGCTCATGGATTTCCTGAGCTACCTGCTGCCGCGCTTCAAGCGCGAGGGCAAGAGCTACCTGACCGTGGGCATCGGGTGCACCGGGGGCCGCCACCGCTCGGTGATGGTGGCCGACCGCGTGCACGAGCGCCTGACCGAGCTCGGGTACAAGGCCAAAGTCGTGCACCGGGACATCGGGAAGGACGAGCAGCGTTACAAAGTCTGAGAGGGGCGTATGGTAGGCGGAGTCATAGTGACGCACGGGCAACTGGCCAACGAACTCGTTTCCGCGGCCGAGATGATCGTGGAAGAGATACACCACATCACGGCCGTCTCCATCGGCTGGCACGACGACGTCGACGTCGCGCGGGAAGAGATCGAGCGGGCGATCCAGCGCGTGGACACGGGGCAGGGGGTGCTCCTGCTCACAGACATGTTCGGGGGCACGCCCACCAACATCGCCGCCACGTTCCTGGGCCAGGCCAACGTGGAGGTCGTTACCGGGGTCAACCTCCCCATGGTCATAAAGCTCGCCACGCAGGACCAGGCCGAAACACTCCCGGACCTCGCGCGCCGCGTGCGCGACCAGGGCCAGCAGCAAATCTACCTCGCCAGCGATATTCTCGCGCCGAAAAAGAATTAGGGCAAATTGCGAGAAGGCCATTCACAGAACCCCGAAACCCCGCGCGTCAACCACGACGAGCCCCTGCTTGAGATCATCGACCTCCGGGTACACTTCGCGACCGAAGAGGGCGTACTGAGGGCGGTCGACGGGGTCAGCCTGAGCGTGGGGGCCGGAGAGACGCTCGGGCTCGTGGGCGAATCGGGCTGCGGCAAATCGATCACGGCCTTCTCGATCCTCCAGCTCGTGCCGAGGCCGCCGGCCCGGTACGCGGGCGGCGAGATAAGATTCCGCGGGAAGAACATACTCGCGCTCAAAGAGTCGGAGATGCGCGGGATTCGGGGGAACCTCATCTCGATGGTATTTCAGGAGCCGATGTCTTCGCTGAACCCGATCATACCGGTGGGCCATCAGGTGTCTGAAGCCGTGCTCGCCCACCAGAAAAAGTCGAAGCGCGAGGCGCGCGAGCTCGCGACAGAGATGCTCCGGCGCGTCGGCATCCCCTCCCCCGAGGCCCGCTTCAACGATTACCCGCACCAGCTTTCGGGCGGCATGAAACAGCGCGCCATGATCGCGATGGCGCTCGTCTGCCGCCCGCTCCTGCTGATCGCGGACGAGCCGACCACCGCGCTCGACGTTACCATCCAGGCTCAGATACTCGACCTGCTCAGGGAATTAAAGCGCGAGTTCAACATGTCGGTCCTGCTGATAACTCACGACCTCGGGGTCGTGGCGGAGACCTGCGAGCGCGTCGCCGTGATGTACGCCGGCAAGATCGTCGAGTACGCGCCCGTCGTCGAGCTGTTCGAGAACCCCAGGCACCCTTACACTCACGGCCTGTTCAGGTCGCTCCCGTCGCTCACGGAGAAGAGGGAGAGCCTGCCCGTCATACCCGGAGCGGTCCCGAGCCCGCTCGACTTCCCTTCCGGCTGCAGGTTCCGCACGCGGTGCGCGCTCGCCCAGGAGATTTGCAGGCGGGAGCCCCCGCTGGCGGAAGTCGGGCCGCAACACCTCTCGGCATGCCACTTCGCGGGGGATCTGGGAGGCCTGGGGCCGGCCCGATCGGGCGGGCCGTCTGAGACTAATTATGGATGACATCCTGATCGTCAAAGACCTGGTCAAGTATTACCCGATCCGCAAGGGCGTCGTGCCCAGGACCGTGGGGCTCGTCCGCGCGGTCGACCACATCTCGTTCTCGATCCCCCGCGGGCAGACGCTCGGGCTCGTGGGCGAATCGGGCTGCGGCAAGACGACCGCCGGGCGGACGATCCTGAGGCTGGTCGAGCCGACCGGCGGGCAGGTCATCTTCGAAGGCCGCGACGTGTTCGGGCTGAGCGAGGCGGAGATGCGCCGCCTGCGCCGGGGCATGCAGATCATCTTTCAGGACCCGTACTCTTCGCTCAACCCGCGCATGACCGTGGGCTCCATGCTCGAAGAGCCCCTGCTGGTCCACGGCTTCGGGGAGGCGGGCCTGAAAAACCCCGAAGGGTCCCGGCGCTTCGGGTCGGGCAGAAAGAGGCGGGCCAGGGAGCGCGCGGCGGAGCTTTTGAGCCTCGTGGGTCTTTCGCCGGATTACGTCAACCGCTACCCGCACGAGTTTTCGGGGGGCCAGAGGCAGCGCATAGGCATAGCCCGCGCGCTCGCCCTTGAGCCCCGGTTCATCGTCTGCGACGAGGCCGTCTCCGCCCTCGACGTGTCGATTCAGGCGCAGATACTGAACCTCCTGGGCGACCTGCAAAGACAGCTCGGCCTCACCTACCTGTTCATCGCGCATGACCTCGCGGTCGTGAAGCACATCGCGGAGCGGGTCGCGGTCATGTATCTGGGCGAGATAGTCGAAGAGGCGGAGACGCAGGAGCTTTTCGCGCGCCCGCTCCACCCGTACACGCAGGCGCTCCTCGCCTCCATCCCCATCCCGGTCCCGCGAGCCCGCCGCGCGCAGGCGCGGCTCGAAGGCGACGCGCCGTCGGCGATCACCCCTCCCGAAGGGTGCAGGTTTCACACGCGCTGCCCGCTCGCCATCGACGAGTGCAGGCGCGACAAGCCGCGGCTCGTCGAGTTACGCCCCGGCCATCGGGTCGCCTGCATCCGCGCGGGCGAGACGAGCTAGCCGCGCCGCCCCTTCGGGGGCGGGCCCGAGGTCAGCGCTGCGCCTTCTCGCTCAACTCCACGACCTCTTCATCGTCGCGTATGCGCATCATGGAGTCGTCCTGATCGAGCGACACCGCGTACGCGGGGATCGGCGCGGCGGGCGCGACGGCGTGGTTATGGTTATTGCCGCCCTGGGTGTGGTTGTTCTGAGCGTGGTGGTTTTGAGAGTGCTGATTGTTCTGGGCGTGGTTGTGGTTGTGGTAGGCGTGGCGGCTGTCGACCTTGGTGATCTCGTCGATGTGCGCGTCCAGCTCGATGAACTGGTCCGCCACGTCGATGAGCCGCGGGCTGGTGTTGCTGCGGAAGCCGGCCAGCTCGACCCTCACGCCCTTGTAGGCGACGGCGTTTATGGCGTAGGCGAAGTCCTCGTCGCCGGAGACGAGCACGGCCGTGTCGTACTTGTCGGCGAGCGAGAGCATGTCGACGGCGATCTCTACATCCAGGTTCGCCTTCTTGGTGCCGTCAGCGTAAGTCTTGAGCTCCTTCTCCACGACGCGGTAGCCGTTCCTGCGCATCCAGAGCAGGAATCCCTGCTGCCGTTCCGCTTTCTCGTCCACACCCGTGTAAAAGAATGCCCTGAGAAGTGGCGAATCTCCCCTAAGAAAATTCAGAAACTTGGCATAATCGATCTCAACCCCCACGGACCTTGCTGCATGAAAAAGATTATTTCCATCAATGAATATAGTTATCTTACCCCTCATGCCGTTCCTCATTATTTGAATTTGATCATCGTAAATCATGTCTCTTTAGCGCTTCTTTCGCGGCACTATACACTGAATGTCTAACACACGCACCTGCGCCTTGCAAGCGACGCCCCGCCGCGGGAGCCCGGCGCGGGGAGAACATGCGCCATCAGACGGCTTCGAGCGCCCGCGCGACATCCCCTATCAAGTCCTCCGCCGACTCGATGCCGACGGAGAACCTGAGCGTGCCGCGCCCGACGCCCGCGCGGGCTAGCTCCTCGTCGCTGTAGCCCGAGTGCGACGTGTAGATCGGGTAAGTCACGACCGTCTCCGTCCCGCCGAGGCTCGTAGAAATCCTGATAATTCTGAGCGCGTCCGAGAGCCGTTCCGCCGCGGCCTCCGAGCCCTCCGCGAGGTCGACGGAGACGACCCCCCCGAAGCCCGTCATCTGGCCGCGGGCGGTCCCGTGGTCGGGGCTCGATTCGAGGCCGGGGTAATAGACCCGCGCTATCTTGGGGTGAGTCGCGAAGAACTCGGCCAGCTTCTGCGCGTTCGAGTTCACGCGCCCGACCCTCACGTCGAGGGTCTTGATCCCGCGGATGAGCAGGGCGGCGGCGGACGGGTCGAGCACCGCGCCGGTCGCGACGAGCATCTTCCTCACCTTCGCGATCACCTCCGCGCGGCCGCAGACGGCCCCGGCCAGCACGTCGCTGTGGCCCGCGAGGTACTTGGTGGCGCTGTGCATCACCACGTCGAAGCCCAGGCTTATCGGCCTCTGATTCACGGGGGAGGCGAAGGTGTTGTCGACGACAGAGACGAGGCCATGCTCGCGCGCGAGCATGGCCGCTCGCCTCAGGTCGACGACGCGGTTGAGCGGGTTGGTCGGGGATTCGATCCAGAGCATGCGCGTGCGCTCTGATATGAGCGAGGGGATGAGCTCAAGGTCGTCGCCCCTCAGGAAGCGGGTCACGATGCCGAGCCTCGGCAGCACGTCGCGCATCAGCCTGTACGTGCCGCCGTAGACGGTCTCCATCGAGATTATCTCGTCGCCCGCTTCGAGCAGGGAGATGGCGATGACGAAAGAGGCCGCGGTGCCGCTTGAGGTCACGAGCCCGTCTTCAGCGCCTTCGAGCGCGGCGATCTTGCGGGCGGCGACATCGCGCGTCGGGTTGTCCCCGCGCACGTACAGGTTCAGCTCGGGGGCCTGCCCCAGCCCGTAGCGGCGCAGGTCGGCGAAGCTGTCCATCGAAAATATCGTGGTTTGAAATATCGGCGCGGTTATCGAGTTCGAAGCGTGCTTCTCTTCCTCCCCGCCGTGCACGGCCAGCGTATCTATACTCTTCTCAACATTCTTCTCCACGTCACTCTCCAATGGCCCCCCCCAATTTTCAATTCACGTCGGCCGGACGGGCCGCCCAAGAGTCTACCAAATCAAAGCGCGCGCGGCTAAGGCGCGGCCGAGACTTCGCGTGCTTGAAGCGGGGCGGGCGGCGTAGTAGCATTAACGGTGCCCGCGCTCATCTCCCCGATAGTATCGGCGTGGCCTAAGGCACGACTGGAACACTGCGACCATTATGCAAACTCTCGCCTGGTTGTTGAGCCTCTCGCTCGCGCTCACGTATTTGCCGGCCGCGGCCCGGCAGGGCCAATCTCAACCGAGACAGCTGCTCGCCGTGCGCGGGGAGATCGTAAAGAAGAAGAAAGATAAGAGCGCCCTGCTGTTGACGGTCAGGCCCGCGAGGGAATTTTCCGAAGTGACCGTGCTCGCGCGAGAGAACGACCTGGTCGGCATGGCCGAAGGCGGCCCGCGCGGGCAGGACCTCCTCGGCCTGCTCGCGGGCGACCCGCCCGACGAGGAGGACTTAACCGCGGCCGAGCTCGATGAAGGCGACGTGGTCTCCGTAATCTACGACCCCCTGCTCCAGAACCGCGCGCTCGAAATCTACCTCCACTGACCCCCGGCACCTCTCGGGGAATGGCCGGAACTTAACTTTGCGCCGAATTGAGGCAATCTGTATAATTGAACCCGGCTGCCTCTCAGCCGATAAACACTTAAGGAGTCAGGAACAAAGTTATGCGTAAAGTCACTGTGGCTTTCTTTATTTTTATGATGGTGGCGGGCGCTGCCGTCGTCGGAGCATACGCGGACGAGACCAAGACCGAGGGCGCGAAGAAAGCCGTCACGAACAAGATGTGCCCGGTAATGAACTCTCCCGTGAGCGAGAAATACCGCGCGGAGTATAAAGGCCAGTACGTCTACTTCTGCTGCCAGGGCTGCGTGACCATGTTCGAGAAGGAACCGGCCAAGTACATCGCGGAGCTTTCCAAGGAAGACCTGGCGGCGATCCAACCCAACGAAATCTGCCCGATCACCAACGAGAAGAACCCGGACCGGTCTTTGTGGGTCGAGCACGAGGGTCGCAAGGTTTACTTCTGCTGCGACGGCTGCGTGAACATGTTCAAGAAGAAGGTCGCGGCGGCCCAGAAGACCGACTAATCGACACAGCTTGAGCTTCGAACACTTCACAGGTCTGACCGGAAAAACCAGTCCAGTAAAAAGAGCGGCGAACGGGCGCGACTCACATTGAATTCGCGCCGGGCTCGCCGCTCGTTCTTTGGAGGAGAGAGCACATGATCACACATCGTTCTCCGGCCGCGCGGGCCGGTCTCGGAAGAGTCAGTTTCGTCAGTCTGGTCCTCTTTTCGCTCCTCGGTTTCGGCGCGTGCGGCGGCGGTTCCGAGCCCGCCGGGAATTCGGCGAACAACAATCAGGCGCGGCCGGCGGCCTCGCCCGCCCCGGCCGCCTCACCGACCCCGGCCGACCCGAACAGGAAGAACCCGGTGGCCGTCATCGAGACGGGGCTCGGCAACATCAAGATCGAGCTGCTCGAAGACCAGTCGCCGAAGACCGCGGAGAACTTTCGCAAGCTCGCCGAGAGCGGCTTCTATAACAACCTCGTGTTCCACCGCACGGTCAGCGGCTTCATGATTCAGGGCGGGGACCCGAACGGCAACGGGACCGGCGGGAGGACCGCGTCGGGCGCGCCCCTCCCGAACGAGATCAGCCGCAACTCGCCGCTTTACTCGGGCGGCTACAAGCGCGGGTCGGTCGCGATGGCGAACAAGGGGACGCCCGAGACGGGTTCCAGCCAGTTCTTCATAATGCACCAGAACTACCCTCTGCCGCCGAATTACACGATATTCGCCCGCGTCATCGAAGGCATAGAGGTGGTCGACAAGATAGCCACCGCGCCGCTCGCACGGCCGGAGACGCCGCGCGCGCCCGTCGCGATGAAGAGGGTCTACATCCAGAAGTGATAGGTTGAGGGGCGGGAGTCCTGCTCCCGCCCCCGCCTCCCGATCATCCAATGTCGTTCACGTCACACGAGCCTGGAGACGCCTTGCCGGAAGCCGACGCGGAAGCGGCGCCGCCCGGCGGCCCCGCAAGCCCGCCCGCCCCTCCCGGAAGGGGCGGGAATTTCGGGCAGTATTTCTCACCCGAGCGGTACAGGCACATACCCAAAATTCTGCTGCGGTCGATCATCGCCGTGCTCGTCGGCTCCCTCGTCCTGCGCGTCGCGGCCCAAACCATGGGGCAGATGCTCCAGTTCTACCTCGCGGAGATAGACCGCAATCACTACCCCATCTCGCACACGCAGAGGGGCCTAATCACCGCCTCATTCTTCATCACCGAGCTGCTCGGCTCGCTCCTGCTCGGGGCGATGAGCGACCGCTACGGGCGGAAGATATTCATACTGCTCGGCCCCGCCTTCGGGGCCGTCGCCGTGCAGATAACCTCGATGACCGTGTCGGTGTGGCTGCTGGTCATAACCCGCCTGCTCGAAGGCCTGTCGACCGCGAGCTCGATCCCCGCGACGCTCGGCTACATCTCCGAGGCCACGACCGGCCGGCCGAGCATGCGCGCGCGCGTCGTGGGGCTGTTCGAGATCACCCTCGTGGGCGGAATCGCGGTCGGGGCGATTGTCGGGGGCTACCTCTGGAAATTCCTCGGCAGCCCGCAGACCCTCTTCGGCATTCGCCTGATAAGCCCCGCCTTCAGCGTGAACGGCCTGATCTACGTAGTCAGCCTGCTGATCTTCCTCTGGGGCCTCAAGGAGATCAGGCACGGGGCGAAAGAGGGGGGCTCCCGCGAGCACTCTCACGGCAGCCTCGGCCAGTACATCTCCATCCTCCGCTCGCCCAGCGTGTGGAGGTTCGTGCCGGCGTGGCTGGCCGTCAACTCGATCATAGGGATGTGGATCAATCACAGCATAGGGCTGATGACGGGCAAGGACCACATGCCCGGCCAGCTGCTCACGGGCAACATCGCCCCGGAGAAGTTCGGCAACGGGTTCGCGGTGCTGGCCGTGGTCTTCGCCCTCGGCGTGCTGGTCTGGAGCTTCTACCTGGGGCGGTACCGGCGGACGAGCGCGATGCTTATGGCGACGGGCGGCCTCTTCGCCACGCTCGCGAGCGTCTACAGCCTCAACCACCTCGACTCGTTCTCAAGCCCGCTCTACTACCCCCTGCTCGCGGCGCTGCTGGTGAGCCTCTTCGTGCTTAGCGGGTTCACGCCGGCCGCCCTGACTTACCTTGCGGACGTGACGGAGTCGCACGCGCAGAATCGCGGCTCGATCATGGGGCTCTACTCGGTATTCCTGGGGGTCGGGCAGGTGGTGGGCACCGCGACGGGGGGCCGCTTCGCCGACCGGGGGGGGATCGACGGGCTGTTGCTGCTCAGCGCCATCTTCGGAGTAATAACGGGCTGGTCGCTTTTGGCGCTCCGCCGCCGCGAGCTGCCGACCGGCGGCTTGAAGCTCCCGGCTTAAACCGAGCCTGACAACTCACCGTACCAAAAAAGCGGGCGGGCCGCGCCGCGACGACCGGGAGGGTCGAAAGGGCGCATGAACTGCCCGACGGACCGGCGCGATTCTGGTACAATGCGGGCCATCGGATCCGTTCTCACGGAAGGGGGAGGGTTATGAAGCGAGTCTGGTTTTTAGGCGTGATCCTGCAAATATCTCTGGTCGCCAATGGCGCGGGCGAGGGCCGGAAGGATGACAACTGGCCGTCATTCCGCGGGCGGCATGCATCGGGGGTCGCGGAGAAGCAGGAGCTTCCCGAAAAGTGGGACGGCAGCAAAGGCACCAACATCAAGTGGAAGACGCGCATACCGGGCCTTGCGCATTCGAGCCCCGTCGTCTGGGGGGACCGGCTCTTCGTCACGTCGGCCATCAGCAGCCGCGGCGACGGCACGTTCCGCCACGGGCTCTATGGCGACGGCGACGCCTCCGAAGACCGCTCCCCGCATAAGTGGAAGGTCTACGCGCTCGATAAACATAGCGGCAAAATCTTATGGGAGAAGACCGCTTACGAAGGCGAGCCCCGCGAGAAGCGGCACATAAAGAGCACGTACGCGAACGCCACCCCCGCCACCGACGGGCGGTACGTCGTCGCCTTCTTCGGCTCGCAGGGGCTCTACGCGTACGACATGAACGGCCGGCAGCTGTGGAAGAAAGACCTGGGGGTGCTCAACGCCGGCGCTTACAACATCCCGAGCTACGAGTGGGGGACGGCGAGCTCTCCCATAATCCATAAGGACAGCGTGATCGTGCAATGCGACACGCAGGACGAGTCGTTCCTGCTCGCCGCCGACATCAGGACCGGCAGGACCATATGGAAGACCCCGCGCCAGGAGTTGCCTTCGTGGGGGACCCCGACCATTTACGCGGGCAAGGCGCGGACGGAGTTGATCACGAACGCCTCTAATTTCATCAGGGGCTACGACCCCGACACCGGCAAAGAGTTATGGAGGCTGGGCGGCAGCTCGAAGATCACGGCGCCCACGCCCGTCTTTTCCGACGACCTGATCGTCGTCGCCAGCGGCCGCCGCCCCGAGGCCCCCATCTTCGTCATCCGCGCGGGCGCGTCGGGAGACATCACGCTCCGCGACGGCAGCACGTCGAGCGACTCCATCGTCTGGAGCAAGCAGGCGCGCGGCTCGTACATGCCGACGCCCCTGATTTATGAGGGCTACCTTTACGTGCTCGCCAACCAGGGCATATTCGACTGCTACGACCTGAAGACCGGGAAAGAGGTCTACCGCGAAAGACTCCCGCACCAGGGCGGGGGCTTCAGCGCGTCGCCCGTAGCCTCGGACGGCAGGATATACCTGCCGAGCGAGGACGGGGAGGTCTTCGTGGTGAAGGCCGGGCCGAAGTTCGAGGTGCTCGGGATGAACCCCATGGGCGAGCTCCTCATGGCGACGCCCGCCATATCATCGGGGATGATGTTCGTGAGGACGCAACACCACGTCTTCGCCATAAAAAAATAGAAGGCTTTCGGGAACAATGCCGCCCTGCGAGGGTCTAATACACGTGACTCCGTATCAGGAAACTCGAGGGGTGAGATGTGAGGCGTCGCCTTTTTTTAATCGCTTTGATCGCCGCGCTATCCGGGTCAGGTTCGGGGCAGACGAACAAACAGGACGAAGACGCGCCCGTGCGGCTCAGCGCGACCCTGGTGACCGTGCCGGTCACGGTTAAGGACGGGAAGGACAGGCACGTACTGGACCTGCGCCGCGAAGATTTTCAGATATTCGAAGACGGGGTCGAGCAGCGGATAGCCTCCTTCTCCCCCGCCGAGGCCGTTTCTACGCTCCAACCGTTCACCGTCGCCCTCCTCCTCGACGTGAGCGACTCGACGGAATTCCAGCTCGACAGTATAAAAGCGGCGGCGGGCACCTTCGTCGACCAACTGCCTCCGCAGGCGAGCGTGATGGTCGTCTCCTTCGACCGGGCCGTGGAGATACTGTGCGAGCCGACGCTCGGTCGCGCGCACGCGCGGGAAGCCCTCCTGCGGGTGAGGACGGGACTGGGCGGCACGAGCGTCTACAACGCGGTCGATATGATAATCACGCAGAGGCTGCGAGGCATGCCGGGGCGCAAAGCTCTCGTGCTCTTCTCCGACGGAGTAGACACCACCAGCCGCGGCGCGACGCCCGTCAGCAACGTTCGGTCGGCCGAAGAGTCCCAGGTCGCAGTCTACCCGGTGCAGTACAACACGGTGGACGCGGCGACCAGGCAGGCGAAGAAGGGCGGGATCAAAGAAAAGTACAGGGAAGGCCCTCTAATCTTCACCTCCCCGGCCGAAGGCGAAAAGTCCCGGCAGAAAGCATTCGACGAAGCGACCATCTACCTGCGCCAGCTCGCCCGGTCTTCCGGCGGCGAGTTTTATTACGGCGACAGCCTGGAGCGCGTAAGCCAGGCATTCGCCCGGATCACCGAAGACCTCCGCGAGCAATACGTGCTCGGCTATTACCCCCTGACGCCGGCCCGGAGAGGCGAGCGCCGCGAGATCAAAGTAAAAGTTAACCGGCCAAAGGTCTTAGTCCGGGCCCGCAGGAGTTACCGCCAGAGCTGAGCCTTCAGCCTCAGTCGGACCGGGAGCAACCCCCCGCGGGAAACCGCATCCAAATGTGAGCCGCCGCCCGCGCCCGAGCGTCAGGCGTGCGGCGCACATCACCTTTCCTCAGGAGGCCTATGCTCTACTCGCTAAGGTTCTGGCACGACTACTTCACGGAGAACGGCGCGAACAGGGGCGACATTCACTGGGACGGCGAAGACGTGTTGACGCCCGAAGAGAAGACGCGGATCGCGAAATCGATTGCGGCCTTCCAGCTCGGCGAGTATTCGGAAGGGCGGGGGCTGATGAAATTCGCCGCCGAGTACGCGAGAAGACACTCGGACGATTACCTCGTGAAGATCACTCGGCTCTTCATCTCCGAAGAGCAGAATCACGCCCTGATGCTCAAGAGGTTCATGGACCGGCACGGGATCGAGTCGATAAAAAAGAACTGGACGGACACCGTGTTCCGGGGGCTGAGAAAGAACGCCGGCTTCGAGTTGTCCCTAACCGTCCTCATCACCGCCGAGATCATCTCCCTGATCTACTACAGGGCTCTGAAGAGTTGCACGGGCTCCCGGCTGCTCGCGAAGATCTGCGACAAGCTGCTCGCGGACGAGGAGGCGCACGTGAGGTACGAGTCGGAGCTGATCATCTACGCACGAAACTTGCGCTCGGCCCCCGTCAGGCAGGTCATCGGCTTTCTCCACCGGCTCCTTTTCCTCGGCACCACGCTCGTCGTCTACCTCGAACACCGGGAGGTGCTAAGGGGCGGGGGCTACGACTTCCGCGCATTCCGGGCGGGCTGCCGGGAGGAGTTCGCGAAGTGCTTCACCCCGGCCGAGATCGTGCAGGCTTCGCAGGGCGCGTGACCCCCGTTTCGAAATCAACGCCACGACATTACTTTCTTATACTCTGGCCGGTGGGGGCGCGATTTGCTAATATCGCCGGGCAAGACTCCGAGTTGTATCCGACAGTCGTACCCGGCGAGCGCTCGCGCGCAGCACACCGAGCCCGTTGCCCCACAAGCCCAAAGGAGAAAATATACGTGGCAAAGAAGAGAGATACTTTCACCATCGGCATACCGATCTATGACGGCGTCGACCTGCTGGATGTCGCCGCGCCCTACGAGACGTTCAACTGGATGGGGCAGGCATGGGCGGAGAAGAAGACGTCCGTGCTGCTGGTCGGCCAGAAGAAGAAGGTGATCAAATCGCGGGACAAATTCCACATCGTCCCCGACACGACCTTCAAGAAGTGCCCGCAGCTCGATGTCCTGTGGGTTCCGGGTGCCGACCCCCAGGCGCTCGAAAAGACGATGCTGAACTGCGCCTTTCTCAACTTCCTGAAGAAGCAGAGCCAGAAGGCGCGGTACGTCACGTCCGTGTGCGAGGGGGCCTTCCTGCTCGCGAGCGCGGGGCTCCTGGACGGCCATCAGGTGACGACCCACTGGGCCTTCATCGGGTGTTTGAAGCTCTTCCCGGAAGTCGAAGTGGTGGACGGCACCCCTCGGTACGTCATCTCCGGCAACAGGATCACGGGCGGCGGGATATCTTCCGGGCTGGACGAAGCCTTGCAGCTGGTCTCCATGATCGCGGGGGAGCAGGTCGCGCAGAGCGTGCAGCTCAACATGCAGTACTTCCCCGAACCTCCCTTCACGCAGACGATCACCGTCTCGCCCGACTGCACGATCAAGGGCATGGCTAAAACGATCAAGGCGGTCTCGAAGCAGAATTGCGGCAAGTGAGCGGGCGGCCCGAGCGGTTGCCCGCAAGCTCCCCCCGCCCTCCGCGTTCATGTTTACGTCGCGGCCGGGCGACCCGTGGCACCCGCGTTACATCTCCTCCCGGTTCCGACGGAGCAAAAGCCATGTCTAAGACCGCACGCCTCTCCGCACTCCCGGCGCTCGCCCTGCTTCTGCTGGCGGCGGATAAAAGCGTCGCCTGTTCGTGCGCCAACGGGACATCGACTCCCGAATCATTCAAATATGCTTCGGACGTGTTCGCCGGCAGGGTCATCGAGGTGTCTCCGCCGAAGGGCGAGCTTACGCATTACGCCGACGGCTCCGTAGGGGTCTCTTTCGGGACCGGCCCCGGCGTCGTAAGGTTGTCGGTCGAGCGGTCTTACAAGGGGACGCAGGGCTCCGAAGTCCAGTTCGATTATCATCACGACGGTTGCGACTACCCTTTCGAGGCGGGGGGGCGGTACCTGGTTTACGCGAACCTGGAGGACGGAAAGTTAAAGACCGACAAGTGCAAAAGGACGCGCCCGCTCGCGAAGGCGGCGCCGGATTTGAAATACATCGGAGGGCTGGAACGCAACGAGCCGCAGGCGACTATCTATGGCTACGTCTTCAGGCGGACCATCGGCGATAAAGGCGAGCCCGGATTACAGACCCCGTTCGAGGAGTTGACCGTCATCGCCGAGGGCGAAAAGGGGCAGGTGGTAACGCAGGCGGAGAAGTGGGGAGAGTACGAGGTCACCCTGCCGCCGGGAAAGTACAGGGTGTGGGTCGAGCGCGAAGGGGTTACGGTGAGCAAGCCGGACGAGATCATAGTGCTTAAGGACGGCGATTGCGAAAGGCTCTCACTCCCGGCCACGTTCGACGGGACGAAACCGAGGTCGCCGGAATTAATGTATGGGCCGAAAAAGAATATAATTGCCCGGCCGGCCGCATTGACACGCGAGGGAGGATTGAGATGAAAGGTGCGTATAAATATTTTCTGCTCACGGCGGCGCTCCTGCTTGCGGGGGCGGCGAATGCTCAGGAGAAGAAGCCCGCGATCATCGCCTTCGGCAGTGATTCGCTTGAGCGGGGGACCGTGCGCCTGGGGTACTGGAACAGGGAGAAGAACACCGGCGCGGGCGGGTTCTTCATCGATTACGGGAAGCCGGTCTGGAAAAAAGATTACGAGGACCCCGCCAAATTCGACGCGATGACCAGGGGTAAGGTCTGGAGGCTCGGGAGCGAATACTGGACGGTCCTCGACACCAACATACCGCTCAGGGTTTCCGAGACAACGGTGCCGCCGGGCCAGTGGTACCTCGGCTTGCACAGGTCTCAGGACGGGGCGCAGTGGAGCCTCGTCTTCATCGACCCTTCCAAGGTCAGGGGCCTTCAGCTCGACCCATCCGAGATAAACCGGGCCCCAATCGAGCACAGGGCCGCCATGACTTCGGAGCCGGCGGGCGAGCCCGCGGAGAAGCTGACCCTAACACTGGACGTACCAAAAACTGACCTGAGGCAGTCACAGCTGAAGATATCGTGGGGCAAGCTCCAGTTGAAGGCCCCGGTGCAGGTCTCGGTAAAGCCGGAGTAAGGCGAGGCGGGCGTTCATTGCAACGCCCGTGCGACGGTTGGGAGCCCGCCTCGCGATCAACATAGACGCGCGGCGGGCTCCTTCGAGACTGAAGCAGCCGCCCTCAGCGGAGGGGCCAGAATACCGGCACCATGAACAGTATGATCGCCATCAGGATCAAAGTCAGGAAAAAACCCACCTTCACGAAGTCCATGAATTTATACTTGCCCGGCCCGTAAACGAGCACGCAGGAGGGCTCGAAGGGGGTGACGAAAGAGACGGACGCGGCCAGCATGATCGCGATGGCGAAGGTCCGCTCGTTGGCCCCGAGGCGCTGCGCCGTCTCGAGCGCGACGGGCAGGACGACGAGGGCCGCCGCCGCGTTCGACATCGGCTGCGTCAGGACCATCGTGATGAGGAAGAAGCCCGCGAGGATGACGATCTCCCCGTAAGGTTGCAGGTTCGAGACGATGAGGTTCGCGAGGAACTGGGCCGCGCCCGTGTGTTTCTCGTCCATCGCCGTGCCGAAGGCCGTCATGCCTCCGATCAGGAGTATCAGCCTCCAGTCTATAAATTCGTAAGCCTCCTCGGTCGTGATGCAGCGGAAGAGGACCGTCAGGACCGCGGCCCCGAGGAAGGCTATCGAAAGCGGCACGAGCCCCAGCCCCCCGATTATTATCGCGGAGATGAAGAAGGCGAGCGTGTAGAACCCCTTGCTTTTTTTATAGAGCGCGGGCTTCAGCTCTTCCAGCACCCAGAGGTCGGGGTGCCTCCGCAGGTCGTCCATCCGGTCGGCCGGCCCCTGGATCAGCAGCAGGTCCCCCATGCGCAGGCGGATGCGCCCTATCTTCTCCCGCAGGGGGTGGCCGTGCCGGTTTATCGCGAGCGCGACCATGCCGTAACGCGCGCGGAAGTTCGCCTCCTTCAGGGTGCTGTCTATCAGGTCCGACTGGGGGGTGACAATCGCTTCGATGATCTTGATCTCGTCGCTTTCGAGGTCGGTCAGCTTAACGTCGGCCTTGATCTCGATCCCGGCGGTCTCCTTGACCTTCATCAGGTCCGAGACCATCCCTTCCACGAGGAGTACGTCCCCGGCCTCGATCCGCGTGCCCGAAGTGGGCAGGATCCTCTGCTGGCCGCGAAGGACTTCGAGCACGCGGAAGTCCATCTTCGACAGGTCCGACTCGAATATCCTCTGCCCGATCAGGTGAGAGTCGGGGACTACAATTATCTCGCTCAGGTACTCGCGCATCGCGTACTCTTCGGTCAGGTTCTCGTCCCGGTGGTCGGGGAGGAGGCGCTGGCCGACGAGCATCATGTAGGCGATGCCCGTGACGACTATGATGAGGCCGATGGGCGTGATCTCGAAGAGGCCGAGCGGCTCAAGGCCCGCCTTCGCGATGTAGCCGCTCACGGCCACGTTCGTCGAGGTGCCGATGAGCGTGCAGGTGCCGCCCAGTATCGAAGCGAAGGCGAGCGGCATGAGGAACTTCGACGCGCTGATCTTCGACTGCTTCGCCATGCCGATCACGGGCGGGACGAATATGGCGGTCGCCGTCGTGTTGTTCATGAAAGACGACACGCCGCCGACTATCGCCATAACGATGAGGATCAGGCGGTTCTTGCTCCCGCCCGCGACGATCTGGAGCTGCGCGCCGAGGGCGTCCATGATCCCGCTCCTCTGCAGGGCCCCGCTGATGACGAAGATCGAGGCGAGGATGATTATGATGTCATCGCTGAAGCCGCGGAAGGCTTCGCCCGGCGCAAGGATGCCCGTCAGCACGAGGGTCAGCAGCAGCAGCAGAGTTATTACGTCGACGGACAGCTTCTCCGACGCGAACAACGCGATGGCGATCACCAGCAGTCCCAGCACAATTGCTATTTGCATAGTCATCAGGGGTCAGGGGCCGGGATTCAGGGTTCAGTGAAGGGAGGGGATTCTATAAAGAGAGCCTCTCATCACCCCCGGCCCCTGACGCTCCTCCCTTGTTCGACGGCCCGGAGCATCTCGTCCATCATCTGGCGCTGGGTCAGCCCGAGCCAGCAGTGGCCTTTGCCGGGGCCGTAAGCGATCCTCCCCCTGAACGGCGGGGAGGCTTTAGACAGAAAGCCATCGAGCAGGTGGACCGCGTTATTGAGAAAGTAATTGTCCGCTTCGCCGACCCAGATGTTTATCTTCCCGCCCAGCTTCGGCGCGA
This sequence comes from Blastocatellia bacterium, assembly GCA_035634255.1. Classification (GTDB taxonomy): domain Bacteria; phylum Acidobacteriota; class Blastocatellia; order UBA7656; family UBA7656; genus DATLMR01. The sequence goes on from DASQDI010000145.1 coordinate 42,947, forward strand.
GCGCGCCCCAGTTCTTCTCAAGCACCAGGCGCAGGTCGTACTTCTTCCAGCTCTCGAGCACGCTCTGATCGATCTCGCCGGTCTTCGGGTCCCAGAGCGGCACGGGCCTGCCGTCCGCGCCGCGCGGCCCGTAAGCCGCATTCCACGCGCCCCACTGGCCGCCCGACATGGCCCAGCTGTCGCCCGCGCCCATAACGTTTTCGAGCTGAAGCTCGTGGCGCATGGTGAAGCGCGTATCGCCGGAGAGGTCGCGGGCGCTCGGGCGCTCGAAGCCGTGCCTGTTCAAGTAGGCGTTCTTATCCGAGTAGATGTCGACGAGCTGGAAGGCGCGGAAATCGACCCCGTCCGGGCAGTAGGACCACGTGCCGTTGAAGTAATCGGGGTAGAAGATCTGAAGCGCGAGCGACACCCACCCGCCGGTCGAGCCCCCGTCGAGCACGCGGGCGTAAGGCTCGCCCACGCCCCGGAAATTCTTCTCGACGTACGGGATCAACTCTTCGGTGAGCGCCCTGCCGTACGGGCCGTTGTTGTCGGAGTCGATCTGGTAGGAGTCGCCGAAAGGCCCGTCGCCGTCCAGGTGGAGCAGGATCATCTGCGGCGCGTCGGCCGCGCTCCATGTCCTTTGGAACTCGGAGCCGGGGCTGAGCATGTCCCCCACTTCCGTGAAGCGGTCCCCGTAGCCTCCGATGTGGACGCGCAGGGGGTACTTCCTGGAAGGCTCGGCCGCGTAGCTTCGCGGCAGAATTATACCGGCGCGAAGGTAGATCGGCCGGCCGTGAAATCTGCTCAGCAGTTCCGACCTCAGCTTCACGTACCTGAGGTGCTCCGTCTCCGCGGGCAGTTCTTCGGGCGGGACCTTCTGCCTGAGCGTGACGTTGATCGTCCCGCCGCCCGCCGGGTCGACCCGCGCCTTTTCGACGCCGCTGTAGAGGTTGCCCGGCGCGTTTACCGACTTGAGGTCTCTGTTCGTATCGAGTATGGCCTGAACGAAATACTCTCCCGCGCGCACCTTGGAGAGGTTTTCGACCGGGAAGCCCGCGGCGCTTTCGTCGATGACGACCTGAGCGCCGGGCCTGAAATCCTTAACGTCGCGGGCGAACACCGGGGGGGCGTCCATGCCGGTCCTGCCGACGGAGAGCCTCGGCTCCTGCTGCCCCGATTTACCGAGCACGACGAAGAGCCGCCCGGAGAGGGGGCCGTCGGCCGCCCCTTCGGCGAGCGTGATCTGAAATTTTAACGGGGCGGGCTTCGGGTCCGATTTGGCGGACAGAGCGAAGGCGCACGCGAGCAGAGCGGTGAAGAGAGCTAGCGCACCTGTTCTTCTTATCATTGATTCTCCCTGCCTGACAGGACAGCTATTCCGGGCGAACCAGCGAGCCGGGGTCGAGCAGTTCAACGAGCGCGGCAACCGCGCGCTCGACAGCCACCTCTTCTTTGGACTCGACGGTAATCTTCACGCGGTAGTCGTCGCGCGTGAAGGTGGGATAAGAGCCGATCTCCACGTCCGGGTGCGCGGCGGCCACGCTCTGTAGCTGGAGAGCTATGTCGAATTCATCCTCGCGCGTGTAAAGGGCCCGCGAGTGAAACGGCTCGGCGCGAAACCTGTGGCGGATGGCCTCGAACTTACTGCGGAAAAGCTCGGGCACTCCCGGCAGCACGTAGACGTTCTCGGTCGCGAGGACGGGCCAGCGCAGGCCCTCGTCGCGGATCAGCTCGGAGCCCTCGGGGGTGTCTGCCATGCGCAACCGCGTCTCGTCCGCGCCTTCGCCGAAGTACCCGCGGATCATGGCCGCGAGTTCCGGGTGTCGCACGACCGGGCGGTCGAAAGCGCGGGCCACCCCTTCAATCGTCACGTCGTCGTGCGTGGGACCGACCCCGCCCGACGTGAAGACGAAGTCGAAGGCGGCCGAGCACTCGCGCACGGAGCGGGCGATCTCCCCCACGTCATCGGGGATTATGTCCACACGGCGCAGCGCCACGCCCAGGCCGTACAGCTCTTTTATGAGGAAGCTGGCGTTCCTGTCCTCGCTCTTGCCCGTGAGAATCTCGTTGCCGATCACCACGACCGCCGCCGTCTTCTGTCGCATAGCAGACATATTAACTTTCCATATCGAAGTAGAGCAATGGACATCAGGGGTCAGTGGCCGGGGGCCGGGGGCCGGGGCTGCCGCCCGAGATCGCGGTTTACTCGAAAGTGATTCTTTAAAGAGAAGGGATTCTGTAAAGAGAGTCTAAGGCGCTCCTTCCTTAGCCCCTGACCCCTGGCTCCTGACCCCTGACCCCTGATAAAATCCTGTCGCCTAAAACCCCTCTGACACCTTCGGCGGAATTGAAAGGAGTATTAAATGCGTCTGAGGATTTCCCTTACTGCCTGCGCAGTCGCTTTGCAACTGATCGGAGCGTCTCTTCCCTCGGGCCTTTCGGCGGGCGGGCCGTCGGGCTCCGGGCTCGCGCTGGCGCAGCGCAAGGGCGCGAAAGCCATCGCGAGCAATGGCCGCATCGCCCCGACCGACTGGCCTATGTACGGGCGCGACCTCGAAGGCTCGCACTACAACCCCGCGGAAAAGATTTTGACGCCCGCGACCGTTCCGAGGCTGAAGCCGAAATGGGTCTTCGAGACCGGGGCAGATGTCAGCTCGCAGCCGACCGTAATCAACGGGGTCGTCTATTTCGGCTCGTGGGACGGCAAGCAGTACGCGGTCGACGCGAAGACCGGGAATAAGGTATGGGAGTTCGAAGCGGGGCTCCCTTCGCGCAGCGGGTCGGCCTACGCGGACGGGACGCTCTACTTCGGGGACGCGGCCGGGCGACTCTACGCGCTCGACGCGAAGACCGGGGCCGAGAAGTGGAAGGTCAAGATCGACCCCCACCCCGGCAACATCGCCACGAGCGCGCCGATCTACCACGACGGGCGCGTATTCATAGGCGTGTCGTCGCGCGAAGAGATGATGATGCTCGGCAACCCCAAGTACGAGTGCTGCACTTTCCGGGGGGGAGTCGCGGCCTTCGACGCTAAGACGGGGGCGCAGGTCTGGCGCTTCTACACCGTGCCCGTGCCTGCCACGGAGCAGGGCAAGGACGAGAAGGGCCGCAGAATCATGGGGCCTTCGGGCGTCGGCGTCTGGTCGACCGTCTCCATCCACCCCGCGGCGAAGCGGCTCTACTTTACGACCGGCAACGAATACACCAATCCGGGCTCCCCTTACTCCGATTCGATCATCGCGCTCGAACTCGACACGGGCAAGCTGGTCTGGTCCTACAAGGCGAAGGCCAAGGACATGTGGAATGCCAACTGCCTCTCCAAGCCGGACGGGTGCGACGAGGATTACGACTTCGGGACCATCCCGATCTCGTTCAAAGGCCCGAAGGGGAAGCAGCTCATCGGCGCGGGGGCCAAGAGCGGATGGTTCTACGCTCTGGACCCGAAAGACGGCAAAGAGGTTTGGAAGACTGAGGTGGGGCCGGGCGGGCTGCTCGGCGGCATCGAGTTCGGCGCATCGACGGATGGCGAGCGGGTCTACGTCGGCATCTCGAATCACCCGAAGCAGGGCTCGGTCTCCGCGCTCGACGGCGCGACGGGCAGGATAATCTGGCAGACGAAGAGCCCGGACGGTAAGTCCAACTTCGGCCCGATCACCGTCACCGGCACGGGCAGCGACAAGCTCGTGTGGGCGGGCTCGTCGGGCAACTTCATTCGCGCCTACGACGCGAAGGACGGGAAGATCGTCTGGGAATTCGACACGGGCGGGGCGGTCGGGGGCGGCCCGACGGTCGTGGACGGAGTCCTCTACATCGGCTCCGGCTACCAGAACCTTCGGATCGGGAAGAGGAACAACAAGCTCTATGCCTTCTCGATTGACGGGAAGTGAACAACGACGAGTGACGGGCGAGGTCCGGGAAGGGGCGCGGCGCGATTAAGAACCCTTTCCGCCCCCGTCACTCGCCGCGCATCGCTTCTACGGGATGCGGCTGATGTGCGTGGCGACGACTCGCCAGCGCCCATCCCGGTTCATCCAAACGTTCGTTTCGCGGTAAGCGCCGCTGATGTCCTGCCCCTGATAAGCCCCCTTGAGAGTCCACCGGGCCGAGACGACTGCCGTGTTCGCGTTGACCCTGAAAGAGAACTCGTCAACGCCGTAAGAATCGACCGTCAGGGCTTTCATCTCGGAGACGTACTGCGCTTTGCCCGTGACGCGGCCCTGCTCGTCGGTGGCTAAAAAATCGTCCGCGAGCAGCTTGTTGAGCGCCGCCTCGTCGCGCCCTTTCACCGCCTCCATCCACTGGCGTTCGAGCGCCATCAACTCCTGCTCGACGGGTGAGGCGGGCGCTTTCCCGGCCGGCTTCACTTCGTCGGGCTTGCTCTGAGGCCCCGGCTCTGTCTTACCGCCCGAGTCCGCGGGCTTGTAATCGGCGAGCCAGTCGGGGTTGACGGCGTCGGCGTTGCGTCGCACCTTTTCGTTCACCAGCCACTGGCCCCGGTCGTTCCATGGCGGGCCGCCTTCGGGGTCGACGTGACAGAACGTGCAGTCTTTCGCCCCGAACTTGCGGGCCTTCACCACGAAGGGCGGGTACCCCATCGCCTGCCCCGCGAGCGAGACGATCACGCTCGCCATGAAAACGGATGCGATTAAAAGCTTGGCCTTCTTCAACCCGGTTCTCCTGTCCTTAATCGTGCGGGCGACTGCAATTATCATACGCGGGCGAATGCGCGGGCAAGCGGATCGACGCGCGCCTATAAAAATTGCGCCCGGATACATTCAGACGCCGCCCGAGGCTACCGCGCGCAGGTGAGCGCGCGGCCCCCGTCTATGCTGACCGTCTCGCCCGTGATCCAGCCCGCCTTGCCCGAGGCGAGAAAATATATCAGCTCGGCCACCTCCCGCGGGTCGCCCACACGCCCGAGCGGGTGCGTGCTCTTGCCGTGTTCCAGAAAAGCCTCGTAAGCCTCCTCGCTCATCCCGCCCGAGCGGTGCAGGCCGCTCACGACCACTCCGGGGTTGACGGCGTTGACCCGTACCCCTTTGGGCGCGAGCTCGAGCGCCGCGCAGCGGGTCAACTGATCCACCGCCGCCTTGCTCACGCAGTACGCGAGCACGTTGGGGAAGGCGCGCAGCCCGGTCACGCTCGACACGTTCACGATGTTCCCGCGCGACTGTTCGAGGTGCGGCACCGCCAGCTTCATCAGGAGGAAGACCGAGCGGAGGTTGATGTCCATCATCTCGTCCCATGAATCGAGCGACGTGCTCTCGATGCTCCCGCTCTTGAGGATCCCCGCCGAATTGACGAGGCAATCGAGCCCCCCCATCAACTCGACCGCGCGCGCCATGCAGTACTCGGCCTGCTCTGCGCTCGCGAGGTCCGCCTGTATGATGAAGGCGTCGTCCGCGAATGCGTCGGCCACGTCGGCCAGAACGCTTTCGCGGCGGCCGGCCAGGGCGACCGTCGCGCCCGCTTCGAGGAACATCTCCGCCGTCGCGCGCCCGATCCCGCTCGACGCGCCCGTGACCAGCACTCTCTTCCGTGCAATCGTCTCTTCGCTCATAATCTCATCCGCCTTTTTCGATCACCGAAAGTCTCCATGCCGCGTCGCCCGAACGCAAGCTCTTAACACGAAACATTCTGTTAACGTCCCGATTACCAAACGTGTTTACATCCCCCGGCTAATCATTTACAAATTACGAATCGAACCGGGGCGTTTCGATAGTTGCGGCTCAGTCACACTCGCCGTGTAATCCCTGCCCGGCAGAAAAATTAATCCAGCGAAGGGAACTCTTATGAGACTGATACAGAAAAGAAGATTACTAGATATATTAGCACTCTCATTCATTATTCTTCTGACCTCGGTCCATGCGGCGGCGAGGCAACAGGCGGCGGACGTTACCGCCTCGGCGAAGAAGCCCGCGACGAAAAGCGAGCCCGCCGCCTCTGGCGAAGCGGCGGCCCGACCCGAAGCGCCCGCGCCTTCCGTCGAAGACAGGCTCAAGGCGCTCGAACAGGTGATCGAGCGCCAGCAGCGCGAGATCGAAGCCCTGCGCGGGATGGTCGAGGAGAAGGCTCGCCGCAACGACGCGGCGCCGGCTTCCCTCCCGGCCCCGGCCCCCGAGACTCGGAGCGCGGCGGCCGACCCGAAGCCGGTCTCGGGGGAGAGCGCGGCGGGGCAGGCCGATGAAAAACCTCAGGACCCGACGAGGGCGAGAGTCGACGAGCTTTATAGGCGGTTCGGCTCGCTTCGCATCAGCGGGGACATAAGATTTCGGGATGAGCTGTTCATCAATCAGGGGTTCGACAGCCTGACAAGCCCCGGCCCGCGCAACCGCCTGCGCGTCCGCGCGCGCCTGGGCCTCGACGGGACGTTGGGTAAAAACTTCGACTGGGGCGTCAGGCTCGCGACGGGCAACTTCACGGACGCGATCTCTTCGAACCAGACCCTCACGGACTTCTTCACGCGGAAGCCGTTCGCCATCGAGCGCGCCTTCGTGAGGTACGATTCCAGGACCGACGACGTGGGCGTGCAACTCGTCGCGGGCAAATTCGAGCCGACGTTCCGCCGCACCCAACTGGTCTGGGACGACGACGTGAACGTCGAAGGCGCGTCCGAAGCCATCTACTTCAAAACCAAGTCGGCCCTCAGCCAGATCAAGCTCGTCGCCTTTCAGCTGCCCTTCAGCGAGCAGGCGGCGGCGCGGGACGGCATAGTCTACGGCGGGCAGGTGCAGACCGACTTCAGGATAGCTTCGAACCTGACGGCCAACTTCAACGTCGCTCTGTACGACTGGGTGAGGGCTGACCTCGTGGCGCGGGGGCTCGGGGTGGCGGCCACGCAGGTCAACGGGGGCATCAACAACGGCGCGGGCACGACCGGCGGCCAGAACGGCGCGCTCGGCACCACGAACCGCGTCATCAGAGACGCGAATGGCAACGTCGTGGGCTATCTCGCCGGGTTCAATCTCTTAGATATATTGAGCCAGATAAACTGGCAGGCCTCATCCAGGTTCCCGGTGACCTTAACGCTCGACTTCGTGCGCAACATGACCAACCGGGTCGATAACGAAAAGAACGGCTTCTGGGGGACCGTGCGGGTCGGGAGGAACAGCGAAGAGGGTGACTGGGTGTTCGAGTACACCTACGCGCGCATCCAGCAGGACGCGGTGCTCGTGCCCTTCAACGCCAGCGACATCCTCGCTTCGAACAGCCGCGCGCACATCGGGACCGTCGGCTATCAGGTCAACCGGAACGTGGGCCTCGCGTTCAACGGGCTGTTCTCGCAGAGGGTGAATAAAGTCGTGCCGAATTCCCCGTTCAACCGCTGGTTCATTCGCCCGCAGTTCGATGTGCTCTATAGGTTCTGACCGCCCTCAACTCGGAGGGAGAGTCGCGGCGTAAGGTACGGTC
>DASQDI010000146.1:0-45674 GCA_035634255.1 Blastocatellia bacterium
TTTATAACAGGGGACAAACCCTACCCGCTCACAGGAGTTGAAAGGAGAAGAAGGTATGCGTCATAAGTTTAGGTTCTTACTCATGACCGCCCTGGTGCTGTCGTTCGTAGTGAGAATGAGCTTTCCAGTATTTGCGCAGAACCCGACGGGGTCGGTCAGAGGCACGGTCACTGACCCGCAGGGGGCTGTTATACCAAACGCCAACGTCACCGTCACCAACAAGGCCACTGGCGATGTGAGGCGGGCTAACACGGGTGACGATGGCATCTACCTGGTAAGCACTCTGTTGCCGGGTGAGTATGAGCTTAAGGTGGAGGCCACGAATTTTTCCACGCAGATATTGAACGTGGTCGTGCAGGTCGGCACGACCAGCTCGGGCGACGTTCAGATGCGGATCGGGGCGGGGAACGAGATCGTGGATGTCGTGGCCGAGGCCCCGATCATCGACAAGGAGAACTACAAGCTCGACGGCGTCATCACCCGCCAGAAGATAGACGCGCTCCCGCTCAACGGGCGCAACTTTTTACAGCTCGCCCTGCTTGAGCCGGGCGTCGGCGTCTCCACGTCCGCTCCGGGTAACGCGAACAACCTCTTCAACGTCTCCATCGGCGGGGCCAGCTCGGCCGACACGCGCATCACGGTGGACGGGGGCAGCGTCGTCGATTACGTGACGGGCGGCGCGGGGCAGAACTTCTCGACGGAGACGATCCAGGAGTTCCAGATATCGACGTTCAACTTCGACCTCTCGACCGGCGTCACCTCGGTCGGCGCGGTCAACATAGTGTCGCGCACCGGGACCAACGGGATTCACGGCAGCGCCCTCTACTTCTTCCGCGACAAGGAGCTCGCGGCGGTGCCGACCCTGTCCGTGGGCAAGTTCGGCGCGCCCGACTTCAGGAGGTCGCAGTACGGCGGCTCGATAGGCGGACCGATAAAGAAGGACCGCGCCTTCTTCTTCGTCAACGCCGAGTGGCTCAATCAGGACGCGGTGTTCTCGTCCGTGAACACCGGTTTCGGGGGCCCGACCATAATCCCCGGCGTCGTCATAAACGACGTAAGCCAGTTCGACACGGCGTTCGAGAGCCCGTACGACGGGGTGGTCTTCAACCTCCGCGGCGACTTCAAGCTGAGCAACAAGCACAACCTCTTCGGCCGCTTCAGCATCGACGACAACGAAGCGTTCGCGCCCGTGGAGACCAACGTGCTGCCTTCCAACTGGCGCATAAACAGCAACAGGTCCACCAACTATCAGGCGGGCCTGACCTCGATCTTCACTTCGAATCTGGTGAACGATTTCAGGTACAACTTCCAGAACATCAAGAACGACAGCCTGCTCCCGACCGAGGCCGAATGCCCCGGCTGCCTGGGGCTGCAGGGCGTGCAGATCCGCGTCAACGGCAGCACGCTCCGGCTCGGCAACCAGATCCAGGCCCCGCAGGACCGCGACAACGACCGGCACCAGTTCACCGACAACGTGAGCTGGCAGAAGGGCGCGCACCGCATCCGCTTCGGGGGCGAGTACGAGTACGACTGGGGCACGGGGTCGTGGGCCTTCCTCACGCCCGCTCTGATCGTCCTGCACAACCCTCATGACGTGATCGCGACGAACGCGGCGGTCAACACGTTACTGCCCGCGCCCATCAGGCCGCTTTACACGATTCCCCTGCCCGCCTCGTTCCTTACGCCGGGCGCGCAGATCACCTACAACGACCTGCTTCAGCTTCCCATCGCTTTCGCCGTGGCGGGCATCGGCAACCCTTTGCAGCCGCCCCCGTTCAACCGCGACATCGCGCGCCGCAGCGACCGCTATCGCTTCTACGCGCAGGACTCGTGGCAGGCGTTCCAGGGCTTCACCTTCAGCTATGGGGCCTCTTACCTCTACGAGACCAACCTGTTCAACCATGACCTGAGCAAGCCCGCCCTGATCCGGGACCTGGTCGGCTCGCTCGAACCTTCGCCGAAGGACAAGAACAACATCGCCCCGGCGATAGGTTTCGCGTGGGACGTGGGTAACAAGGGCAAGACCGTCGTCCGCGGCGGGGCCGGGATGTTCTACGACACGTCTCTGTTCGTGACGCGCCTGCGCGAGCGCTCGGCAATCGGGCCGGCCAACAACGGCCGCTCGCAGGTCGTCGGGGCGTTCTTCCAGAACCCCATCCCCTTCACGCGCATTCCGGGGATTCCTGAGCCGCTCGCGAGCATCAACCCTCGCGTCGGCGCGGGGATAAACTTCCAGGTCATCCCGACCAAGTTCACGGGCCAGAACTTCCTCGACCTGCTCAACGCGCAGGTGCCTCTGATCGAGGGCCTGCTCGACACGGTTGGAAACGCCGGCTTCACGAGCATCGACTTCTTCAAGACCGGCACGGACCTGCTCGATCAGGGCAACGTGACCCCTTACTCCCTTCAGTACACGATAGGGTTCCAGCACCAGCTGCCCAGCAACATGGCGATCTCGGCCGACCTGGTCTTCCGCAATCGCGTCCACCTGCTGTCGCCGAACCTCGACTACAACTACTTCAACCGGCCCGCGGAATTCGGCGGGCAGAGGCTACGCAGTTGCGTCGGGGCGGAAGCCGTGGACCCGACCGCCCAGTGCTCGAACGGCCCGATCAGCTTCATCACCAGCAATGGCCGCGAGCAGTACCGGGGTCTGCACCTGAAGCTGGACAAGCGGTTCTCGGACCGCTTCCAGTTCACCGCGTCCTACGCCCTGTCGAGCCTGAGAGGGTTCTTCCAGACCGAAGACCTCAACAACTGGTTCGGCAACAGCGGCAACCTCGGCAACGACGTGCGCCACCGCTTCACCTTCAGCGGCGTGGTCGATCTGCCGTGGGGCTTCCAGGCCTCTCTGATCTCCGTTCTGCAGAGCCGCCCGCCGTTCAACGCGACGATCAACTCGACGAACGACATCAACGGCGATGGGGTCGGTGGGGACACCCTGCCCGGCCTCGAACGGAACTCCCTCAACCGGGGCGTGAGCAAAGAAGAGTTCATCCGGCTCGTGAATGAATTCAACGCGAGGAGGGCCGGAAGGCCCGACGCTCGCGGGGCCACGATCCGCGCGCTGGTGCTGCCGACCGACTTCGAGTTCGGGGACAACTTCCAATCGCACGACGTTCGCCTCTCGAAGATATTCAGGTTCGGAGAGCGGTACGCCCTTCAGGGGATGTTCGAAGTGTTCAACGTCTTCAACACCTCGAACCTGACCGGGTACTCCACGACCATCGGGCCGGGCTTCGGGAGGCCGACCGAGAGGGCGGGACAGGCGTTCGGGACCGGCGGGCCGCGCGCCATCCAGCTTGGCGGCCGCTTCACCTTCTAAGCCTCCGCCGGGCTTAGTCTGCCGATGACGAGTGGCAGGTGCCTGGTATAGAATGTCGCACGCGAACATTCTATGCCGGCCGCCTGCCACTCGCCGCTTCCGGCGCATGAAATCAGGCGGTCCGGTCCGCCCGACGAAACCGGCGCGCGAGCACCGCCCGTAGGAGAGATGTCATGGAGAACTCGATGAATACCGACACCCGCAGGAGAGGCCCGACAGGTCTCAGGGCAGGCGTCCGACTTCGCGCCATTCTATGGCTGTGCCTCGCCCTGGCTCTTCAGTTCGCCGCGCCGACAGATGCGCGCCCGTACCGCCCGCAGGGCCAGCAAACGGCGGCCGCCTCACCGGTCAAGAGGCTGGACGAGATGGTCCCCGTGCGCGACGGAGTGAAGCTCGCCACGACCGTCTACCTGCCCGAGGGCGCGGGCCCGTGGTCGGCGGTGCTCGTGCGAACGCCCTACAACAAGGAGCTTCAGTCGGTCGGCCACGCGGCGTGGACCAAACGCGGCTTCGCCCTCGTGGTGCAGGATTGCCGCGGGAGGTTCAAGAGCGAGGGCAAGTACGACCCCTTCGTAGACGACCCGCAGGACGGCTACGACACCGTAGAGTGGGTCGCCAAACAGCCCTGGTCGAATGCGCGCGTGGGCATGTACGGCGCGTCCGCCATGGGCATAACGGCGAACCTCGCCGCGCTGATGAGGCCGCCGCACCTCGTCGCCAACTTCGTCATGGTCGCGCGCTCCAGCATCTACAAAGAGTCGGCTTTCATGGGGGGGGTCTTCCGCAGGGAGTTGAACGAGATATGGCTCAAGCGGCAGAACGCTCTCGACGCGCTCAACGAAACGTTCAGGCACAACGTGTACGACGGGTATTACGATTCCAACGAGATGTCGAAGCACTGGGAGAAGATTCAAATCCCCGTCTATAACTACGGCGGCTGGTACGACATCTTCTCCGAGGGGAACGTGCAGAACTTCGCCGGCCTGCAAGCGAACGGGGGCGGGCTGGCCCTCGGGAATCAGAAGTTGATGATGGGGCCGTGGGCGCACGGCAACATGGACGAGGTGAAGTACCCGTCGAACGGCACGGTCAACCCCGTCGAAGAGGCGCTCCGCTGGTTCGATTACTGGCTCAACGGGAAGAACAATGGCGTCAGGGACGAGCCGCCCGTGAAGTATTACGTGATGGGCGACGTGGCGGACCCGAAGGCTCCGGGCAACGAGTGGCGCACGGCGCTGTCGTGGCCCGTCCCTTCAAGGCCGACCTCGTACTTCCTGCTGCCGGGCGGAAAGCTCGGCGAAACGCTCCCGGCCGAGCAGGAGGGCGCGAGCAGTTACAAGTACGACCCGAAGAATCCCGTGCCGACAATCGGCGGGGCCAACCTCAACATCAAGAAGGGGCCGATGGACCAGCGCGCCGTCGGAGAAAGGAAAGACGTTTTAAAGTTCCTCACCCCGGCGCTCGAATCGCCCGTAGAAGTCACGGGCCGCGTGACGGTCGAGCTGTGGGGGGAGTCCGACGCGCCGGACACGGACTGGATGGCGAAGCTCGTGGACGTTTACCCGGACGGGACCGAGCGGCTCGTCCTCGACTCGGCCTTCAGGGCGAGGTTCCGCGAGGGCTTCGACCGCGAGGTCTTCATGAAGAAGGGCGAGGTTTATAAGTTCAAGCTGGACCTCTGGAACACGAGCATCGTTTTCAACAAGGGCCACCGCATCGCCGTGCATGTCACGAGCTCCAACGACCCGCGCTTCGACCCGAACCCGAACACGGGCAAGCCCCTGCGCGCGGATTCCGAAACGCGAGTCGCCACCAACACGATTCATCACAACCGCAGGTACCCGTCGCGCGTGATCCTGCCCATCGTCCCGTACGCGAATGGGCGGAACCCGTAATGCGCTCGGGCGCGGTCACTACCCGGTGAACAGCAGCAGGTCGGTCGCGATGGTGACGAAGAGGATCACGCTCACGAATGCGTTCGTGGTGAAGAAGGCCGCGTTGAGGCGGGACAGGTCGTTCGCCTTCACTATGCTGTGCTGGTAGACGAGCAGCCCCCCCGTCACCATAACCCCGACCATGCTCACCCATTCGAGTTGGGCCTCTATCACGAACAGCACGAGCAGCACGAACATCAGGGCGTGCAGGCCGCGGGCCGTGACGAGCGCCCTCTCGATGCCGAGCCTCTGAGGGATCGAGTGCAGCCCCGCCTCCCGGTCGAATTCGTAATCCTGGCAGGCGTAAATAATGTCGAACCCGGCGGTCCAGAACATCACCGAAAATGAGAGCAGCCACCCCTCGGCCGGGAGCCTCCCCTGAATCGCTATCCACGCGCCCGCGGGCGCTATCCCCAGACACCACCCGAGCAGGAGATGCGACAGGGGCGTCACGCGCTTCGTGTAGGAGTAGAGCAGGACCGAAGCGAGGGTGATCGGGGCCAGTATCAGCGTCATGCGATTCAGCTGCACAGCCGCTAGCAGGAAGAGCGCCGCCGAGCAGAGCGTGAATATGACCGCGAAGCGGAGGTCCAGGAGCCCCGCAGGGAGGGCCCGGCCCGCCGTGCGCGGGTTGGCCGCGTCGATCTTCCGGTCGGCGATCCTGTTGAACGTCATCGCCGCCGACCTCGCGCCCACCATCGCGACGGTGATCCAGAAAAGCTTCGTCATCCAGAAGCTCAAAGGCTGAGATGGCATGCGGTACCCGGCCAGAGTCGCCCCGAGAAAGGCGAAGGGGAGGGCGAAAAGCGTGTGCTCGATCTTGATCATTTCGAGCGTGATTCGCAGCCGCTCGCCCACAGTCCTGTTATGCTTAGCGCCCGTCTCCATACCGATTTTAAATGCCCCCGGTCCAGGCCGTCTCCTGCGAGTGCGCGAGCCCCAGGTGGTCCATCACCCGATAGATGAAGTGGTCGGCCATCGAAACTATGTCCGCCGGCCTTTGGTAAAACGCGGGCATCGCCGGAACGATCATCGCCCCCGCCTGCCTCAGCTTCAGCATGTTCTCCAGATGGATCGTCGACAAGGGAGTCTCGCGGGGGACTATCACGAGCCTGCGCCCTTCCTTCAGGCAAACGTCGGCCGCGCGGTGGAGCAGGTTGCGGCTGGTGCCCGTGGCGAGCACTCCGAGAGTGGCTGCGGAGCAGGGGATGACCGCCATCGCGTCGACTGGGTACGAGCCCGAAGCTATGGCCGCGCCGATGTCCCCCTGCGGAAATATCCTCGCCTTGGACGGAGCCCGGCCGATCATCTCCGCGAGCATCTGCTCTAAATCGGCGGAAGGGCTGATGTCGAGCTCGTCGCTGATCACGCGCCGCGCCGGCCCGCTCACCACGAGATTTATCTGGCGCACCTCGGGGCTCTCCTCAAGGTGGATCAGGAGCCTCTGCGCGTAGATCGCGCCGCTCGCGCCGGTTATTCCTACTGTTATCGATTTCACCAGGGGTATTGTACAGGGGCCGGGGGTCGGGGGCCAGGATTCGGGGCTAAGGAAGGGGCATTTCAGGCTCTCTTTATTGAATCCTTTTCCTTCCCTGGCTCCTGACTCCTGATCACTGACCACTGGCCCTGACCCCCGAGCTATTCATACCTCAGAGACTCTATCGGGTCCATGCGCGAGGCGCGGAAGGCGGGCCACAGGCCGCTCAGCACCCCGACTATTATGAGGATGCCCGCGGCGGTGAGCAGGATTTCGGGCGACAGCAGGAAGTGAACGTCGGTCTTCCCCGAGGGGTCTTCGAGCAGTTCCGAGAGGAAGGCGCGCGAGCCGATCCCCCACGACATCAGGTAAGATATGCCGATGCCGAGCGCGCCTCCGATGAAGGTGATCGCGAGGGCTTCCATGAGGAACTGGACGAGGATGTGCCTCCGCCTCGCGCCGAGCGCTTTGCGTATGCCGACCTCGCGCGTCCGCTCGGTGACGGAGACGAGCATTATGTTCATCACGCCTATGCCCCCGATCATCAGCGTGAGCGAGCCGATGAAGGTCAGAACGATCTTCAGCCCTCCCGTGATGCCGGCGAGCATGCGGCCGTTCTCGACCGAGTCCATCATCGTCACCGCGCGCTGGTCTCGCGGGTCGAAGTCGTGGCGCGCGGCGAGCGTGTCCTTGACCTGCTTCACGGCCTGGTCGTGCATCATCGGGTCGAGCGACTGGAAGACGAGGCTGTAGACGAACTCGTTGCTCCACAGCTGCCCGACCGTCGTGTAGGGGATGAAGGCGCAGTATTTATCGGGCGAGTAATAAGAGCTCATCTGCGGCTTGTTGGCCATGACCCCGATGACTTCGAACGTCATGCCGTTCAGGCGGACCGTCTCTCCGACCGCCGGGCCGTTGCTGAAGAGCTTGCGCGCCACTTCGACCCCCAGGAAGACGACCCGCCGCCTCTTCTCGATGTCCTCCGCGTTGATGAAGCGCCCCGACTCCGCCGTCTCGTTCCGCATGACGCCGTACTCCGGCGCGACCCCGCGCGTGGGGGCCGAGGTCTGCCGGTTGCCGTACCCGATCACGAGCGTCCTGATGTATTCCGGGCTCACGTGCTTCACGAGGCCGAGCTCTCTGATCGCCTCCGCGTCGTCCTCCCTCATCCTGATCCGCTTGCCCGCGCGCTCGCCCCCCGCCTGCGCGCTGGTCTGGCCCCCGAAGACCACGACGGTCCCGTCGGAGAAGGAGCCGCGGAATCCGTAGATGAGCGCGCTGTGAAACCCGTTCCCGTATGACATCAGGAGCACGACCGTGACGATCCCCCAGCTTACGCCGAGCATGGTCATCATCGCGCGGAATCGATGGCTGATGAGCGCGTGAAGCGCCTGCAGGAAGACTTCTCTCAGTATCACTTTGCCATCTCCGGTTTCACATCTCGTAGCGCAGCGCCTCAATCGGCTGCATCTCCGCCGCGCGGCGCGCGGGGTAGACCGAGGCGAGAACCCCCACTATGACCAGGGCCATTATCGAAAACGCGGCCATCCGCCACGTGAATATCATGCCGCTGAACCTCGCGGGCAGGGGGAGCAGGTTCACGAGGCTGCAAAGGCCGAGCCCCAGGGCGAGCCCGAGCGCCCCGCTCATCAGGGTCAGGAAGAGCCCCTCGCTCATGAACTGCCACTGGACGTTCCGCGCCGTCGCGCCGAGCGCCTTGCGCACCCCTATCTCTCTGGTGCGCTCCTTCACGGCTATCAGCATGATGTTCATCACGCCGATGCCCCCGAGCGCGAGCGTGATGATGCTGACGGCGATGAAAAACTCCGACATGCTCTTCATCACTTTGCTGAACATCACCGACGAGAGGGCAGTGTTCCAGATCGGTATGGCCTCCGTGTCGCGCGGGTCGAAGTTGTGGAGCGGCCCGAGTATCGCGCGGACCTCGGCCTCGACCGGCCCGGCCCCGCTGAAGAGGCCCTTCCCCTCGCTCTCGCTCATCCTGCGCAGCTCTTCGGTCACGTGGTCGTACGGGGTGGCGATGATCTTCGAGATGGAGTCGGCGTTGGTCAGGCTGCCGGTCACCGGGAAGTCCTTACGCATCGCCTCGTAGGGGACGAAGATGCGCTCGTTATCGCGGCTCGAATAGCTTGAGTCCTGGTCCTTGTTGCGCATGCGCCCGATGACCGTGTAAGGGATGGCGTTGAGCGTGACCTCCGAGCCTATGGGGTCGCGGTCGGCGAAAAGCTGTTTGCTCACGTCGAAGCCGATGACGACCACGCGCCGCGCCTGCTCGTTGTCGGCCTCCGAGATGACTCGCCCCCTGTCCGTCTCGATTGTGCGGATGTGCTGGAAGACGGGCCACACGCCGCTCACCCCGACCGAGCTCGAATTGAACGGGCTCTTGGCGTTCACCTGCCCCATGATCTCCGGGGAGACGAACTCCAGCATCTTCGAGCGCTCCTTGAGGGCGTACACGTCCCCGAGGTTGAGCCGGATCAGGCGGCCCGCGCGCTCGCCCCCCGCCTGCATGCTGGTCCGCCCGCTGTTGATGATCAGTATGTTCTTGCCGAATTCCCTGAATACCGCGTCGTTGCCGCGCTGGAACCCTTCGCTGACCGACGAGAGGATGACGATGGAGATGACCCCCCAGACGATCCCGAACATGGTCAGGAAGCTCCGCAGGCGGTTCGCGGAGAGGTTCGACCATGTCTGTGAGATCAGCTCGCGCATAAGACTCGATTCGAGGCCCGACTCAAGGCCCGGTTATTGGAGGATCACCTGCTCGCCTTCGGAAAGGCCTTCGACCACTTCGGTGCGGCTGCCGTTGCTCACGCCCACCTTGATCGACTTCCGCTCGCGGCCCGAAGGGGCGGAGGGCGCGGGCGTCTCGGCCCATGCGTTGCGCTGCGCGTCGTAGATGACCGCGCTCTCCGGGATGATGAGGGTCGCCCTGCGCTCTTCGAGGATGATCTCGGCGTTCGCGGTCATGTTCGCGCTCAGCTCGCCCCCCGGGTTGTCGATGGAGACCCTGACCTCGAAGCTGACCACGTTATCTTTTTCGGCGCCCATCGGAGATATCTGCGTGACCCGGCCTTCGAACTGCTTCCCTTTGAAAGTCTCCACCTTTATCCTCGCCTGCTGCCCGAGGCGCACGAGCCCGATGTCGGCCTCGTCCACCTTGCCGAGTACGTAGACCTGACTGATGTCGCCCAGGACCATGACGAGGGTGGCCGCCGAGCCCATGTTGAGTATGGAAGAGACGGGGCTGCCGACCTCGACATCGCGCGACAGGACTTTGCCGTGGATGGGCGAGCGGATCGTGGCGTTGTTCAGCTCCTCTTCCGCGCGCTCGACCGCCGCGCGAGACTGAGCGACCTCCGCTTCGGCCTGCGAGATGCGCGCGCGGGTCACGCTCAACTGCGAGCGCGCGACCTGCTGCCGGTTCTCCGCCTGCTCCAGAGCGCGCCGCGCGTCGTCGAGCTCCTGGTTGGAGATCAGCCCGCCTTTAAAGAGCTTGTCCACGCGCTCCACGTTGCGCCGCGCGAAGCCGACATCCGGGCTCTCGGCCTCGACCTTGTTCTTCTCGAACTCGGCCTGCGCCGCCCGCTCGTTCGACTGCGCGCTCAGAAGAGCGGCGCGAGCTTCGCGGAGGCGCGCGGCCAGGTTCTCTTTATCCAGTTCGGCGAGCACCTGGCCGGGGCTCACCATATCGCCCGCGTTCACCTTCAGCTCTTTGATGATGCCGTTCGCCTTGGACTTAATCTCGACTTTCGAGATGGGCTCGACCCGGCCCGTGGCCACGACCGACCGGGCGAGGTCCCCGCGCTCGACCGCAGTCAGGCGCGAGGGGTCGATGGACGCTTTGGTGCCGGACATCACTGAAAGCCCATAAATGACCGCCGCGACTGCTACCGCCGCGATGACGATAAAAGCAGTAAGATATTTGCGAGATTTTTTCTTCGCCATAATAACTCCCAGGCATTCGGGTCGAATATTTAAGGTGGCAATCGGCTCACCCCCTCATACGGCCCCGTTTAATTCATGGTTCCGAAATATTGGGCAGGGGTCAGTGGCCGGGAGTCAGGGGTCAGGGAAAGAGAGGGATTCTATAAAGAGAGTTTGAAATCATTAACGGGAGCCGGAATGGGAGTCGGGGGTCAGGGAAGGATTGAGACTCTCTTTATTAAATCCCTTCCCTGACCGCTGGCCACTGACCGCCGGCCACTGCCTCCGTTATTTTTGCTAACCGGTCTATTGTCTCGGCTTCATCGACGGTCCTGACTTCGGTCCCGTCGAAGAGCACGCGGCCCGCGACCATCGTGAGCAGAACGTCCGTGGCCCGGCCGCTGAAGATTATCGCCGTCGCCGGGTCATGCACCGGCAGGGTGTGAGGCCCGGAAAGGTCTATTGCGACGAGGTCGGCCTGCTTGCCCGGTTCGAGCGACCCCGTGAGCTTTTCAAGGCCCAACGCCTCCGCCCCCCCGAGCGTCGCCAGCCTCAATAAATCTTCGGCGGAAGGGGTGATGTGATCGCGCAGGCTCGCCCTGTGCAGGAGGCCGCAGAATCGCGCCTCGTCCATCAGGTCGCAGAGGTTGTTCGATGCTACGCTGTCGGTCCCGAGCCCTACGCGCACCCCCGCCCGAAGCATCTTCGCGAGCGGGGCGATGCCGTGCCCGAGCTTCGCATTCGATTTCGGGCAATGGGCCACGCGCGCCCGGCTCTTCTCGATGAGCGATACGTCCTCGTCGTCGGCGCGGACGCAGTGGATGAGGAGCGGGCCGTTTTCGAGAGCGCCGACCGACCCGAGATATTTGATGGGCGAGACCCCCGGCGCGCCCCACCCGATCCCGCGCTCCCTGAGCCCGCGCGCGAATTCGCCCTCGCCTTCGATCATCATCTTCTGCTCGGCCTCCGACTCCGCCGCGTGCACGCACAGGTCGAGGGCCTCGCGCGCGGCGTACTCGGAGGCCGTCCGGAACAGGGGGGCCGAGACGGTGTAGGGGGCGTGCGGGGAGACTCCCACGCGCACGAGTTCTGTTTCGCTCGCCCGCATCTCTTCGACTTTCGCCCGTAAGTCCCTCGCGCTCGCCTCGGCCGCGAGCGGGTCGGGGCCGAAGACCTCGCGGTAAGCTATGCCGCGCAACCCGCTCTTCAAAAGCGCGTCGAATGGGCCGCGCGAATCGCCCGTGTCCGCGAGCGTGGTTATCCCCGCCCGTATGGCCTCCGCCGCCCCGAGCAGGGCGGAGGCGGCCACGTCACCTTCCGAAAGCCTTTCGGCCCGCGTGCGGGTCAGCTTGAGAATCCAGTCGCGGAAGGGGAGCCCTTCGAGGAAGCCTCGCATCACGGTCAGTTCCAGATGAGTGTGCGTGTTCACGAAGCCCGGCAGTAGGGCGGAGTGGCCGAGGTCGATCCGCTCGGCGCGCGATAAGTCCGCGCGCTCGGCCGCCGTTTGCGCGGGGCCTGCGAAGATTATCCGATCACCTTCGACCGCGACGGCCCCCCGGCGCACGGGCGGCGACGAGACCGGCAGGACCCACTCCGATGTGTAGATGCGTATAGACACCGGCGAATGATTACACAGGAAGCCGGGGCCATCAATCGGCCTCGGGCGGTCGCAAAGCTCCGCGGGGCGTAGGCGCTCCCGGCCCTCAATTCAAGGCGGCCTGCTACCAATCGAGCGGGTGCATCGATTCGGCGGCGCTCAACTCTTTCTCGTTGGTCAGGTCGAGCCTCAGCGGAGTGATCGATACGTACCCATTCTCCAAAGCCCAGCGGTCAGTGCCTTCCTCAAGCTCTTCGATGGGCGTTATGCTGAACCAGTAGACCGGCCGGCCGAGGGGGTCTTCGGCGGGGACCACTTTGCCGTCGTAGTGCCGGCAGGACTGGCGAGTCCAGCGCACGCCCCTCGGATTCTCCGGCAGGTTGACGTTAACCAGTTTCAATTCCGGCCCGCGCAGCAAGATATCAAGCACCCTCTCGACGTATGGCTTTAAAGATTCGAAGCGGGGCTCCTCGTTAGTGACCGGCGTGCTGAAGGCTATCCCCCGCAGGCCCAGAAGGGAGGCCTGCTTCGCCGCCGCGAGCGTGCCAGAATGCCACATCGAGTTCCCTATGTTCGTCCCGAGATTTATCCCCGAAAGCACGAGATCGACTTTCTCCCAGTGGTAAGCCCCGAGCGC
Source organism: Blastocatellia bacterium (assembly GCA_035634255.1). Lineage (GTDB taxonomy): Bacteria > Acidobacteriota > Blastocatellia > UBA7656 > UBA7656 > DATLMR01. The sequence continues at coordinate 12,919 of DASQDI010000146.1, forward strand.
CACGCAATCGGCCGGGGTGCCGTTCACCCTGTACGCCTCGAACTGCTTCAGGGGAGTCCGCCGGTAAGAGAGCGGGCGCGTCGCGGTGATGGCGTGCCCCATAGAAGACTGCTCCACGTCGGGCGCTACTATGCGCACGTCTCCGAAGCGCGACGCCGCCTCCGCCAGCGCGCAGATTCCGGGGCTGTAGATGCCATCATCATTGGCAACCAGTATTCTCATCGAATTTAGTCTCCTTCACTTCCGAACCACTCCGCCTCCACCTTAATGCTATAATCTGGCTTTTCGCTTTCGCTTTCAACTTATCGAGAGGTAATTATGCGAGTAACACTGATTCATAATCCGACGGCGGGCGACGAAGACCACTCGCGCGACCACCTTCTGTCTCTGATGCGCGGGGCGGATTACGAGGTCGTGTACCGGACTTCTAAAGAAGATTTTGCCGGCGCGCTTGATGACCCCGGCGATCTGGTCGCGGTCGCGGGCGGGGACGGCACGGTCCGGGAGACGGCGATACAGATACTCGACCGTCGAGTGCCCATCGCCCTGTTGCCGATGGGCACGGCCAATAACATAGCGAGGTCGCTCGGGATCAGAGGCACGACGGAAGACCTCATTGCGGGCTGGGCCACGGCGCTCAGGAAGAAGGTCACGGTCGGGGTCGCGAAAAGCCCATGGGGGGAGGAGCATTTTATAGAGGGGCTGGGGCTCGGCCTGTTCACCAAAGCGATGTCTCTGCTGGATTCCATCGACGATAAAGCCGAATCCGAGTTCAGCACCACGACGGACAAAGTCTACCGCGACCTGAGCGCCCTGATGGTCCTGCTCTCCGAATGCGCGCCCATCAACCTCGAAGTCTCCGTGGACGGCGAAGAGGTTTCGGGGTCGTACCTGCTCCTGGAAGCCATGAACATGAACTTCGTGGGGCCGAACCTGCACATCGCGCCGGAGGCAGACCCCGGCGACGAGTATCTCGACTACGTCTTTCTGGCCGAGGAGGACCGCGGAGATTTTATTCATTATTTGAACCAGCGGCTGGAAGGCAAAGAGGCCGTGCCGGCAGTTACGATGAAAAGGGGCAGGCGCTTACTCTTCTACTGGGAAGGCTCCGAGATTCACGTGGACGATAAGATCTGGACCGATGGCGTCGCCGCGCCCTCCTCTCCTCAACTGGTCAATGTGGGATTGGAGGACCGGTTCGTCGAGTTCCTCGTCCCCTCCGGCAAGGCCTGAGCTAAAACCATCGCCATCCGCGCGGCCACCGACAGCGATTGACGGCCATTGACGTATTGGGAATCGCGGTGCTAGATTTTTGTGAATGAAAGGCAGGCTGCTGTTACTGGTCTTCATAATAGTAGTCGCGTGCAACTCCTTCGCGGCGGTCACTCCGCACGCCGATGGCGAAGGGGGATGCTCGACCGCCTGCTGCCGGAATGCGAGGGAAGGTAACAGCACCTCGGCGGTGTCGCGCCTGCGCTGCCTGATGAACTGCGAGCAGCCGGCGGGCCATCAAGCCGCCTCGCCCGCAAACGCTTTCTCGTCCGAGAGGCAGAAAGAACGCGCGCCCGCCTCCGTAATGTTCGCGACCGGACCTGCACTCGGCCGGGCATTCTCGCTCGCTCATTCCGGAGCCCGCCGCGAGACTTTCGCGCCCGCCCGCGCGCCCGTCTCACTCTACCTTCAAACCGGCTCACTCCTGATTTAAAGGCCGTAGTGTGCCCATTCATCGACCGTAAAGCCTCTCAGCCCTCTCGCCATTCGTTCGAGCGCTGAGGCGTGTACCATTCAAACCCTGTGGGAGATTGCAGATGAATGTCAGGAGACTCGCCGTATCGGTTTTTACTATTTCGGCCCTGCTTGCGGGCGTCGGTTCCGCGCGCGCCGAAGTCAAAAATGTTCAGATGAAGATAGCCGGGTACCTCTGCGGGAATTGAGTATACAACATTAAGAAGGCCGTGAGCCGTCTTGAATTCGCTCCGAATCTCGACCAGATAAATGTGACAGACATCAAACGTGGGCTGGGGGAGTTCACGCCCAGAGCGGGCAGGCACGTCTCTTTCGCCGCGCTTAAAGAGGCCCTGAAGAAGGCCGGCTACAGGCTCGATTCCGCGCGGCTCAGCGTCGAGGGCACGCTCGCGCGGGACGAGTCCGGCTGGTGGCTTGAGGCCGAGGCGTCGAAGCAGCGCTTTGCGGTCGAGGCGAGTGACCTGCTCAAGGATGTCGAGCCGGGCGCGCGCGTCGAAGTGACCGGAGACTGGCGCGCCCTCGACGAGAGTAAAGCCGAGAGTAAAGCCCGCCGCGAAGCCATCCGCCCGACCGAGCTTCGCAAGCTGAGCGGGGCAGGCAATACTCCCGGCGAGCTTTCTACAGGGCTCAGCGGCATTCAGGTGTCGCTTTCGGGCGCGGCCGGCGCGCGCGGAAGTTCTCCCGCTCCCGTGCGCGCGACCAGCCCCGGACTCACCGTCTACAAGGGGGGCGCGCTCGCGCTCCGCTACGGATATACGCGGCAGCACCTTGGAGGGCTCAAGGTGGACCGCCATTCGATCAGGCTGGCCGCGTCTTACACTCCCACGCCTTTCGTTCAGCTTGAGATCGAAGCCCCCTTCCATCGCACCTCGTTCGAGGGGGCGAATGATTCGGGCTCAGGCGCGGGCTCAGGCTTCGGCAACGTCACGCTATGGAGCAAGTACCGCTTCTACCGCGCGCTTGAGACGTGGGGAGACAGGCAGGCGGCCGTCCGCGTCGGCGTCGAACTGCCAACGGGCAGGGGCAGGGCAGGAGGGCTTTCAGGCTTGCCAGAATTCGTGAGCAGGCAACTCGGCGCCGTGAGCGGAGGTCTGTCTCTTCACACGGATGTCGCTTACTCTCAGGCGAAAGGCCGCGTGATCCTGGGGGGCAACATCGAGGCGGTTCTGAGGAGCGAGCGCGACGGATTTCGCATGGGGCATGAAGTGCGAGTCAATACGGACCTCGAATACGTGCTGCTCCCTCTGAAGTACCGCAGCCCGACCCGCGAGCTGTTCGCGATATTGGAGACGACCTACGTCTACCACAACCGCGGGCGGCTCCGAGGCGAGAGAGTGCCGGGGAGCAGCGCCTCCGGGTTCTACGCGGCCCCCGCCCTGCAATACACCGTGAGCCCGAGGCTCGCGCTGGAAGCGAGCTACCAACTCCCGCTGATCCACAACTCGGGGCCGCAGGTGTTGCGTACGGGCCGCAGCCTGATCGTCGGCCTGAAATATCTTTATTGAATCTTATGAAGCGAGCGATACTCTCAGCCCTGATCCTTCTCCTTCTGCTTCCCTTGAAACCGGCCGCCGGAGCCGATTTCGGGCGCGCTCCTTCTTTCGCTCTGAAAGACTTGGGCGGCCGGACGGTCCGCCTCGATCAATTCAAAGGCAAAGTGGTGATGCTTAATTTCTGGGCGACGTGGTGCCCCCCGTGCCGGGCTGAGATGCCCGACCTCGTGAAGCTGCAAAGAGAGCACGGCGGGCGGGGCTTGCAGATCGCCGGCATCACCTACCCGCCCGAGCGGGCCTCGCGCGTGCGGCGACTCGCCCGAGAGCTGAAGATAAATTACCCGCTCCTGTTCGGCACTCGGAGAGTGGCCTCGCTTTACGGCGTCGAAGATATTCTGCCGGTCACGGTGATAATAGACCGCGAAGGCCGCATCCGCGACCGCGTCCTCGGCATCCTCACCCCGGAAGAGTTCGAGCAGAAGGTGGAGCCGCTTTTAGCGGCAGAGGCCGGCGTCAGGGGCAAGAGTAAGGATGTAAAGAAATTTTCAAACCCTACCCCGACTCCTGATCACTGGCTCCTGTCCCCTGACGCCGGCCTCTGACCCCTCTGTACACTCCGTAAATCAGCAGCCCCAGAGTCGCGGCGATTGCCGTGTCGCGCGCCTCGGTCAGCTTGCTGTTCGACAGCAGCCAGGCCGACAGGAGCAGGGCGGCTCCCGAGACGAGCAGCCCGGCGGGCGCTTTGAAGAGGGCGGGCGGGGCGTCGCTCCTTCTGCGCAAGACGGGCAATGCCGCGCACGTCGCCCCATAGGCCAGCAGCCTCACTATCGCGCTCAGCGTGACCGCCTGCGTGAAGGTGCTCCAGAGCGTCAGAGCGAGCATCACCACGCAGGTGAGCAGGATGGCCGCATGCGGCGTGCGGAAGCGCTTATGGGTGCTCGACAGGATCCGCGGAAGCTCTCCCCTCTCCGCCATCGCGAACGGGAGGCGCGAGCCCGCGAGGATCAGAACGTTCAGGTTCCCCGCGATGGATACGAGAGCGCCTGCCGAGATTATCGCCGCGCCGGCCGCGCCCAGAAACCGGTTGCTCGCGTCGGCGAGGGGCCGCTCGGAGGTGGCCAGCTCCGGCAGGGTCCCGATGGAGACGAGCTGGATCAGGATGTAGAGCAGGGCGACCACGCCTATCGCCGTCAATATCGCGAAAGGCAGGTTGCGGCGCGGGTCGCGCACCTCGCCCGCCGGTATGACCGCCATCTCGAACCCCGTGAAGGCGTATATCAACAGCAGGACCGACGTGGAGAACGAGCCGTAGCCGGGCTGCGCGGCGGCAGAGAAGTTTTGCGGGTTGATGAAGAAGAGGCCGACCGCGATGAAGAGGATTATCGGCAGTAATTTCCCGACGGTAGACACGTTGCTCACAAGGGCCGCGTCGCGCACCCCGATGACGTTGACCGCAGTGAGCACCGCGACCACGAGGACGATGACGCCCGCGCGCCACGCGCCCGCGCCCGCCCAGAAGTATCCGAGGTACGAGACGAGCAGGTTGCAGTTGGCCGCGAAGGCCGTCAGGCGCGCGAGCCACATCAGCCACCCGACTTCGAACCCGGCCACCGGCCCGAACGCTTCGCGCGCGTACAGGTAGGGGCCGCCCGTCTCCGTGTAACGGCTGCCCACTTCCGCGAAGCAGAGCACAATCAGAGTGACCACCAGAGCGCAGGCCGCGAACGCGATCAGGCTGTAAGGGCCGATGAGCGCGTGGACCTTCGACGGGAGCCCGAATATGCCTGCGCCTATGATCCCATTGATCGCAACCGCCACAAGGTCCCATCTGTCGATGCCCCTCAGGAGGCCCGCCCGCGTCGGTTTGCTCATCGTCACTCTTTCCTGATCCGTGGAATTTCCGAAGCGCGGCAATCATAATGGCCCGGCCCCGATTCTTCAATGACTCTTCAACGCTTCTCCGACCCGAACGCGGGGTCCGGGCGAGCTTTCTATGCGGGCCGTGCATGCGTTAAAATGGCGCGTTATGTCATGAGAAAAATTTATCCTTCTTGAGGAGGCTATTGATGAGCGATCCGGTAGAAATAGTTCTGAACAATGACGGCTCCATAAAGATCAGCGGAGAGTTCGTTATCAAAGACCCGACGGGGAAAGAGTTCGGGCTCGGGGGCCGCAAGGTGATCTCGCTTTGCAGGTGCGGCCATTCCAACAACAAGCCCTTCTGCGACGGCAGCCACGCGCGCGTCGGGTTCGATTCGAAGATAGAGGCGCGGGACCTGCCGCCTCCCAAGCCCAAGCTTTAGAGGCGAAATTAAGTTCATGAAGACCATTAGAATCGCGAACGGACAAGGGTTCTGGGGGGACTCGGTCGAGGCCCCCGTCGAACAGGTGCGCCGGGGGCCGATTGACTACCTGACGCTCGACTACCTGGCCGAGATCACGATGTCGATCATGCAGAAGCAGCGCGCGCGCGACCCCCGCTCGGGGTACGCGCGCGACTTCGTGTCGATGCTAGAGCGGGTGATGCCCGACCTGGTCGAGCGCAACATCAAGGTCGTGGCCAACGCGGGCGGCGTGAACCCGGAAGCCTGCCGCGACGCGGTCGTGGAAGTGGCTCGGGGGGCCGGTTTCGAGGGCCGCGTCAGGATAGGCATCGTCGCCGGGGACGACATCATGGACCGGCTCGACGATTACATAAGCCGGGGCGTCGAGCTTAAGAACCTCGACACGGGCGAGCCCCTCTCAAGCGTGCGCCCGCGCGTGCAGAGCGCGAACGTCTACTTCGGGGGCCGCCCGCTCGCGCAGGCCCTCGACCGGGGCGCGCAGATCGTCATCGCCGGCCGCGCCACGGACACGGGGCTCGCGCTCGGGCCGATGATCCATGAGTTCGGCTGGGCCGAGGACGACTGGGACCGTCTGGCGGCGGGCACCATCGCCGGCCACACCATCGAGTGCGGGGCGCAATGCACGGGCGGCAACTGCCTGATCGACTGGGAGTCGATCCCCGACATGGCGGATGTCGGCTACCCGATCATCGAAGCGAGCCCCGACGGCTCCTTCGTCGTCACCAAGCACGAGGGGACGGGCGGGCGCATCACCGTGGCCGGGGTCAAAGAGCAGCTCGTTTACGAGATGGGCGACCCGCGCGAGTACATAACGCCGGATTGCGTCGCCGATTTCACGACGATCCGGCTCGGGCAGGCGGGGGCCGACCGCGTGCACTTTTCGGGCATCAAGGGCCGCCCGGCCACCGACATGTATAAAGCCTCCATCAGCTACTCCGCCGGGTGGAAGGCCGTCGGCTCGCTCGTCTACGCATGGCCCGATGCGTACAAAAAGGCGCAGGCGGCCGACCGCATACTCAGGGAGCGGCTCGACCGGCTCGGCCTCCGCTTCGATCAGATCCTCACCGAGTTCGTCGGGGTCGATGCGTGCCACGGCCCGCTTTCGGGCGAGCCGCCGGGCGACGTACCCGAGGTCCAGTTCCGCGTCGGCGTCAGGTCGAACGACAGGGCGGCGGTCGAGCGGTTCACGCGCGAGATCGCGCCGCTGGTCCTGAACGGGCCGCCCACCGTTACCGGCTTCGCCGGCGGGCGCCCCAAGGTCGAAGAGATAATCGCGTACTGGCCCGCTCTCATACCCAAGAGCGAAGTCGCGCCCCGAATCTCCGTGAACCAGGCTTAATCGAGATGGCTAAGATAAAACTACTGCACCTCGCGCACGCGCGCTCGGGCGATAAAGGCGACACCGCGAACGTCGGCCTCATCGCCTACAAGCCCGAGTACTACCCGATACTGGTCGAGCAGGTGACGGCCGCGCGCGTGAAAGAACATTTCAAAGGCATCTGCCTGGGTGAGGTCGAGCGGTTCGAGATCCCCAACCTGGGCGCGCTCAATTTCCTGCTGCACCAGAGCCTCGACGGGGGGGGCACGCTCTCGCTCAAGACCGACGCGCAGGGCAAGACCTACAGCTCCGCCCTGCTGCGCATGGAGATAGACGTGGACGAGGGGTTTGAATTTTAAATATATTGGTCCGAGATTTTTCATAGGGGGGGCCTGATGGACTGGCGAGTGATTCTCACGACGTTCGGCATGATCTTTCTGGCCGAGATGGGGGACAAGACCCAACTGGCGGCCATGGTCATGGCCGCCCAGACCAAGCGCCCGTGGGCCGTCTTCGTCGGTTCGTCCCTCGCCCTCGTAGCGGTCTCGGCCATCGGGGTTCTGGTCGGCGGATTCGTCAGCCAGTACGTCCCCCTCATCTGGATCAAACGCGCCGCCGCCGTCGCCTTCATAGTCATCGGAGTCCTGATACTCTCCGGGAAGTTTTGAGGGCAGGGGTCAGTGGCCGGGGGCCAGGGGCCGGGCCTGCCGCCCGTGATTTCGGTTTACCCGGAAAGGGTTCAATAAAGAGAATCCGAAATGCTCTTCCTTAGCCCTGTCCCCTGATTCCTGACTCCCGGCCACTGACCACTGGCCCCTGCTGCTGGCCACCGCCCCTTCCTTTTGCTAATCTGACTCCTGTGAGCTTTCGACGCTTGTCGAGGAAATTCGATTAAGGATTTTAGGCAAGAGATGGGTAAAACAAGCGACGCAGCAACGGGCAGAGCCACAGAGCAGCAGAAGCCGGACGTTTCCGACCAGGGCGCTGATGAATTATTGCCGAAGCTTCTGGATTATTTTCATAACAGCAGGGAAGAGCTGGCGCGAGCCATTGGGGTCCACAGGTCGTCCGTCGATAGGTGGGTGACGGGCGCGAGCCGCCCGAACAATTCGACCTTGCTCCGGATGCGCAGGATAGCGCAGGAGCGGCGCATCGAGTAAAGATGTCTGATTATCGGAAAATTCTCTATTCGGTCGAACAGAATGTCGCGCGCGTGACTCTGAATCGGCCCGATAAGCGCAACGCGCTCGACGACGAAATCATCTCCGAATTGAAGGACTCCATGAAGCGGTCGGCCGGGGACGAGGGCGTGCGCGCGGTCGTGATAACGGGCGCGGGGAAAGACTTCTGCTCGGGCGCGGACCTGTCGGCGCTCCGGAAGATCAGCGAAGCGTCGGTCATGGAGAACGTCGATGACGCGCGCGGCCTCGGAGAGTTGTTCGTCTCGATGCGCCGCCACCCCCGCCCCGTGATCGCCGCCGTCCGGGGCCGCGCGCTCGCCGGAGGGTGCGGCCTCGCGACGGCCTGCGACCTCATTCTGGCCTCCGAAACGGCCCAGTTCGGTTACCCGGAAGTGAACATTGGCTTCATCCCCGCGATGGTCATGGCCATACTGCGCCGCTCGGTCTCGGAGAAGCGCGCGTTTGAATTGATCACTCGGGGCGAGGTGATAGACGCGCGCGCGGCCCAGGACCTCGGCCTCGTCAACCGCGTCTTCCCCGATGAGGGCTTCGAGACGGCCGTGGCGGAATACGCCTCGCAACTCGCGGGCAAGTCCGCTTCGGCCGTCAGCCTGTCGAAGAGCCTGCTCTATCACATGGACTCTATGGGCTTCGAGGCGGCCATAGAGGCGGGCGCGCAGACGAACGCCATCACTCGCATGACGGAAGACTGCAAGCGGGGCATCGAGCGCTTCCTGAAGAAGTAGGAACCCTGAAGCCGCTACTCGATCCTTTTCGAAAATCTCAGGATTCAAAACTGAAACTCAAAAGGCATTTCCTGATGCGAAAGAATAAATATCTCCCCTTCGCGGCGTCCCTGTCTCTCATCTTACTGGCGGCGGGCTCGGGCCTGTCTCCGTTCGAGCGCGAGGCCTCGCTCAACACCTCGCTCAACGCCTTAAAGTCCCGCGTGATCGTGGGCGGAACGGTGATCGACGGGAGCGGTCGCCGGGGCGTTCGCGCAAGCGTCCGCATCGAGGGCGACCGCATCACCCGCGTCGGTCGCGTCAAGCCTCTGCCGGGCGAGGAAGTGATCGACGCGCGCGGGATGATCGTCGCGCCCGGCTTCGTCGACATTCACAACCATTCGGAGGAGGGGCTTGACGTGGACACGTCCGCGGTCAATCAGGTCTCTCAGGGCATCACTACTCTCGCGCTCGGCGCGGACGGGTCGTCCCCTTGGCCCATCTCGGATTACTTCGACCGCCGCGACCGCCGCCCGAGCGCCGTAAACGTCCTCCTCTTCGTCGGCCACGCGACGCTCAGGCAGAAGGTGATGGGAAGCGATCTGAGTCGCGTGGCCTCCGCGAGCGAGGTCGCGGAGATGGCGCGGCTGGTCGAGCAGGGCATGCGCGAGGGCGCGGTCGGGCTCTCGACCGGGCTCGAATATGACGCGGGCCGGATGAGCACGACCGAAGAGATCATCGAGCTTGCGCGGGCGGCCGCTCGCCACCGGGGGCTGTACATGAGCCACATGCGGGACGAGGAAGAGGGCATGCTCGACGCGCTTAATGAAGCTATCCGAATAGGCCGCGAGGCCCGCATCCCGGTCCAGATCTCTCACATAAAGATGGGCAACGTGAACGTGTGGGGCAAATCGAAAGAAGCAGTCGCGCTCATCAATTCGGCCAGGCGGTCGGGGCTCGACATAACGGCGGATTGCTACCCCTACACGGCATGGGCTTCGACGATAACGATCCTCGTCCCGAGCCGAAGACATGACGACCGGGCGGAGGTCGAAAAGGGATTGCGCAACGTCGGAGGCGCGGCGAACGTGTTGATCACCAACTGCAAGGCGCATCTCGATTACGAGGGAAAAAATCTCGAAGAGATCGCACGCGAGCGCGGCACGAGCCCGGTCGATGTCTACCAGCAGATCGTGAGAGACGGAGGGGCAAGCGTCGTGTGCAGCTCGATGAGCGAAGGCGACGTGCGGACCTTCTACCGCCAGCCGTGGGTGATGGTCTCAAGCGACGGGGGCATAGGCGGCCGCCACCCGCGGAGCGCGGGAACCTTTCCGCGCGTGCTCGGCAGGTTCGTGCGCGAGCGGAGATGGCTCGCGATGGAAGAGGCCGTTCGCAGGATGACCTCCGCGCCCGCCGCGCGGCTCGGGCTGAAAGACCGCGGGTTGATCCGCGAAGGGATGAAAGCAGACCTCGTGATATTCGATCCGAAGAGGGTGATCGACCGCTCGACCTTCAAGGAGCCGCACCTGCTCTCCACGGGCATAGAGCGCGTCTTCGTGAACGGAGAGGCCGTCTGGGAAGACGGAAAGGCTACGGGCCGCTTTCCGGGCCTTGCTCTCCGCAGGCAACCCTGACGCCCTCTCACAGCCCTTCGGTCCTCTTGCTCACGGGGTCGAGCGGAGGCAGATTGTTCTCCGCCCTATTCAGGTAGAAATAGGTGCAGCTCGACCAGTCATCTTCCCGCTCGAACTTACCATCCTTCGATACGTCCATCTCGACGCGGCCCGGCCCTGCGCGATAGAGCCGTTTGCCAGCCTCGACTATGGCCGGGCGGCTGTGCGGCGCGAGGTAGCCAATCTGCTGAACTGTGACGCGAATGTCTCTGTAGAAGTAGATCGGGTCGGGAATGTGGTAGCGGTAGAAACACCAGCGCAGGTTCTTCTCGTCCGCGATGGGCGAGCCCTGATAGTTGTGCGCGAACTGCCCCTGGCCCCAGGCGGTTCCGATATAATCTTCGGTCCCGGTTCCGCTCAGAGTGGGGAACTCGCGGTCGCCGTCGAGATAAATCTTGACCTCGCCTTCGCCCCACCACGTGGAAAAATACTCCTTCTGATTGACGATGACTCCGATGTTCGTGCCTAAGTAGCGGCCTCTGCCTTCGACGCGCGGGAGCAGCTCGTAATCCTGTTGTAATCGGGTTGGGTTTTCTCGGCGGTAGTGGGCGTGGAAGTACAGTATGTTCGCGCCGTGCCTGTCTCCGATGGTGTAATCGACATCGTAGAAAAGCTCGTCGAGATTGTCGGAGCTTTCGTTCGTCATCACGATCTTCATGCCGGTCCTGAACGGCATCGGGATGAAGCAGTTGAAGCTCCGGCCTTCAGGGTTCGAGAAGAGCGCCGATTGAAAGACGGTCGTCTGCCCGAGCCCGATGCCGAAGAAGTCTCCGAGCGGAGCGCTCACGGCAGGAGTCTTCGCACCATCCCAGTACATATCGATTCTCAGGCTGCGCAGCATGCGGGGGCTGCGGTCGGGGAAAGTCATCCATATCCTTCGTACCGTGCCGCTCGTGCCGATGGCTTCGGCCAGCACGCGGCTCTCGCCCGCTTTGATCGCCACGGTCGGAGAGCCCTTGCGCCCGCCGTTCGCCTGCGCGCCTTTGCCTTTAGCCCCGGTCGGATTTTCTCCGCTCGCCCATCGCGGCTGAACGCCTTCGGGCATCTCGAATAGCGTCTGGGCGAATGCCGGATTAGCCATGAAAAATAATACCGGTAGCAGAAGCGACACCTTCACCGAACCCATGCCAGATCGCATACCATCCCCTCTCTGATTCTTTGTAGTCTGTTAAATTATCTTCCAGCGCCCGGATGATTCTATCACCCGGCTCACCGGCAGGCATGTTCATCCGCGTTTAAGCAGAAGGCGTTTCCAGAATCTCCAATATGCGCCGCACGAGTGCTGAGTCCTGTTCATCCAACCCATCCGTGAGCGCGCTGGCATCGCGCTCACCCTCCCAGATGCGCCGCACAGCTCCGGCAACCTTTAAACCGTTCTCTTCTAGCTGTGGTAACGACTCTTCAATTTCGGCGCGTGGCTGCTCATTGCCGCGCGCCACTTCCGCGATGGCCTGCAAAAATGGCTCGAATTTGTCTAAGACTTTCTGCATACGAAGTGGCGCTTCTTCCTTGTTCCTTTCAGCTTGTTCTTTTGCCATCTGCCAGATTATTTGAATCGCCGCGTCGCCATCAGATGCTTTCTTCGGCAGTTGCGCGAACATCTCCCGAAACCGCACGCCATCGATTTGCTCAACGATTAAGCAAACTTGTTCAAACGACGGCGTCATGGACGGTAAAGTCGAGCGAGCGAGATTCCGGATACTAGCTAACAAAGAGCCGGAACTGATCTGCAACCAGATAAGACCAGCAGCTAGAAGGTGAGCCAGACAGGTTTCAGTGATAGCGCTTTCAGCCCTCTCAATATAATTTGCTAGATTATTGTGGCCGATGGCGCAATTTTCTGGCTCGTTGACCTGATACGCATAACGCAGGGCGGTTTGCTCGAAGCGCGCGGCAGACATTGAGTGGCCTTCGTTGTTTTCCAGAGCGGCCAGACCACCATAAACCTTGTTTAAAAGTGAAAAGTCACCAGCTTGTTCAAATACAACCCGACAATATTCCAGCAAGTTGCGTGCTTCGCGATAGAGGCGCAAGTTCAGAAGCGGGCCATAACCATTGAATTGCGACCGGGCAATATCCAATTCGCCCGCCCCACGCCTACGTTTGTATTGGTTGATCTCAGCGTTAAACTCAAGTGCGGTTTCCCATTGTTCTAGGCTGAGTGCCGCAGTTTGGCCTATGTCTAGTATTGTCTCCCGAACATTCCATGAAGGTATGTCTTCTTCAGCGGCGCTTTCTTCGGGTAGGTCATCCATTTCCGCGCGGTGTTGCTCCACTGCTGTCAGCACTTCCGAGTAACAACCAAGCGAGTTCAGCGCTTGCAGTCGCATAACTTTATAGAAAATCCGCGCCCACGGTCCAAGTTTGATGTGGCTGATGTAATCGGCCATTTCTTCAGCCGTCCGCTGTGCTTCATCAAATCGTCCTGTTGACATGAGCAGGTTAAATAAATCGGTTGAAGCCACCGACGCAAGCCGGTACTTATTATCCGTCAAGCAGCGGGTAATAAGCTCACGCAGTGCGGCCTCTGCTTCCGAGTAATAGCCGGCCTTTCGAAGGGCGTTAGCCAGTATGCCCGCGTTAGCTAATTCGTACTCTGTACCGCGTGTTTGGTCCGCAATGTAGCGCAAGAACGGTATACCCATCGCCAGCGTTGCGGAGCTGTAATCCCTACTAATCATTTCTTCAAGCAGTTTTGAGGCTTCTTCCCATCGTTGTGTCCTTATTAGGTATGGAACACCACGGCGTGCACCTTCCACCACAAGCCGCCCTCCACCCTGCATTTCAGTCTTCCTTCCGTGTTGCCACATCGACATAAAGTAATCACCAAGTTCAATGTCCACCGCGTTCAAGACTGAATCTAAGGAGGAAGACAAGATACCTTCGGCAACGCCGGGATGAAGGCGGAATTGTTGTCTGATTGTTGATAGTTGTTGATCTTTTATCCAGCCTTGCACGGCCGGGTCAGACGGGTTTGTTAGTGCAGCTTCAATATAAGGTATAAGGTCTTGGAAATTGAAGCCTTCCGGGTTGTTCAGCAAGGCCGCCACGTCCGGGTTCTGTTCTGCCAGGATCGCCAAAAGAGTTTGGAAGCTTTCTTGAGTAAATTGCGGGCTGTCCGAGCTCTTTACTTCAATTTCAATCAAACCGGCTTGGGCCAGGTCATTCAGAGCGGCTTCCAGTCCAAGGCTAGATTCTCTCAAAGCATTTTGGGCCTGTGAGTATGCAGGCTCGGGCGCGGGTTGCTTCTCCTTTCCACGCTCGCCGTTCAGTCGCTTGAGGAAGTCTTCCCAGTTGCCTTTTACCACGTCCAACGTTCGATCAGGTTCTTCCAGGCGCGCTAAGAATTGTGCCAGCAGGCGGGCGGTGGGGCTGAGGTTATGACTAACCCCCTCGGTCCATCGGCGAAGTTCGTCCACGAACTCATCTTCGGGCCTGTCGCTGTGGCCGGTCCTGAAAAAGGCCATGTGAGCCATTCCTGTACCATCGCTTGTTTTTTCGATTCGTGCGAGGTGCGCGTCCAGAGCCTTGGGCTCGGAGGCCATCCCCTCGGCCAGTTCCAGCAATTTCGGGTGGCCCTGCGCTGCGTGTAATATGCGCCTGAGTTTTTCGCGCCCTTCATCATCCTTGAAAAGTTGTTTCAAATTACCCATCTCGCGGGCCAGCAGCACGCTCTCCTGAAAACTCAAAGCGTGAATGGCATCTTCACGCAGGCGCGGGTGGCCTTTCAGCGCCGCAGGCACGCGGCGCGAGGTTATCACCAATCGCGAGAGGCCGCCGTGGTCCAGCAAAGTGTTCAACAGGTCGCCCCATCGCGCGTCGCGCCACTCGCCGGTTGAAGTCAGCAAACCTTCAAGGTTATCGAGCACAATAAGAATGGAGTAGCTCTGCAATAATCCACGGAGGCGCGGCAGGGCTTTGTGCCTGAACGCCTCCGGGTCGTCCATCAGCCCTACGAGTTCTAATCCGGGCAGTTGCCTCTCCATCGAAAACGCAAATTGAGTGAGGGCCGTCGTGATTTCGTGATTCTCTTCGGGCGCTTTGTGCCAGACAAAAGCTGTGAAGCGTTCAATATTTTTTGGGTCATACCTGTAAGCCAGCTCAAGCGCGCAGGCCGTCTTGCCCGCGCCCGCCATCCCATAAAACAACACCCCGATCTTGCCGCTCTCCGGCGCGAGCGCCTGACTTGCCTTCAGCATCGGCATCAGCCTACCCACGAAACGTTCAGGAGCTTTCGGGAAGTAGAACAGGCCGGTCTGAGGCAGATCAAACGATGGCGGGCGCGGCGGGGCTTGTAGCCGAAGGTCAGCCGCGCGCTTGCCGAATAGCAAAGGTGTAAGGCGGGAGAATATCGGACGGTAGGGATTGTGCTCAGGACTTAAAGCATCATCAACGGCCAGTTGGAGCGCCTGTGGCAGCGGTTGCTTTTTCTCAAGCATGCGCTCGTAAAGCGTGAGGGCCATCTCCGTGGCGAAGTCATCCAGAACGGGGTAGCGCATCGCCAGCACCGCGCAGTCGAGTTCTTCCGACAACCGCTGGCCGAGGCTCGGGAGGATGTTCGGCGTTTGCGCCGGCGGAGGGGTCTCGCGGGTGGGAGGGTCCTCAAGCCCGACCTGCGCCCGCGCGGCTCGCAAGTCGGCCGCGCCCGAATAGCAGGCCGACAGCGTCAGCAGTTTCAGGCGTGAGTGGGCCGGGCGCAATAGCTTCGCCAGTTCTTCGGCGTCGATCCTGTCAGCCGAGCCGTCCGGCTTTTCAAGCACCAGCTCGCCTTCGAGCCCATGCCCGGAGAAGTGCAACACGTCCCATCCGGGCGCTTCCTGCAAAACATCCTTCAGCAAATCGCGCGTGGCTCCGTATTGAAGCAGGCGCAACTCGACCGCCTGCCCGCGTGTCTGCACGAATTCGCGCACCATCTCCTGAAGTCGGTATCGCTCCTGCCGCAGGTTCAGCGGAGTGGCGTCGTGCGGCAGGCTGAAGACGCCGAGGATTCGCAAAGGCTCTGACTGGTTGCTCTCCTTCGGCGCGAGACTGCCGGGCCTTTGCCCCTTCTCGCGCGCCACGGTGTAGACTAGCCGAAACCCGCGCTCGGCGAGGGGCTTGCCGCCAAGGTGCGCAAGCT
Organism: Blastocatellia bacterium; assembly: GCA_035634255.1. Classification (GTDB taxonomy): domain Bacteria; phylum Acidobacteriota; class Blastocatellia; order UBA7656; family UBA7656; genus DATLMR01. The sequence goes on from DASQDI010000146.1 coordinate 28,519, forward strand.
CGAATGGGCGAAACAGAAGGCTCTGCGCATCCGCAGGCACGCGGACTTGCACTACGCAGGCCGGCGATTGCTCGTATTCAAGCAACTTCTCGCCCACCTTACCAAAGACCTTCTCTCCCATCCACGCACCAAGCTCATTCAGTACTTCTTCTGCCGGGCGGACTCTCTCATGGAATCGCAACCGGCCCGGCAGGTCTACGAAGCTCTGGTACACCGGGTCGTTAGGGTCGAGCGCAACTTCATGGTCGGCCAGATAACGCTCCGCCGGGTCTGAGAGCACCCAGCGCCACTTTGTGTCGGAGCCGTACTCGACGGTGAGTATAAGTTGAAAAGCCATGCGCGTTCTCCCGCTGAATAGGATGTATGGAGTATAACACGGCGGTTTTATATTAAAAATTCACGTCATTAAAGGAATGCGGGCAGGGCGCCCGCATTCTTAGGCTTCGCCTCAATGCCATGTCAGGCGGGTTGGGTCGCGCGGCGCACGTTCTTGCGAATGAAGTCGATGATCTCCTCCATACGCGAGCCGGGGGTGAATACTTCGGTGACCCCAAGTTCTTTCAGTCGCGGGATGTCTTCGTCGGGGATGATCCCGCCGCCGAATATGATCACGTCGTCGAGCCCCGCCTCCCGCGACAGTTCGACCACGCGCGGGAACAGAGTCATGTGCGCGCCCGAGAGTATCGACATCCCGATGGCGTCAACGTCCTCCTGAAGCGCCGCGTTCACCACCATCTCGGGCGTCTGCCTCAGCCCCGTGTAGATGACTTCCATCCCCGCGTCCCGCAGGGCGCGCGCTATGACCTTGACCCCTCTGTCGTGCCCGTCGAGGCCGGGCTTTGCCAGTAAGACCCTGATTCTTTCTTCGCTCATAATCGCTCAATATATCTGGTTGAATCCAAAACCGCTCAAAACATCGGCTCGCGGTACTCGCCGTAGACCGGCCTGAGCGCGTCGCACATCTCCCCGAGCGTGGCGTAAGCGCGCGTGCATTCGAGCAGGAGCGGCATCGTGTTTCGGCCCTCGCGCGCGCCCTCGGTTAAGTCAGAGAGCGTCTTAGCCACGCGCTCGTTGTCGCGCTCCGAGCGGAGCTTCCGTAACCTCTCGCCCTGAAGCCGGGCGGTCGACTCGTCGATCTGAAGGAGCGGCACCGCCCGCGGCTCTTCCTCCATGACGTAATCGTTCACGCCGACGATCACCTTGTCTTTCGACTCAACCGCCATCTGGTATTCGTAGGAAGCGTCCTGAATCTCGCGCTGCGGGAAGCCCGCGTCGATGGCTTCGATCATGCCCCCGAATCCGTCGATCTTGCGGAAGTAGTCGAACGCGCCCTCTTCCATGTCGCGCGTGAGCTTCTCTATGAAGTAAGAGCCCCCGAGCGGGTCTATCGTGTTGACCACCCCCGACTCGTGCGCGATGATCTGCTGCGTCCTGAGGGCTATCAGGGCCGCCTCGTCCGAAGGCAGGGCGAGCGCCTCGTCGTACGCATCCGTGTGCAAAGACTGCGTGCCCCCCAGCACCCCGGCGAGCGCCTGAATGGCCACGCGCACGATGTTGTTGAGCGGCTGCTGCGCCGTGAGCGACACCCCCGCCGTCTGCGTGTGGAAGCGCAGGGCCCACGACCTGGGGTTCTTCGCCTTGAAGCGCTCTTTCATCACCTTGTACCAGATGCGGCGGGCCGCGCGGTACTTGGCGATCTCTTCAAAAAAGTCGTTGTGCGAGTTGAAGAAGAAGCTCAAGCGCGGCGCGAAATCATCCACATCCATCCCGGCGTTGATCGCGTACTGCACGTACTCGATGCCGTCGCGCAGGGTGAAGGCCAGCTCCTGCATGGCCGTCGAGCCCGCCTCGCGAATGTGGTAGCCCGAGATCGAGACCGGGTTGAATCTGGGCACTTCCTTCGTGCAGAACTCGATAGTGTCGACGATGAGCTGCATCGCCTGGCGCGGCGGGTATATCCACTCCTTCTGCGCGATGTACTCTTTGAGTATGTCGTTTTGGAGCGTGCCGCCGACCTTCTTCAAGTCCGCGCCCTGCTTCTCGGCGACGGCCAGAAACATGGCGAATATCATCGACGCCGGCGCGTTGATGGTCATCGAAGTCGTGACCTGTTCGAGCGGGATTCCGTCGAACAGCACTTCCATGTCCGCGAGGCTCGATATGGCCACGCCGCACTTGCCGACCTCGCCCTCGCTGAACGGGTGGTCCGAGTCGTAACCCATCAGGGTCGGCAGATCGAAGGCCACCGAGAGGCCCGTCTGACCGTGTTCGAGGAGGTACTTGAACCGCTGGTTCGTGTCGAAGGCCGAGCCGAAGCCCGCGAACTGGCGCATCGTCCACAGCTTTCCGCGATAGCCCGTCGCGTGTATGCCGCGGACGTAAGGGGGCTCGCCCGGAAAGCCCAGCTCGGACTCGTAATCGAAATCCGGCAGGCTGTTGGGCGTGTAAAGGCGCTCGATGGGCATGAGCGAAGTGGTCGTGAAGCTCTTCCTGCTCTCGGGCATCTTCTTCAGAGTGGGGTCAAGCGTGCGCTCTTCCCATTCGCGCTCGGCCTCTTGCAAACGGTTCGTCAGGTCGGTGGTGCTCATCTTCTCTCCTCGAAATAAAATCACATAGATAAAGCGGACGAGTGGCAATTAGAAACCAAGGTTGATGATAGTTGACCGCCTCCGGCAGTGTCAACTTCGCGCCCCCTCGCGCGGGCGGTTGAAAAGCCCATTTTTCGCGGGATTTCGCTCGCCGGGAGTTATTCTGTGGCGGCGATGTCTTTGCGGTAGTGCATGCCGTCGAAGCCGATCTTCCCGATGGCTTCGTAGGCGCGGTCGCGCGCGGAGGCGAGGCTCTCGGCCCGCGCGGTCACCCCAAGCACTCGGCCGCCCGAGGTCAGGACGCTCCCCTGCTCGTCGCGCATAGTCCCCGCATGAAAGACCGCGACGTTTTCCAGGGAGCTGGCTTCATCGAGACCCGTGATCGGCTTGCCCTGCTGGTACTCGCCGGGGTACCCGGACGAGGCCGCCACGACGCAGACGGACGAGTGCGCGCTCCAGCTTATCGGAGTATCCCCTATCCGATCACTGGCGACCGCGTCGAAAATCTCCGCGAGGTCCGATTCCAGCCTGACCAGCACGGCCTGCGTCTCCGGGTCGCCGAGCCTCGCGTTGTACTCGATGACTTTCGGGCCGCCGTCGGTCAGCATCAGGCCCGCGTAGAGCACGCCCCGGAACGGGCTGCCCTCGGAGGCCATCCCTTCGAGGGTCGGCTCCACGATCCCGCGAGTGATGCGCTCAAGCGTCGCGTCGTCGATCAGGCCCGGAGTGGAAAACGAGCCCATGCCTCCGGTATTCGGCCCGGAGTCGCCGTCCTGCGCCCGCTTGTAATCCTGCGCGGGCGGGATGATCTTATAACCCCGCCCATCCGCGAAGATCATCAGAGACGCCTCGCGCCCCGACAGGTGCTCTTCGAGGACGATGCGCGACCCCGCGTCCCCGTAAGCGCGCTGGACCATGATGGCGTTGATGGCCATGTCGAATTCGGCTTCGCTGTCGATTATGCGCACGCCCTTGCCTGCGGCCAGGCCGTCGGCCTTCACCACGACCGGGAATTCGTATTCGAGCTTGCGCGTCGCCCTCGCGGATTCCGGGGAGTGGCACGCGGTGAAGCGTGCCGTCGGGATGGAGTGGCGCGCCATGAACTGCTTCGCGAAAATCTTGCTGCCTTCGAGCTGCGCCGCGGCCTGCGAAGGGCCGAAGAGCTTCAGATTGCGCGATGCGAACACGTCCGCTACCCCCGCCACCAGAGGCGCTTCCGGCCCGACCACGGTCAGGTCCGCGCCCATCGACTCGGCCAGGTTCGCGAGGCTCCCGGCGTCGTTCACGTTCGCGGGGAAACAACCCGAGACTTCCGCTATCCCCGCGTTGCCGGGGGCGCAGTACAGGGCCGACACGTTCGGGCTCTGACTGAGCTTCCATACTATGGCGTGTTCCCGGCCCCCAGAGCCTATTACAAGGATTTTCATGATGAGAATTTAACACCCCGTGGAGAAAACGAGAAACCGGAATCTAATCCCCCGGCTCGACCTGAACGGAAGGCGAGGAGGGGTCCGGTTCGGCGGCCTCTTCTCTGCCCAGCCATCCCAGGATGAGGACGTACACGAATCCCGGCACGAGGAAGGAGAGGCCGAGGATTGCGGCCATCGCTCTGGGGCCGAGCCCCGCGTAGTCGAGCCCCCACCCGGTCAGGTAGGTCGAGGCCGCCATCGTGAGCGTCACCATCGCCATCTCAATCGCGAAGACCCGCCCCAGGAACCTGTCCGGGACCGACATCTGAATCAGGGCCGAAGAGTAGACCCAGTTGATGCTGCCGCCCGTGTGCGCGCCCGTCACGAACAGGAGCGCCACCCAGAAGTGCGAAGCCTGCGCGAGGAGTATGTAGAAGAGTGCCGAGATGAAGAACGACGCGGTGATGGCGCTAATCATCGTTCGCGTCGAGGTCCCCGTGAGCCTCCGCGCCACCATCGGGCCGATCATCGCGCCGAAGCCACGCGCGGCGTACAGCAACCCGATGGAGGTGCTGCCATCGAGCCCGATGGGGAATATCTGCTTGCCGAATACGGTCAGAAGCAGCAACACGCCGCCCCCGAACCCCCACGCGCTCTTGACCATCAGCAGCGCGAAGACCCGCAGGTTCGATTTAAGGTAGCGCGCGCCTTCGACCATGTCCGTAACGCCGAGGGCGCTGGCTATAGAGATGTTCGAGGACTTTCGCGCGCCCTCGGGCCGGGAGGGGAAGCGCGCGAGCATTATGAATGCGGCGGAGACGAAGAAGGAGAGCGCGTTGATGACGAAGGCCGTGCTTCTGCCGAAGGCCCCGGTCACGACCCCGCCTAAGGACGCGCCGACGGCGAGCGTGATCGACCACGAAGCGCCCGAGAGCGCGTTGGCCGAGATCAGCTCCCGGCGCGAGACTATGCTCGGGATCGCGGCCGATCTCGCGGGCTCGAAAAAGGCCGCCACGGCCACTTCCAGGGCGGTGAGCGTGTAGACGATCCAGACCTGGTCCGCCCTGGAGACGAGCAGGAACCCGAGCACGACGAAGCCTCGAAGGAGGTCGGTCGCGATCATGGTCTTTTTGCGGTCGTAGCGGTCGGCCACCACGCCCGCCAGCGGCCCGACGAAGAATGTGGGCAGCAGCTTGAGTATCAGGATGTAGCCGACGGCCTCTCCCGAGCCCGTGAGGCTCAGCAGCAGCGTGAAGAGCGCGACGCTGTTGAACCAGTCGCCGGTTTGCGAGATCACCTGGCCTATGAAGATGTGGCGGAACGAGGGGTTACCGCGGAGCAGATCGAGATAGCCGGCCTCGGATGCGGTCGCCCTGTCGTTCATCGGGCCATTTTAGCAGCCGGGGGCGAGCGAGGGCGACCCGCGCACTGCCAAATGCCGGAGCGCTCATGCTATAAGTATCAGTGAACTCTTAGAGCGGTCGGAATAAGGCAACATTATGCACATCGAATCTCTGAAAGTATTTTGCGACCTGATAGACACGCGCAGTTTCTCGAAAGCGGCGAGCAAGAATTTCATCTCGCAGTCGGCGGTGAGCCAGCAGATAAAGGCCCTCGAAGACCGCTTCGAGCGGAAGCTCGTCGAGCGGAGCCGGAACGGGCTCGTGCCGACCGCGGCGGGGGAGACTTTTTACCGGGGGTGCCGCGAGATTCTCGAACGCTTCTCGGGGCTGACGGAAGAGATGAAGGGGCTCAGCAATCTGGTGTCGGGGCAGGTGCGCGTGGCGACCATCTACTCGGTCGGCCTGCACGAGCTGTCGCCCGTCGTGAAGCGGTTCATAAAAGGGTACCCGCAGGTGAACATCCACATCGAGTACAGCCGGACGAACAAGGTGTATGACGACGTGCTCTCCGGCGCAATCGACATCGGCATAGTCGCGTACCCGAGCCCGCGCCCCCAGATCGAGATCATACCGTTCCGCAGCGACAGGCTGGTGCTGGTTTGCAGCCCGGACCACCTGTTCGCGGCGCGCAAGCGGATCGACCTGCCGAGCCTCGGGGACCAGCGCTTCATCGGCTTCGAGCGGGACATCCCCACGCGGAAGGCCATCGATAAGATCCTGCGCGCCCAGAAGGTGAACGTCCACTACGTGATGGAATTCGATAACATCGAGACGATCAAGCGCTCGGTGGAAGCCGACCTCGGCATCACGATAGTCCCCCGCGCCACGGTCGAAAACGAAGTGCGCGCCGGGACCCTGGTCGCCGTCAATTTCACGCAGAGCTTCATGAGGCCCATCGGCATCATCCATCGCAAGGGGAAAAACTTCACCCTCGCCACCAGCAAGTTCCTTGAGATGCTCACCGAAGAGGAGTAGGCGTCAGGGGCCGGCGGCCGGGGCCAGGATTCGGGGCAGGGAGCGGGAGCCCCGGCTACCGTTCATGATTTCAAACCCCCTTTAAAGAACCTCTTCCTTAGGCTCTGGCCCCCGGCCCCTGACCCCCGAAGCCTACTCGTAGTGCAGCGCCCGCATCGGGTCTATCTGCGTCGCTCTCCGGGCGGGGATGTAGCTGGCCAGCAGAGCTATGGCGATCAGGGTCACCGAGATGACGACGAACGTGACGGGGTCGGTGGTGCTGACCCCGAAAAGCAGGCTCGACATGTAGCGCGTGAGCGCGAAGGACGCGAAGAGCCCGAGCGCCACCCCGATGGCCACGAGCTTGAACCCCTGCCCGACCACCAGCTTCAGCACGTCGCTCCTCTGCGCCCCAAGAGCCATGCGGAGGCCGATCTCGCGCGTGCGCTGCGTGACCAGGTACGACATCACTCCGTAAATCCCTACCGCCGCGAGCACCAGCGCGACCACGGCGAAGATGCCGAGCAGGAGCATGTTGAATCGCTGTTTAGCCACGGACGCGGCCATAATATCTTCCATCGTCCTGACGGTCGATATGGGCTGGTCTTTATCTATCGCCCACACCTCGCTCCTCACGGCGGAAACCATGCTGAGCGGGTCGCCCGAGGTGCGCAGCACGAGGTCCTGCGGAGCGAAGACCCCGGTCTGGGGGAACGGGACGTACATCTGAGGCCGGGGCGCGGCGTCCAGCTCGAACTGCCTCACCTCCTTCACGACCCCCACGACCGAGCGCCACGGGCTCGTCGAATTGTAGCCCCCCATCTTTATCCGCCTGCCTATGGGGTCTTCGTCGGGCCACAGCTTGCGCGCCATGGCCTCGTCGATGATGACTACGAAGGGCGCGTTCTCACTGTCCTGTTCGCTGAAAATCCTCCCCTGAAGCAGGGGGATTGACATCGTGCGGAAGTAGTCGGGGTTGATGACTCGCGTGACTATGATGGGGACTTCGTCGGGCGGGGGCTCCGGCCGCCCCTCGACCGCGATGCCGAGCGAGTTCCCCTTGGACGTGAGCGGCAGGCTCGTGGTGAGGCCCGCCGCCTCCACGCCCGGCAGCGACCCGACACGTTCGAGCAGTTGCCTGAAGAAGGCCGCGCGCTCGATCCGTCCGGGGTACTTCGAGTCGGGGAGGATTATCTTCGCCGTCAGCATCGAGTCGGTCCTGAATCCGGGGTCGACGCTTAGCAGTTTGAGGAAACTGTTTATCATCAGCCCCGCGCCGATCAGGAGCACCAGGGCGAGGCCTATCTCCGAGACCACCAGTATGTTTCTGGCGCGGGAGCCCGAGGCCCCCGCCGAAGAGTCCCGCCCGCCTTCCTTCAGCGTTTCGTTGAGGTTGGGCCTCGACGCTTGCAGGGCGGGGATCAGGCCGAAGATCACGCCCGTCAGCATGGAGATTCCGAAGGTGAAGAGCAGCACCTTCGCGTCCAGCGTGACCTCCTTCGCCTGCGAGATGCTGTCGGGCACGAAGGAGACGAGCACCTTTACGCCCACTATGCTTATCACCAGCCCCAGGACGCCGCCGAGCCCGGAGAGCAGTACGCTCTCGGTGAGGAACTGCCTGACGAGCCGCGCTCGGCCCGCGCCGAGGGCCGTGCGGATGGCCGTCTCTTTCTGGCGCACGGCGGCCCGAGCCAGGAGCAGGTTCGCCACGTTCGCGCAGGCGATCAGCAGCACGAAGCCCACGGCCCCCATAAGTATCAACAGGGCCGGTCGAATGTCTCCGACGATCTGCTCGTGCAGGGGGATGACGACAGCGCCGACGCTGGTGTTCGTCAGGGGAAACTCCTGCTGAAGCCGCTCGGCTATCAGGCTCATGTCCGCCTGCGCCTGCTCCCGCGTGACGCCGGGGCGCGTGCGCGCGATGACCTCAAGGTAGTGGTTCCCGCGCGCGGCCGCCTCCTCCTGGGTGAAGGCTATGGGCACCCAAAGCTCGCTGCCGCGGCCAAGGAATTCGAACTGGGGCGGCATGACCCCGATGACCGAGTAGCTCTGGCCGTCTAACGTGAGAGTCTTCCCGAGAATCTCCCTGTCGGAGCCGAAGCGCCGTTGCCAGATGCCGTGGCTGATGATGACTACGCGGTTCGCGCCGGGGACGTCCTCTTCGGGAGAGAAGACGCGGCCGAAGATCGGGTCGACCCCGAGGATGGGGAAGAAGCTGGCGGAGACGAGGTCGCCGGTGATCTTCTCAGGCTCGCCCCCGCCCGTCAGGCTGAAAGTGGCGTCGTCGAAGGCCGCCATGTCTTCGAAGACCTGATTCTGCTCTTTCCAGCTAATAAAATTAGCAGGCGAAGGCGTGTCAATCGGGTAGCCGCTCTTGGCGTTCTCTTCCCAGACCATCATGATCCGGTCGGGGTCTTTGTAAGGCAGAGGGTTGAGCAGAACCTTGTTGACGACGCTGAAGATGGCGGTGTTGGCCCCGATGCCGAGCGCCAGGGCGATTGCGGCGACGGCGGTGAAGCCGGGCTTTCCGGCGAGCAACCGAATTCCGTATCGAATATCCTGAATTAAGGATTCCATAAACCCCTCCCGATAAAATGTCCGGCCACTGGTGAGTGACAAATTCATCGGGAAGGTTGCAAAAAAAACAGGGGTCAGTGGCCGGGGGCCAGGATTCAGGGTAGGAAAGGGATTCTGTAAATAGAATCCGAGATGCTCCTTCCTTAGCCCCTGAATCCTGACCCCTGGCCCCCGGCCACTGATCTACTCATACCGCAGGGCGATCATGGGATCGACCCTCGACGCCCTCCGGGCCGGGAGGTAGCCGGCCAGCGCGGTCACGGCTATCAATATCAGGATGGCGATCAATAACGTCACCGGGTCCGTGGCCGTGAGCCCGAAGAGCATGCTTGAGATTACCTGCATGGCCGCGAGCCCGGCCGCGAGCCCGAGCACCACTCCGAGGAAGATCACAAGCAGAGTCTCCCGCATCACAAGCCACCGCACGGCGCCCGGCTGCGCCCCGAGCGCCATCCTTATGCCGATCTCGTGAGTCCTGCGCGCGACCGAATAAGACATCAGGCCATAAAGCCCTATGCAGGCCAGGGTCAGGGCCAAAGACCCGGAGAGTGTCGATAACCGCGCGAACAGGCGCTCCTCCGTGAGGGCCTGATTCACCTGCTCCTCCTGAGTCTTCATGTTGAACAGGGGGACGTTGCTGTCCACTTCCTGGACCGCCCGGCGCACGGACGCCATCATCTCCGACGGGTCGTTAATCGTCCGCACCTCGAAGGTCATCTCGCGCAGGCCCTTCAGCCCTTGGAGGTATGGGAGGTATACCGTGGGCGGAAATTGTATGCGCAGGTCGGAGTACATCGCGTCCTTGACCATCCCTACTACCTCCAGCTCCGGGCTGGTGGGCGACCGGCTCAATTTAACCCGCCTGCCGATGGGGTTCTCGCCCGAGAGGAACCGGCGCGCGTATGCTTCGTTGACTATCACCACTTTTGAAGAGTTGTCGTTATCACCCGCGGTGAAGTTGCGCCCGATCAGCAGAGGTATCTCCATGGTCTCGAAGAAATTCGGGCTGACCCGCTGAAGGAAGATATGCTCCCGCCCCTCGACCATGCTTATCATCGCGCCGCCGCTGATCAGAGGGTGGCGCGACATGCCGACGGCCTTCACTCCGGGCAGGGCCTCGATGCGCTCTTTCATCTGCTCGTACAGGTTCGCCGCCCGCGCCCCTTCGTACCCGTTCAGAGTCGGGTCAACTTTGAATATCAGGAGGTTCTCCCGGTTGAACCCCAGCTCGATGTTTTCCAGGTTGCGGAGGGTGCGCACGAAGAGCCCGGCCCCGATCAACAGCAGCAGCGAGATGGCCACCTGCGAAACGAGCAGGATTTTACCCAGCCGCGTCTTGGACCTGTTGGCGGTCCTGGCGTTGTCTTTGAGGTCGGGGGCCAGGTCGAGCTTCGTCGCGCGGATCGCGGGCGCGAGCCCGAACAGCAGCCCGGTGAGGAGGGAGACGGCCGCCGTGAATGCTAGGACCCGAACGTCCGGCTCAACGTCCAGCCTGAGCGCGGCCGACCTGCCGGGGAGCAGGCCCGTGAGCAGGTCCTTGGTGCAATACACAAGGAGCAGCCCGAGCCCCCCGCCGATCACCGCCAGCAAGGCGCTCTCCGTAAGCAACTGCCGGATCAACCTGAGCCGGCTCGCGCCGAGGGCCAGCCGCATGGCGATCTCTTTCTGGCGCATCGCCGAGCGGGCCAGCAACAGGTTCGCGATATTCGCGCAGGCTATGGCGAGCACCAGAACGGCGACGGCAACCATGATGTAGAGCGGCCCCGCCAGCTGCCCGCGCGTCTGGGTGAGCCCCTTGCCGCCGGGTAAGACTTCCACCCGCGCGGGGTCTTTCTCCTCCTTGGAAGATTTGATTAGCTCCGCGACCTCCTGCTGGAACATGGCGTCGAGGTGGGCCTGCGCCTGCTCGGCGGTCACCCCCGGCTTAAGACGCCCGATGATCTGCACCCACCAGTTCCCCCGGTCCGTCAGTATGGAGTCGCCCCGCATGACGAGCGTCTGCGCCCCCGTCGGGACCGTGATGTCGGGCGATACGCCGAGGTCGAGCGTCCCGTGAAATTTCGGGGGCGTCACCCCGACTATTGTGAACGGAGAGCTGTTGACGTAGATGACCTTGCCGACCGCCGCCGGGTCGCCGCCGAACCTGCGCTGCCAGTAAGCGTGGCTGATCACGGCGACCGGCTCGGCCCCGACGGGCCTGTCGTCATCGGCGGCGAGCGTCCGACCGAGAACCGGCTGGACGCCTAGCCCTGAGTAGTAATCGCCGGAGACTATCTGCCCTTCGGCCGACTCCGCCTGCCCGTCTATGCTGACGTTCAGCCGGCCGAGCTCAGAGAAGGCGAATACGTCCGAGAACACCTCGTTGCGCTCGCGGAAGTCTTCGAATGCCGGGTAGGAAAAAGAGGTGCTGAACGGCTGCCCGAAATTCAAATCCAGAAACCCGCTCACCGAGTCCGGCGGGATGTTCCGGCCGGAAGCGATCCAGCGCAGCAGGACTAACTGCTCGGGGTTCCTGACGGGCAGGTTCTCCAACAACACCGCGTTGACGAGGCTGAAGATGGCGGTGTTGGCCCCGATGCCGAGCGCGAGCGACAGGACCGCGACCGCGGTGAAGACCGGGCTCCTGAAGAGCATTCGCATTCCGTACCTCAAGTCTTGAATCATCTCATCCTCCAATCGGTGTTTCTGAAACCACAGCGCGTCGTAGAGGGAGCCCAGGCTCTGCCCGAGCAACTCCAGCTTCGCCCTCGCGCCTAGCCTCTGCCACTGCCTGAGCCGCGACTCCCTGTGCTCTAATTCCGCCCGCCACTCCCTCTTCCAGTCCGCGCGCAAGCGCCGGGGGACCAGGAGGCTGACCAGAGTTATGAGCCAGAGGTACGGCCTGAAGTAAGACTTGCCTGTGCGCCCGCGGTACTGCATCGGCTCACCCCCTCTGCCTGGTGGGGCGCGCCTTCGCGGGAGCCTGCGGCAGCAGGCGGTCCAGGAACCGGTACCGCTTGACCGCCTCCGCGAGCGCCTGCTTCCCCTCGGGCGTAACTTCGTAATACTTGCGGGGCGGGCGCTGCTCCTTGTGGGCGATTCGCTCCTCCTCCCACCGGGAGACGACCTGTCCCGACTCCTCAAGCCGCCTGAGCGCCGGGTAAACCGTCCCGCTCGGCAGGCCCGTTATGTCCATCACGTCGAAGCCGTACCTGTAACCGCTCGCGACCGCCTGAAGGATTACCGCCCCCGAATATGATAGGTACCCTTTAGGGCTCATCTCATCCCCCTCCTTCTGTCGATAACTACATGTATAGATTTCTACATAGGGTGTCAAGAAGATTCTTACGCATGACTCTGGTGCAGTTCACTGTCAGGCCGGGCGCGGGTTATGCCGTGTAGCCGCCGTCCACGGGTATGTCTGCCCCCGTGATGAAGCTGCTCTCGTCGGAGGCGAGGAACAGGACGGCCTCGGCTATCTCTTCGGGGGTCGCGAATCTCTTCATGGGCACGTCCGCCGACAGCGCCGAGTAGTTAGCCTCGTCGCTCCCGGTATCTCTCTTCATGTCCTGCCAGAACTGCATCGACTCCCACATCGGAGTTCTGACCCCGCTCGGCGATACGGTGTTGACGCGGATGTTGTCGCCGTTTCGCGCGCATTCCAGAGCGATTGCTTTCGAATACATCCGGACGGCGGCCTTGCTGGCGCAGTAGGCGCTGGCCCCTGCGCTGGCCTTCGTCCCGGAAGCCGATGAGATGTTGATTATGCTCCCGCCTCCGCCTTCCCGCATCACCTGCGCGCAGTGTTTGGTTCCCAGGAAGACGCTGTCCAGGTTGACCGCCATCACTTTCCGCCACTCTTCGAGGCCCGTCTCCGTAAAAGGCTTTCCGAAAGATATGCCCGCGTTGTTGACGAGGATGTCGAGCCTGCCCCATCTCTCTACGACCTCGCTCACGACTCGCGCCCAGTCCTCCTCGGAGGTCACGTCGAGCGCGAGCGCGACCGCCTCGCGGCCCGGCCCCGCTATCTCCCGCGCCGAGGCGCGCGCGCCCTGCTCGTTTATGTCCGCGACGGCTACTCTCGCCCCCTCGCGGGCGAGCAGGGCCGCCGTGGCTTTGCCGATGCCCGACGCGGCCCCCGTGACCAGAGCGACCTTCCCCTCCACCCTTCGCGGCCCGTTGCTATTCTCCGACATAGTGCCTCTCCCGACCTGTTGAATGGTCTCCATCGGTTGACGGAAGGCGGCAGTATAGCACCGTGGCGCGCGCCCGCGAAGCGACTCGCCATTGCCGCCGCGCGCCTAATTGAGATAGGATGATCAGGCTTCTCCTTCGTCCGTCGCTTGCGGGGGAAGGCCACTAATCAATTGAGTAAATAATTCTTAGAGGTGAGTTGATATGAGCGCCTCATCGAGCACTGCTCAGCAATACCTGGATAAGGGACTGGTCTTTTACAACAGAGGCTGGCTGGACGAAGCCATAAGCAGCTTTCGGATGGCGGTTGAGATGCGGGGCGGGAATTTCCCGCGCGCGTCTTACCAGCTCGCGCGGGCGCTCCTGGACGCGGGCGACATCGACGGGGCAATCGAAGCCTTCCGCACCTCGATTGCCTTGCAGCCCGAAAACCCGGACGCCTATTACAGCCTCGCCCTGACCCTCGCGCGTCGCGGGGAATACTCCGACGCTATCGACGCGTACCGCAAGGCCATTGAGCAGCGCGGAGGGAATCACCCGTGGGCCTATCACAACCTGGGGATCGCGCTCCTGCGCCGGGGCGATTTCGACGAGGCGGCCCTTCAATTCCGCAGCGCGATCAAGCAAAGGAACGGGGACTTCCCTAAAGCGTGGCACCACCTCGGCGTGGCGCTAGCGAGGCGCGGCGACCTGGAACAGGCCGCGGGAGCCCTTCGCAGGGCGATAGATCAGCGCCACGGCAGCTACCCCGAAACCCAGTTCGAGCTCGGCAAGGTCCTGCTCGAAAAGGGCGACCTCGACGGGGCGGTCGAGGCTTTCCGCGCGGCCATAGAGCAGAGGCGCGCGCACTTCCCGCAGGCGCATTTCGAGCTGGGCCGCGCGCTCTATGGGCTTGGCCGCCTCGACGAGTCGGTCGAGAGCTACCGGGTCGCCCTCGAAGAGCAGGCCCACTTCCCCGAAGCGCACCACGAGCTGGGCCGCGCGCTCGCCCGGCTCGGCAACGTCACGGAGGCCATCGTCTCCTACCGCACGGCCATCGAGCAGCGCAATGATTTTCCGTGGGCTTATCACAACCTCGGGAACGCGCTCGCGCGGCAGGGGAGCCTCTCCGACGCAATCGACTCGTACCGCAAGGCCATCGAGCTGAACCCGAGATTCCCCCGCGCCCATTACGACCTCGGCCTCGCGCTCCACGAGATGGGTCAGGTCGACGAGGCCATAGAAGAGTTCAGGCAGGCCATCAGGCTGCGCGGCGGCAGCTACCCCGACGCTTATTACGAACTCGGTCGCATCTACACGATTGAGAAGAAGCTGGAGCCCGCAATCGAATCTTTCCGCACGGCGATTTCGCAGAACGAGAATTTCCCGGAAGCTTACCACGGGCTCGGCTCTGCCCTCTACCAGAGCGGCAACGCCTCCGAAGCGGTCGGGGTCTTCCGCTCGGCGATAGAGCAGAGGGGCGGGGACTTCGCGAGGGCGCACCATAGTCTCGGGCTCGCCCTGTTCGACCTCGACCGGCTGGACGAAGCGGTCGAGGCCCTGAGGGAGGCCATAAGGCAGCAGCCCACGTTCCCGCGCGCGTATCGCAACCTGGGCAGGGCACTCTACCGCGTGAGCGACCTGGACGGCGCGATACATGCCCTACGCACCGCCATCGATCAGCGCGACGGCACGTTCCCGGAGGCTTTCCACGACCTCGGCCTGGCCTACTTCAGCAAAGGCCAGCTCGACGAATCCATCGGCGCGCAGCGCAAGGCCATCGAGCAGTCGAGCAGGTTCGCGGAGGCTCACTTCTGGCTCGGCGCGGCCTACAACGCCAACGGGGAGGTCGACAGCGCAATCGACTCGTACCGCGCGGCGGTCGCGAACCGGCAGGGCATTTATCCCGAAGCGCACTACAGCCTCGGGCTCGCCTACGCCCGGAAGGGCGACCTCGATAACGCAATCGACTCTTACACGACGGCCCTGTCGGAGAACGAGAATTTCCCGGCGGCGCATTACAGTCTCGGGGCCGTCCTGCTCGAAGCCGGGAACGTCGAAGGCTCTATCGCCAGCCTGCGGCGCGCGCTCGCGCTCAACGAAGAACTGCCGTGGGCGCACCACCGCCTCGGAGTGGCCCTGTACCAGGCGGGCCAGCTGGAAGAGTCCATAGTCGAGCTCCGCCGCGCCCTGCAACTGCAATCCGATTTCCCTGAAGCGTACCTCGACCTCGCCCGCTCGCTTTACGATCACGGAGACCTGCACGAAGTCGTGGACACCTGCGAAATGTTGATCAACCAGCCCGAGGGCGAGTACCCCGAAGCCCATTACATGCTGGGCCGCGCGCTTTACGAGCTGGGCGACCCGCACGGGGCGGTGGACGCCTTGCAGTCCGCCATCGCGCTCGCCCCGAGGATGGCCGAGGCGTACCGCGCGCTCGGGCGGACCCTTTACGACATGGGAGACCTCGACGGGGCCATCGGAGCTTACCGCTCGGCCATCGAGGAAGCGCCCGACAACCTGCTCGCGCACCATGACCTCGGGCTCGCGCTTTACGAGGGGGGTGAGCTTGAAGAGGCCATCATCAGCCTGCGCCGCGCGGCTTCCGGCTCGCCCGAGAGCTTCCCGCTCGCGTGGCACAATCTGGGCGTCGCCCTTTATGACCTGGGCGAAGTCGATGATGCCATCACCGCTTACCGCACGGCCATAGACCAGAGGCGCGGGCGTTACAGCGAAGCCTTCTACAACCTCGGCAACGCGCTTTACGCGCGCGGGGAGATCGAAGAGGCGGCGGCCGCGTACGAGACGGCGATAGAGCAGCAGCGCGGCAGCTTCCCGGACGCGCAACGCAATCTCGGGAACGCTCTGGCTCGCCTCGGCGAGCTCGACCGCGCGGCCGACTCCCTGAAGAAGGCCATCGCGCAGGGCGACACCGCCGCCGACGCGCACCACGACCTGGGCCTCATACTCTACGGCCGTGGCGCGCTCGAAGAGGCCATCAAAGAGTTCCGTACCGCCCTCGACCTCCGCTCGGGCTTCGACGCCGAGGCCCATCGCAACCTCGGCCGCGCCCTCTACGAAATGGGAGAGCTGGAAGCCGCGCGCGGGGAATTCGAGACCGCCATCGAGCAGCGCGAAAGGGGAGCGAGCCTCGTGCCGCGCGCCGGCCTTCAGGGCGACGGAGCGGCGACGCCGGAGCCGGCCGGGGCCGGGAAAGAGGCTGCGCCCGCCGGGCCCGAAGCTCGGCTACCGCGGCCTTACCCCGAGGCCCATAATGATCTCGGGCGCGTCCTCTACGATATCGGGCAGAGCGAGCAGGCCATCGGCGAGTTCCGCACGGCGATAGAGCAGAGGGGCGGGGTGTTCCCGCGCGCGCATTACGAGCTCGGGCGCGCGCTCACCCGCTCGGGGCATTACCAGGAGGCTATGAAGGAGCTTCACCGGGCCATAGAACAGCAGGGCGGGGTATTCCCCGAGGCGCATTTTCAACTGGGCCTGCTTCTGTCGCGGCAGGGCGACAGCGATTCGGCGCTCGATGCGTACGACATGGCGATCAAGCAGTCGGGCGGGGTCTACCCGGAGGCTTATTACCACATGGGCATGGCGCACGTCCGCAGCCGCAACCCGGAAGCGGCCGCCAGAGCCTATCGTACGGCGATAGAGCAGCGCGGGGGCCACTACCCCGAAGCCCATCAGGACCTCGGGCGCGTGCTCTATTCGATGGACGACATCGAGGCGGCGAACGAGGAGTACTCCATCGCGGTCCGGCAGCGGAACAAGCAGGGCGCGGCGGGCGGCCTCCCCGTGGGCGAAGCGGCCCCGACGGCTCTGGCGCAGGCGGAGCAGGCGCGGCGCAGCGTAGAGATCGTCGAAGACCTCGGGGCCGAGCTGAGACTCGCGCCCACCTCGACCGACGCGGGGAAGGGGGCCGCGCCGGATGACGCTCTCTCCCCCGCACTTCTCAACAGCGAATCGCCTCTCGACTCCGATCACACCGCGGCGCGCGAAGCCGAGTCATAACGAAAGCCCCGCGCGGGCGGCGCGTGAATCGTATCTTTCACGCGCCGCCCGCG
>DASQDI010000147.1:0-55162 GCA_035634255.1 Blastocatellia bacterium
AATCTATAACTCCGGGCTTTGTGTGAGAGCGCGAGGCCCGGATAACATCTCGCCGCTTACCTGACCAGATAATATCAACTTAATAATCAAAGGTAGGAATGTACTAGCCCGTAATCGAAAATTTCTTAAAAGGCCAGAAAAAGAACCCGCCGCTAAAATAACTTTTAGTTCTAAAATCTCACTTGAACCTAAAGTACCCTCAGAATCGGACTTTAGGCGCAAAGCCGTCAAAAATATTTGGGGATAACCCGTATCTAGCGGGACCGGCAAGCACGGCGCGCCCTGACACAGTGAAAAGCCGGGACTAAACACAACGGCCTTTCGTGGGGCTATCGATCACTCTATCCGGTAGTTGGGCGCTTCCTGGGTGATTACCACGTCGTGAACGTGACTCTCGCGAAGGCCCGCGGATGTGACTCTTATAAATCTGGCGTGTTCGTGCAGGTCGGCGATGGACCTGCACCCGCAGTAGCCCATGCCCGCGCGCAGGCCGCCGACCAGCTGATGCACGAGCGACGCGAGCGGGCCTTTATGAGCCACTTTCCCTTCGATCCCTTCCGGGACGAGCTTGGTCACCTGCGACTCGTTCGCCTGACCGTATCGGTCGCGGCTGCCTTCCTTCATCGCCGAAAGCGACCCCATGCCCCGGTAAGCCTTGAACGAGCGGCCCTGGAATAGGATGATCTCGCCGGGGCTTTCATCCGCGCCCGCGAACAGAGAGCCGATCATCACGGAGTCCGCGCCCGCGGCGATGGCCTTGGTGATGTCGCCCGAGAACTTGATGCCGCCGTCCGCTATGACCGGCACGCCCGAGCCGCGCGCCGCGCGCGCGCAGTCGAGTATGGCCGTCACCTGCGGCACGCCCGCCCCGCTCACGACGCGCGTGGTGCAGATCGAGCCCGGCCCCATGCCGACCTTCACGGCGTCGACGCCCGCGATGATCAGGTCTTTGGTCGCCTCTGCCGTGGCGATGTTTCCGGCCACGAGGTCGATCTCCGGGAAGCGGCCCTTGATCTTCTTGATGGCTGACAGGACGCCTTCCGTGTGGCCGTGCGCGGTGTCGATCACGAGCGCGTCCACGCGGGCGCGCACCAGCTCTGCGGCCCTTTCGAGGAAGTCGCCCGTGGCCCCGATGGCCGCGGCCACGCGCAGGCGGCCCAGGTTGTCCTTGGCCGCGAGCGGGTACTTGATCGCCTTCTGTATGTCCTTGACCGTGATCAGCCCCTTCAGCCTGAAGTCGTCGTCAACCACGAGGAGCTTTTCGACCCGATGGCGCTGGAGGATGGACCGGGCTTCGTTGAGGGTCGTGCCGACCGGGACGGTGATGAGATTCTCTTTGGTCATGACCTCGCTGATCGGGAGGTCCAGCCGCGTTTCAAACCTCAGGTCGCGGTTGGTGAGGATACCGACGAGGTGGCCGTTGCCCGTGACGATGGGCACGCCCGAGATGCGGTAGCGGTCCATCAGCTCCATCGCCTCAGAGATCGTGCGGTCGGGCGTCATGGTGACCGGGTCGACTATCATCCCCGACTCGCTTCGCTTCACCTTATCGACCTCGTCGCGCTGCTCGTCAATCGAGAGGTTCTTATGAACGACCCCGATGCCGCCCTGCTGCGCGATGGCTATGGCCAGGTGCGACTCCGTCACCGTGTCCATCGCGGCTGACAGGATCGGGATGTTCAGAGGGATGTTGCGCGTGAAATGCGTGGTCGTGTCGGCCTGGTGCGGGAGGACGTCGCTCCGCGCGGGGACCAGAGAAACATCATCGAAGGTCAAAGCCTCAGGAATATCACCAACTGGCATCGTACTACCTCAAAAGCTGAAGAGTGAATCCCACATGCCGCTCTGCGGGCCGAAGGAGCGCGCACAATATATCGGTGCTAGTCCCAAGTTGACCAGCTATGGATGGTAGCAAAGGGGATAACCTATTGCAAGCGCGAGCGCCGGAGGGATGTCTCCGTCCCCCGGCCCGAGCGGGGCCGTCTTTTTCATCCCCCGCCGCCGCTCGCCGAAGCCCCCGCCCCGCGGACTAACCCGGTCCGGATTCCGCGTTGCTTGACGCTTCGGAGGTTTTAGCGGTAACTTTCCTAGACCCAATTACCGCAATTTTCAATATAAAGACGAGCGTTGCCGCTTGCACAGAGCTTTGTATCAAGGAGAGTGAAATGAGATGGTCTAAACTGTTCATCCCCACCCTGCGCGATGACCCTTCAGACGCGGAGGTCACGAGCCACCGGCTGCTCGTGCGCGCGGGGTACATCCGGCAGCTCACGGCGGGCGTCTACTCGCTGCTGCCGCTCGCCCAGCGCGTGCGCCTGAAGGTCATAGGCATCATCCGCGAGGAGATGGGCCGCATAGGCGCTCAGGAGTTCCTCCTGCCCGCGCTCCACCCGGCCGAGGTGTGGAAGGAGTCCAACCGCTGGGAGGTGATGGGCGATAATATGTTTCGCCTGCGCGACCGCAAGGGGGTGGACATGGGGCTCGGCATGACGCACGAAGAGGTATTCACTTCGATAGCGCGCCACACTATCAACTCCTACAGGCAACTGCCGCAGGTGTGGTACCAGATCCAGACCAAGTTCCGCGACGAGGCCCGCCCCAAGTCCGGGCTGCTGCGCGTGCGCGAGTTCACGATGAAGGACGCTTATTCGTTCGACGTGGATCGCGAAGGGCTCGACCGCGCCTTCGAGGACCAGTACCAGGCGTACAACCGGATATTCTCCCGGTGCGGCCTGAAGTTCACTTCGGTCGAAGCGAGCTCCGGCGCGATGGGCGGCAGCCAGTCGACCGAATTCATGGTCCGCACGGACGCGGGCGAAGACTTCATCGCCACGTGCGAGAAGTGCGGCTACTCCGCCAATATCGAGAAGGCCACTTCCAAGCTCAAGGAGGTGACCGACGAAGACGGCCCAGCGCAGCCCGAAGAGTTCGCCACGCCCGGCGTGCGCACCATCGAAGACCTGACCACCTTCCCCGGAGGGGCCCCGGCGGACCGGCAGATCAAGACTCTCATTTATATGTTAGATGAGCAGCTCGCCCTCGTACTGATGCGCGGGGACCACGAGCTGAACGAGACGAAGCTGGCCGACTCATCGGGGGCCGTGAACGTGAGGCCCGCGCACCCGGAAGAGATTCGGGGGGCTCTGGGGGCCCTCCCCGGCTCGCTCGGCGCGGTCGGCGTGACGGGCGATTCGCACGGGGGCGTCGGCCGCATCATCGCGGACGAATCTTTGCGCGGGCGGCGCGGCATGACGACGGGGGCGAACCGCGACGACTTCCACCTCCGCGGAGTCTCGGTGGACCGGGACATCAAGGTGGACCAGTGGGCGCACCTCCGGACGGTGAGGGCGGGCGAAGGCTGCCCGAATTGCGAGGGCGTGATCGACGTATTCAAGGCGGTCGAGATCGGTCACATCTTCAAGCTCGGCACGAAGTATTCCGAGAGCATGGGCGCGCGCGTGCTGACCTCGGACGGGAGCGAGGTGCCGATAGTGATGGGCAGCTACGGCATAGGCGTCGAACGCGTGATGGCCTCGGCGGTCGAGCTCTTCAACGACTCGGCGGGCATAGTGTGGCCCGTGTCGATAGCGCCATTCCATGTCATAGTGACTCCGGTCAACGTCAAGGACGCGGACCTCACGAGCGCGGCCGAGCGCATCTACGGAGAGCTCGGGGCCGCGGGCGTGGAGGCGCTGCTCGACGACCGCGACGAGCGGGCGGGGGTGAAGTTCAACGACGCGGACCTGGTCGGGGTGCCTTACCGCCTGACCGTCGGCAAGAAGATCAAGGACGGCAAGGTGGAGCTTATGACCCGCGAGACGCGGCAGTCCGAAGACGTGGCGGTTGACGCGGTGGCCGGGACGATCCGCGAAAAGATAAGGGCCGCGCTCGCCAAGTAAGCGGCGTCTTGAAACCCAGAATTGCCAGGAGGATTACCATGCTTAGTTCTTCATCGACGCGGTGGGCCCTGGTCGCGCTCGCGGTAATAGCAGTGCTCGGGGCGCTCCGCTTCAAGCCGTGGCAGCTACTCGGCGGCGGCACCGCAAAGGTTCGCGAAGAATTGAGGGTCGGATTTCTGCCCGTCACCTGACACCTGACGTGCCCGGTCACGGACTACGCCACCCGGACCAGCACGGGGACTCGGTTCGAGTCACAGCGCTTCACAGATTTCCCGACCATAGTCGAAACGGTCAAGGGCGACCGACTCGAGGCGACTTTCATGATCGCCCCGCTCGCGATGAAACTGCGCGAGCAGGGCGTGCCGGTCAAGATCGTCTACCTCGGCCACCGCGACGGCTCGACGGTCATGGTGCGCAACGACCTCCCCGCGAAAGACCTCCGCGACCTGAGGGGGAAGACGTTCGCGATCCCGAGCAAGTACAGCAACCAGTATTTGGTCATCCGCAAGCTGATGGAAGATCAGGGGGTGGGTGTCGACGAGTTCAATTTCATAGAGATGCCCCCGCCAGACATGCCCGGCGCTCTCGCCGTCAAGGCCATCGACGCTTACTTCATCGGGGAGCCGCACGCGGCGAAGGCCGAGCTCGACGGCAGCGGGCGCGTGCTTTATCACGCGAAAGACATATGGCCGGGCTTCATATCCTGCGTGCTCGTCGTGCACGAGAAGCTGATACGCGAAAGGCCGGAAGTCGTGCGCGACCTCGTCCGCGGCATAGCCGAGAGCGGCGAGTGGGCGGAGAACCACCGCCTTGAGGCGGCGCAGGTCGCCGCGCCTTACTTCCGCCAGGACGAGAGGGTCGTCCGGCACGTGCTCACGCAGCCGCCGGACCGCGTGAGCTACCGGATGCTCACGCCCACGGACGAAGAGATGAACAGGATTCACGAAATGGCCCTGAAGGCGGGGATCCTCGAAAAGCCGATCTCGATGAAAGACCTGCTCGACAGGCAGTTCATCCCTGAGGAGATCAAGCAGGCGGATATAAAGGTCGATTCTCCGCCCGCGCCCCCTCAGTGAGGGGCCGGGTTTATTTCTGGGCCGGCGTGTTTTATACTTTCGCCCGCTCAGCTCTTGCGGCAAATCATTATGTCGAGCCGGGGGTCCGGGTCCAGGCAAGGTGGTACGATGTTGCGTTCATTAATAGCTTGTGCGGTCATTTTCATTCTACCCCTCTCGTTTTTCGGCTGTATAACAGCGCCCACGGGCGACGACTCGCCGGGCTCTTCGCAGAAACGCGAAAGCGGAACGCCCGAGCAGAGCGCCGCCGGCTCCGGGCAGATGTCAGCGCCCGCACCGACGGAGGCGGCGAGGTATTCGGGCCCGGTGCAGTTTTCGGACGTGACGGCCGAGGCGGGCATCACCTTCAGGCACAACAGCGGGGCCTTCGGGAAGAAGTACCTCCCGGAGACTATGGGCTCCGGCTGCGCGTTTCTCGATTACGACAACGACGGGTGGCAGGACATCCTGCTCGTCAATTCGATGAACTGGCCGGAGCGTAAAGGCGCGAAGTCTTACCTCTCCCTTTATCACAACAATCGCAACGGCACCTTCACGGACGTGGCGCAGGCGGCGGGCCTCGCGGTCGAGATGTACGGGCTCGGGTGCGCCATCGGCGATTACGACAACGACGGCAACGTCGACATCTACATCACCTGCGTGGGGCCGAATCGGCTGTTCCGCAACCTCGGCGGGGGCCGCTTCAGTGACGTCACGGCGAAGGCGCGCGTCGACGATCCGGGGTTCTCTTCGAGCGCCGCGTGGGTCGATTACGATAAAGATGGGAAGCTCGACCTGTACGTCTGCAATTACGTCGAATGGTCGCCGGAAAAAGACGTGCACTGCACGCTCGACGGCAAGAACAAGTCCTACTGCACGCCCGAACGCTACAAGGGCCAGAGCCCGACACTGTATAAGAACAGGGGCGACGGCACCTTCGAAAACGTCACCGAGCGCGCGGGGCTTAAGGACCCGACGAGCAAGGCGATGGGCGTGGCGCTCCTCGATTACGATGGCGACGGGTGGGTGGACCTCTTCGTCGCCAACGACACCGAGCCGAACCGCCTCTACAAAAACAACGGCAACGGCACGTTCTCCGACGTGGGGGTCGAAGCGGGCATAGCCTTCAACGACGCGGGCAAGGCGCGCGCGGGGATGGGGGTCGATGCGGCGGATTACGACGGGTCGGGCCGCCCGAGCCTCGTCATCGGCAACTTCACCAACGAGATGATGGCGCTCTACCGCAACGAAGGCACGGGCCTTTTCACCGACGAGGCTCAGGCCTCCAACGTCGGCAAGGCGTCCGCGCAGTCGCTCACGTTCGCGACCTTTTTCTTCGATTATGATCTGGACGGGCTGCTCGACATCTTCGCGGCCAACGGCCACGTCTCCGACGACATCAGCACGGTCCAGCCGAAGGTCAGGCACGCGATGCCGCCCCACCTGCTCCGCAATCTCGGCAAGAACCGGTTCGAGGAGGTTACAGGCAGAATGGGCGGCGAGCTCGGCCGCCCCGAGGTCGGGCGCGGCGCGGCCTACGGCGATTTCGACAACGACGGAGACCTCGACCTGCTCACGACCTCCAACAACGGTCCCGCGCGCCTGTTCCGCAATGACGGGGGCAATCAGAACAACCTCCTGAGGGTCAGGGCCGTGGGGGTCGCGTCGAACCGCGACGGCATCGGCGCTAAAGTCTCTTTAAAGACGGCGAGCGGCCGCGCGCTCTGGAACATGGTTAAGACGGGGTCGAGCTACTGCTCTCAGAGCGAGCTCCCGCTCACGTTCGGGCTGGGCAAGGACGATAAAGTCGCCTCGGTAGAGGTCGCCTGGCCGAGCGGCCGGAAGGAGACGATGGCCGACATCGCGGCTAATCAGTCGATAGTGATTCAGGAAGGCAAGGGCATAATCTCTTCACAGCCCATATCATTCGGCGGCCCCTCGGGCGAGACCGCGCCGTGACTTTTATCACTTCGCCCTCCGCAGGTCGATGACGAGCGGGGGCATTCTCTCGTCCACATCTAAATTCATGGTGAGCGGCTCGTAGCCCAGGGCGACGGCGCGCACGGTGTAGAGGCCCGGAGGCACGCGCCTGTTCATGTTGAAGCGGCCCTCGGGATTCGTGCCGCCCCATGCGAGCAGGGTCGAGGAAGTGACGCTCGCGCTCCCCGCCGCGACCAGCCCGACGCGGGCCCCGGCGACCGACTTCCCGTCCGGGGCCGACCTGACCATGCCTTTAACCGCGACGAGCCCGCCGGCCTCTGAGGCCTGCGCGGGCGGAGGCGCGGAGCTTGCCACCAGACTTTCCGGCGCGGCCTTCTGAATTACCCTCGCCTCCGACTCGCCCAGTCGATTGAGCATGGAGGCGACGAGGTGAGCCGGGCGCAGGAAAGCGACCGCGCCGAACTGGCGGACCGCGTCCGGGCGTCCGTCCCCGTCCCTGTCGACGGCCTGACTATCGACGATCACTTTCGCGGGGATGCCGAGCAGCTTGCCTTCGGCCGTGACGGCGACGCCCGCGCCCCCTCGCAGCAACCGGGCGTCGGTCCTGATCCAGTTTTCGAGCCTGTCGATCCCTTCCACGACGCCTTCGTATATCGAGAGGGAAGGCACGCCCTTCTCCGCGAACCCTATGATCGCCAGCTCGTCTAGCAGCTGCGCGCCGAGGGAATCGGCCAGGGCGACGGGCGGCAGGTCGAACGGTTCCGCCGACTCCCGCTCCACGCGCAGCAGGGCGAGGTCATAACTCTTATCGATCAGAGCGGGCTTGAGCCTGTAGCGGCGCGCGCCCCTGAAGAGCTCGCCGCGCCCGCCGGTTTCGGGAAGCTCGAAGAATATCTCATCATAAAGCGCCTCGGAATTATCGCGGCAGATGGCCCGGTAGCCCGTCACGATCACTCCGTCGCCGCGGACGACGGCGGCGCATGCCTTCGGCCGCGGGGGCCGGTCTGCCACGTCTCGGGGGTCGCGCAGGTATATGAACCCGACCGACGGGAGGGCGCGGGCGTAAAGCGCGGGCGGGCCGCCCGCCTGCCCCGCGGGGACGGGGCGCCCGCCCGAAGGCGACGGGCCGAGCGAGAGGAGCAGAGCCACGGCCGTAAGCAGGGCGGTCCCCCCCTTTTTATGACTGCGCGCTTTCTCGTGCATACCTGTATTCGGAATCCGACGTGACAACCGTTCAGGGCGAAAAGCAAAACTTACGCTTAATACTCAAAGGGGCTTCGTTCCGTAATTGATCGCCATTATTCCGCCGCCGAACTCCCGGAACCCGGCGTCGGTGAAACCCGCCTTCTCCATCAGCTCGCGCACGCCCCTCTGGCCCGGATAGAGCTTGAGCGTTTCGGGAATATAGCGATACGTGTCCGGGTCTTTGTGCAGGGCCAGCCCGACCGCCGACCCGACCACGATCAGGTACTTGAGGTAGAGCCAGCGGTAAGCCCTGTTACGCGGATGGCCGAAATCGAGCGAGCAGAATCGCCCGCCCGGCTTCAACACCCTCCTGACCTCCGCGAGCGCGCCCGCGACGTCGGGCACGTTGCGCAGGGCGTAGCCGCCCGTCACGCAATCGAACGTGTCATCCGGAAAGGGTATGTTCATTATGTCCGCGCGGTGAAAGCTGGCGTTTTCGATGTTCAGCTCGCGCCGCTTCCGCTCGGCTATGTCGAGCATGCCCTGCGTGATGTCGAGCCCGACCGCGCGGGCCGTCCGCTCGGCCAGCGAGAACGTTATGTCGCCCGTCCCGCAGGCCAGGTCCAGGGCGCTCTCCTGCCCTTTGAGGTCGAGCATCTTTATGAGCGTCCGCTTCCAGCCGCGGTCCATGCCGTAAGAGAGGAAGACCGTGATGAAGTCGTACCGGGGCGCTATGGTCTCGAACAGCCGGTTGACATACCTCTGCTTCTTCTCTTTTGAAGTTATGTGCTCCTTGAGCGCGAGCTTTTCCGACTTATGCATACGTTCCAAGGCCGAGCCTATAATAGCCCATCCCGCTTCGGGAAGATAGACAGTAATAACGCCGCCTTATGACCCGCCGCGACACTGCGCCCCCGCGCGGCCTCGGGCGTTGAATTTAATGGGGCGGGCCTAAAAAGAGCAAGCTCGCGGAATAGATTCAATCCATTCCGGTATAAAGTCAACGTAGGGCTGGAAGGTTAGAGAAAACGCGGTTGAGGTACCCCATGCCGGTGACAGGATTTGTCATAAAAAACGGGCGGATGGCGCATATTGTCAGTCGGCCCCGCCCGGTCCGGGATGCGGGCCTTCCGGGAGCGATTCTCTAAATCCTGTTGCAAATAGATTTTTTATAACCATTCTCACAATTGACCGCCATTTTGCCCCGGCCAACGGAAGCATGGTGAGGCGGCATCAAAGTTGCGAACCGGTCATTCAGTGGGAACCCGAATAGGGATTGAAATGTCGGTTTTGAAGCGAACAGGGGAACGGCCCGGATCGTTTTAATAGATGACTCGGGCCATCGAAGCCATCGGGCTCTTCAAGTTGAAGATGGCGAGGGCGTAGAAAGTAGGTGGGGAAATGAGTGGAACTAAACAAAAGAGAGTATTGATCACACTCGATCCTGAAGCGAAAAGCCCTAAAGCGCGAGAGTTTGAATCCGAGCTTTACAAGCGCGTGATCGGACAGGATCGAGCCGTTCGCAGCATCTCTTCTCTGTACCAGGTATTTCAGGCGGGGATGACCAACGTCTCCCGGCCCATCGGGACGATGCTCTTCCTCGGCCCGACCGGGTCGGGCAAGACGCACGTGGTCGAAGCCGCGGCCGAGATGCTGTTCGAAAACCCGAATGCCGTAATCAAGATCGACTGCGCGGAGTTCCAGCACTCGCACGAGATCGCGAAGCTGCTCGGCTCCCCGCCCGGCTACCTCGGCCACAGGGAGACATCCCCCCTGTTGTCGCAGGAGAATCTGGACAGGTACAGGACCGAAGCCGACCCGTTCACGCTCGTGCTGTTCGACGAGATCGAGAAGGCGTCCGACGCGCTCTGGCAGCTGTTGCTCGGGGTGCTCGATAAAGGCACGCTCACGCTCGGGGACAACCGCAAGGTCGATTTTTCGCAGACCATGATATTTATGACCTCGAACCTGGGGGCGAAAGAGCTGAGCGAGCTCATCTCCGGCTCCATCGGCTTCGCGCCTTCCAAGGGCACGGGCCTGGAAGAGAGCGACCTGGACCAGAAGATATATCGCACGGCGCTCGAAGCCGCGCGGAAGAAGTTCTCCCCCGAGTTTATGAACCGGATAGATAAGGTGGTCGTCTTCCGCAGCCTGAAGCATGAGCAGTTGCGCGGCATACTCGACCTTGAGCTCGCGGCGGTCCAGCGCAGGATCGACGAGGGCGCGGGCGAGCACTTCAGCTTCAAGGTCACGGACACGGCCAAGGAGTTTCTCCTGAGCGAAGGGGTCGAGTACAGGTACGGCGCGCGGCACCTGAAGCGCGCGATTGAGCGGTTCCTGGTCGTCCCGCTCGCGAACCTCTCCGCGACCCGGCAGGTGGGCCTCGGCGACTGCATCGTCGTGGACGCCGACTCGCAGGGCGGAAAGCTCGCTTTTTATCTCGACGAGTCTGAGATGAGCAAGGCCCTCGCGGCCCTCGAAGCCGCGGGTGTCGCGGGAAAGAATAAAGAGAATAAGACTCTTATCGCCGCATGACGCCCGCTTAAAAGAGCGGCGTCCGGAAATGCCGGGTGGGTTCGTAACTCACCCGGCATTTCCGTCTGCCCGCCCTTCACCCGACGGCGGCCAGCCCGTACTTCGCCTGACCCCGCACGATCTCTATGAGGCGCGAAACCTCGCGCGTGTTGCGGCGGACCGACAGCATGTAGTCGGCCTCGCGCTTGGCGGCCTCAAGCAGGGCGTAATCCCTGATTATGTTGCCGACGCGGAAGACGGGGACGCCCGACTGGCGCGTCCCCATCACTTCGCCGGGGCCGCGCAGTTCGAGGTCCTTCTCCGCCACCTTGAAGCCGTCGCTGGTCTCTTCCATGATCGAGAGGCGCTCGCGCGCTTCGGCCGTCCGCTTGTTCCCGGCGAGCAGGATGCAAAAGGCCTGCTCGTCCCCGCGCCCGACGCGCCCGCGCAACTGGTGGAGCTGCGAAAGGCCGAACCGCTCCGCGTGCTCGATGATCATCACGCTCGCGTTCGGCACGTCGACCCCGACCTCGATCACGGTCGTCGCCACGAGTATGTGGAGGGCGCCCGAGCGGAACTCCGACATCACCGCGTCCTTCTCTTCCTGCTTCATCCGCCCGTGAATCAGCCCTATGCGGAAGTTCGGGAAGACGGCCGTCTGTAGGTGCTCGGCCATCTGCGAGGCGTTCAGCAGGTCGAGCTTCTCCGACTCTTCGACGAGCGGGTAAACGATGTAGACCTGCCTCCCCTGCCTGATGATCGTGTCGAGGAAGTGATAAATCTTGTTGCGCGCGTCCTCGCCCCGCACCTTCGTTATGACGGGCTTGCGGCCCGGAGGCATCTCGTCTATGACCGACAGGTCGAGGTCCCCGTAAATAGTCATCGCGAGGGAGCGGGGTATGGGGGTTGCGGTCATCACAAGGGTATCCGGGTTGTAGCCCCGGTTGATGAGCTCGGCGCGCTGCAACACCCCGAAGCGGTGCTGCTCGTCTATGACGACGAACCCCAGTTTTTGAAAGTTCACGCCTTCCTGAATGAGGGCATGCGTGCCGACGACCAGATCGACTTCGCCCGCCTCGATGCTCTCATGAAGCTCGCGCTTGCGCGCGGAGCTGAGCGAGCCCGTCAGCAGTTCGACGCGGTAGCGCGTGGAGGCGAGCATCCGCTTCATGTTCCTCGCGTGCTGTTCGGCGAGTATCTCCGTCGGCACCATGATGGCGGCCTGGTAGCCGTTTTCAATCGCGACCACCGACGCCTGCAAAGCGACTATCGTCTTCCCCGACCCCACGTCGCCCTGCACGAGGCGGTTCATGGGCCGGTCGCTCGCCATGTCCTGCACGATCTCCCGCAGCACGCGCTTCTGCGCGCCCGTAGGCTTGAACGGCAGGATGCCGCGCACCGCGTCCCGCACGCGGTCGTTGACCTCTATTACCGTGCCTTTCAGGGACTGCTCGCGGCCCTGCCGCCGCACCCCCATCGCGAGCGCGAGCCAGAAGAACTCTTCGAATATCAAGCGGCGGTGCGCGGGGGATTGGGCCTTGTTGTAGAGCTCAAGCGGCGCGTCGTCGGCCGGGAAATGAATCTGCCGCAGGGCCTCCTGCCGCGAGATGAGCCTGTTCCGCGAGAGCACTTCCTGAGGGATGACCTCCTCGACCTCGGAGAGGTCGAGCCGCTCGACGACGTGGTGCATTATCGAGCGAAGCTGCCGCGTGCGCACCTCCCCGAGCTTGCGGTAGACCGGCACGCGGCGGCCCGTGTGAATCGAATCGGCCGAATCGTCCTCGTCGGTCGTGAACTCGTACTCGGGGTTTTCGACCTCGAAGAAGCCGCGCCGCCCGCGCTTCCACTGGCCATAGAGCAGCACGCGCCGCCCGCGAGGGAACGAGTTCTGGAGGTAAGCCTGATTCCACCAGTAAGCGCGCACCTGGCCCGTCTCGTCGGTGGCCGAGAACTCGAAGATGCGGAGCCTCCCGCCCTTCACCGCGTACGTGCCCGCGATCCTTACCTCGACCTCAATCGTCGCATACATCCCGTGTTCGAGGTCGCGGACTCGCGCGAGGTTCGAGCGGTCCTCATACCGAAGAGGCAGGTAACCCATCAGGTCCTCGACGGTGACCTTGAGGGGGTTCGCCCCGTCCATCGACAAGGCAACGCCCTGAGCCAGTTTCTGCGCCGTCTTGATCGCGAGGCGCGGAATCTCGTGCAGATGAAGCTCATAAATGGGCGTCGAAAGCTTGAGCAAGTTGATAACCTTCAGGGGGCAGCGGCCGGGGGCCGGGGGCCGGGGATGCCGCCCGTGATTTCGATTAAATCAAAAGGGATTTTATAAAGAGAGTTTGAAATGATTAACGGGGGCGGGAGCAACCGCTCCCGCCCTGACCTCTGACTCCTGACCACTGGCCAGCGCTCACGGCTTTCTTGCGGCATCCCTGCCTTCGGTCGTTCGCTCGACATGGCCGGAACGCCCGCCGCCGTGAGACGGGGAGACCACACCGCCGCCGCTACCCGAGCCGCTACCCGAGCCGCTACCCGAGCCGCTACCACCGCCCCAGCCGCTGCCGCTGCCCGAGCCACTGCCGCCGCCCCAGTAGCCTCCATTCCCGTAGCCGCTGCCGTTGCCGCAACACGGGTAGTAGGAGCCGGGGGCCCCGAGCCTGTAGCGGTAGCCGTAAGGTGAGTAGAGGTCGTAGAACCCCGGGAGGAATGTGTAGCACCCGGAAAAGCTGTCATAGACCCACACGTTGCTGAGCATGCCCATGGGGATGCGGCGAAGCATGTCCTTGATCGGCAGACGCTTGTTCGCCGCGATGATGGTCCGCGCTCGCTCCCTGCTCCAGAGGTCGAAATCATCCTGCGCCTTCTTGTCGGCTATAGAGCTGATGAATGGCCCCTTATCCTCGACGACGATCTGCTTGCCGTCCTTCACTTTTATTCCGCCGAGCAGGTACTTCCCTCCGCCGATATCCATCCGCGACCCGTCGATAATCAGCCGCCCTTTGCGCGACAGGACATGACTTCTCCCATCTTCCGAGACGTTGAACCTGTAGAGGCCGCTCTCTATGATCGCGAAGTCCGACCTGGGGGTCGCGACCCCGACCCAGCTGCCCAGCATCGAAGCCTCCACGATGGCCGAGCCTTTCGAGAGGAAGACTTCGAACCGGTTCGTTTCCGTGTCGGTTATGACAAGCTCCGAGTTCTCCGACAGGCGGAGGTAAGCGCCGGGGTTGAGCAGTATCTCGACGCGGCCGCCCGCCCCCGTGCGTACGCGGTCGTAATCCTGCAACTCTTCGCGCGCATTCAGGCGGACCCACTCACCCGCGTCGCGCCTGAGACTCGCTTCCCCTTCGACGACGTTGACGACCCCCGCCTGCGCCGACACGACGTACAGCTCCTTCTCTTCCGGCGACAGCGGCTTGCGGTCCTCCGCTAGGGACAGGGAGGCGCAGGCCAGAATCATTGAAATTGCCAGGGCGATCTTTTTGAAGGCCATAGGTACTCCTTTACGAAAAAGCGAGCGGTAAATCCGGGCGCCTTTAGAAGGCGGCGGAAGAGCCGGGACTCCGCGACGTGCGACGACATTATACGCCTCCTGAATCGGCGGGCAAAGAAAAACGCGCGGCCCCCGTGGTTTTCCGAGGTTCGGGCAAGTGGTAAACTACGCGGTGCCTCAACTCGTTAACTCGGTCGTACCGGAGACTCAAGCGTGCAGCTTCCCTTGCTCGACATCGGCATAATCGCGGCTTACCTGATGGGCGTCACGATATTCGGGTGGCGCTTCGGCCGGAAGCAGAAGGACGTTCGCGACTATTTCGTCGGCGACCGCGACGTGCCGTGGTGGGCGATAACGTTCTCGATAGTCGCGACTGAGACCAGCAGCGCCACGTTCGTCAGCGTCCCCGGAATAGCCTTCGGCGGCAACATGACCTTTCTTCAACTGGTCTTCGGCTACATGATCGGACGCCTTGTCATCGTCCTCCTCTTCATACCGCTCTACTTCCGGGGGGATCTGCTGACGGCCTACCAGGCGCTCGACCGGCGCTTCGGCCCGCGGGCCAAGCGCTCCGCCGCCTCGCTCTTTCTGATAACCCGCAGCCTGTCCGACGGGCTAAGGCTTTTGCTCACGGCCATCGTGCTCGGAGAGCTTACGGGCTGGAGCTACTCCGTCTCGATAATCATTACGGGCGCGGCGACGATCATCTACACCTACTTCGGGGGCATGAAGGCCGTCATCTGGACCGACGTGTCGCAGCTTTTCATATACCTCGTCGGGGCTCTGGCCGCGGGCTACATCCTGCTCGACCGCATACCGGGCGGGTGGGGCGAATACGTCGCGGTCGGTCAGGCGGCGAACAAGTTTCAGGTCTTCGACTTCGTATTCGACCCGTCTCGGGCCTACACCTTCTGGGCGGGGCTGATCGGCGGGGCCTTCCTGACGACCTCGACCCACGGCACGGACCAGCTGATGGTCCAGAGGTACCTCTGCGCCAGGTCCGCGCGGCAGGCCAACGCCGCCCTGCTCGCGAGCGGCGTGATCATCCTCGCGCAGTTCCTCCTCTTCCTGATGATCGGCGTGGGGCTCTACGTCTTCTACTCGCACTTCCCGTCCGGCTCGGACTTCAGCCGGACCGACCGCGTCTTCCCGTTCTTCATAATCAACGAGCTGCCGCCGGGTGTGGTCGGCCTCGTGATCGCGTCGATATTCGCCGCCGCCATGTCCACCCTGTCGTCCTCGCTCAACTCATCGGCCAGCACGTCGCTCGCGGACTTCTACCGACCTCTGGTAAAGCCGGACGCGAGCGACGAGCATTACCTGAAAGTCTCGCGCAGGATGACGGCCTTCTGGGGGGTCGTGCAGATCGTCGTCGGCATCAGCGGCATGGGCGCGAGCGAGAGCATAGTCAATCAGGTGCTCGGCATCGCGGCCTTCACCAACGGCCCCATTCTCGGCATCTTCCTCCTGGCCGCGCTCACGCGCCGCGTTTCGGAGAACGGGGCGTTGATCGGGCTGGCTCTGGGCATTATTTTAATGCTGGGCGTGCAGTTCGTCCTGCCCCCGGCGACCGGCCTCCACATCGCATGGCCGTGGTTCGTGCTGATCGGGTCGACGGTGACGTTCGCCTCCGGCTGCGCGGCGAGCCTGCTTTGGAGGGGAGGGGCCGACAAAGTCCATACGGTATCGAGATGAAGAAAATGGCTATAAAGATCGAATCGGCAATCGCGATCATCGCTCTCGTCGCGACGCTCTCGGCCTCGCCCGCGCGCGCGTTTTCGGCCCCGGCCCCGCGACAGCAGAAGGCTGGAGCGCGGTCGCTCCCGGTAACGGCCCCCGAGCGCGTGGGGATGTCAGGGCCTCGCCTCGCGAGGATAGACGAAGCGGTCCTCGATTCCATCAAGCGCGGGCAGACGCCCGGCGCGGTCGTGCTCGTCGGGCGCAAGGGCCACGTCGTTTACCGCAAGGCGTTCGGGGACCGCGCGGTCGTTCCGCGGCGCGAGCCGATGACCGAAGACACCATCTTCGACCTCGCGTCGCTCACCAAAGTCGCGGCGACGGCCACGTCGGTCATGATACTCGTCGAGCGCGGAAAGCTCAGCCTCGCCGACCCGGTCGCGCTCTTCATCCCCGAGTTCGGGCGGTTCGGCAAGGAACGGGTCACCGTAGAACAACTGCTCACCCACCGCTCGGGGCTGGTGCCGGACAACGACATCAGCGATTACGTCGGGGTCTCGGTCGATCCCCTCGAAAAGATTTATGAGCTTCGGCTGGCCTACGAGCCGGGCTCGCGGTTCGTCTACTCCGACGTGGGCTACATCGTAGCCGCGGAGATCGTGCGCAGGGTCTCGGGCCTCCGGCTCGACCGTTTTGCCGGGGAGAACATATTCACCCCGCTCGGGATGAGAGAGACGAGATGGGGGTCGGGGCACGCGCCTACCCCGTGGCCGCGCGAGGCGCTCGCGCGGACGGCCCCCACGGAGACGCGCGAAGGCCGAAGCATGCGCGGAGAGGTGCATGACTCGCGCGCTTACGAGATGGGCGGGGTGGCGGGGCACGCGGGCCTCTTCTCGACCGCCGACGACCTCGCGATCTTCTGCCAGATGTTTCTCAACCGCGGGGAGTACGCGGGCGCGCGCCTGCTCGCCCCCTACACGGTCGAGCGCATGCTGAGCGCGCACTCCCTGCCCGCATCACAGATGCGCGGGATCGGGTGGGACGTAAACACATCTTTCTCCTCCAACCGGGGCGACCTCTTCCCCGTCGGCACGTTCGGGCACACGGGCTTCACCGGCACGAGCGTCTGGATCGACCCGCAGAGCCGGGCCTTCGTCGTGCTGCTGACTAATCGAGTACACCCGGACGGCAAGGGGGATGTCTCAAGGCTCCGTTCGCTCATCGCGTCAATCGTGGCGGGCGCGATCAGCGACGCTTCGACCGCGCCCCTGCTCGACTTTGCCCCGGCCCCGATGCAGGCCGAGCCCCCGCGCGCGGCCCTGAATCGCGGGGTGCCTTCCGGCCCCCTCCACCCCGTGCTCACGGGCCTCGACGTGCTTGAGAGGGACGACCTCCGGCAGCTCGAAGGCAGGAAGGTCGCGCTGATTACGAATCACACGGGCCGCACGCGCGCGGGGCGCTCGGCCATCGACGTGCTGGCCTCCGCGCGAAACCTGAAGCTCGTCTCCATAATCACGCCCGAGCACGGGCTCAGAGGTACCGAAGACGCGCCCATCGAAGAAGCGGGCCGCGACGAAAAGACCGGGCTCCCCGTCTACAGCATCTACGCCAGGAACCGCAGGCGACCCACCCCGGAGATGCTGCGCGGGGCGGACACGGTCGTCTTCGACATACAGGACATCGGCGCGCGCTTCTACACTTACATCACGACCTGCGCTTACGCGATGGAAGAGGCGGCCAGAAATAAGATGAAGTTTGTCGTGCTGGACCGCCCGAACCCCATAGACGGCTACTCCATCGAAGGCCCGCTCGCGGACGCGGAGCTCGTCTCCGACCCGGCCTTCTCATTCACCACGGCCCACGCCCTCCCCGTTCGGCACGGCCTCACCGTGGGAGAGTTCGCGGGCCTCTACAACTCCGAGCGCAAGGTCGGAGCGGACCTGACGGTGATAAAGATGGAAGGGTGGCGGCGGGCCGATTATTTCGACGGGACCGGGCTCGCGTGGGTGAACCCGTCTCCGAACATGCGCTCGCTCACCCAGGCTCTGCTCTATCCGGGCGTCGGGCTGCTCGAAACGACGAACCTCTCGGTGGGGCGCGGGACCGACACGCCGTTTGAAGTGGTGGGCGCGCCCTGGATCGACGGGACGAAGCTCGGCGAAGCGCTCAACCGCGCGGGGCTCGCGGGGGTCCGCTTCGTTCCGGTGCGCTTCACTCCGAGGCAGTCCAAATTCGCGGGCGAAGCGTGCGGGGGCGTGAACATCATCATCACCGACCGCAACTCATTTCGCCCGGTCGCGACCGGCATCGAGATCGCTTACCACCTCTATCAACTCTATGCCGGGAGCTGGAAGGTGGACGACTACATCCGCCTGCTCGCGAACCGGGCGGCGCTCTCGGCACTCAAGGCCGGGAAGAGCCCTCAGGAGATCACCGCCACGTGGCAGGGCGGGCTGGCGGACTTCGCCCGCGTCAGGAGGAAGTACCTGCTCTACTGACCGCCCGCGTTGTATAGATACTTTCCATCAGGCTACTTTATTCCCGAAACCGCTGTAATGAAGTACCCACAAGCCCGCGAACCTCGCGCCCGCGAGGCATATCAGGCATGCCTTCCACCGCGCCCGCGCTAGCAGATCAATACGGCATTGGTGCGCGGGAGAAGTGGGCGATGCAAAGAAGATGCGTTGCCGGAGGCTCCGAACCGACGCGGGGGCGGAGGCCGCGAAGCCCGCGCGGGCGGGAGCCTTCGCCTAGAATTCTACGGCGCTGGCACGATGCGTGCAGATCGATATGACCGTCTCGCGTACTTGAAATATTGTTTGATCTTCAAATAACTCACGAGAGCAAATGGTTATTGCCGAGTGCCCCGAGGGTTAAGCGAGACGCCCGATTATCCCTGGAAACCGCGGGCGTCTCGCCCTCAAACAATAATGAACGCGAAGGAAGTATGTACCATCAAGCTCACCGCTCGTCCGGCGGTGCGAGAGTGTGCTCATGAAAAACTCACTCGAAGTGATCCCGCCGAGTCGTCGCGCCAGACGAGCGGCCCCGGTCTCAGGCATCCTCACCCTGGTCTGCCTGATGGTGTTGCAACACCCGGCCCTGCTCCCCGGTTCGTCGGGGCGGGCCGCGAGCCGGGGCCGGAGCCCGCAGGCCCGCCCCCTCGCTCGCGCGGCGGGCGAAGTTTATGGCAGGCTGCCTCTGGCTTTCGAGGCAAACCGAGGGCAACACGACCGCTCCGTAAAGTTCGTCTCACGCGCCCGCGATTACATGGCGTGCCTGTCCGCGTCGGGCGCGACGTTGAGCCTGAGAGGTGATGGGGAGGCGCGCCTTGAGGTCATCTTCGCGGGGGCGAACACGGCTCCTCGCGTGTCGGGCCTCGACGAATTGCCCGGGAAGACCAACT
Organism: Blastocatellia bacterium; assembly: GCA_035634255.1. Taxonomy (GTDB): domain Bacteria; phylum Acidobacteriota; class Blastocatellia; order UBA7656; family UBA7656; genus DATLMR01. The sequence goes on from DASQDI010000147.1 coordinate 19,168, forward strand.
ACCTGCGCGGGCGCGACCCCGCGAAGTGGCGTAGGAACATCCCGAACTATTCGCGGGTGAGGTATCACGAAATTTATAAAGGGATCGACGTTGTCTGCTATGGCAACCAGAGAGAGCTGGAATACGACTTCATAGTCGCCCCGCGCGCTGCTACCCGCGCCATACGTTTGCGGTTCGATGGCGCGAGCGATGTAAAGCTCGACGCGCAGGGCGATCTCATATTGCGGACCTCCGCGGGCGAGCTGCGGCAGCGCAGGCCGGTCGCCTACCAGCAGGTCGGAGGCGAGAGGCGAGAGGTCGCGGCGGGCTACGTGATCGGAGGCGATGGCGAAGTCTCTTTTCAAATCGGCGCTTATGATCCGGCCCGGCCGCTCGTGATAGACCCGGTGCTGAGTTATTCGAGGCGTTTCGGCGGAGGCGGTTTTGATCAGGCTTCAGCCATCGCGGTCGATAAGGATGGGAACAGCTACATAACCGGCCTCACGACCTCCGCGGACTTTCCGACCGCGAATGCGTTGCAGCCTTCCCTGCGCGGCCCCACGGACGCATTCGTGATCAAGCTGAACGCCGAAGGGGACGGCGTGCTCTACTCGACTTTTCTGGGCGGGACCGGTGTCGACGTAGGCAGGGACATAGCAGTCGATAAAGCGGGGAATGCGTACGTGACGGGCTCCACCACCTCGGCGAACTTTCCCACGACGCCCGGAGCTTTTCAAACCGCCCACAGGGATGGCTTACTGGGCAGCGACGACGCTTTCGTCGCGAAGCTCAACGCATCGGGGAATGGTCTGGCCTATTCGACCTATCTGGGCGGAAGCAGAGCTTTGAACTCCGCCGCCAATGATCGCGGGCTGGCGGTAGCGGTCGATTCCAAGGGCGGCGCTTACGTCGCGGGCACTACGTTTTCCCTTGATTTCCCGGTCAGAAGGGCCCTGCAACCGCGCTTCAACCTGTCCGAAACCGGCGGGTTCTTTCTATGCTTCACCACGGCCGTCCCCTCCATTCCCGCGAGCGACGCATTCATCACCAGGCTGAACCCCGCGGGCAGCAGGCTCGCCTTTTCGACCTACTTCGGCGGCACGGGCTCGGAAGAGATCCGCGACATCGTGCTCGATTCATCCGGCAACGTCTGCGTCGCCGGGCGAACCTGCTCCCCGAATTTCCCGAGGGTGAACGCGACGCAAACGATTTACGGGGGCGGCATAAGCGACGCCTTCGTGTCAAAGCTCTCGGCTTCGGGCAGGAGCATAATCTTTTCAACCTACCTCGGCGGCAGCGGCGAAGACATCGCCAACGGCGTCGCGGTCGAGCCGGAAGGGAACGTAGGCGTAGCCGGAGAGACGGACTCATCCGACCTCCCCACAACGGGCGGCGCGCTTCAGCCGAAGCTGGGCGGGAGCGTGATCTTCGGGAGCGCCGACGAGGGAGCTTTGTGGGAGGCCGCGAGGACCGGACTGCCCAACTCGGACATCTCCGTGGTGGAGGTCGATCCGGCCAATTCATCGGTCATTTACGCGGGCACGGAATTCACGTTGAACGGCTCGGGGCTGTTCAAGAGCACGGACCGGGGCGCGACCTGGAACAGGACCGGGCTGACACAGACTTCCGTCCGCTCTCTGTTCATAGACCCTCGCATGCCTTCGACGCTTTACGCGGCCACGACTGCCATAATCCGAAAGAGCACGGATGGCGGAGCGACCTGGACTTCATTGAGTCCGCTTGAGCCTTTCGCCGAATTAATGGAGGAGATGGCGGTCGACCCTCAAAACAGCTCGGTGATATACGTGTCCACGGGCGGCGCGGCGGGAGACGTGATATTCCCCAGCGGCCTCTTCAAAAGCACGGATGGCGGGGGCAGTTGGAGCAGAATAGAAAACGGGGTGTCCGGTTCCTTCATCAGCACCATACGGGTCGATCCGCAGAGAACATCCACCGTTTACGCGGGCGGTTTCTCCGGCCTGTTTAAAAGCACGGACGGCGGCGGCTCCTGGGACCGCATCGGCTTCTCTCAGGAAGGCGTTAACGCAATTGCCATAGACCCGGTGCGCCCGTCGATTTTGTACGCGGGCTCAACCAGACTGCGCAAGAGCACGGATGGCGGAGCGACCTTCGGCCCCGCCCTTCTTGAGGCGACCAGCATAAATGCTCTGGCGGTCGATCCCGCTCGCCCGCTCACGGTCTACGCGGCGACCGGCTCGGCAGGCATGGGCGGGGGCGTCTTCAGGAGCACGGACGGCGGCGCGGCGTGGGCCGTCACCGACCTGAAAGGCATGCCGGTCTTAGCTCTGGCGATTGACCCGCGGATCACAGCGAACGTCTACGCGGGGACTCTGCGCGACACCGACGCTTTCGTCGCGAAGTACGCTCTCTTCGGGCAGCCGCGCATCTTCTCGACCTACCTGGGCCACTGGGGCAGGGACAGGGCGATGGGAGCGGGGCTCGACGCCGCGGGTAAAATTTATGCGGCGGGGGACACTTTCTCTTTCATGTTCCCGGTCGTGGACGCATTGCAGGCCGTGAAGACGAGCGGGCCTTTCACAACCGCGGCCTTCGTCACGAAGCTCGATTCGGCGGGCGACCGTATAAGCTACTCGACGTTTTTCGAGGGAGAGGGAGCCACCGGCGTGAGCGGGCTCGCGGTAGACGCGGCGGGGAAAGTTTACATCACGGGAGAGGTACGTTTCAGCACCCCTTTAAACATTCCCTTGCCGACCGAGAGCGGAAATATCAGCGACGCTTTCGCGGCGAAGATCGTAACTCCGCCCGTGATCTCCGCGGTATCGATCCGGGGCAACAAGCTCTTCGTCCACGGCGAGGGGTTCGACAAGGGCGCGGTGATAAGCATCGACGGCGTGATCTTGAAGACGAAGAACGAGAGCGCGAACTCGGCCACCCTCCTGCTGACGAAGGAAGCGCTTGCCCTGCTCCCGGCAGGGCGGACAGTAACGATCCGGGTGCGCAACCGGGATGGGCTGGAATCTCGGGGGTTTACTTTCAGAGTCCCGTGAGGCGAAGGGGTGATTGATTCATCACTCGCCCTGACCCGTCTCACTGGCCCCTGGCCCCCGATCCTTTTTCGTTTATCCCCAGAGCCTTCATGCGCCGGTACAGGTGTGAGCGGTCTATGCCCATAGTCTCCGCCGTGCGCGTGATGTTGCCGTCGCACTCTGCCAGCTTTCGCAGGATGTAATTGCGCTCGTAAACGTCCCGCCCCTCGCGGTAGGAAGCGAAATCGAATGGGGCGCGGCTCTCCACCTCTCCCGTCGCGTCGAGCAGCGGGAGCTGGTCCGCCGACACGCGCTCGGTCGCGGTCATGATGACCACGCGCTCTATCGTGTTGCGCAGCTCGCGCACGTTGCCCGGCCAGTCGTAGGAGTAGAGCCGCTCCATCGCCTCGTCGGCAAAGACCTTCGGGGCGCGCTTATAATCGGTCGAGTACCTGTGGTTGAAATAATCCGTGAGCCGGGGGATGTCCTCGCGCCGCTCGCGAAGCGGCGGCACTTCGAAGGGGATGACGTTCAGGCGGTAGAAGAGGTCGGCGCGAAAGGTGCCGCGCTCGATCTCTTCGTCTAGGCGCTTGTTGGTGGCGGCGATTATGCGCACGTCGACGCGCGTGGGCGTGTTCGATCCGACGGGCTCGAACCTCTGTTCTTCCAGGACCCGCAGCACCTTCGCCTGGACTTTCAGGCTCATGTCCCCGACCTCATCGAGCAGGAGGGTGCCGCTGTCGGCCTGCTCGAACTTGCCGCGTTTGGCCTGAGTGGCGCCCGTGAAAGCGCCTTTCGCGTGGCCGAACAACTCGGATTCGATGAGCTCTTCGGGGATGGCCGCGCAGTTAAGCTCGACGAAAGGCATCGAGGCGCGCGCGGACTCGCGGTGGATGGCGCGCGCCACCAGTTCCTTGCCCGTGCCGGACTCGCCGTAGATCAGTATGCGCCCGTTGGTCGGGGCGGCGACGGTGATCTGCTGGCGCAGGGCGCGCATGGGCACGCTCTCGCCGATCATCGCGTAATCGTCGTCGAGTTGCTCGCGGAGCCTGCGGTTGTCGGCTTCGAGCTGCCTCTGGCGCAGGGCGTTGCGGATGGCGAGGACCGTGCGGTCGATCTGAAGTGGCTTCTCGATGAAATCGAGCGCGCCGAGGCGGGTGGCGCGGACGGCCGTTTCGATGCTCCCGTGACCGCTGATCATGATGACGGCCGTCTCCGGGTAGGCGGCCTTCAGCCTCTCGAGGGTCTCGATGCCGTCGATGCCGGGGAGCCACACGTCGAGCAGCACGCAACTGAAGGTCCTGCGCTCGAAGGCCGCGAGGCACTCCTCGCCCGTCTCCACCGCTTCGACTGCGAGCCCTTCGTCTTCGAGCACCCCGGCGAGCGCGCGCCTTATACCCTCTTCGTCATCGACAACCAGTACGGAGTTCGGCATAGATCACACAGGCGGCCCCCGCTCAATCCTCCCCGCGCCGGGGCGGAAGGCCAAGCATGAAAGTTTCCACCGGGTCGATATCCAAACGCAGCATGCCGCCCGCATCCGAGAATATCTCCCTCTGCTGCTTGCGGCGCTTGAAGAAGATGGTCGTGCCGAATATCGCGCCCCCCACGAGAACCGTCCCGAGCATCAGCCCGATTATCGTGAAGGTCGAAACGAGCATCTGCGCGGCCTTCTGTATGTGGAAAGGGTCGTTCGTCACGAGCAGGGGGTCGCGCAGCCATTTGACCGTGTAAGGGTATTCGATCTTTCCGAGCAACTGCTCCGCGAAGTCGCGGTCCTCGACGCCCTGAGCTTCGATCACGTAATTGCCCTCGCGCTTCACGATGATGCGGCCCCTCCGGTCCTCGGGGAGCGACTCGATTAGGCTCTTGACGCGGGCCAGGGCGTCGGTGGCGAACTGCGGAGTGTGGTACTCGACTATGGCGAGCTTCAAAGGGGGGGCTCCCGGCGCGGCCTCGTACTCGGCGGTGACGGCCTCCGCGTCCCCGTCGAATTCAAACATATCTTTCGCGTGCGGCAGGGTGGAGTTGAGCGACTCCGGCCCGAGGAAATACCGCTCGCTCCGGGCGACCCTGAACTCTCTGGGGAGGCTGTCGAGCAGAGGGGGCCGGGCGTCGGGCCGGGCGTTGCTCGAAGCGATGTTCGCCGCGAGGCCCGCGGCGAGCCGCGCGCGCGCGTCACCGCCCTGCCGCGGCTCGGAAGATTTCCCGTCGCTGACGGAGACGAAATAGTTATGTTTCCAGAAGACCAGAGCGACGGGCGTGTAGGCCCCGTCGGCCCCCACCGCGACCCTTCTCTCATTCCCGGTCCGCGCGCCCGTCGTGCTGTAAGAGAATAGCCCGTAAGCCGAGAAGGGGTGCTCGGTTTGAAAAACGTCCACGCGGACCGGCCCATACTGCCGGGAGGCGATTGAAATGATCGAGTATTCTTTGTAGCCTTCGGCCCTCTCCGCCACGAGCTCATGCAGATTTTCAGACCCGTACTGCCTGATCGGGCCGGTGGCCTTGAACCCCGAGAGAGTCTCCGGCAGAAACTCCGAAGCCAGCCGCATCGACGCGAGCGAGACGACCTCGGGCCGGGGGGCGGGGGCCTCGGCGGGGGGGGCAGGCTGAGCCTTCAGGCCCGCGGGGGCCAGAGACAGGAATAACAGAGCCAAAGTCGGGAGTGCTTTTCGATGCTTCATTCACTAAATCCTGATTCGAAATTTTAGCCGCGGATGCACAAGGCATTAGATGCCGGAAACCCTGTTTCAGTTCCGGCGGCGCAGCTCGGTCAAAATCATGCCGGCGTAACGGTCCGGGTTATGTATCTCCGACAAGGCGACCCGCCCGGTCTCCGACGCGCTCTCGATAATTATATCCCCGAGTCTCAGGAGCCGCTGCCGCACGGAAGCGTTGACGGTCACTTCCTGAATATTTCGGAGGGGGATGTTCTGCACGGTCTTGGCGATCAGCCCGTACCGCATCTCCAGCTTGTGATTGGTCAAGGTGTAGACCTCGCGCCGCCTCATTACGTGCTTGTATACGGGGATGGCGAAGGCCGGGATGAGCGTGATCAGCAAGGCGAGGAACCACCAGTCCCTCGCCCACGCGACTTCGTAACTGGAGAGTATGCCGAGCAGCACGGAGACCCCCAGGACTATCGCGGCCGCGACCACATACCACACGTAGACGAAAATCATGGTGGGCCTGACCGTGAAGATCACCTCCTCGTCCACCCCCCCGAGAAGCGGCTGGTTCCGCGCGCCCGAAGGCTGCGGGCGGACCTCCTCCCGGAAAGGGGCCTCCATGCGCTGAGGCCGCCTCTGGTAGGCGGAAGGCTCGGGCCGCTCGCCGGGCGTCTCCGCCCCGCAGTGATTACAGAAGCGACTTCCCTCGGGGATGGTCTGACCGCACTGGTTACAAAACATAATCTCTATCCGCTTAAAGTAGTATACACATTCCGGAGGCCGACCGGCCCGGCACCTCCGGCTTAAGAGCCGAGGGTGCGAAAACACTGAAATTTTAACATAGAGGAAAGCGGATGACAGGCTCCAGCCGCGTGATCGATTTTTTTCATCATACCTGTGGGATTCGATGACCGGGCCGGGGCTATTGCCGGATGATCTATAATTCATGTCGGGCCTGTGCAAAGGAGGCCATATGGCGAACAAGAGGAAGAACGAACAGGTGATGGCGGGCGCAATCGCGGACTCGTCGCTCGAACCGGCGAGCAGAAGCGTGAAAGCGTGGCTGCGCCTCGCGGGGCTGGTCACTCTGGGCACCGCGGGGTCGCTCACCGTGCTGCTGAGCGCGGCCATGTACCCCCTTTCAGGGCTGCTCGTCCGCCCGCGGCTCAAGCGGCTGTCACAGCTAAAGAGCCCGCATCTCCAGAACTTCATACGCAAGATCGGAGTCGAGTTCGAAGACGTGGTCATCCTCTCGTTCGACGGCACCCGCCTGTACGGGTGGTGGATGGAGGCGGGCAAGGAGTCGCCCACCGTGATCATCTTTCACGGGGTGAAGAAGAACCGGACCGACGTGCTGCGCGCGGCCCTCGTGCTGCGGCGTGCCGGGATGAACGTGCTCGTCTTCGACGGGCGGGCGCACGGCAGTAGCGAGGGGCGCTACGTGACCTACGGCTACAACGAGCGACGCGACGCGGAGGCGGCCCTCGACTGGCTGGTCTCGGAGAAGAAGATCGATAAGGACCGCATAGGCGTCGCGGGAGAATCGATGGGCGCGGCCATAGCGCTTCAGGTGGCGGCGCACAATCCCGGCATACGGGCCGTGTGGGCCGACAGCCCCTTCGCCTCTCTGCGCCGGGTCGCGGCGGAGTTCCTCAGCCGCGTGACTCACCTGCCGAACGTCGTGGTGACTCCTGTCCTCTGGACGGCAATACAGATGGCGAACTACCGGGGGAAATTCGACGTGAACGCGATCAACCCCATCGAGCTGGCCGGGCGGATCAAATGCCCCGTCACCCTGGTTCACGGCACGGCCGACCGCCTGATCGCGACGGCGCACTCAGAGAGCATTCACGCCGTCCTCGCGGGCAAGAAGGAGATATGGTTCGTCGAAGGCGCGCGCCACGCCCGCTCCGCCCGCTACGCGAAGCGGGAGTACAGCAAACGGCTCGTGAGCTTTTTCGACGAGCATCTGAGAGGGCAACCGGCCGAGTGAGGCGAGGGACGAATTTGTGCCATGCCCTTATTGACACCGGCGCGAGCCTTCTGCTAATTTATGCGTTCCTTCATTTGAAGGATTTTTCCTGAGTAGCTCAATGGCAGAGCATCCGGCTGTTAACCGGAGGGTTGTAGGTTCGAGTCCTACCTCAGGAGCCAAAGTTTAGAATAAGTTACGGCGGCCCTAAAAGCCGCCGTTCTTATTTGGTCACACTTTTAGTCACACAATGCTGTTTCGATGTCTTGGCCTAACATTGCTCGCAAGCTTCAGGGCCTTTAGAGCCAGGATCACATACCAGCCGACATCAATTTGCCACCAGCGGCGTCCGAATTGTGCGGCGTTGGCGTCGGCGTGATGATTCCGGTGCCAGTTCTCTCCCCACGCCCCCAATTGCAGAGGGCCAAGCCACCAGAGGTTGCGGCTCGAATCCACCCCTTCCGGTAGACCCGGCGTCAGGTGAAGTAGGCTGTTGACGAACATCTGAAAGTGTAGGATGTAAACCAGACGGATCGCGCCGACCCAGAAGAATCCTTCCCACCCGAAAACGAAACCCGAGCATAGGGAAAGTGCAATGATCGGGATTTGTAGCCGCCGCCATACTCGATACCGAGGCTTGTTCAGGTCCGGGCACCAGCGCTGGACCTCCGAGCCGGACCACTGATATACCCATTTGATGTGGGCCCACCAGAAGCCGCCGTGGCGCGGGCTCGACACGTCTTCCTCGGTGTCGGTCTTGGCATGGTGGTGGCGGTGATTCGCCACCCACACCATCGGCTCGCTGCCCGTGTTGAATATGGTGAAGAATATAAGTATGTTTTCAACGACGCGATTCAATCGCAAAGAGCGATGGGCAAGACACCTGTGATAACACACAGACGTTCCAATCCCACCAATTGTAGCGGCTGTCAGGGCTGTGGCCAGGACACTCAGGCCAGGCAATGGAAATAAGATTAATCCCACTACCGCCAGAGTATGAATAAGAACGAAATAGAATAAGACAGGGCCGTTCCCCGCAGAGTATTGCCACCAGGGGCGCATCCAGGGTCGCTGATTCGTCAGTTGCGTTGATCTCAATTTCTACCCTACTCTCTGGCTCCTGGCCATGGTTTAATTTAAATCAGGGCGAGAAACGCTACTTCATTTTTAGGTTCGGGCTAAAGGCCTCACGCAATCTCATCATTCCAAGCCTCGCCCTCGTCTTAATCGTTCCAAGCGGCTGATAGAGCCGTATCGCAATCTCACTTTGGCTGAGCCCGGAGAAGTATGCCAGCACAACCACTTCCCGCTGTTCAGGCGGGAGTGCATCAAGGGCTGATCGCACCACCACCTGCTGTTCCCGTATGGCTGCATTTTCCTCCGGGTTGGGAATCGTAGTCATCAGATCCTTTGCGACATCAAGCGGCACTACGCATTGATGAGCTTTGTCTGAGCGCAGCCGGTCAATAGCGCGACTACGGGCGATGGTCATCAGCCATGTGTACGGCGTACCTCGCCGCTCATCATACGAAGCGGCCTGCCGCCATACCTGCACGTAGACATCCGTTAAAACATCTTCGGCAGCGCAGCGATCTCCGAGGATGCGCAAGGCCAGCCCGAAGACAATTCGACACGTCTCATCATATAGGCTGGTCAGGGCAGTCTGGTCTCCATTAGCTATTCTCTTAATATGCGCGGCAGAATCCTGGGGGTGTTTAGACAGGTGAGCTTCACCTGAGAGGAGGGGCATGCTCAAAAGACAACTCCCTTGGCTCGAAGTGGATCCCAAACGTCACGATTAAGATATTATCAGGGGTGGAACTTGACAGTATGTGCGATACCACACATACTGTCGCCTGGATGTAGCATCTTTTCCTTTGTGCGGCACCACACATATGCTATGCTGCGCTACTGTTGCTTTCCGATTGTTCCTGGAGGATTCGACTTCCACTACCGGATAGAGCGGAGCGGACTGTTCCCTGGTACTCAATACGTCGAGGAGCCTGATCATGCCGTCATCGAAAGAACCAGTCGGTCCGATTGAAAACCGGCTTCTTGCCGCCCTTCCAGATGAAGAATACCATCGCCTCCAACCTCATCTGGAACACACAACACTGTCTCTCGGCCAAGTCATCTACGAGCCCGGCGGCCAGATGTCACATATCTATTTCCCCACTACCTGTATCATCTCTTTGCTCTACACTATGGAGAATGGCGCTTCCGCCGAAATAGGCATGGCAGGCCATGAAGGCATATTAGGCATTGCCCTGTTTATGGGAGGAGATACCGCGCCTAACCGGGCCATCGTGCAGAGCGCGGGCAATGCCCTGAAAATGAAGGCCTTGGTACTTCAAGAGGAGTTCATACGGGGAGGGCAATTTCAAAAGCTGCTGCTGCGTTATACGCAGGCGCTTATGACCCAAATCTCCCAGACGGCTGTTTGCAATCGCCTTCACCCCATAGACCAGCAGCTCTGCCGGTGGCTGCTGTTAAGCCATGACCGCCTTCGGTCGGACACTCTGATAATGACGCATAACTTGATCGCCAACATGCTCGGGGTGCGCCGTGAAGGCGTCACCGTTGGCGCACGTCGGCTGCAGGATGCGGGATTGATCAGCTACTCCCGTGGTCGGATTACTATTCTCGACCGGCAGGGCCTGGAAGCCGCAGTCTGCGAGTGTTATCAGGTTGTCAAAAGCGAGTTCGAACGCCTGCTCGGTTAGAGAACCCGTCTCGTTTCTTCACTATTCTCAACTCTGTGCGCTATCGCGCTGATAAGTACTTATCATCATGATATACTGCCACATCTGTTTGTTCTTTAGATAAGTGATCTTTCGACATCTGGACTGAGCCTGATCGCCAAGCTTCCTCCTTGTGCCGTCGCTTGTTTGCTAAACGCGACAGACCCCAAGGAGGCTTACGATGGCTATATTTAAAGAACCTGAAGCTATGATTGAAAACCGCCTGCTCGCTAAAATACCTAAAAAAGAGTATAAGCAACTCGCGCCTGACCTCGAACAGGTAACACTGTCTTTGGCGGAAGTGCTATATAAACCCGGTGATAGCTTCCGGCACGTCTATTTTCCCAACACTGCCATAGTCTCTTTACTTTCAACCCCGGTAGAAGGCAGCGCGGACCTCGGGGTGAGTGTCGTAGGCAATGAAGGCATGGTCGGCCTCTCGGTATTCCTGGGAGTGAAGACCTCCCTCAACCGGGTGATCGTGCAAGGCGAAGGCACTGCCATCAGGATGAAAGCTTCAGCACTTCAAAGGCATTTCAACCACGGCGGCCCGCTGCAACACGCGCTGCAACGCTACACACACGCCTTGCTGACGCAAATATCTCAGACGGTTGCCTGTACCCGCTTCCACTTGATAGAAGAACGCCTGCTTTGTTGGCTGCTGATGACGCATGACCGCATGCTGTCAGACGAGATTCGGATCAAACACGAGTTTATCTCCAGCCTGCTGGGAGTGCGTCGCGAAGCCATTACTCGCGCTTTGAGCGATATGCAGAAGAAGAAACTGATCAGCTACAGCCGGGAAAAGATCACAATTCTTGATCGAACCGAGCTGGAAGTCGCGGCTTGCAAGTGTTACGGGATCGTTAAAAAAGAGTATGACCAGTATCTGGGTCTATAGTGCCCTCTTGTCTACACTCACAAGCTCCAGCTATGTGTGGCACCGCACATACAGATACTATTCCGCTTGATATACTTACCACCTCTTAATTCTAATTGATAACAGTCTACTTATGGCTCGGGTTGCAGGAAAAGTCATGAAGCAAACAGGTAAGCGCATTCTCTGCGTCGAAGATGATGAAGACTCTCGCGAGCTGATGAGCCTCTTTCTAGGGTCGGAAGGCTATGAGGTCGTAAGCGCTAATTCTGCGGCAGAGGCGCTAATGGTAGCTGAGGGTGGCGGCTTTGTGCTTTACATCTTAGACAACTGGTTTGTGCGCGGAAGCGGATTAGAACTCTGCCGGCAGATCCGCGCCTTTGACCCGCACACTCCGATACTTTTCTATTCTGGGGCAGGCTACGAAGCAGACATTGAAGAAGCGATGAGAGCTGGCGCACAAGGCTATCTGGTCAAGCCGACCGAATTTAATGTGATCATAGAGACGGTAAAGCGGCTGATCGGTTTAAAGGAAACCCGCGTTCGTGAACAGAGAGCAAATTCAAACATCAGAGTCAATCTGGGTTAAAATTGATAAATTGTTAATTCTCCCCTGCCCCGGCACATCTTGAGTAATTCGCATTCAAGGGAAAGTTACATAATATCTCCGATCTCACGAACCTTGGCTGAGTTTAGCAATCCTTTGATGAAGAACTTCTATATCCTTACGGTATTTCAGTAACTGGCTAAAGAAGAGTTCTGCTCTTATATCCTCCGGCTGCTGCTGCACCTCTTTAAGAATACACTCCAGTTCCTGCGATTTCGTGTCTATTAATGCGTGAAGGCGAGATATTTCTTCAGACACTACAGATTACCCATCCCTATTGTTCGTTAAAATATATCTACGTAAGGAGTTAGGCTGGTGGATTTATCGGATAACGGACATAACAGGCTGCACACTATCCGAATGTAGGCTTGTTATAAAAACCATAGTCACAAGGTAGGTAGCGGTCGCCATCGGCACCCTGGCTGCTTCTGTACAGCTATAAACTTTCGGGGTAGCAATCAGAAAACCAATATAATCAAATTCGTTGCACTTCTAATAATAAGATATGATTCGGAAAGTGATCGATACCGGAACGAACGCTCCTTCGCTCGATCCTGCGGACAGCTTGGATGTGGTCTTCTTTATCCAGTTGCCGGTGGAATCGAACTCATAATCATATCTCTGAGTCTCTACTAGAGTCCCATCGGCTTTGTAAGTTGCCGATTCTTTTCGCAGACCCTGATCATCGAACGTATGCACATGCTTCACTTCAAGCGTCCCATCCGCATAGTAACGTGACTCTTCAACTACTCTTCCCCGGTCGTCGTAGCCGTACACCCATCTATCGGTAACAGCGCCCCGGGAATTTTGAATGATCCACTCTGTATTGTTTCCTCGCTGGTCGTACGAGTAGGAACTCTTGCTGTGGACTGAGCCGTCGGGCCTCGTGTTCTGCCACTCGATTATGTTGCCTCTCTCATCGGCCTTGAATATCCGCTTCTCTCTCATCGTCCCTTTGGGGTCGTACAGGACAGCTTCACTCTTGACGCCTCGCGCATTGCGCACATAGGTCGTCCTGGACAACAGAGACTTATCGGGATTGTAGAAAAGCTGTTCAGTCTCGAAGCCATCAAGATCATAACTTGATTCTTCCGTAATACCCCTCTGTTCGGGAGAAGGCTTGCCCATTCCATCAACCAGTGTCACGGTCTCGGATCGCACGGCTTTGATTGAGCCTGTCAATTCGCTCTTTTTAGTATCAGCCTTCGTTCTGCTTCTATCAAACCTGTCACACCCCTGTACCAGAAATGTTATCAGGAGGAATACATATACGGCCTTCATTCGCATCATCGTCATACCTTGCTCATGTTGTTATCGACAAGAATTTATAAAACCTACAATGATTGCTACGAAGCAGACTCCCATTGTGGATTTTAAAAGCTCCCGGCGTCCGTCGATTACATGCATCAGACGGGCCTTCTCTTTTAAGAGATATAATAATCCCCTAACATCTTGTCCCTATCTATTGTAATGATGATGTCCTGGACAGACTTTTGATCATCCGATCAAATCGTCCGAGTGAATCGGCTCTTGAATCTGCATCGATGCCTGCGTTGAGGTACTGAAAGATCTCTCCTCTTGTCTTCTTTTATGGACCTTTATTTGCTGAATGCTTTGCGCTTGAATTGCGAGCAATCTTGATTGAATCCAAAACAATAAACAGGTCCGTAGATCTAAACGAGTACGGGCGAATTGTGGGCGCGGGATTTCAATGCAGTGTCATTAGTGGGTATCACTCTACCTACCTTTATCACTAATCGCGAAGTGAAAAGTTTCTTATCTGCATTCCATTGGAGAACTCGCTTCCTTTGGAGATTGATTGGAAGATCAATCATTGACCGAAAAGGCTAGAGCCAGAGCTTCATTATTTGAATGCACGAAGAGTACTTCATTCACCAAAGACAAAGGAGCGAGTAATGGGTAAAACAGCCTCAAAGAAATTCTTATTTCTGGGGATGGTTGTGTTGTTGGTCGCATCGATGCTAATCAATTTGCCAGCCGACACCCCAGTCCAGGCATCGAGTCACCGAGAAGCCCCATCAATAATTTATGATCCGGCGGGAGACAACACGGATGTATATGTCTTCCGAAGCACGGAAGCCGGTCGCGAGGGATTTGTCACTCTCATCGCCAACTTCATCCCCTTCCAGGAGCCTGCGGGAGGGCCGCATTTTTACAGGTTCGACCCTGACGCCATTTACAATATTCACATCGACAACACCGGTGACGGTATTCAAGACATGACGTTTGAGTTCACCTTCAGAACCAGGTTTGTGAACCCCGACACGGTGCTGGGCCAGGCCGCGCCGAATCAGGCTCTCGCGGGAACGGGCGGCATAGATCCGCTGATCACTTCGCTGACCGATCCCGATTACAACGAGCCTCAAACGTACTCCGTCCGACTCGTCGGAAACATAAGCGCCCGCACCGGGCCGGTCGGATCGGACCCATTCATCGTGCCGCCCGACAACATTGGAGTTCGCACCACTCCGAACTACGAAGCAGCGCTGGCGCAGCCTGCGGTCTTTCCGCTCAGCTTCGGCCCGAACTTTCCTCAAGGGCGCGTCTTCGCAGGTCAGCGCGACGAGGGCTTCTACATCGACGTTGAGTCCATCTTCGATACTTTGAACCTGCACTCCATCGGAGAGACCGGTGGAATTGACACGACCGCCGGGTTCAATGTCCACTCCATCGCGCTTGAGGTGCCGATAGAGATTCTCACACGGAATTTCTCCGTGCCGACCAATCCTCTCGATCCAAACGCAGTCATCGGAGTCTGGTCAACGGTTAGGCGTCTGGCCCCGACCGGGGCGGGCAGGCGCGCACGAGCGATTCAGGTTTCGCGCCTCGGGCATCCGCTCGTAAACGAGGTGGTCGTGCCGCTGGGGCTCAAGGATTTCTTCAACACTTCTTCACCTGTGGGAGATGCCGCGCTCGCGCCCGCCGTGCTCGATCCGCAGCTTCCCAAGCTGATACAGGCTGTCCTCGCGGCGGGGGGCATCAGCATCAACATCCCCTCGGCTCCGCGCAATGACCTCGTCGCAATCTTCGCCACAGGCATCCCGCCGGGTCTCGTGCCCGGATTCCAGAATTTTCTTTCGAACGGGGTGCCGCATGAATACCAGAGGTTGAACGTCGCGATCCCTCCGAGCGCGAGCCCGAACCGGCTCGGCCTGCTCGGCGGCGACCCGGCAGGGTACCCTAACGGGCGTCGCGTGGGAGATGATGTGGTAGACATCGAACTCAGGGCTGTTCTGGGCGGTACTCCATTCAATCCAAACAATCCTGCGCCCGGCGTAGCAAACCCGTTCAACGTCGCACCGAACAACACGTTCGGGGACGGTGTGAACCGCAACGACGTTCCTTACCTTACTCGCTTCCCGTATCTCGGGACTCCGCATCCCGGCAACAGGGGCGGGCTCGGAAATCCGACTGACCCGCACGAGCATCACGTGCAGAATTAATGAAGGAAGATGTGTCGGGAGGTGAGCGAAGGCTTCGTTCATCTCCCGATACCAAATCACGTGGAGCAAATATAATGGGCACAGTGAGCAAGGTTGGAGTCGCTTTGATCGCAGGAATCGTGTTGCTGGCGGTCATCGTCCTTGGAGTCCGAGGCGCGGCGGATCGTTCGGCTCAAACCGCGCATGCAACTAAAGAAGTATTGCTTGCCGAATCAACCCCGACTCTGGGCGACAGGCTGGTGCGGAAAGCGCAACTGGCGATAACCCGTGCGCCGGAAAAGTCAGATGGGTACAACGCTCTTTGCATGGCTTTCATGCAGAAGGCTCGCGAAACTGGCGATTTCAGTTATAACTCGCGAGCAGAATCGGCTCTCAAGCGCTCGTTCGAGATAGAGGCCGACAATTCCGAAGCGATGAAGTTGCAGGCGGGGCTCCTGCTAACCTACCACAAGTTTGATGAAGCCCTGACCGTCGCGCGCAAGGTCCAACAAATCCGACCGAGAGACCACACCATTTACGGAATGATGACGGACGCCCTGGTTGAACTCGGGCAGTACGATGAAGCATACGCCGCCGCGGAAAAGATGGTCTTAATGCGACCCGATACGACTTCCTATTCACGCTTCTCATACGTCGCTTCGCTTCACGGCGATTCCGAGGCCGCCATCGATTCGATGCGCAGGGCCGTAAACGCGGCTAGCATGCAAGACCCTGAAAGCCTGAGTTGGTGTCGGGTCCATCTCGGAGACGAATTAATGAACGTGGGCAAGCTCTCTGAAGCCGAGCGCGAGTACGATCTGGCTCTCAGAGCGTTTCCTGATTACCACCTGGCACTCGCCGCGAAGGCGCGCGCTAGAATCGCGGCGGGCGACCCGGAGGGCGCGGTCGAGTTTTATAAGAAAGCTCAGGAACGAGTGCCGCAGCCGGATACAGCCATCGCCCTCGGAAATCTTTATGTGAAGCTCGGTCGCGAGGATGAGGCCCGAAATGAATACAAGCTGGTTGATTTTATAGAGCAAAGCGGCGACAAGGGGGCGAGTACGTACTCGCGTCAGCTTGCCCTCTTCTGGGCTAATCAGGGCAGGAATCTGGACGAGGCGCTCGCCATCGCCGAACGTGAACGGCACAGCCGCGCTGATATTTATACCAGCGACGTTCTCGCCTGGTGCCTTCACAAGAAGGGCCGATCAATCGAAGCTAGAAAGCACATAGAAGAAGCCATGCGCCTGGGCACGCGAGATGCGCAGATTTTCTACCATGCCGGAATGATCTATGACGCTCTAGGAGATCGCGGGAAATCGATGAAGTTCCTGAAGCTCGCGCTTCAAATAAACCCGCATTTCGATCTTTTGCAAGCAGGCATCGCAAGCCAGGCCCTAGAACGCCTTCAAATATCGCAGGCCGCTCGATGATAGTGCGGGCCTTGATTCCGGTCGCTATTGAAAGTGGGGAAAGCCAATATGTTCGGTGAATCCAATAAAAGAAGCCGTGTTGTCGCGGGCCTTGTATTTTGTTTCCTTTTGTTATTCGCAATCACCGGCACGGGTCTAGCGCATCCGCTCGGAAATTTCACAATTAATCACTACGCGAAAATACAAGTCGGGACCGAGCGCGTGACTATCAGATACGTCATCGACATGGCCGAGATTCCTGCTTTTCAGGAGTTGCAGAAGATAGGAACGTCGGGTGACGAAGAATTGAATGCTTACGGAGAGCGCATGGCGCTCTCGTACCTCGATGGCCTTGTGCTCCTGATTGACGGCTCGCGAGTGATGCTTCGCCACACCTCAACGAAAACTAGCACGCCTGCGGGCAACGGAGGTCTCCCGACCCTGCGAATAGAAAGCGAGTTCGTGGGAGCGCTCCCAGATAGTGGGCTGGGCGGATTGAGGAGATTGAGATTTGAGAATGCCAACTACGCAGAGCGAATCGGATGGCGCGAGATAGTCGTAGCCTCTGAACCGGGAACCGTTATATTTAACAGCTCGGCATACGGCAACGGCGTCACGGATGAGTTAAAAGGTTATCCGGAGGACATGCTTTCCGCTCCGCTCGACGAAAAGAAGGCTGAACTCTCTTTCTCCAGAGGTGCGGTTCCACAGGGAGCCACTTTCTTGATGTCGCGCGATGGAGCCGAAATCGCTCCTTCCAGAGACAGGCTTACCGAGCTGATCTCCGTGCCCGAGTTGACTCCTGCGGTTGCCCTGCTCGGGCTGTTATTGGCGTCTGTGCTTGGAGGGTTGCACGCCCTTTCGCCGGGACATGGGAAGACCGTCGTGGGGGCTTATCTCGTCGGTTCTCGCGGGACCGCGAGACACGCCGCGTTTCTCGGCCTGACGGTTACGATCACTCACACGCTCGGAGTCTTTGCGCTCGGCCTTGTCACGCTCTTCGCATCTCAGTACGTTCTCCCCGAGCGAATATTTCCTTACCTGAGCCTGGTCTCGGGGGCGATTGTAGTCGCCATCGGCTTGAGCATTTTCCTGAAACGTTTGCGCGTTTTGAAAATGAAGAAGGCGAGCAAAGAGATGCCCGGCCACGCGCACGGGGATCAGGTTCACTCTCACGGGCACGGGGAGCACTCGCACGAACACGATCATTCACATGCCCATGGAGACCACTCACACACGCACTCTCATAATAAAGAGGACGCGGGCCACAGCCACGAGGGGCTGGTCCATTCGCACGGCGGGAGCACGCACTCGCATCTGCCTCCGGGGGCGGACGGCTCACCTGTTACGTGGCGCAGTCTTCTCGGGCTCGGCATATCAGGCGGTCTTCTCCCCTGCCCCTCTGCGCTCGTGGTATTGCTCTCGGCCATCTCACTTCATCGGGTCGGCTATGGGCTGCTCCTGGTTATCGCATTCAGCCTGGGCCTCGCGGCAAGCCTCACCGCCGTCGGACTAGCGTTTGTTTACCTCGGAAGCTTCTTGAAAGATAAAGCGGGCAGCGGTCGGCTGGTGCAACTACTGCCGGTTGTGAGCGCCTTCGTCATCACCTGCGCCGGGGCGGTAATCTGTTATGAGGCTGTAGCGAACATGGGGGCAGACTTCAGGGCGATGTCATCATACTTGATCGGGGCGAGTGACATAACCGAGGGGCCTGGAAGCGCTCTGTCAAGCTATTCCGTTCTCGCTCTCGGGCTCTTACTCGGCCTCAAGCACGCGGTCGAAGCCGATCACGTTGCGGCGGTCTCTACTATAGTGAGCGAGAAGAAGGGCTTTATAAGCTCATCCATAGTCGGAGGCCTCTGGGGAATTGGGCACACTGCTTCACTATTAATCGCAGGCGTCGCCGTGCTCTTACTGCACATCAAGATCAGCGACAGGACGGCGCTTGCGCTGGAGCTCGGTGTTGCTCTCATGCTTATTGCTCTCGGGGCGAACGCGATCAGGAAGCTCGCGAGAAGCAGGGCAGTCCACCTACACGAGCATAATCACGGGCTCCGCTCGCATGCACACCTCCATCTTCACGACGGCTCGCCTGAGCCTTCAAGCGATACGCACCACGGGTTGAGGTTGAATGTGCGCCCGGTGCTCGTAGGAATGGTGCATGGGCTGGCGGGCAGCGCGGCTTTGATGCTCTTGATACTTTCATCGATCAGCTCAGCGGCTGTCGGACTGGGCTACATAGCCCTCTTTGGAATCGGCTCTATTGGGGGCATGATAATAATGAGCGGGCTCCTGAGTCTCCCTTTACGCTATACCGCCGGTCGATTCGGGCGTGCGAATCTGACCATGCGTCTGCTGGCAGGAATCTTCAGCATAGGCATCGGCCTCTTTATGGTTTATGAAATCGGGTTTGTAGAGGGGCTCTTAATCTGATTAGCCCGGTAAGGGAGCTTTCCTTCTGGAATGTCTTGGTAGGTTAGTAACGAGTAGTGATCCAGTGGAATCAGGCTTTCGCGTAATACAGCAGATAGAACTGGCGATCCATCTCAAAGGCCGGGTTGTCTCTGACGTTCTTGAGATTGAACGCCCACTGCCGGGTTATGGCGCTGATCTGGCCGCCTACCTGGCCCCAGTGCTCAAAGTGTCACGTAAAATTTTTCAATATTTTTGACCATCTTTTGACCGAAATCATCAGGCATTGGCCTAAATCAGCAGTAATCCCTTCATTGGTCAGTGGCTTTATGTCGTAGCAGTTTCAGCTAGTTGCAGCCCCAACGAACTCTGCCGTAAACCCTTGCACTAGACTGTTAACCGGAGGGTTGTAGGTTCGAGTCCTACCTCAGGAGCCAGATTTTACAAACATTTACGGCCACCAGTAAGGTGGCCGTTTTGCTTTTGACAGCAACCCTTCAGGGGATGCCCCCTGCGGCCCGCGCGGTCGCGCGTTAATGAACTCGGAGCCCGCGAGAGTGGCAAAGGAGGCGATTATAAGCAGCAATCTCGGACAAAAGAAGTCCACTAAGGGGCGGTTATCCGAGTGCCGTGTAGTCCCGCCATGCCGGGGCGTGGCTCAGTCCTGACAAATCACCTCAGAACTTTGAGTAAAATTTGACTCACAGTTACTATCAACTGTAAAAGTAGACGTGTTTAGCAGCCTTACGTTAGGCAGTGGTCCCTTGCTGATTAGTTCCTGGCGAAATGTTTGGGTCATACTAAACTCACAGCCCTCGGTTACGACAGTCAAGTCTTTCTCCTGCGCGTTTAGCACGTACTCATTCCCGGTCGTAGTGCCGATACCTGTTCCGTGATACCGAACATGGACCTTGGAAGTCACCCTGCCATCTTCCGCTGTACACTGCTTTACAGTCATCTTGAAGTTGATCGTAAGGAATATCTCCGGATCGCCGGTACAAGGTCTAAAAATGGGCACAAAGAAACTTCCCTCGGAGTGCTGTGTTTCGCAGTCCCTAGTTTTAGCGAATTTATCGTGCGCTGAGCATAGTAAAAACATCGTGATTGTGAGCAGATACATCATAATCTTTCTCATTTAGAATCCTTCCTTTAACTGCTTAAAGTACCCGTTGAGTCAGCCGGTGTGGCGAGCTAAGGCAGCGGCCCTTATGGAGTGATGGCAATCCCTCTATTAGGAAACTCCATGGTATTGCGGGGCTATTGTAATACTACATCGACTACGTTGCTCCGCAAGTACGAAGCTGTCAAAGCCCAGACGGTGACGGTAGCTTTATCTCGGCCTCATCTATTCCAAGACCGTGAAGGGGGTGTGAATTACAAAATCCCCTCATCTCTGGATGTCCGAGCCCCCAAGAGGATTTGGATCTGCACCGCGCATTTATAAGCGAGAGCTCTGACTAAGAAAATACCTGATGCCAGTAAAGGTAAGGCTGACAGGTCGCTGCTAATTCCCTTACTCTCTTCCCGGGCCTAATCGTCCTGATACTGAATCTCTTTGCCGATTCCGGCCTGTAGGCTCGGAGACTGGTCCTGATGAGTGAATGGGAGAGGACAGATGTGGGTTTGCTGTTCGAACTCGATGACCCGGTTACATAGCTCATCACTGTCGCCCGGCGCTCAGCATTCTATTCACGGCCCGCTGAAGTTCTCCGAAGTCTGGCTTGACTATATACGCGTCAGCCCCCGCGCCTAGCCCCTCCCGAATATCCATCTCATAAGCCGCTGCCGAGTAGAAAAGGATCGGCGTATCGGCATCAAACTCCCTTATCCGCCGGCAGAGTTCGATCCCCCCGCCCACTTTAAACCAGTTGTCTAAGATAATGAGATCGAAGCCGCGGGCCTGAGCCATGCGCAACCCCTCGGCTACGGTATAAGCAGTAACGACCCGGTGCCCCGGCAGCCCCAGTAGATAAGCCAGCGCCTCGCAAGAGTCTTCATCATCATCGACTAAGAGGATCTTCTTGCTCGCTGACTGGCCGGGGGGCCGAGTAGTCATTGCCTTACCTCACCGCAGTGAAAGCAAAACGGGTGAGAGATCCTTAGGGGGCACTAACAGTATGAGAGTTTAGTTAAGGCTACTCTCAAAGTCATCCGATTGGCTGCGGAGGATGTTGCCGGTATCCGTAAGGAGTAGCTGGTGTCCTCGACAGCCAAGGAAAGGGGACTTTATTTTAGTATCCCTTCCACTCTCCGTCTATTCCCTATTCGGGGCAGCCATCGACGGCTCATGTTTGACCCGCCGCGCACGCGGACAAATCTTTGATCGTAAACCCTGGCGAAGCATCACTCCCCTACCGGGCCTGGCTCATGTGAGTTGAGCACCTCCGCCACGTCAAAATTGTCTTCGCACTTTTCTTCGAGGAGTAAATAGAGGGTTACGACCGCCGCCTGCACGTTTGCTACATCAATGTCGGGCGGCAGGGATGCCGCTTTTTCGGAACTGCCTGTGAAAATCCGGGTCCTTGCGAGCACGTCACTGATGTAAGAGGCGGCGCTAGTACTACGCCTTGCCGCCTCGCGGCATATCTGTTCGAACTCTTCCCTACAAATTGTCTTCTCTGATCCTACGAGTGCCGCCGTGCTGTGGTCATCTGATCTTTTCATCTCACCGCCCGCATGAAGGTTGCCGATGGTTATTGGGGCTTAAATCCCCTGATGAGGAAGGGCGGTGAGGTCCCTTCCTCTATCAGCTTGGGATGGCTCCCTCGGTCACAACTGTCCGAGTATCTGATTAAGCAGCCTGGCTATACCCTCCAGAGGGCCGCCATTGTTGAGCAGGTTCGCCACCGCGCAGAGCAGGTTCCCCAGGAGATTGCCGGGGCCTGACTGTGCATCTATGTCGAGCACGATCCTGTCCAGGTGAACCACCAGACCGAGCAGGTTCAGATCAAGAGGTCCGAGCTCTAAATGTAGAATCTCGCAAGTTGCGGTAGCGGTGACCGGGAGTGCGATATTCCTGGCGAAAGTCCTCACCACTCCGGTTGCAGTATTCGTTATGGTACCCACCAGCGTGCCAACCGCGACCAGTTGCCCGTTCTGAACGGCGAAGCGGCTGAGGTTGAAAACGGCATCAATGGTTCCCCCCCACAACTGTCCCGACTACGGGAATACTTATGCCTGAGCCCCGTTGAACAGGCGGCGCTGCTGTCACGGCGGCAGCCATCGGGGTTAACAGAGATAGACACAAAACCACTGCGAACAGAGATTGTTTAAACTTCATTACTACTCCCCTCCACTTCTTGAAATTCAATAATGTATGACTGGCGAGCACACGCCGCCAGAGGATGAAAAGAGCCGTGAGGTTTCAAAGCGTGGGCGATCACAGTGGTGCAATTGGTGTTCCTTTTATTAACTCCCCCGTAGCGCCCCGATCCGAATCGAGTGGGAAACAATAGCGGTAATATACGCCACGCCGGAGTCATGCTCTCGTTCGGAGAGCCCGGCAGAGTGAACGTAAAACCTACCACGGAATAATACAGGGCGGTTTGAAGTACTACAGTAAATACAGTAGAACATTTTACCCGCAACTGCTTCGGCTGCCGGAGCCTTCAAGTTCTATTCAAGAATTGTTCAAGCCTTATGTGTAAGACTCTGCGATGTAATCGTTCTACTACGTATGATAGATTTTGGCTCAATAGAGGTGGCGAATGCTTAAGCGTAACAGTACGAGACAGGCTAAATCTCACAAGAAAAAAGGCTCCCCGGCAACCTCCAAGGAGAGTGTGACGGAAGCTTCCCTTGATAAACAATCAGTGAAGGTCACTTTGTACGTGCGGCCTGACCAGATCATAGGTATTGAGACTATTCAGCTCCAGGAGCGAAAGCGTACCGGTATACGCCCCGACAAGTCAGCTTTGGTGCAGGAGGCGCTAGACTTATTAATCAGCAAGTACGAACCGCATCACTGATCGAGACGTACGCAACGGGCACGGCAGGTTCAGGCGTTTGAGTAAGCTCGATTATGTATTAATAATCCGGCAGCGTCTTACTCTTCCGTTGCTCAAAGAAAACGTTACTTCATAATAAGGATAGGTGTATGGAGCCCTCAGACAACTAGAGCCGCCTTCGAGGTGGCTCTAGTTGTCTGAGGACACATTCAACTCTGGCTTTACCCAATTGCAAGATGCTATAGGGAAATCGCCGGCCACTCTCATTTCTTAATGCGAAAGGAATAATCGCCTATATCAGTAGATGCTTCGCCGTCCTCATGGCCCCTTAAAGTTAGAGTGTAGTCTTGGTTGGTAAGAATTTCGGCCGGTAAAATCAGGGAGATAAAGCCGGGGTTAGTCCGACCTGGCCCTATATTATCCCTGCTCCAAACCTGGCGGCCTTCGAAGGTTTTAAGAACGGCACTATAGGATTTGAAATTATCCTCTTTATTAACCTCGATCCTAATATTTAATTGAGTCGTTCCTGGTTTTAAACGCATAAGTTTTAATTCCCCGCCACTCCTGAGGAACGAGTTGGCCGGGAGAAATAGGGTGGCGATATTACTCGGTTGGGCCGCGGTATCCGGCCTTTGCTGGAGTGCCAGTTCTTGCTCGATTCGCTCGCGCCTGATGCGCTCGTTCTCAACATCCTGACTCAGCCTTTGATTCTTTTCCGCCTCCTTTTCCAGCTCCTGTTGCAATCTTCGATCTTCGATCTCTAGTTCTACCTGCTTCGACTGAAGTCGCGCTATCCTGTTTTGCAGAACAATATTCCAGCCCGTCAGAGCCAAGCCGAGAACGGCGAACAAGATTAAGGCAAAAGAGAATTGCTTCCTTGAACGTCGAAAGCCCAGGGACATGAGCAATGAGTTCCACCTGGAAGGGCCCTCTACCACTGAGGGGGTCGCGTCACCCCCGAACCCTGCTTTGCCCAAGTCGCTGATCAGGTCCTTAACGAAATTCACCTCCCGAGTCCGGCGATGAGCCGGCAACAGGAACTTCTCAACCTTCTCGCGGTCCTCGGGGGATAATTCCTCCTGCACGTAAGCGTCGATTAGAGCGTCCTCAACGGAGAGCATTTGCTGGAAGAATTCATTATCAGTTAAGAATCGCTCTTCGACTCGACTCTTCTCTTCCTCCGGCAGCCCGCCGAAAAAATACTGGACTATCAGGTCTTCTTGTTCAGTTTTTTGCTTCACTCATTCAATCCTTCTGGTCAGCCCTCATCTGAATCCGAACAAGGATTCTTGCTGAGACAGGATCTTCAGTCCATCATCAGTATACCTACGCACAAAAAGCCCGAGCACCAGCAACAGTATATAAACCTTTACCTATAAGTGAAAATAAACAAATAAAAATTTCTAACTGCGCAATAACTTTCTCATACAATCTTCCTGGCATTCCTTCAACTCCTTCTTCAACCGGTGCACCTGTAGCCTCAGGGCGTTCATAGTCATGTTATGTTCTAGCGCCAGGGTCTCTCTCTCCTCCGGGTGCAGGTAATACCGCTGAAGCAGCTTCAACTTGCCTTCCGGGACTTGCCGCAGGCACTGGGCTCGACAGTCATGTGACTCTTCCGCGGGGGCCGGCCGCTCTTCAATCTTCTTCGCTAATTTCTCGTCGCGCACCTGCCTTCTTACGTACTCCTTGTACAGGTTCTTAGCTATCCCGTAGACATATGGGTAGGGGTCTTCCGCCAATATCTGCGTGCCCGCGGAGATCTGTTTGAACGATCTTGCAATCGTCTCATCGGCCAGCCCCGCGGCATCTTCACATTGTCTCCACTCGAAGAACTTCACCATCTTTGAGCGAAAGAGTTTATACCTGGATGCGGAATCAGGGAGGCCAGGTTCGAGGCTTAATAGGAAACTGTCAAAAATGTGGTTTTTTATATCCATTCTAATGTAGGTGTCAGCCGGACGATATTTTGAACGGGAAGCTTTTTCATTTGTCCTAAAGATTAACGGGGAGGCGAATTGTCTCTGTTAATGACAAACGACTCATGCTCTTTGCGGCGGCGGCCGCTCTCAGAGGAAGAAGCGGAACCGAGCGCTGAATGCTTTAAGAGTCGTGCTATTTGCTGCTTACTGCCACTCACCCTGTAATAAGAATGCGGCCCAGTAATAAGGAAAATTCCAGCGCGATTGCTTCCACATCTTTATCTGCGCGGCTCGCAACGCGGCGGCGGGCCGGAGCCGCTCCCGGCTGAGCATGGCCTCGTAAAAATTCTTCATCAGTTCGGCAGACGCCTTGTCATTGACCTTCCACAGACTGGCTACGACTCGCGGCGCGCCCGCGTATATAAATCCGCGCGTAAGGCCGACGAGCCCTTCACCCTGAATCTCTTTGCCTATGGCGGTCTGACACGCGCTCAACACCACCAGGTCTGTTTCCAGTTTAAGGTTGTATATCTCGTTTAGCCGCAGAAAACCGTCTTGTGGGTTACCATTTTTATCGACCAGAGAGAGCACTATGCCATACAGCTGGGGATGTACACCATAAATTAACGCGTGGGTGGCAAAATGGATGATCCTATAATGGCGCAATTCGGCGCCGGTCGCTGTCGAGATATTGGCGTCAAAGCCCAGAGCCAGCATGCGATCTGCCTGGGGCACTAGTTTAGAGATCGCCATCGCCTCTGCCCATGCTTCCGGCAGGCGCTGGAACTTCAGCTTTTCATCCGTAGCTCCCGCTCCCCGTGATACGGGTAGCTTCTGGTCGGGCTGTAACTGAGCACGCCCGGCGGCCGGTCTGCCTCTGGTGCGAGGTCCGCCCGGGTCAACCCGCGGGTCGTCCCTCTCAAATACCGGGTCGGCCAGTACCGCAAGCGTTTTTGATGGCGAACAACACCCGGAGGCTTCTTTCCTTATCGCCGCGATCACAGATATGGATGGCAGGTTTACAATTTCATGGCGGACGATAAGCGGCGACTGCATGTCAGCCGTCTTCCGCGGGCCAGGGGGGATCGGGAGCGCCGCGAAAGGCACATACAGCAGCGCCCCATCGGCGACTATTATCAACCGCTTTGCTGCCAACCGGTCGGCGACCGGCGCGAGCAGCATCTCGCTTAACCGAGCCGCAGTCTCCGAGTAGTTTTTCTGGATGCGGTCTTGGTAAAGGCGCCTCTGCTGGAGCGGTAAATCTTCCGGCGTTTCACTGAAGGATGCCAGCAACCCATAGAGCCGCCTCGCCTCATTCTCCAGTGCGGAGCGACCGGGCAATTCGAAGGTGGCAACCGAACCCGAAGTCACTGCCCAGAGGTAACTTTTCTCGCTTCCGAGAAAGTACTCCAGCAGCATCGTATCTTCGCCGAGCAGTTCTTGAATTTCTGGCAGCTTCAATATGCGCGGGTGCGCCAGCGCCGCGTACCGGGGGCTGGTCGATCTTATCCTCGCCAGCACCGCTTCGTACTGACTCGTAAGGTCCGCTATCTCGTTTTTGATTGCCGCCATCTGCCCTTCGGCGGGGCGGCCTCTCGCCAAGCGAACCTGGGTTTCAGCCCTCGAATTTAATAGCTGTTGAAGATGGCGCTCTTGCTGCAACAGGGCCTGATCCACACCCTGACGCACGTCCGCGCCAGCTTCGTTCAGCAGGTCAAGTAAGCTACGCCCGCGAGCCTTCTCGCTGATCTCCAGCGCGGCGACATCATACCCCCCCGCCGGACTATCCCTGTGCAGGCGCATCAGTATGTCGATGTACAGCTCATAATGCTGGTGCGCCGACGCGAAATAAGAGGTGCGGAGTTCCTGATTTATCACCTTGGTGCGAAGGCTCTCGACGATGCCCAACAGCGCCTTGGCCTGGGCTTGAGCCTCTGTGAGGTCGCCCAGGTCGCGCGTCACGCGGGCGATGTTATGTAGAGTCAACGTCTCTCCCGTGCGATCCTCTACCGCGTGCAGCAACTCAAGAGCTTGCCTGTACATTCCCAGGGCCCTTTCCTTCTCGCCC
Source organism: Blastocatellia bacterium (assembly GCA_035634255.1). Taxonomy (GTDB): domain Bacteria; phylum Acidobacteriota; class Blastocatellia; order UBA7656; family UBA7656; genus DATLMR01. The sequence goes on from DASQDI010000147.1 coordinate 46,225, forward strand.
TTCCTATCATAAACATAGCCTATGCAGTTGAGCGTATACCCTTCACTCCGGCGGTCGCCCTGCGTCCGGCTTATTGAGAGCGCCTGATCGTAGTAACCCAGGGCCTTCTCCGTCTCCCCCAGAGAATCGAAAACCACTCCTATATCTCTAAGGGTGTGGGCCTCGGCACGGGGGTTACTCAGGGACCGGCTGATCCCGAGCCTGCGGTTATGATATTCGAGCGCCTTACTTTTCTCTCCCAGGGCCTCGTAAATCCTTCCTATTTGCCCGATGGTGACGGCCTCGCCCGAGCGCCTGTTTGCATCCTTATATAGTTGTAATGCCTTCTTGTAGAGCTCCAGCGCTTTGACCGGCTCGCCGGTGCTGTTGTAAACGTAGGCTATGCCATTGAGGGTTACGGCTTCGCCCAGGATGTCTCCTATAGTGTGGAAGATGTTGACCGCTCGGGTATGATTATCGATGGCCTTCTGCATGTCGCCCAGAGAGCAGTGGACGACTCCGATCGCGGTCAGCGTACGTGCTTCCCCTCTGCGGTGTTTGGCCGCCTGCCAAAATGACAAAGCTTGGCTGAAATAATTAAGCGCCTGTTTCAGATTGCCCAGGTCCGTGTGCGTGTACCCCAGGTTAGTGAGCAATTCAGCCTGCCCCGGAAGGTCACCGATGCTTTGCCACAGGCTGAGCGACTGGTTGAAGAAATCGAGCCCCTTCTGCTTATCACCCAGGACGAACGAGAAGAGCCCTCCCATGTTACTTAAAGCTCGGGCTTCCCCTCGCACATAGCCGATCCGCTTGCTGAGCGCTCGTGCCTGATCGCTGCAAGCCGATATGGCCTCCTTGTTGCCCGAGTCGATGTTGAGCTCCCCGATGTCGTTGAGGGTTTCGATCTCCAGCTGCGAGTTCCCCGCCGCCCTGCTCAGTCGGAGCGCCTCGGTATAGTAATTAACCGCTTTGGGGTTCTGGCCCAGGGTCGTGTAAACGTCGCCGATGCTCTTAAGCGCGTAAGCTCCGTCGCCCTCGCGGCCGATCCTCTTCAGTGTCCTGTGGGCCTCTTCATACCTCTTAATCGATTGCAACAGGGATTCGGACCTCCATGCCTCCCGCAAGGTGTCTGCTTCCGCGATTGCTTTTTCTGCAAGCAGGTAGCCGGCATCTCGCGCGGTGGTCGTGCGCAGTTGATCGACACGAAGTTCGTAGGACCCGCCTTTTTCGGGCCCTCCGACCGCTCGCACTTCTATCGTGTAAGCCCCCGGCGCGCTTGAGATCAACGACAGCGGCGTAGGGCCCGCCCGGCGGGCCCTCGATTCCCGGACCTTCCGGTGCCGCGGGCCGGAGACGGAGATTGCGAGTTCGATGTTGTTCGCGGCTATGACAACGGAGAGAAAACTGCCCGAAGGTAGGTCGATCTTATAAGAATCGATTCTGCCGACCGTTATATCCCGCAGGAAGGGACGTTCCTTTGTTAGCTGCTCTGGGGCCTGCGCTAAAGTGTAAGTAGTTGTCAGATGCCGAGTCGCTTGCGGTGTTACCGGTACTCCCCCCACAGAAGCCAAAGCCTGCGCTTTTAATAACACGGCCAGTAGCGCGAGGTAATGTATAGTCGATAAAGGCCTGCCACACCTGCGGGTCCCGCTCCCACCCTTTAGATGTAGGTATGAGCTCATTTCTTGTCCGGTTTGTTGAAGTATAAAAATAAAGATGACAACACCACCATCGAATCGATTGAAGCGACCGGCCTACTGATCCTCCCAGCCGAAGTAGTCAACAGGGGAGGCTAATATTTACCATAAACCCGGACGGCATTCAAAGTGGTGATAAACACAGATGAACGGAAGCATCATGAGCTTTGACATAGTTTATGTCACGACCCTTCGGCCCTCGCAACGGTCTGGCGACCGGTGATCCGGGCGTGCGCAGTCGCCTGCGCTCCCGCTTCCGTTGCCGGTAGAGGTAGGAGTTAAGAAATGGGGTTGGGGCGCGGCTGGCTTTAGTGGAGGGGGGAACGGTTATTATGATTCAAAGGGAACGGGCAGCCGAGGGACTTCGCGGATGCCGAGCCGCCCGATTCCGGCAGTCAGCCCGGACCCCACGAAAGGGGGTTCAGGGCTTGAAAATAAATCCTGGGATTTGGAGACCGGTCAAGCCGCGCCGGATTCGCCTAACGATGCATACGGCACTCTATGGCAGGGAACCCAGTGGGTCGCACAGAACCCTGAACCAGACAGGGTTGGCGGTGCGTAGTCACTACCCCTGCCATAGAGTGCCGTAACACGGGTCAACCGCCTCTAACCGGGTCGTCGGAGGGCTCAACCTTCCGGGGCGCATTGCTTGACCTGCAGTCATCAATAGTCCCGTTCCTCAGCACGTCGTCGGGCGCTTCCTTTCGTTTCGACGTGTCTGACCCTCTACAATCCTCGATGGTCCCCTCCCTGGAGACATCCCCCCCCGAAAGGCAACCTGGCCCCGACGCTCTCGACGCTCCGATCCCTTCCCCCGTCGAATCACTGGCGACACTTTCGGGGGCGGTCGAGCTCGATGGTGAATTCTTCGTAAGCATATGATTTTCTCCTTTCTTCCCGCTGACAGCCTTCATAGAATCAAGAAACTTCAAACATAAGTGACGGCCGGCCCGGAATAATTTCATGCGCCCGGCAAAGATTTGCCGAAATGTCGGTGACCGGCCCGACACGCGCCTTCTCGCGCCGCCTCAGGACGATCATTTACTCTGGCGGGCCGATGGCTGGAACAGGCCGGTCATACGTTCCCGAGGCACAAATCTTACTCAAGGCGGCAGCCCATGAAATTTCCCCCTCCGTTCTGTCACTTATAGTGCGTGAATTCTAAGGGCTCTCGTCGAAAGCCGATTTGATTCTCAATCAGCCGAGAAAGTGGAGGATGGATGATGAATGAAAAGATCAGAATACTGTTTCTCGCTGCTAACCCCATAGACACCGTGTCCCGCTTACATCTGGATAAGGAGATAAGCGAGATGACGGAGAAAATCCGCTCATCTTTGCATGGGGACTGTCTCGAGCTTATTTCCGAATGGTCAGTCAAGCCGGGCGCTCTTCAGGGCGCTCTGTTTAGGCATAAGCCTCATATACTTCACTTCAGCGGGCACGGCAGCCGGGAATATGGGCTCACCCTCGAAAACGATCTAGGGCATTCGGTCTCCCTTAGCAGGCAGGTGTTCACACGCCTGTTGAAATTGGCCAAGTGCAATATACGCATAGTCGTGCTGAACGCCTGCCACACGAAAGAGCAGGCCGAATTCCTGAAAGAGACCATCGATTTTACTATAGGCATGAATCGCCCCATCGGCGATAAAGCGGCCAGAGTATTCTCCGCGTATTTTTACCAGGGGCTGGCCTTCGGGTTATCCGTTCCGGACGCATTTGAATCCGGGTTGATTCAGATGGAAATTAATGAAACCCGCCAGTCCGACATACCTGAACTCCACATACGAAGAGGCTTTGACCCTTCGCAGCCCTTCCTGCCCGTCGGTGACATTCAGAAAGATGAAGAGCCCGGCCCCGCCACGTTATGGCCCGGCGAGAACGGGGGTGGGGATAGGATCGAGTTAAAAAACACGGCTGAGGGCGGGGATATAAATATCGAAGGCGGCCAGTATGGGCAAGTAAAAGCGAACAGGTTCATCACACGGTCCGGCAAGAAACAATGAGCCGAAGGAAGCCGGGAGGCGCTCCGTAAGCCCCGGCCATGGGCTCCTGGCTCCTTCGGGCAGCCACCCCAAACGAAAGAAGGTCTACGAACTTATGCTATGTCCGACCTGTAAAACCGAAACCGAGAACGCGACAAAATGCTCCGCGTGTGGGTATGAAGAGAGCCCGCCCGCAGTCGAACCCGGCGAGGCGTTATTAGAGCCGGTTCAGGATCACCCGGAAGAAGGGCCGGGAGACGGTGGGCGAGAGCCGGATGATAGTTCACCGGACGGCGGTGGCCCGGACGACGTGCAGCCGGGCCAGGCGGTCGTGGATCAGTCGACCTCCACAGTGAGTGTCACGAACGAAGCCAGAAACATAACCGTGAACGGCGATCAGGTCGGGCAGCAGGTATTCAACGAGCTCCGCGCCGAAGTCACATTAAACGTAAAGCAGTCGGAACAACGACAGGAGGAGGAGGCATCCTTCTCCCAAATTACTTCGCAACTGCACGTGAGGCCCGCCACGAAGTGTGATTTCATAATCGAAGAGATCCCTGCTCACCTCGCGGGCCTGCGAACGCATAACCTGATATTGATAGGCTGCCCCGATTTAGAGCTCGCCTGGGACGCGGGGTACGCGCTGATGGAGAGGCTGAGCATACCTGAAGAGCAGGATAAGAGGGTCCTCGACCTCCGTCACCACCTCGGCAGAGGCGCCAGCATCGGCCTCAATTCGTTCTTACCTGAAAGCGATGGGCCGAGATCCAAGGTCGCAATCCTGGTCAAAGCCGCCAACGAATCGGCGGAGAGCGTGCTCGACGACCTGATGGCCGACACCTTAAGCGCGGAGTCGGTCGAATCGACCCTGCGGGCCAATCGGGTCTACCTCATCTGCATAGTGCGATCAGGTTACATCGATGAGCGGCGGAGCGACCCATCGAGAGAGTTAAAGACTCCGTTCTGGAAGATCCCTTTTCTCAGGCCGCTGCTGAAACAGCACTTCGAGGATTACGAGATCCTGGAACAGCGTGTCATGTGCCAGCGGCAAAGGGGTCTGTGGAAGGCCGATGAGGGCGAGTTCTGCCTTGAGATAAAGAGTTATTTGAGGAAAAACCGGCTGCGCGAAGTCATAGACGACCCCAGTAAGAAGGAGCCCCCTGTTCCCGCGGAGTCGCTTTTTAAGGATGATGACCACATAGAGAAGTCCGTCCTGTACTCGGCGGCCTATTTCCCCGATATGACTTCGAAGGAATTCTGTAGCCTGGTCGAGGCCCTGCTGGGAGACCGCAAGGTACTCATCTCCGCGCCGGAATACAGGCAGACCGAGAACGGCTCTCTTGAGCTGGCGCACACCAGAACCGAAATGCCTATAAGCCATCTATGGAGAGATAACAAAGACAGGATCATGTGGAAATGGCTCCGCGAAACCTATTCGAGCAGGAATGCCGCGAACGTTATAGATTTCTCCGACTACCAGCTGAAAGATTCGCTTATAAATTTTCTGGAGGCGGACCGGCGCTTCCTCCTCAAAGATAATTTCAAGAGGCTGCAAGATCAGGGCTTTCTTTTCTACCCCTCCAATCAACTGTCGGAGAACCTGACCCTGCTGACCCACAAAATGATGCTGGCCTACCCGGACGAGTTCAACAAAGACTGGCTGGTAGAGTTGATCACCCAGGTCCGAGACAGTTTCGAACCGGCGCATGACTCGACCGCAGGCCCGCGCGGACACATTTCTCAGTTTCTAAAACCCCCGGCCTCAAGTGCGTTGGCGCTGGCGTATTCGCGCCTCTCGGAGCTGATGCGCCAATCTTTAAAGGACGTTCAATTGGAGGAGGTCGTCCCCGGAACGCTCGCGGAGTTGATCAGGTTAGGCTACCACGATTGCGTATTAAACCTCGTCAGGCGGCTCAGGTCCGTCCCGGAGTTTGACGAGTTCTATTGGATCAAACAACTGCTCGACCAGGGTGACATGGAGGCCCGCCTCCTGACATCCCGCTATCTTCACAATCGCATACGCAAGTCGGGCCTCGGCATTCTGGAGTCCTACCAATTCCTCGAAGGCTGGCTCCCGAAGGATGGCCGGCCGCCGGGCAAGTATGCTCGCTCAAGCACCTACGCCTTGCGGTCCCTGATCCAGCGCTGCCTTGAGGCGGTCGAAGATTTAGAGCCGGATTCTTATGGGGCATGGCCGAGCCCTTACCCGCTGTTCGCTTTCAACGACAGGGAGACAGCCGATAGAAGCCTCGGCCAGATCATGAGATGGCTTTTCCACCCCGCGATGACGCAAGCCTCGCAGGAGCTTTACCGGGACGCCAGAAGCAACCCCGGCTTCGCGCGGCACAATAACCTCATAGGTGCCCTGATCGCGGAGTGGTATTTTATCCTGAAGGGGGCCGAGGAGAAGACGCACCCGCCTTCGGGCGGCACAGTTCATGACAGCCCCGCCGCCGGAGGGCCGGCGGGCCTACCTTCCAGCAATGCAGATTCAATTTTCGACGTGGATTCGTTGATCTCGATCCTGATGGATGGCGTCCGCACCAACTCAGGCGAGCGGCAGCGCAAAGAGATGATCGAATACTGGGGGCAATTGCGCGCAGAGATGTCTTTCCACATCAGATTCCCAGGCTACTCCAGCAACCTGCGAGCGCAATTTATCTGGAGGAATAACAGGCTCTGGGAGCTTATCGGCGCCGTCAAGAGGCTGAATTAAATAACTGATCGTTCCGCTATGAGGGAGATAATATGACTGTAAACCAGAGTCGCAGCGAGGGCTTGTATCCCGTGATCCGCGAAGTTTCTCAGGGCACGAAGCATAACCCGCCGGTCCAGGTGGTCGTGGCCATCGACCCGAAAACGAAGAGGGCCGTCGATCCAATCTGGAGCAGGGTCGGGCGGAGCCTGAAGTATTACATGGTGTCTAACATACAGGACCCCGCCAACAAGGTGAGGGGCTCTTTCACCTACACGTACGTGGAGGACCCGCCGGGCAATCGCTCGCTCAGGGTGAGCGTGACTTACGCCGCGAGCTGCCCGCGCGGGAGCGAGAAAAAATTGGCCGAGTCCCTCTTCTCAGATTCCGACCCCGCGGAAACCCTGAAAAGTTTGATCGTGAGGTGGATCCACGAGTCCATCCCCTCCGGCACCAAGTCTTTCGTGGACTCATTCCAGAGCTTAACGGGCTACATAACGTCCGGCATAAAATCGAAGGCGTCCAAAGAGGCGGGGCTTACGCTCGACGTAGACATTTCGATCCCGGTTATTCCGCCGGTCCCGTTCGCCGAGACCTTCCCCGTCCGGTTCAGCGACTATGACAGGCAGGAATCGCTGACCGTACAGGTAGAGGTAGAGCCCGACCAGGCCAGCCTCGCGGTCGCGCAATTGAATAGTGAGACCTACGTAAGGCAACTGGTCCAAACGGAAGTGCAGAGGTACTTTGCCAGAAGCGTCTCGCTCCACACCTTCTACTTCGAAATGAACAAGGGCGACCTCAAGCAGAAGCTCGCGGTCCACCTCAACTCAGCCCTGAAGCGGACGGGCCACCAGCTGGCCTTCATCTCGCTCGGCAGGGCCGACGACATCGAGCTGCCGCCGGAGACGTTCAACACTCGCCAGAGTATCCCGTACGTGAACGACAGTGGCTTCCCCGAGGTCAGCATAAGAAACACGGTCTTCCTGGACCTTCAGGACAGCGCGAGGTACAAAATCAACGCGCCGCGCGACCTGTCCGAATGGGTCGTGGAGCAGCTGAACCTGGCGGTCAATTCCGAATTATTCGGGGCGACCTACATGGACCTGCTGGTCAATTTCGAGCCTCTCGCCGACAGGATCAAACAGAGAGTCAGCGCCGCGGCGGCAGGGATAGGTTACAGCATAAAACACATCGTGACCGTGCCGGAGCTCGAGCCGTACGAGTGGCTGAAATTCTTCGAGATCAAGACCGAGCCGTCGGAGGAAGAGTTCGAGACCACCACGTCAAAGTTCCCGGTCAGGCTGAGCATAGTCGTCACCACAAGGCTCAAAGACCTCAAGAGCGTCAGAGGCTATTTGAACTCCCAGTTGCACGTCCCGACGGAGATGAAGAAGGACATACTTAAAGTCTCGGCCCAGTTCCTGCGCACGATTGACCCCGAACGGTTCTACGTGCGCTTCTCCCATACCTCCGTGGGGAATGAGAAGCCCGTGGAAGAGGAATTGAAATCGAGAATTGCCAAAGCGCTCACCCAAAGCTACGGCGCTGATATCCGCGAGATCACTCTGAGGATGGAAGAGACAGAGATAATGAGGCTGTTGAACGACCTGAAGAGGTACAGGGAGGAGTTCACAGTCTCCATAACGCCCCTTGACACCAGACAGCCATACGAAGTCGTAATCTCCGGGCACTTCCGAGTCATGGACCTAGACTACGAGGGGTGGGACAATTTCAGGACCAGCATGCCTACGATAGACATGATTAAGAGGCGCATAGTGAAGGCCCTGGAGACGGAGCTCCGGAATCACATCAGGGTGAATTTAATATACGAGGATTCCGACGAGCTGACGGAACTGACCAAGCTCATAACGGCTTCGGCGCGGAAGACGGCGCTCGACGATTTCGGGCTGAGTATCGCCCTGAGTGACATAGGGCGCGAACGCACGCGGCGCGAGAGCAGTATAGTCGAAAAGATAATCAGCGAAGAGCAGGCTATGCTCGACGGCTTTGCTTCTCAAAGGCAGGCGCTTATTAAAAAGATCACTCAACAGATCGGGGCGCTCAAGGCCAGCCTGGCGGACATCATCATAGACCAGGGCCCCCAAGAACAGATGAAAGAGGTGAACCGCCAGATCTCGGACCTGGAAGGGCAGCTCGCCGAGGTCAGGAGGTCGGGCCGGCTCGACCTCCTGCCGGGGTCAGAAGTGAAGCAGTTGCCGGAGCCGCCGAGCCAGTAGGGCGGAACCCTACAGACCCGCGCGAGGGAGCGAGGGAGTCGCGAGGCTGATCCGAGCCCCGCGCACTCCCTCGCGCGTCAACATCCTCCCGGCGGTTAATCGCCCGAGGCCTGGGTCTGGGCTGTGGGCAGGAAAGGGCACCTCGCGATACTTTTATCCTTCCAGGCGAATATAAAGTCCCTCACCACTTCGGCCTGAGCGGCCTCGGTCAGGTCTTTAGCCACGTTCTCCACGTTGCTCATCGTATCCTGGATCAGTTGCTGCTCGGCCGACAGCATCAGATTATTCTTCCAGCTGTTGAAGGCCAAATCCGTATTCAGCTGCTCGTTCAAATCGGAGATGGTCTTG
>DASQDI010000148.1:0-63567 GCA_035634255.1 Blastocatellia bacterium
AGGACAACTCGCCGGGGCACAATTCCTATCTCGAATTAGAGGTGCTCAGGCTCCTGTCCGACAGCTTCGCGGATAAACTGAGGCTGGATGGGCCGCTGCTCGCGCTTCTGGAAAACGGCCCCGGCGATTGACCCGGCCGGCTCTGGCCCGGTCATCTCAATTCGCCATCAATTACGCTCGCGCCATTCGAGTATGAACGATAACGAAGTCATTCAGGGGTTATGGATCGGCCCGGAATTATCGGCGTTGGAGCGGATGTCGATCTCTTCTTTCCTTTCGAATGGGCACGAGTATCACCTGTACGTCTACGACCACGTGAGGCATGTCCCGCGCGGCGCGAGGGTCAGGGACGGCAACGAAATCCTGCCGTCTTCCATGATCTTCATGTACAGGGATTTCGAATCCTACTCGGGCTTTTCAAATTTCTTCCGCTACAAGCTCTTGCTGGACAGAGGCGGGTGGTGGGCCGACACCGACACGGTCTGCCTGAAGCCTTTCGATTTCCGCGAAGAGTACGTCTTCTCAAGCGAGGTCATCGGCGAGAACCGGTACATAAACAGCGGGGTCATCAAAGCCCCCGCCGGAAGCGAGGCCATGTCTTACGCCTGGGAGGTGTGCAGGAGCAGGGACCCGGAGCAACTGGTATGGGGAGAGACCGGGCCGCGGCTTATGTCAGAGACTGTGAGAAAATTCTCCCTCGACCGGTACGCCATGCCCCACTCGGTCTTCTGCCCCATCAGCCTTCCCGACTGGGAGAAGGTGCTCGACCCGGAAAGGGTCTGGGCCTTCGACGACTCCACGCGCGCCATACACATGTGGAACGAGGCGTGGAGAAGGACGGGCAGGGATAAGAACGCGCGGTACCACCCCGACTGCCTCTACGAGAGGCTCAGGGAGACGTACCCGGATCAGTAGAGGAACGAGTACCGCTCAAGGAAATCGCCGTGGGCCTCCACCGCATTCAGGTGGTCCGTGATCGAGCTTGCGCCGTAGCCTTTGGCGGCAAGCATGTCGCGCATCCGCTCTCTCCATAAAGCTACCTGCTCCGGGTCGCTTCTGGCCCTGAGGTATTCCGCGGCGACGGTGTCCCAGTCGCGGAGGCGGCTGACGTATGACCTGTTGAAGAAGCGTTGAATCTGCGGGACGGCTTCGACCCTGCGGAGGGTTCTGTCGTAAGCCGCCTTCGCCGCCCTGTTGAAGACCTCTTCGCCCTCGGCGACGGTCTCCGCTCTGACCCGGTAGATGTCGTTGAGGCAATCGACCGAGCCCCTGAGCCTGCGGTCTTTGAGCCACGCCCCCCGGAAGAAAATGTCGTCCGCCTCCATCGACGAGAGCACCCCCAGAGATTGCAGGTCTTTATAAGCGGGGTTGATCACGTTGAGGTTGTCGTGATCCATGAAGATGATCCTGATCCTCCACTCTCCCCGCTCCCAGCAGGTTCGCAGGCCGACATTCCGGGCGACGAAAGACTCGCCTATCGAATGGCCTCTCAGGGCGAGCAGGGTGCCGCGAACCGTGCCGGACTCGCGCATGACTGAGAGGTAATTCTGGTCGGCGCGGGCGCGGTTTTCGGGCGACGAAAAGGCCGCCTTCAGGTATTGCTTATGGGTGCGATAAGGGACCGCCGGAGGTTTATAGACGCACAGGATTTCTTCCAGTATCTCGTCCGCGAATCGCCGGGCCTCAGGGTTCGACCGCCCGGCCCGCAGGCCCTCTTCGAAGTATACCTCCGGCCCTTTATCGGAGAGGTAGGCCGCCAGCTTGTCCAGACGGAATGAGCTTGTGCCCGACAGCACCGCCTGCGTCGGGTTGGCATGCGACAGGAATCGGATCGTCAGCCCTAACTCTCCGGGCAGGTCGGCCCGCAGTTTCTTCTCGCTGGCCTCGAACGATTCGACCGACTCCTCCATCGCCGCGCGCATCGCGCGGAAGCCCTCGCCGAAAATCCGCTCGTCCGTGAAATAATTGAGTAGCCGTTCCTCCCTGTTCCCCACCGGGACGTTGTAGATGAAGGACCTGCACATAACTTTCGGGACGGGCGCTTCCGCTTCATGCACGAGGCGAAAGAGCCGGGAGAACTTCGCGGACATCTCGGCCTCCCACCTCAGCATCGACTGCCTTGACCCTCCGTCGAGGCGGTGGGCTACGGGGACGGGCCCCCCGTTCCGCCGGAACACTATGCCGAGGGGGTTCCGGCCTCTGCGCCCGGCCCTCTTGATCTCGAATTCGACATCACTCCCCGGAGGCTTTATGACCAGCACGACGGTCGTCAGGGGGCATTCGACGAGGGAGTTGATCTCCGAGCCTGTCGCGTCGGAGACCCAGTAAATCCTGCCGCTCCTGCAGAGCGACCTGAGAATCCTGGCCTCGAAATCAGGCAGGCTCGCAATCGTGCGCTCGGCCTCCTCTTCGATGAAGTAGGGCTGGAAGGGGTCTAAATCGGGGAGCCCTCTCGAAAGCCTCACCTGCGAGAGTATCCGCGTGACGACCTCTTCGGGCCGGAACAGGTACCGCGCGAGCGTCAGCTTGCAATCCCTGCGAGACAACCCCACGAAATCCGTCAGGGCGGCCCGAGAGCTCCGCCAGCCCTTTATCTCATCGTGGACCCGGTTGAGCCTCCTGAGCCGCCGCCGGAGCTGGAGGACGAAGCCGCGCTGGTCGGTCCGGGAGTAGCCCTCCTGGAGCACGGATTCATGAATCTGCCGGCCGGGAGTTGATTTCAATTTCAGCTGGACGAGCACAAAGTCCCACTCGCCCATGTCGGCCGTGGGGATTTTGAGCAGGTGATTTTCGAGCATCAGGGTGGCGAGCCGCCTCGTGTCCCATTCGTCACCCTCTTTCCCGCCCGCCACCTGAATGAGCTTCAGCGTGTAACTCCTCTGATAGACTCGGTAGCCGAGGAACTCTTCCAGCAATTCGGAGGCGCGGGCCGGGTCCGTGAATCTCTTTGTGACGAGGCGGGACAGGCGGGCCGTCGCCCGCGGGCGCAGTAATCTTAAATGGCGCTCCATCACGATCTTTCGGAATAGAATTTGATCAGTCGAGGGGGCAGGACCGCGCCCGCCCCCTCGATTTCGCGTCAGGGTTCATTTGCCCTTGCCGCCTGACGCGGCGTCGTCCATCTTACCGCCTCCGACGTGCCCGCCGCCTTTACTCCCTACGACCTCGCCCCCCTTCGTGCCGCCGCCCGAGTCAGCGCCCTTCACGCCCTGCGCGTCCTTGCCGCCTACGGTCCCGCCTCCGGGCGTGATGCCGAGGCCGATGTAGAGCGCGTTTAAGAGGTCCATCGCTGTGCTTCTTTCCAGCACGACATAGACTACGTCGGATGAATTACCGGAGCCGCCTTTTCCACCCATCTGCTGCCTCCTTAGCTGAGCTATTCCTGTCCTTAGTTAGGAATTATCTTTTGAACTGCGGCACCGATCCTGAGCCGGTGGGGGCAGGACCGATGCCAAGGTCGTTGAAAGAACCCGCGCCGGATCACTTGCCGCGAGTCAGGGTATTGCTGCTTACAAACGCCCGGTGAGCGTAAGATGGCCGGGCCCATTAAGAAGCGCGCACGCCAGTTCAGAATTTCGGCCCGCCCTGAAGATATTCGACCGCGAGAGGCGGATTTCATTGCTCTGAGCAAGATCGAAACGACTGAGAAATAACAGGCCGACTATGCGTGGATAAAACCGAGAGGCGGCATGCCCGGCGACACAGAATCTAACATCCGGAACGTGCGGGGGAAGGAAAAGGCCGCGGCAGACTGGCCCGCAACCCGCTCCTCAATACAACCTTCGATTCGGTAATGACCTGCCCCCCGGAACGTGGGCGCAATGCTACCACATCGTTTTTCACCATGCAATAATTCGATAGTCAAGATTACATAAACAGTCGGTCAATTCGGGGCATCCAAAACTCTTCTCGGGAGTGTTATATTCATGGAGGTCTCGGGGGGTGCAGGTAGAGTCAACGAAAAGCGAGGTAATGGAATGGCGTTAAAGTATTTGCCGGAGGACTCCAGGGGTGAGGCCCGCGCATGGAATTTACAACTCGGGGTCCCCGGCTTCCGGTATGCCGACCTTAACCGTGTCCGGCGGCTGGAGGCTCTGGACCGGGCCTTTCTCACTCAACTGGAGGAGGCCGACCCCGCGCTCGCGGAGGAGCTGCGCGCCTACAGGGCTTCGGGCGGGACCGACCGCAGTCGACTTCAGGAGTCTGAGCTTCTGATCCGCGCCGCCCGGCATGTCGATTCGTTCGTCTCCCGCCTGTTCAATATCGAGGACGAGTACCGGGCCCTGTGCGCGCGGATTCAGAGCGAGCAGATCATCTTCAAGTGGAAGCGCCAGTTCCTCGAACGCCGCAGCTTCAAGAACCCGCCCGCCCCGGAGGCTCTCGCGCAGGTCGATCTGGTGGAGCTTGAGTTTGCTTACCGCGAGGTCGTCGACGCCGTCATGCCGGACGCCTCACTGACTGCGGACCCCGAGCGGGAGCTCGCGGTCGTCTGCACCTCTTTGCAGGAAGCCGCGGACGCCGTGACCGACCCCGAAGAGCGGGCCTCCGTTCAGGCGAGGCTCGCGCGCGTGGAGGCCTGGATCCAGGCGCTGGCTTTCCACCCGGCGCTGGCGCAGAGAAGGAAACGGATAGCCAGCTTCCATTTCCCGCACAAGATAGATCACAACCATCTGGTGCCGCTCATTCGCCCGCGCCCCGACCTGCCCGAGTTCTTTATGGGGCCGCCCGAAGACCGGAGGCACCGCGACGGCTTCGACCTGACCGACCCGCGCTACTCGCGGCGCGAAAACCTCCGGGAGTCGCATTACTGCCTCACCTGCCACGAGCGCGGCAAGGACTCCTGCTCGACGGGGATGCGCGCGAAGGAGGGCGCGGCCCAGAGGAACCCTCTCGGCATCCCGCTCGAAGGGTGCCCGCTCGACGAGAAGATATCGGAGATGATCGCGCTCTACCGCGATGGCCACGCCATCGGCGCGCTCGCCGTCGTCATGATAGACAACCCGATGGTCGCCGGGACCGGCCACCGAATCTGCAACGACTGCATGAAGTCGTGCATATTCCAGAAGCAGGAGCCGGTGAACATCCCCCAGATCGAGACGGGGGTCCTCACGGAAGTCCTGAAGCTCCCCTACGGCTTCGAGATCGTCTCCCTGCTGACGAGGTGGAACCCGATCAACGCGCGCAGGCCATACCCTCTGCGCTACAACGGCAAGAATGTGCTGGTGGTCGGGATGGGGCCCGCCGGTTACACCCTGGCGCACCACCTGCTCAACGAGGGCTTCGGGGTCGTCGGGATCGAAGCACTCAAGGTCGAGCCTCTGGACTTTCAGCTGAGGGGCTCGAAGCGGCGGGTGCCGCGGCCGATCCGCGACGTGTCGGAGATCGTCGGCCCCCTTTCCGAGCGGCCGACCGTTGGCTTCGGGGGCGTTGCCGAGTACGGGATCACCGTGCGGTGGGACAAGAACTTCCTCGACGTTAATTACATCATCCTGATGCGGCGCAAGAAGTTCCGCCTGCTGGACGGCGTGCGCTTCGGGGGCACCCTCACAATCGAAGACGTTTGGAACCTCGGGTTCGACCACATCGCCATCGCCGCCGGGGCCGGGCGGCCGACCATCATCCCGATGCAGAACAACATGGCGCGGGGCGTGCGCATGGCCTCGGATTTTCTCATGGGCTTGCAGGGGCAGGGCGCGTACCGGAAGAACTCTTTGACCAACCTTCAGGTCGAGCTGCCGGCCGTGGTCATCGGCGGCGGGCTGACGGCAATCGACACCGCGACCGAGCTTCAGGCTTACTACGTGACGCAGGTGGAGAAGGTGCTCGACCGATTCGAGCGGCTCAAGCGCCGCATAACCGAAGACGCGATCTGGGCGAAACTCGACGAGGAGGAGGCGCGGGCCGTGCGCACGTTCCTCGCGCACGGGCGCATGGTGCAGTCCGAGCGCGCCGCCGCCGCCGCCGCCGGGCGGCCGCCCGACTTCGCGAGACTGGTCCGCTCCTGGGGCGGGGTCACCATCCTCTACCGCAAGCGTCTACAGGACTCCCCGGCTTACCGCCTGAATCACGAAGAGGTGACCAAGTCCCTCGAAGAAGGCATCGGCTTCGTCGAGTGCATGAACCCTTCGGCCACCCTGCTGGACGAATTCGACCACGCGCGCGCGGTCGTCTGCACGCGCATGACGCTCGTGGACGGCAAGTGGGTGGATACGGGCGAGAAGGTCGAGTTCCCGGCCCGCTCTGTGATGGTGGCCGCCGGCACGAACCCGAACGTGGTCTACGAGAAGGAGCACCCCGGCACTTTCGTGATCGATCAGAGACGCTCGTGCTTCGCCATGCACCGCGCCGTCGAAGCGCCCGACGGCACCTTCCGCCCCGAGCCGGTAAGCGAGAATGAGATCGGGTTCTTCACCTCGCACCATAAGGATGGCCGCCTGATCTCTTTTTACGGGGACGCGCACCCGGTCTACGCGGGCAACGTGGTCAAGGCTATGGCCTCCGCCCGGCACGGCTACACGGAGGTCGCGAGGCTGTTCGAGCGCGAGGTCGCGGCGCAGGTCATGGAGGAGCAGCCGGAGCGCGAGAATGCGTGGGTGCGCTTCGCCGAAGTGCTCGAAGACGGGTTGCGCGCGCAGGTGGTTGACGCGATCCGCCTCGCGGACCGCATAGTCGAAGTGATCGTGCGCGCCCCGATGGCCGCGCGCAACTTCCGCCCCGGCCAGTTCTACCGCATGCAGAATTACGAGAGCGGGGCCGAAGGCGTCGAGCAGATCCGCCTGACTATGGAGGCCCTCGCGCTCACGGGCGCGTGGACGGACCCCGCGCGCGGGCTGATCTCGCTCATAGTCCTTGAGATGGGCGGCTCATCGCGCCTCTGCGCCATCCTTGAGCCGGGCCAGGAGATCGTCCTGATGGGGCCGACGGGCGCCCCGACCGAAATACCGGAGGGCGAGACGGTGCTGCTGGCCGGCGGGGGGCTCGGCAACGCGGTCCTCTTCTCAATCGCGGCGGCGATGAAAGAGCGCGGCAACCGCGTGATGTATTTCGCGGGCTACAAGAGCAAGAGCGACCTGTTCAAGCGCAGGGCCATCGAGGAGGCGTGCGACCTCGTGGTGTGGAGCGTGGACCAGGGCCCCGAGATACCCGCGCGCAGGCCGCAGGACCGCAGCACGGTCGGGAACATCGTTCAGGCCATGCAGAGGTACGCGAGCGGAGAGCTGGGGGAGGTGCCGATCCCGCTTCAGGCGGTGGACCGCCTGATCTGCATCGGGTCGGACCGGATGATGGCGGCGGTGCATCAGGCCCGGCACACGGCCCTGCGCGGCCTGCTGAAGCCGGACCACGTCGGCATCGGGTCGATCAACTCTCCCATGCAGTGCATGATGAAAGAGGTCTGCTCCCAGTGCCTTCAGAGGCACGTCGACCCCGCGACGGGCCGCGAGTCGTTCGTCTTCAGCTGTCTGAATCAGGACCAGCCGCTCGACTGCGTCGACTTCGGCTTCCTCCACCAGCGCCTTCTTCAGAACTCGACGGCGGAGAAGCTCACCTCCCTCTGGCTCGACCACCTGTTCGAGCAGCGCGAGGTTCAGGTCGTGTGATCGCGCGCCGCGCGGCCCGGAGGCTTCAACCTCCGGGCCGCGGGCCGCCTCAGAGCGCGGTCCCCATCGCCCGCAGGCTCTTCAGGATTTCAGAGTAAAGCTCGAAGAGTTGTTTCAGGCGGACCGGGTCTTTGATCACCCCGACCACCTGAAAGTAGAGCTCGTCAATCCCTTCATTCTCCTTCCGCTCGAACCAGCCCCCCGTGCCTTTGACTTGCAGGTCGATGGAGGGCTGCGCCTCGATGAGCTCGCGAATCTTCAGGTCTTTGAACAGGACCTTTAACTTCGATTCGTCGCTCCCTTTTATCACGAACTCCCTGTCGAATTCCGGGTAGCCGCTCTCGACGAGCTCGGCGTCAAGGTAGCCCCGCAGCCCGAAGAGCGGCTCAAGCTTTTCGAACTTCGGCCCGCCCACCTCGACATCCTGCATGCCGAAGAGCTTCCCCATGCCGGTGAACATGTTCCTGCGGTGGATGGCGAACCTGAAGCCATCTTTGTTCACGAACCGCGCGCGCATGCGGGTGAAGGTGACGGTGGACTTCCCGGTGGAAACGGTGAAGGTGTCGAGCACGACGGTCCAGTTGTCCACCCTGGCCTCCACCCTGTCCGCGCCCTTGAAGAAACTCCCCTTGATGAATTGAGCGCCTATTTCGTCGCTCACCTGCTTCCAGATTTCCTCCTGGGGAGGCCCGAACAACTTTTTGAAGAAGCCCATCTGTTATGTCACTCCGCGCGGCCCGAGGATTTTTGGTACGACGAGTTGCTAGGCCTGCTTCTGCGGCTCGATGACCATCTGGGTCTGCGTGACCATGGCGATCAGGCGGCCGCTCTCGGACGTGATGCGGGTCTGCCACACCATGGTCCGCCTGCCCCTGTGAAGCGCGAGGCATTCGCCCGAGACCTTAGTGCCCGCGGGCGCGGGCGCGAAGAAGTTGGTCTTCGATTCGATGGTCGTCGTGCCGAACCCTTCCCGGAGGTTCAGGACCGTCGCGCATGCCCCGAGAGTGTCGGCGAAGGCCATGATGGCCCCGCCGTGCAGGATCAGCGGGGTGGTGCAAAGCTCCTCGCGGACCAGCATCTCCGCGACCACGCGCTCGGGTGTCGCGACCAGAAATTCGAGGCCGAGCAGCTTCGAAAACGGCGGCATCCTCTCCCGGAGGATGGAGAGCACATTCGGACCCTCTGTCATGACCTGCCCCTCCCGGCTTAAAGAGTGCCCGGCCCGTCTTCGGCCGGCATGATGTTTTCGGCGTCCGGCTCCGGCTCGTGCTTCACTCCGGGCGCCGGGTGTTCCTCTTCCGCTTCGCCCCGCCCTTCGACGGTCGCGTCTTCGGCGCCCGCGTCGCTCCTCTTTTCCCTGTCCATAACCCTCCTGATTTGCGCCCCGCCTACGACGGGTAGTTATACGGGGCCTGCAATCCCAGCGGAATCCCGAGCATCCAGTAGATTAGGAGAAAGACCGTCCACACGATCAGGAACGTGATCGAAAAAGGAAGCATCAGGGACACGAGCGTGCCGATGCCCGTCTTTTTGACGTACTTCTGGCCGTAGACCACGACCAGAGGGAAGTAAGGCATGAGCGGAGTGATGATGTTGGTCGTCGAGTCTCCGATCCGGTAAGCGGCCTGCGTCAGCTCAGGCGAGTGGCCCAGTTGCATAAGCATCGGCACGAAGATGGGCGCGAGCAGCGCCCACTTCGCGGAGGCCGACCCGATGAGCAGGTTGACGGTGGCCGTGAGCAGGATGATGCCGATGATGGTCACCTGCCCCGGCAGGCCGAGGGACTGGAGCAGGCCCGCGCCCTTAAGCGCGAGCAGCGCCCCGATATTCGACTGGCCGAAAGCCGCTATGAACAGGGAAGCGAAGAAGGCGAGCACGATATAGTACCCCATCGTGCTCATGGCTTTGCTCATGCCTTTGATGATGTCCCTGTGACTCTCCACGGTCCCGGCGGCGTAGCCGTAGACGACGCCGGGCAGGATGAAGAGAAGGAAGATGAGCGGCACTATGGATTGCATCAGGGGCGCGGTCGCAGCGGTCAATGAGCCTTCCGGCGAGCGGAAGGGTGATGTGGCCGGCAGGGAGACGAGCACGAGGACGATAATGCCCAGAGCCAGCGTGCCCATCCCCCAGACGAGGCCGCGCCGCTCGCTGCTCCCCAGGCCCTCCATCTTCGGCATCTCCGAGACCTCTCCGTCCACCTCCACGTCGCGCAGGCGCGGCTCGATCACCCGGTCCGTCAGGTACCACCCGACCCCGATGATGAGCAGGCTCGAAGCCCCCGTGAAGAACCAGTTGCTGAGCGGGTTGACGACCCGCTCGGGGTTGATGATCTGCGCCGCTGACTGCGTCAGCCCGGACAGCAAGGGGTCGAGGCTGGACGGGACGAAATTCGCGCTGAAGCCCCCCGACACCCCCGCGAAGGCCGCGGCGATTCCGGCCAGGGGGTGGCGGCCCGCCGTGTAGAAGATGACCGCCCCGAGCGGGATCACCAGCACGTAGCCCGCGTCGGCCGCCGTGTGGCTGAGGATCGCCACGAGGATCAGCATCGGCGTGAGCAGCTTCACCGAAGTAAAGCTCAACAGCCCTTTCAAGGAGGCGTTGATGAAGCCCGTATGCTCCGCGACCCCCACGCCGAGCAGGGCGACGAGTACGACCCCGAGCGGGTGGAAGCCCGTGAAGGTGGTGACCAGGTTCGACAGGAAGGCGGCGATTGCGCCGCCGGTCAACTGGTTGTTGATCTGTAGAGGCTTGCCGTTTCTGGGGTCGATCTCCGAAAATTGGATCGGCGAGAGCAGGGCGGACAGCACCCACACGACGACGAGCAGGATCAGGAATAATGCCGCCGGGTCGGGCAGCCTGTTGCCCACCCGCTCAATCGTGTTAAGCGCCCGGTCCACCCATCGCGAAGGTTTTTTATCCGGCCCGGCGTCAGCTTCTATCACTTGTTTAGACATGAAACACCACCCTTTTACGGCTTAGTCAGTTCAGAAATCTGATCGCGTACAGCGCCTCGATTATAAAGTTTCACTCATCATTTACCTAGAGCCGGATCGGGTATGTTCGGAATGTGCGGCAATTTGGCGCTTGCAGTATTATTCATTCCGGGTATGATGTTTCTTCCCGACGCAAGGCATGGCCGGTTGTATCTCTGAATCGAAAGGCATCAGTCTCGATTAATCACGGATTCATTCAAGGGAATCTCCGACCGTCGCGTGACCCCTGCTCTTATTATTGGAGGAAAACAGAAATGGCCGGATTAAAGCCCCGCCTCGCAAAAACTATCATCTTTTTCGCCGCCGTTGTATGCCTTCCCGTTATGGCTTACGGGCAGCCCCACGGCCGGGTCGTCAGAATGCAGGAGCCCCTTTTTCGATCAAAGGCGCTCCAGACGGCGGACCCGGTCTACCCGCCTCTGGCGCGGGCCGCGAGAGTGTCCGGCCCCGTCGTCGTCGAGGTGACGGTAGATGAGAGCGGGAACGTTATCTCGGCCCGAGCAATGAGCGGCCACCCCCTGCTCAAAGAGAGCGCCATGGCCGCGGCCCGCCAGTGGAAGTTTAAAGTCACTGAACTGAGCGGCGTCGCGGTTACGGTGATAGGCCAGCTCACGTTCGATTATGATCTGGGTGAGGCGGCCGAGGCCCGCCCCGATGATGACGAGGACGAGAGCGAAGCAGACGGGTTGGAAGACGCCGAAGCGAGGGTTAGCGCCAACCCCTATTCCGCCAGGGCGCATTTCGATCTCGGGAACGAATACGCATATGATGATCAGCCCGCTAAAGCCGTCGAGTCTTTCAAGAAAGCCATAGAGTTCAAACCGGATTTCAAAAGAGCTTACATGCGGCTGGCCGACGCCTACCTCGAACTTGACGCTAAAGATCAGGTGGTGCTGGTTTATAAAAAGGCGCTCGAACAGTTCCCCCGCTCGGCCGATTTCCTCCGGCCCCTCGCCTCGACGCTGGGCCTGCTGGGAAGATTTGCCGAAGCCGTCGAGTTTCAGAAGCAGTACCTTCAAATCCAACCCGATGACGCGGCGGAGCACCTCAACCTCGGGTGGTTCTACGCCCGCCTGAACCGGCATGAGGAGGCGGTTACAGCCTATTTACAATCGATACACCTGCGGCCTGATTCGGGCCTCGCCTATAACAACCTCGCCATCGCTTATCAGAAACTGAACAGGTACGAAGAAGCTCTGAACGCTTACAGGCAGGCTTTAAGCGCGAAGCAGGCGCACATCAAGCCGCATTCGATTCACCAGTCGATGGCCCTGCTTCTTTTGAATATGAAGCGGTACGACGAGGCGCTGGAGTCGGCTAAGCTGGCGATAGAGAAAGGTTCGGATCAGGCAATCGTGTACGCCATCGCGGGCCAGGCTCACCATCACTCCGCCCGCTATGAAGAGGCTTTGGATATCCTGAAGAAGGGGAGCGAGCTTTTCCCGGAGGACTTCTATATTTTAAACGGGCTGGCGGATGTCTACGGACACCTCGGGCGGCTCTCGGCCGCGGAAGAGACGGCCAGAAGGGTCATAAAACTCAAGCCCGATTACGCCGGGGCTTACTTCACTCTGGCGGCGTCGCTCGCCGGGCAGAAGAAGTATGACGGGGTAGAAGAGATCGTCCGGCAGGGGTTGCGCCTCTCGCCGGATAAGGCGAACGGCCATATGATGCTCGGGTCGGCGCTCGACCACATGGGCAGGAAGGCGGAGGCGGAGGCCGAGTTCAGGAAGGCGTTGCAACTCGACCCCGATAATCCGGTGATCCTTAACAACGTCGGTTACGCGATGATCGAGCGCGGGGAGAGACTGCCCGAGGCCCTTGAGATGGTACAGAAGGCGGTCGACGCCGATCCCAATAATGAATCTTACCTCGACAGTCTCGGCTGGGCTTACTTCAAGCTGGGCAAGCTTGAGGAGGCCGAGCTTTACCTGAGCAAAGCCGCCCGCGTGAACGGCTCATCGCCCGCGATCAACGAGCACCTCGGGGACGTTTACCACAAGGTCGGCAAGACGGAGCAGGCGCGGTCGATGTGGGAGAAGGCGCTCTCCGCTTCGGAAGAGCCTGCGCAGAAGAAGCGGCTCGAAGAGAAGCTCGCGGGAGGCGTCAGGAGGTAAGCCTCTTTCTGAAAGCGCCGGGCGCTTTGTTGCCCGGCGCTCAACGTATCAGCCTCTAACGAATCGGCCTCGACGCCACGCCTTCCGCCCTCCGGAATTCCCTAACAGATCGACGTACCTAAATGGCCCGCGACGCTCGCCCGCGCCCCGCTTCGACCGGGGCGCGGGTTAAATTTTATTTAGCGAAACGTTAACGGAAGCTAAAAAAAGGGCCGCGAAAAGGCGCGAAAAATATCCGAAAACCCGTAGAAAAAAACCGGTAAAACGTTTTAAACAAAGAGGGAACTTCTCTAATCGGGGTCACGTTATAGCCCTGTGTAGATGGTCTAGCATAAAAACTTTTAAGGAGTGAGCTATGAGGAACTTTATAAACCGTATGATAGTTGCGCTCGCGGTCTGCGCATTAACCGGACTCGTTGCATTTGCCGATGGGAAGAGTGGGAAGGTGACTTTCAGCAGCGACATCACCGTTAACGGTACGCTGGTCAAGAAGGGCACTTACAAGGTGAAGTACGACCAGGCCACTAACGAAGTATCGATCATCAAGAACGACAAGGTCGTCGCGAAGGCGACGGGCCGCTTAGAGGCGACCGATAGCCGCGCGCGCGATACCGAGATCCGTTTCTCGGGCAGCGCGGACAACAGAGTGCTGACCCGCATTCTCTTCGCCGGAGACAAAGACGCGCTCGTCCTGAGCGACAGCTCCGCGGGCAAGGCCAACGCGGGCAACTAAAAAACATCTAGGTGCGCGCCTCGAAAGGCCCCCCAAGTTTCGAGGCGCGCACCCCTCCCCCCTCCCCGCTTCCCCGCGCGTCTACCCCTCCCCTGACACCCTCCGCGACATTGACAGCTTACCGGCAAGGTGGTTTCCTATGATTGTTGTTTCTGATCTTCGAGCGAACGTCGCATCAGGGAATCTCAATGATAAGAAAAACACTCCTGCTGGCAGCGGCCATCTCCTTGATTCTCCCGACGCCCGGCCTCACGGCCCAGAACAGAGAGCGGCGCGCGAGGTCTGAAACCGCGCAGGTCGAAAGGACCAACCCCCTGATTCAAAAGATAGTGCGGGAAATCTCGGCGGCTAATATCGAAACCCTCATCAGAAAACTCGCGGGCTTTCACACCCGCCACACGCTGTCCGAGACCGAAAGCGACACCCGCGGGATCGGCGCGGCGCGGCGCTGGATCAAGGCCGAGTTGGAGCGGTACAGCCGCGAATCGGGCGGGCGGCTCAAGGTCGAGTTCGACGAGTTCACCCAGCAGCCCGTCGCCCGCATCCCCCGGCCAGTGCAGATCGTCAACGTGGTAGCCACGCTTCCCGGCAGGCAGCCCGAATCGCGAGACAGGATCTACGTGGTGAGCGGCCATTACGACTCCCGCGTGACCGACCCTCTGGACGCCACGAGCGCCGCGCCCGGAGCAAACGACGACGCCTCGGGCACTGCCGCCGTGATGGAGATGGCCCGCGTCATGTCGAAGTACGAGTTTGACGCGACGCTCGTCTTCATGGCGGTCGCGGCGGAAGAGCAGGGGCTCAACGGCTCGACCCACTGGGCGGAGATGGCGAAGCAGAAGAACCTGAACATCGCCGGCATGATAACCAACGACATCATCGGCAGCTCGCGCGCGGACGACGGCCGCGTGGACGATTCGCAGGTGCGCCTCTTCGCTGAAGGCGTGCCGCCCGCCCGCGAAGTGTCGAACGAGCTGCGCTCGTTTTTGCAGACCGGGGGCGAAAACGATTCCCCCGCGCGGCTGCTCGCCCGGCGCATAAAAGAGATCGGCGAAAAATACGTGCCGGGTTTTAAGGTCAACATCATCTACCGCCGCGACCGCTACCTGCGCGGAGGCGACCACTCGCCCTTTCTGGACCGGGGCTACGCGGCCGTGAGAATGACCGAGCCTAACGAAGACTTCAGGCACCAGCATCAGGACATCCGTAAGGAGAACGGGGTGCAGTACGGAGACCTGCCGGAGTTCGTCGATTTCAATTACGTGGCTCAGGTCACAAGGGTGAACGCCTCGGCGCTTGCGGGCCTCGCCCTCGCCCCGGCGGCTCCGAGCAACGTCGAGGTGGAGACGGTGAGGCTGGAAAACGACACGACTCTCAGGTGGGAGGGCAATAAAGAGCCGGACCTCGCGGGTTACCGCATCGTGTGGCGCGAGACCACCTCGCCCGTGTGGCAACACGCGCGGGACGCCGGCAACGTGACGCGGTACACCGTCAAGGGAGTCTCGAAGGACAACTATCTTTTCGGGGTGCAGGCCGTGGACAAAGATGGCAACGTGAGCGTCGCCACCTACCCCCGGCCGTACCGCCCTCAGAGGGCACAGTGAAAGGGACGGGCAGGGCATGACGATCAGCAAGCAGGCGGAAGATGTCTGGAGATTGATTCGCGCGGAGCGGAACGGCGCGCTCTGCACGCTCTCGAAAAAGATGGAGGGGTGGCCCTTCGGCTCGATCACCCCGTACGCTCTGACGGAGTACGCCGACCCGTTGATCCTGATCAGCGAGATCGCGGAGCACACGCGCAACCTGAAGGCCGACGCCCGCGCGAGCCTGATGGTGCAGGATTCGCGGGCCCTGGACGACCCGCAGGCGGGCGCGAGGGCGACCCTTTTAGGCTACGCGATGCCGGTGCCGGAGCCTTTGCTCGAAGACGCGCGGCGGCGCTACCTGGGACTCTTCCCCGCTTCGAGCAGCTATTTCTCGGCGCATGATTTCACGCTCTACCAGATCAAAATATCTGATGTCCGATTCATAGGGGGCTTCGGGGAGATTTACTGGGTGAGCGCGGGCGAGTTGTCAGAAGGGAAAAGCGACAGTTCTTTAAACCCGCTCGCGCGCCACGAGGCGATGATCTGCGACCACATGAACACGGATCACAGGGACGCTCTGGCCCTCTATGCCTCGGTCTTCTCGGGGATCGAAGCCGAGAGCGCGCGGATGATCCACGTCGATACCGCAGGGTTCGATCTGGTGGCCCTCCGAGGGGGCAGCCACATCCATGCCCGGATAAATTTCGAGCGCCCCGTGCATAACACCGAAGAGGTGCGCCATGCGATGGTTGATATGGTGAAGCGGGCCCGGCAGATGCGCGCCTGAGGCGCGGGCTCGGCAGCCCCAGCCCCTCGCCCTCCCTTTCTCGCCCGACGAGCACGCCTGCTTCTCTCCTTCCGGCACCTTTCCCGAGACTCGCTTCATATTTTCGTTGTCATGATCTTTCCGGCCGAGCAGTCTCATGGCCCGCTTCTAGAAGAAAGGGAACTCCGGGGAACCGCAAGGATGATCCTGTTAGCCATCATTCTGTTATTCGCGCTCGCGGGCTTAGGGCTCTCCCTGCTCAGGCTGTCGCGCCGCGAGATGCGGCGAGGGGCCGAATATAACTTCGACTCCGCGCCTTTCGAAGGTTTGTTCGCGGATCAAAGCTCAGGCGGAGAGGCGGAGCCCGAGAACGAAACTACTGATGAGACGACTCCGGAGGATCGACAAGCCTTGCTTGAGCGGGCGAGGCGGGGCGACCTGCAAGCCCTGTCGGACGCGCACGCGACCCGTGACGCTGGCCTTTACCGCGAGGCGCTCTCCGCACTCATGGCGCACGCCGGGGCGCGTCAGGAACGCCTCGAAGACCTCGTCAGCCACGTCGTTCAAAAAGGCGATTTGAGGGCCAGCCCCGAGCTGGCCGATCTTATGATAAGAAAATGGGAAAAGACTCCCGGTAGGAACGCGGCCATCGAGATGCTGCATGTATCGGCCCTCTCGGACGACCCCCCAACTTTTCAAAGAGCGATGGACTCGGCCTTTTCGGCCTGGAGCGCGGGCCGCCTCGACCTTTCGGCGGGCGAGCTTCTGAGCCTCATCGCGAAGGAGTACTGGGTGCTCTCACCCGACGCGAGGCGCTCGGGCGGGAGCTTCCTGCTCAAACGTCGTGTGTCGGAAATTCGCCGCAGGCTGGCACGCCGCGGCTTGGATGTAGACGAGGAAGGTAACAACCATGAGTGGCAATGAAGTTGCGACTTTTATCCCTCTGGCGGTCATCTCCGTTCTGGCGATGATCGCCTTACTTTTTTACTTGAGGATGGCCCTGGTCAACGTGAGCGCGGTGCAGATAGCGATTAAGGAGCGGCGTTATTTCGGCGCCAAGATGCCTCCGGGGCGCGTGGTCGCGACCGAAGGCGAGGTGGGCATTCAGGCCGACGTGCTGAAGCCCGGACTGCATTTCGTCAGGTACCCGTTCGAGCGGGTGGTGCGCAAAGTGCCGCTGATCGAGATCGGCTCGGACGAGATCGGCATCATCGAAGCCGTGGACGGCGAGCCGATGCCCGAGGGGCACATACTCGCCCCGGACCGGGCGCAGAACGCGCACAACAATTTTCAGGACCCGATTGCCTTCATCAAGCGCGGAGGGGTCAAAGGCATTCAGCTCCGCACTCTCCCCCCAGGGTTGTGGCCGATCCACCCTTACCTGTTCCGCGTCTCAATCGCGAAGGTGACGGTGATACCGCAGGGGAAGGTGGGGATCGTCATGGCTGCCGACGGCGCGCCGCTCGATCCGGGCAGGCTGCACGGCAAGGCCATCGACGGCCACCGCAATTTCCAGGACGCCGAGCGGTTCATCGCGGCGGGCGGTCAGAAGGGGCCGCAGGTCGATATTCTGACCCCCGGCACTTACCGAATCCTGACCGAATCCGCCCCCATCGAGGGAAGCTCCGAGCGGAAGCCCGGGCTCTTTTCGATCAGACTCTATGACGCGACCGTGATCGCCGAAAACCAGATCGCTATGGTCGAGGCGCTCGACGGCGCGCCGCTCGACCCGCGCGATTACGTGGCCGCGCCGGTTGAGGGGCACGACAATTTTCAGGACAGCAACGAGTTCATCAGGAGGGGCGGTCAGCGCGGGCCTCAGAAAGACATTCTCCTGCCCGGCACCTACTACATCAATCCTTTCGTCTTCAAGGTGATACTCGATTCGGCGAAGGAAGTCAGGCCGGGCGAGGTGGCCGTGGTCGTCTCCAACGTGGGCAAAGACCCGTCGGAAGAGATACGACGCCAGATGGCCGAGAAGGTGCGCGAGCGCCTGGAGCGGGAAGAGCAGGAGCAGGTGGCCAGCGCCGCCGCGCGGCTCGACCGGCTCGACGGGGCCGGGCGCACGGTGGCCGAGATCGAGGAAGAGTTGAGCCTAGGCGACCCGGCCGACGGCAGGCTCGACGCGGGCGCGCACGAAGCTTACGTCGTGCCGAGCGGGTACCGCGGGATTCAAGAGACGGTCGTGGGGCCGGGCCGCTACTACGTCAACACCCTCGCGATCACCCCGATAGTGATCCCGACCACGAACCAGACGGTCGAGTGGACGACGGGCGAGGTCGCCAACACGTTCAACCCCTTCGAAGTGATATCGAAGGACGGCTTCACGATGCAGCTTGAGGTCCGGGTGGTCTTCCGCGTGAAGCCCGAGGACGCGCCCTTCATGGTCGCGAAGATCGGGTCCATCGACAGGCTGATCCAGAACGTGATGCACCCTCTGATAGACTCCATCTTTCGCAACCAGGCGTCGGAATCCTCCGCGATGGCCTACCTTCAGAACCGCCACGAGGAACAGGAGCGGGCCGAGGCGCGGGTGCGCGCGCACCTGCTCAAGTACCACGTCGACGTGGTCAACGTCCTCATCTGCCACATCCACCTGCCGGCGGAGTTGATGAAGACGCAGACGGAAAAGATTCTGGCGGAGCAGCGGCAGAACATGTTCAACGCGCAGCGCGAGGCGGAAGAGAAGCGCATCCAGCTCGAAAAGACGAAGGCTCAGGCCGATAACCAGAGGGATCTGATGGCGGCGACGGTCGGGGTCGAGATCGCCGGCAAGAGGGCCGAGCAGCGCAAGTCGGAAGGCGAGGGCGAGGCGCACTACATACTCGCTACGGGCAAGGCCGAGGCCGAGAAGGTGCGGCTGATGGGTGAGTCGCGGGGCGTCGCCTACGCCGAGCAGGTCAACGCTCTGGGCTCGCAGGGCGTCTCTCTGATAGAGACCCTGAAAGTGATCGGAGAGAACGGGGTGCGCATAACGCCCGATGTCCTCGCTTCCGGCAACTCTCCGGATGGCGCGGGCGGCATAGGCGCGCTTCTGCTGATGAACCTCTTCAAAGATAGGCTGGTCGCGGGGCCCCCGTCCGGGAACGGCTCCAAAGCGCCCGCGAAGGTCGGGTAAGGTCGGACAGCGTCACGCTTCGACCGAGGAGCGGCCCCGGTCTTAAGATGATCGGGGCCGCTTCATTCGTTATGAAATGCGCTCTTGTTGACAAGGGTTTACTTCAGATTCATACTAAAAACGGATCTTTTATCCGGGCGCGTGAGTGTGCGACCTCCGAACTCGAACAAGTATAGGAGGAACGCATCGATGGATAACGACAAGGTGATCAGCACTCTGAATGACCTGATTGAGACCTGCCGGGACGGTCAGAACGGATTCCAGGAAGCGGCCGACAACGTAAAGAACCCCGAGCTGAAAGAGTTTTTTTACAGCATAAGCCAAGAGCGCGCCCGCTATGTCGGCGAGCTTCAGCAGGAGGTGCGCGCCCTCGGGGGCGATCCCGAAAACACCGGCTCGACGGCCGCCGCCCTCCACCGGGCGTGGATAGACATCAATGGCACCCTGACCGGTAAAGACGACGCATCCATCCTCAACGAATGCGAGAGGGGCGAGGATTCGGCCGTCAACGCTTTTAAAGACGCGCTCAAAGAGGACCTCCCGGCGAATATCCGGGCGACGGTCGAGCGCGAGTACCAGAGCGTGCAGCGGGCTCACGACCGCGTGAAGGCCCTGCGCGACTCGAAGTCGGCGACCACAGGGAAGAACTATTGAGCCTGAATCAACGCCGCGCAGGCGGGCACAGCGCCCGCCTGCGAATACCCCAACTGAAAGCATGAGTAAAGAAAATCAGGAAGCCAGGCTTCAAGAGCTGAGCCGTGAAGAGGCGACTCTCCGCCGGGCGCTCGGGGAGCTTCAGAATCTCGTCCAGTCCGCGCCGGGCTCGCACAGCCCCGGCACCCCTTCACCCGAAATAATGAGCGCCGAGCGCGATATTCAGAGGATCGTGCTCCGCCTCTCCGACCTCGACCGCGAGCGGCAGGAGGTCACGGTGTCGATGACTCTCAGAAGATAGCTCACGCATCCCCTCCCCCGCCGATCATCCGCAAGACCGCGCGGGCGGCGCGCTCCGGCCCCCGGCCTTCGGCCCTCGTCAGACGCGCGCGGACCTCCGCAAGGTCTTCGCGCATGCGCGACAGGCGGGCCGGGTCTGAGAGAATCGCCTCCACTTCTCGGGCGATCTTCTCTCCCGTAACGTCCTTCTGCATCAACTCCGGGACGATCCTTCTCCCGGCTATCAGGTTCGCCATCCCGAATGTGTCGAGGTGAATCAGGGGGCGAATCAACCTCCAGTTTATCTCGGAGCCTTTATAAATTATCACCATCGGTGTCCCGACGAGGGCGGCCTCCACGGTCGCGGTCCCGCTCGCCACGACCGCGACCTCCGCGTGGCCGAGCGCGTCATAAAGGTCATGCTCTACGAGGGTCACGTCGGGGGAGGCCCCGCCAGAGAGTCGGGCTTCGCTCATTATCCGTTCGACCTGCGCGCGGTCCACCGTGGAGGCCAGAGGCACCACGAACTGCGGCGCGTGAAGGGAAGGGATCGATCCCGAAAAATCCTGCGAGCGCCCCGAGACCTCGTGGCTCGGGACGCGAGCGCCCGCGCCCACTTTGAACCCGGCCCGGCTCAGCCTCTTCGCGGCGTCGAGCAGTTCGGGGAGGTGGTAATGGATCTCTTTATGGCGGCTGCCCGGCAGAAGGGCGATGATCGGGCGCGCGATGTCGAGGCCATGCCTGCGGGCGAACTCCTCGCGAGTCGAGCTTACGCGCACGGCCTCGGCGAGAGGGTGGCCCACGTACTCGACCTCGACGCTCTCGCTTTTATAGAACTCCTCTTCGAAGGGCAGGATGACCAGCATGCGGTCCACGTCGCGACGGATCGCGCGCACCCGGTACCGCCTCCACGCCCAGATTTGCGGGCTGATGTAGTAGATGATCCTGAACCCGTCTCTCCTGAGCCTGCGGGCGACCCTCATGTTGAAGTCGGGCCAGTCGATCAGCACCACCACGTCGGGCCTTCTCTCGCGGGCGGCGAGAATCAGCTTCCGGTAGGCCCCGTAAAGACGCCCGAAAGCGCGGATTATTTCGGGAATTCCCATGATCGCGACATCGCGCGCGTCTACGAGCGTATCGACCCCCTCGCCGCGCATCTCTTCGCCGCCCGACCCGAAGAACTCGAACCGCGTGCCGGGGGAGACGCCCTTGAGTGCCCTAACGAGGGACGCCCCGTGCTTGTCGCCCGAAGCCTCCCCCGCCACGAGCATTATCCTGAGTGCCGGGCCTTCTTTCGCCTCGTTCATGCCCGCTTATGATAACACCGCGCGTTCGATTTTTTGTACCCGGCGCTCTCTCAGAGTTCCGGCATCGCTTCGGTGAGCCACTGGTCGGTGAGGCCGTCTTCGAGGTCGCGGATGGCCAGCCGGTACCTCTCGACCAGAGCGCGCTCGCGCGACCTCGGCATCACGGGAGGGTACCGGTCTTCGATTGAGGGGTGGTCTTCGGGGCCGTATTCGAGGAAGTAGTCTACGGTCTCGCGCAGGGCGCGGGCGTAGGGCGTGGGCGCGAACCCGAGGTCGCGTTGCGCCGCGCGGGTGTCGCAGGCGATGAGCTTGCCGCCCGAGTAATAAGGGAATTGCGAGAGGTTGAACCCGAGCCTTTCGAGCAGCCGCGAGGGGATGTGCGTGACGGCGGCCTGCGCGCTGACGAGCCGCGCGATGTTGTTGATGTGATCGTCGATGGTCACGAGCTCTGACTGTAAGACGTGATACGCGCCGCCGGATATGTCGG
This sequence comes from Blastocatellia bacterium, assembly GCA_035634255.1. Lineage (GTDB taxonomy): Bacteria > Acidobacteriota > Blastocatellia > UBA7656 > UBA7656 > DATLMR01. Next base: position 21,642 of record DASQDI010000148.1, read on the forward strand.
GGGCGGAGAGCGCGTCCGCCATCACTGAAGCCAGGTCTTTCACGTAGATCGAGGGGATAGGCAAAGCCCCGGTGTCCGGCACGATGATCGAGTCGTTTTCGATCAATCTCTTGAGGTAGTAATTCTCCCGCGACTTGTCGTCACGGGGCCCGAACACGACGCCCGGCCTTATGCTGACGAAGGGGAAGCCGCTTTTCGTGTTGGCCCACCGCAGGGCCCGCTCGCACTCGGCCTTGTTGTAGGCATAGCTAGCGTTCGGGTCGGTCACTATCGGGTCGCTTTCGACGAGGGGCATCTCCGAAGAGAACTGGTAGACGGAGAGGGTGCTCAGATGCACGAAGCGGGAGACGAGCCCGTCGAAGGTCCTGATGGCGGCCTGAGTCTCTTCGCGGGTGTAAGCGTTGATGTCGATCACGGCTTCGAAGCCGTGCGAGCGGAGCCGTTCGAGGTCCGAGGGGTTGTGCCTGTCCCCCTTTATCAACTCTGCTTTTTCGGCTGCTTGCGGGCGAGTGTGGCCGCGCGCGAAGACGGAAACGTAATGGCCTCGCCGCCTCAGCTCTTCGACTGTGTGGCTGCCGATATAGCCGGTCCCGCCGATGACGAGAACTTTCATATGGGGGTCAGGGGTCGGAAGGCCCGAGCCCGCGAATGTCGGTAGAGGCCTTCACGGGCTCGGGCGTTAGAGCTAAGGATTACGCAACAGCTTCGAACCGCCGTCGTTCTTTTTATCCTTGTCCTTGTCTTTCTTCTTGTCGCTGGTCTTTTTGTTCGAAGACTCTTTAGAAGCGGAGGAGCCGGGTTTGACCTCAACGTCCTGACCCGCCTGGGTCGCGCGGCGTGGGCGCGCATCGGGCGAGTTCGAGGTGGTTTCCGCTCCGGGAGTCACGGGCCCGGTCACGGGCGCGCCGCTCAGTTCCTGCGCGCGGGCGACTATCTCATCGGTGTTAAGGTCGCGGTCTATGATCACGCCCTTGTTCGACGTATTTATCTTCGGGCCGAATACGAGTCCCGCCAGTTTCGACGCGAGCCCCTTACCCTCGGGCGGCCCTTCCGCGACCTTGGCCGGGTCGGGCTCCGGCACGGGCTTGCCCCACTTCTTCAACATCTCTTCGGCCTTCGGGCGGTACTCAGAAAACGGGTAGCTGGTGATCAGCCGCGTGAGGTCCTGGCTGGCCGTCTCCGTGTCTTCCTGGTCGGCCATCGCTCTGGCGTGGAGGAAGAGCGCTTCGTCGAACCTGGAGAAGGTCGGGTACTTGTTCAAAATCTCTTCGGTGCGCCCCTGCGCGGCCTGCGCCGACTCGCGCCTGACGTAATAGAACCTCGCGACTATCAGCTCGTGCATGGCGAGGTTTTCCTGGACCTGTTCCATCAGGACCGAGGCCTCGTCCTTCCTGTCCGTGCCGGGGAAGCGCCGCAGCATCTCTTTGAGCTGGCGGTCGGCCAGCTTCGAGTGGGTCGTGTCGCGGTCGGGGGCCATGACCTGCTTCAGGTGTATCTCGGCCATTTTAAGCATCGTGTCGTCGGCCAGGGCGTCATCCGGGAAGAATTGAATCCAGTCGCGGTATTCGACCTCGGCCTGCGCGAGGTTCTTCGAGCCGCCTTCGAGGTAGTAGGAATCGGCTATGGCGAGCTTGGCGACTCTGAGCATCGGGCTGTCGGCGTAGGTGTTGATCATGGTGTTCAACAGTATCCTGCCCTCGTCAAAACGCCCCTTGCGCACGGCATTGACTCCTTCACGGAACAGCTCCTGGTCGCGCCCGGCCTTAGCCTCTTCGAGCGTGACCTGAGTCTTGGGCTTGCCGCCGCAGGCTTGGAAAGCCAGCGAAAGGGCCAGAGCCAGAAACAAAAACTTAACTGCTTTCATAATGCCACCTTTAACAGCCGCCGCTACGCATCACACGCATAAGCTGGCGGGCCGACTCCTTCGATTTTACCTTTTTACCAGGCTGTGTTTGTGTTCAAGTAGTGAGCACGGGCTAAACTGTGAGCGGCTCCAGCGCTTTCTCGCGGAGCGCGCGAATCGCTTCCTCAGGGTTGCCTTCGCCGTAGACCGCTGTGCCGGCTACTATCCATTCAGCGCCGCGACGGACCGCCTCCGCTATGTTGCGCAGATCGATCCCTCCGTCTATCTCGATGTGAACGTCGAGGCCGCGACTATCAATCATACCCCGCAGCCGACTGACCTTGTCAAGCGCGGTGCCGATGAACGACTGCCCGCCGAAGCCAGGGTTGACCGACATGATGAGCACGTAGTCCACGAAGGGCAGGGCCTCTTCTATCGCCACGAGAGGCGTGGCGGGGTTGAGCACGACCCCCGGCCTGCACCCCAGGTCGCGGATGGCCGCGAGCGTTCGGTGCAGGTGCGGGACCGCCTCGACGTGGACGGACATGAGGTTAGCCCCCGCGCGGGCGAACTCTTCGATGTAGCGGTCCGGCTCCGAGATCATCAGGTGGCAATCTAGCGGGAGGGATGTCGAGCGCCGCGCCGCCTTCACGACGAGCGGGCCGATGGTGATGTTCGGCACGAAATGGCCGTCCATCACGTCGACGTGGATGAGGCCCGCCCCGCCCCGCTCGGCCGCCTGTATCTGCTCGCCCAGCCGCGCGAAGTCGGCGGAGAGGATAGAGGGGGCGATCTCGACCGTGTTCAGTCTTGGCATCATAGGTGGTTTGAATTCCGTGCGGAGGCCGGGCCGCTAACGCGCCGGTAAGAGTACGAGCGGCCTGCGTGCGCCCGCGGCCGGCTCAAGCCCGCTCTTGTTCTGCGATGGGCCGCTGCTCACCACAATGGTCAGCCCCGAGTCTTTCTTCACGGAAGAGTTCGGGCCGGGGCGCGTCTCGATGACCGTGTTCTCGGGGACCGCCGCGTCCGCGCGCTTCTGGATCTTGACCTTGAGGCCGGCCTCCTCCGCCATCTTCTGGGCCTCGGCCTCGCTCTTGCCTACGACGTTGGGCACGCGCGTGTCCCCGCTGCGGAAGAGGGTGTACATCGTGATTAACGCGCTCAGGAAGAATGCGAGCGCGAGCACGACCACCATCCCGAGCCTGCGCGAAATGGTCCAGGCGATGCTGCCGGCTTCAACCCGGCTCCCGCTTTTTGTGGAAGTCATCACGGGCAGTCTAGCACCGCCCAGGTGTCGGTTTCAACTTCCTGCGAGGGCGGGCGCGGGGCCCGCATTCCTTGAGTGCGGAGGGGTACAGGGCGGCGGTTTATGTGCCTTGGTGAGCTGGCTGATCGAGCGCTCTGCTCCGGGGCCGTCAATAAAATACCGCGTAACCCGCGCGCTCGGCCGTGGCCGAGGCGAGCCGTAACAGGGTGAACAGCCCGTAGAGCCCGATGACGAAACCCGCGAACAGAACGCCGCAGTAGACGAAGACGGCGGCGCTGAGCGCGCGGTCTTCAGAGTATTCCTTACCCGAACCCTTCATCTTCCTTCCTCCCGAATTTTCTCTGCCTCACATCCGGGTACTACGGCGGCGGGTCGGGATTTGGATTTACTCTGTCAGGGCTATCGAACGGAGATCAATCCCCGGCCAAAGTGTTCCGCAGGCGCGCGAACCAGCCCTCCGGCTGCGTGCCTTCGGTGAGGCGCTCGAGCTCCCCCGCGTCGAGCCACACCCCGTTGCACTTCGCGCAGCGGTCTATCAGCACGTCGTCCATGGCCACTTCCGTGAGCGTGCCGTCGCAGCGCGGGCACTGCATCGGGGCCATCTGCGCCTCCCTCGCCGCGCGCTGCGCCCGCATCTTCTCTATAGCTGCCTGGTCTTTCTTCCTGAAGTAGTCTTCCTCAAGAGCCCGCTTCCTATCATTCCATGCGTCTGACATTTCGGATTCTCCTGTCACCTCGATGGTTGGTAGATATATTAAGCGCGAGCGGCGATCTCTTCAATCTCCCGCGGCGGGCGACCCCGCGTCGATGATCTCAAGGTCCCCCACTTCACGCCGCGCGCGGAGCACTTTCTTGTCGAACTTGCCCACGCTGGTCTTGGGAATCTCCCGTACGAAGCTCCACCGCTCGGGCACCCACCACCTCGCGACGCGGTCGCACAGGTAGGAGCGCAGGTGCTCGGGCGTCGCCTCGGAGCCCTCCCTCAGGACGACGCAGGCGAGCGGGCGCTCGCCCCACCTCTCGTCGGGGATGCTGATGACGGCCGCTTCGACCACGTCCGGGTGGCCCATGATGGTGTTCTCAAGCTCGACCGTGGATATCCACTCGCCGCCCGATTTGATCACGTCTTTCGCGCGGTCGGTGATCTGGATGAACCCTTTCGAATCGATCACACCCACGTCGCCCGTGCGCAGCCACCCGTCGTCGAACTTCTCCGGCGTGTCGTCGCCGTAATAGGCCCCCGTTATCCACGGCCCGCGCACCTCGATCTCCCCGACCGACTCGCCGTCCCACGGCACCTCCGTGTCGCCATCCATTATCCTTAAATCGACGCCCGGAAAAATCCGCCCGGTCTTCGCCCTCCAATCCATCTCGTCGCGCGAGCCGGCCTGCCGGGGAGGGTGCGCGATGGCCGCGAGGGGGCTGGTCTCCGTCATCCCCCATGCCTGAATGATGCGGACGTTGTGGCGCTCCTGAAATTTCTCCATCAGGGTTCGCGGGACGGCCGAGCCCCCGCAGACGACCATGCGGAAAGAGGAGAGGTCCACGGGGTTCGACTCGGCGTGGCGCAGGATGTCGTTCCAGATAGTCGGCACGGCTCCGGAAAAGGTCGGGCGCTCCGTGGAGATCAGGTGGCACAGGGGCGCGGCCTGCAGGAACCTGCCGGGCATGATGAAGTCGGCCCCCGCGATCCACCCGGCGTATGGCAGTCCCCACGCATTCGCATGGAACATGGGCACGATGGGGAGTATGCGGTCCTTGTCGTCGAAAGCGAACGCGCCGCCGAGGCAGGCGGCGAAGGAATGGAGGAAGGTCGAGCGGTGGCTGTAGACGACGCCTTTCGGGTTGCCCGTCGTCCCGCTCGTGTAGCACATCGCGGCCGGGGCCCGCTCTTCGATCTCGGGCCATGCGAAGCCCAGGTCCTCGGCCGCGAGGAGCTCTTCGTACCTCAGGACTTCGCCGAGCGGCGAGGCGTCCCCGTCCCCGATCACGATGAAGTGCTCGACCGTCTTCAAATCCCCGGAGACGCGGGCCAGCAGAGGGACGAGCGAGTCGTCGACTATGATCACCCGATCCTCCGCGTGGTTGATGATGTAGGCGAGCTGCTCGGGGAAGAGCCTGAGGTTCAAAGTGTGCAGCACCGCGCCCATGCACGGGATGGCGAAATAACTCTCCATGTGTTCCTGAGTGTTCCAGCAGAAGGTGGCGACCCGATCCCCCTGTCTGATGCCGAGCCGGCCGAGCGCCGCCGCCAGCCTCTCGGCCCGGTCGCCCACTTGCGCGTAGCTCGCCCTGCGTGAGGCGTCGCCCATGAAGGTGACCACCTCGCTCTCCGCATGGACCTTCCTGCCGTGCCCGAACAGGAAGTTTATAGTCAAAGGTATGTCTTGCATCGTGCTTTGAATCATGGTTCTCCTCGTCCGATCCGTCCGATTTAGATCACTGGGTTTTACGAATGGCCCGCGCGTTCCGGATTTAAAGTCTGTGGGCGGGTCCGCGCCGGGATCAGCGCCAGGAGCAGGACAATCGACAGGGCCGACATCGAGGCCCCGAAATAAAATGTCGCCTGCGCGCCCACCTCGTCCCAGAGCAGCCCGCCTATGAGGCTGGCCGCGATCTGCGTGAGGCCGATCACCGCCGAGTAGATTCCGATCACGGTGGCGCGCCCCGCCTCGCCCGCCGTGTCGACCGCGAGCGCCTTCGCCACCCCGTCAGTCAGGGCGGGGAAGAGGCCATAAATCGCGAAGAGAGGCCACACGACCCAGGCCTGGTTTGCGGCCCCGAACCCGACGTAAACGGCCGAATAAATCGCGTAGCCCAGGACCAGTAGATTACGGCGGCCGAAGCGGTCGCTCGCCGCGCCGGCGGGCATGGAGGCTAGCGCGGCGACCGCATTGTAGAGCGCATAGGCGAGGATAGTCCAGTGCGCCGAGAGACCCAGCTGCCCCGAGCGGAGGATGAGAAATGCGTTCGCAGAATTCGCAAGCCCGAAGACCCCTGCGATCAGAAGCACGCGCCTGTACGTTCGCGTCGTCCCCGCGAGCGATAACTTCAGGCTCCTTCCGCCCCCCACGCTCCCCCGGCTCTCGCGGACCGTGAGTATGAGCAGGGCGGCGGCGGTCGCCGGGATGCAGGACAGGAGGATGACCGAGCGCACTCCGAGCCCGGCGGCCCCGACTAAGAGCAGGGCGAGCAAAGGCCCGAGCACGGCCCCCGCGGAGTCCATCGCGCGCTCGAAACCGAAGGCCCGCCCCCGGTTCTGCTCGCCGGAACTGTCGGCGAGCAGGGCGTCCCGAGGGGCGGCCCTGATGCCTTTGCCGAACCGCTCGGAAAATCTCGCGCCGAGCACGACGGGCCAGCTTCCCGCGAGCCCCATAATCGGCCTGGCCACGGCGGTCAGGGCATAGCCCGCGAAGGCGATGGGCTTACGGCGGCCGATCCGGTCCGATGTCCAGCCCGATATTCCGGCGATGATGCTTGAGGTCCCGGTGGCTACCCCTTCGATCAGCCCGACCGCCGTCGCGGGCGCGGCCAATACCTGCGTGACGAAGATCGGGATGAGGGGGTACACCATCTCCGAGCTTACGTCCGCGAGCAGGCTGACGACCCCTATTATGATCGCGGTGCGTGAGAGGGAAGGGGAGTGCGTGGGCGGGCCGGAATCATTTCGCGCCGCGGCTTCCGGGCTCTGCCCGTCGCGGCTCTCTTCCTGCGGGGTCTTTTCTTCAACTCTCTTCAAGGGTCAGCTTCGTCAGGAAGTACCACGAGCCCGATGGCTCGATCTGAATGTTGCCCACGCGCTTGCGCGCGACTAAAACGTTCGCAGGATACCACAGATATATCTGCGGCAGCTCTTCCGCGACGGTCTTTTGAATCTGCGAGTAGATCTTCTTCTTCGCGTCGCGGCCGTTCTCGCGCTCCGCCTCGACTATCCACCTGTCGACCTGCGGGTTGCAGTAGCGCATCCTGTTCTGCCCGCCGCGGTCGGTAAGGAGGTTGGAAATCTGTAGGTAAATCTGCTTCTTCTGCGCCGCGTTCGCGGGCTCGACGGCCTCGGCCTGCTGGACGAGCCGGTCAACTTCCGGGCTCTCGCAGTACTCTCCCCGCGCGAGGATCGACGAAAGCGTCGCGAGGAGCGGGCGCATCGCCGCGGGCTCCGCCGCCGCGCGGAGCTTCCCTATCGTGTCGTTGAACTCGGTGTCCTGGTAGCGGCTGTGATAGACGAACTGAAAAATATCCGTGCTCTGATTGGCCCCGATGCTGATCAGGTAGTAGAGGTCGAATTGCGCTTTCGCTATGCGGTCGAAGAGCGTGGCCGACTCGAGCGATAGCAGTTCGAGGTGGATCCCGGCCCCGCGCAACTGGCCCTGCATTATCGCCCCGATGTTGCGCGAAAGCTGGGTGGTCGTGGTGAGCAGAGAGATGGACAGGCGCGGCTCCGGCCCGTCGCCATCCGGGTCGGGGAACCCGGCCTCGTCGAGCAAACGCTTCGCGCGCCCGACATCGTGGTCATAGACCGCGACGTCCGGCTCGAAGGCCCACTGCCCGACGGGTAGGATCTGTTCGGCCTTCCGCCCTTGGTCCCGGAGCAGGCGGTGGATGATCACCTCGCGGTCCAGGGCGTAGGCGACCGCCTGCCGCACCTTTTGATTCGACAGGAGGGAGGCCGGGGTGAGGTTGGCCCCGAGGTAGGCGATGTTCGCCCCATCGCCCACCACGACCTGCATTCCCTCGCGCTGCTGGAGCGCGCGGATGGTCTCGGGGTCGAACTGCGCGTTGTACGCGAGGTCGACCTCGCCGCTCATAAGCTCGGCCTGCCGCGTGCTGTTGTCCGCCACGATCTTGATCTCGATGCGAGAAATATTGGGCGCGGTGTCCCAGTAATCCGCGTTGGCTTCGAGGCGTATCGCCTCGCCCTCCCTGTAAGAGACGAACCTGTATGGGCCGCTGCCCACGGGGGAGCTGACCAGGTCCGAGCCCGCGCCTTCCGGGATGATCCCGATGGCCGGGAGGTTGCCGACGAAGGTGTAGAAGGGCTCGCGCGCGCGGAAGATCACCGTCAGAGGGTCGGGGGCTTCGACGGAGACAATCTTATCGACCGCCCCCCGGATGGGAGACCTGAACTCCGGCGAGCGTATCGAATCGAAAGTGTATTTCACGTCGCTCGAAGTGAGGGGGCTGCCGTCGTGAAAACGGACCCCCGGACGCAGGTGGAAAGTGAACGTCGTGTGGTCTTCGGACTCTTCGAAGCGCTCGGCGAGGGAAGGGGCGAAGTCGAACTTCTCGTTCTTAACCAGAAGCGTGTCGTAGATCAACTGCATCACGCGCGCTGAGGAGGGGCTGACGGTGGAGAGCCTGGGGTCGAAGCCGCGCGGCGGAAGCTCGATGGCCAGGACGAGCGTGCCCGGCTCCGCCCCGCGCCGGCGGCAGGCGCTCGTCGCGCTGAGGCTCGAGAGCAGGATCGCGGCCGCGACGAAATATACGAGAGAGCGGCCCGACGTGAGATGAGGCCGAAAAAGCCTGTTTTCTTTCAGGATATTCCCACCCTCGCGATTCTCTTCTTCTCTCACTTCGTGTGTTGCAGCTGGAGGTTAAGCTCGGCTATGCGCTCGCGCAATCGCGCCACGGTCAGCTCGGACTGGTTCTGGGGCGGCGAGACCATCGACTTGACCCGCGCTATGTGATCGAAGGCGCGGCTTATGTGGGCTTTCGTGATGCGGCCGTCGCGCGCGGCCTGCACCATCGACTGCCACGCCGCGACGGTCCGCTCGGGCGAGCCGAGTGCCATCACCATGTCGTTCCCGGCCTCGACGGCCATTACGGCCGCTTCCGTCACGTCGCGCGTCGACGTGACCGCGCCCATCTCGATGTCGTCGGTGATGCTGAGCCCGCGGAAGCTCAGCTCGTCGCGGAGCAGCGTGTTCACTATGTTTTTAGACAAAGACGCGGGCAGGGCGGCCGGGCCGTTGAACGCGGGGTAGTGGGCATGGCTCACGATGATCGCGTTCAGGCGCGCGTTGATCTTGCTGAAGAGTTCGAGGTAGGGCAGGAGGTCCTGCCTCATTATCTCGTCGCGCGAGCGGTCTATGGTGGGGAGCGCCGCGTGCGAGTCCACCCGCGAAGCGCCGAGTCCGGGGAAATGCTTGCCGGTCCCCATCACCCCCCCCCGCTGAAGCCCTTCGAGGTAAGCGCCCGCGAGGCGGATGACCTGGGCCGCGGAGTTGCCGAGGTAGCGGCCCTTGAGCCCGTTCTCGACCGAGTCGTCAGCGGCGATGTCGAGGACCGGGGCGAAGTCGATGTTGAAGCCCAGGGCGCGCAGGGCCTCCGCCGTGATCTCGCCGAGGCGGTCCGCGATGGACGCGTCGCCGGAAGCGCGCAGCAGGTCCGCCGAAGGCATCTGCGAGTAGATGTCCTTGAGGCGGTCCACGCGCCCGCCTTCCTGGTCCACCGCGATCAGCGGCGGGACTTTTAGTATCGAGCGGATGGTCGAAGTCAACTCGACGACCTGTTGCGCGCTCTCGATATTCTGGACGCTCAGCAGCACGCCTCCGGGCTCGATGGTCTTCAGTAGCTCGCGCGTGGCCCCATCGACATGAGGCCCCGGCAGGCCGATCAGCAATAACTGTCCTATTCTATGTTCTAGTTGCATATTTCAGATAACGCTACAAGGATTGACCCATAAGCTGGTTGCCCTGTCCTCTCTTACCTCTTTTCGAAGAGCGCCTTGAGGCTCGTGTCGTATGGCTCGCGGGCGACCCCCGCGTCCGTGATGATCGCCGAGACGTAGCGGTGCGGCGTAACGTCGAAAGCGGGGTTGGCTACGGATACGCCGGCGGGCGCGACTGGACTGCCGTGGAAGTGCGTCACTTCCGCGTCGGAGCGGTTCTCGATGGGTATCTGCTCGCCGGAGTTCAACTGAAGGTCGACAGTCGAAAGCGGCGCGGCGACGTAAAACGGGATGTTGTTTTCGTGCGCGGCGACCGCGACCATGTAAGTGCCGATCTTGTTCGCCACGTCCCCGTTCGCGGCGATGCGGTCGGCCCCGACCACCACGCAGTCCACCTTGCCCGCCTTCATGAAGTGGCCCGACATGCCGTCGGTGATGAGCGTGACCGGGATCTCGTCCTTCGCCAACTCCCACGCGGTCAGGCGCGCGCCCTGAAGGAAAGGACGCGTCTCGTCGGCGAAGACCTGCACGCGCTTCCCGGCTTCGACCGCCGCGCGTATGACCCCGAGCGCCGTGCCGAAGCCCGCGGTGGCGAGCGCGCCCGCGTTGCAGTGCGTGAGCACGGTCGCGTCGTCCGGTATCAGCTCCGCGCCGAACCTCCCCATGCGCTGATTGCTCTCGATGTCCTGACGGTGGACCTCGCGCGCCTCTTCGATGAGCCTCCGCTTAACCTCGTCCACGGACGCGCCTTCGAGCAAAGCCTGATTGAAGGTCCACCGCATTCGCTCGACACCCCAGAAGAGGTTGACGGCCGTGGGTCTGGTGCGCGAGATGCGGTCGCATATCTTTTCGAAATCGAGCTTCGCGTCTTCCGACGAGGTCGCCCGCGAATTCTTCATGCCGATTGCCACGCCCATCGCCGCCGCGACCCCGATGGCCGGGGCCCCGCGCACCACCATGTCTTCGATGGCCCGCGCCACTTCTTCGTGAGTCCTGAATACCGGGTAAAGCTCCTCCGAGGGCAAGCGCCGCTGGTCTATCATCACGACGCCTTCATCTGTCCACTCTATGGTTTTAATCATCTTTCGGTAACTCGGTTTCTTCCAGTCCAAAGGATAATATCGAATCGCGGAGCGTATTGGCAACAAAGCGCGCGCCCGCTCTACGGAGTTCTTCCCGCGGGGAGATGGAAAAACGGGGCGGCTCGACGACCGCCCCGCCCGAGAATTGCTCAAGCACGCCCGCCATGAATGCGATGACCGACGCGAGCGCGCCGCCCGCGATTTAGCCCGAAGCCATCAGCATGTCGGGACTCTTGTCGCCTTCGGATGTTCTTATCCACCGGCCGGCGCACCAGGCCCCAGAAAAATATGGGGCTTTAGACTATCTTGTATTCGTCGCGATCACCCTCTTGGTGTAAGATGAGCCTCATGAAACCCAAAGAACTGACTATACGTAGCCTGATTCTCGGTGCGCTCATCACCACGGTCTTCACGGCGGCTAACGTCTACCTCGGCCTCAAGGTCGGCCTCACCTTCGCTTCATCAATCCCCGCGGCGGTGATCTCGATGGCCATCCTGAGTGCCGTTAAGGACTCGTCTATTCTCGAAAACAACATCGTCCAGACCGTCGCGTCCGCGGCCGGCACCCTCTCGGCAATAATCTTCGTTTTGCCGGGACTCGTGATAGTGGGCTGGTGGACGGGGTTCCCGTTCTGGCAATCGTTCCTCATCTGCCTGAGCGGCGGAGTGCTCGGCGTGCTGTTCACGATCCCTCTGCGACGCGCGCTCGTCACGACGTCCGACTTGCCGTACCCGGAAGGCGTCGCGGCAGCCGAGGTGCTGAAAGTGGGGTCCGGCACGCGCGGCGAAACGAAGGACGAGACGGGCGAATCCAGAGAAGGGCTCACCGCCGTGGTCCTCGGCTCCGTCGCCTCGGCGGGGCTCGCCATCGTGACGGCGACGCGCGTCGCTTCCGGTCAATTCACGGGGTTCTTCCGCGTCGGCGCCATGGCGTCGACTGGGTACGACTTCGCATGGTCGCTCGCGCTCCTCGGCGCGGGCCATCTCGTCGGGTTGTCGGTCGGGATGGCGATGCTAACCGGCCTTGTGATCGCATGGGCGATTGCCGTGCCGATCTTGACTTCAACGCAGCCCGCCGCCGACGGTGTTGCTCTCTCGGCGCACACCTTATCGGTCTGGCGCACGCAAGTCCGGTTCATCGGGGCCGGCGCAATCGGGATCGCCGCGATCTACACGCTGGCGAGGCTCGCGAAGCCGGTCGTCGGCGGACTCGTGAGCACGCTCGCCAGTTCTCGGGTCGTCGGGACACAGGACGAGCGCGACCGCGATCTCTCGCCCGCCTGGATCCTAGCGCTCACGGTCGCATGCTTCCTCATCGCCGCGTGGCTGGCCTTCACGTTCACGCGGTCGACAGTCCTTGCGCCAAACGCGGTGATGCTCACGCTGATCGCCGTGCCGTTCATACTGGTCGTCGGCTTTCTCATCGCCGGGATCTGCGGCTACATGGCGGGACTCATCGGCGCCTCAAACAGCCCGATCTCGGGCGTCGGCATTCTGTCGATAGTGCTGTGCGCGTCGACGCTCATCTTAGCCGTGTCGCCGACACCGGAGACGCGGCCCGCGCTCATCGCCCTCGCGCTTTTTGTGACGTCGATCATCTTCGCCTGCGCGACGATCTCAAACGATAACCTGCAAGATCTGAAAACCGGCCAGCTCGTCGGCGCCTCGCCGAGGCGTCAGCAGATCGCGCTCATCGTCGGCGTGGCCGCCGGCGCGGCCGTGATCCCGTGGGTACTCAACCTGCTGGCCAATGCGTATGGGTTCGCCGGAGCTGCCAACGTCGGCGTCGTCGCCCCGAACCCGCTGCCGGCGCCCCAGGCGACGCTCATCTCCGCCCTCGCCCAGGGCGTGATCGGTGGCAACCTCGAATGGGGGATGATCGGCATCGGCGCGCTCGTTGGCGTCGGCGTCATCGTGCTAGACGCGACGCTCGGCGCGACGAAGAAGGTGCGCATTCCTCCGCTGGCGGTCGGCATCGGGATCTATCTGCCGATGTCAGCGACCTTCGCCGTGGTCGTCGGTGCGGTGGTTTCTTATTGGTACGACCGGCGTGTTCGCTCGGCCCCGAACCCTGGCCGCGCTGAGCGGCTGGGCACGCTCGTGGCGTCGGGATTGATAGTCGGCGAGAGCCTGTGGGGCGTGATCAACGCCGCCCTCATCGTCGGCCTCTCGAATGACGCGCCGATAGGGATCGTCCCCGAGGACTTTGCGCTCGCCCCTTGGCTCGGACTGCTCGGCTTCGTGGGCGCAATCGTCTTGTTATACGGGTGGATGTTGCGCCGGTCGGCAACGGCCGCCGAGGTGGCGCGGTCTGAGGGGTGAGCTGGGGTTGAATCGAGAACAAACGAAACGAGCCCCGGCGTGATCTTCTGAATGAATCAGGACTCTGCGCCGGGGCTCGCGGTGACTGTTGGGATTGGCCCGTGGCCCATCCGCAAAATATCAAATTGAGCGTGCTGCTCCTGCTCTGGAAAGAATCGAAAAACGCGACTGGCCACGCTCAGGCCGCAGTCACCTCACCTGGTCTGAAACTTATCATTGCTTTGGACCACCTCCTTTCCGGTGTTAGCTCGCATAGTAGCACAGCCCGCATTCATGTCAAGAAAAAAGTTAACTGTGGGCGGATAAATTTATACAACTAATAGCATCAGACCGCGGGCCCGCCTCCTACATATAGATGTTTGCGCCTCCGGCACTCGCCCGAGCTTGCCTCCCGGCGGCGGACGGTTCAAGATTGGAAATTATATTTTGAAAGGCGAGGCGCGAACCTGCATGCGCGAAAACACGCGCGAGAAGAAGCCCGGGATATTCGCGACGGCGGACATAGGCGCGGAGGCGATTGCCCGGCTCCGCGAGCGCGGCTTCGAGGTCGATGTGTACGACGACTTCGAGCCGCCGCCTAAGTCGCTGATCGTCGAGAGGGTGAGGGGCGGGGTCGAGGGGCTCATCACGACCCTGCGGGACAGGATAGACGAAGAAGTCTTCGCCGCCGGAGCCGGCACACTGCGGGTGGTGGCGCAGATCGCCGTGGGCGTGGACAACATCGACCTCGCGGCGGCCAGCCGGTACGGGGTCCCCGTCACCAACACTCCCGACGTGTTGACGGAGGCCACCGCCGAATTCGCCCTCTTTATGATGGGCGCGGTCTCCCGCATGATGTCGTCGTCGCAGGAGCTAGTCGAGGAGAAGCGGTGGGGGACGTGGCACCCTTACCACCCCTTCCTCGGGGCCGAGGTGACGGGGAAGACCGTCGCGGTCATCGGGGCCGGGCGCATCGGGAAGGCTTTCGCGAAAAAGTGCGTCGGGCTCGACATGAGCCTGCTGCTCCACAGCCCCCGGAACAGGGATGAGCGGTTCGTCGAATACGTCGACCGCGAGATGGCGTTGAGGCATGAGGCCGGGTTCTCGCGCGGGCGAAGGTCTGTCCGCTACGCCTCGCTCGAGGAGGCGCTCGCGCGGGCCGATTACGTGAGCCTTCACGTGCCCCTGATCATGCCGGGCGGGCCCGACCCTCCCACGTATCACCTGATGAACGGGGAAACGTTCGGCCTGATGAAGCCGACGGCCTACCTGATAAACACCTCTCGCGGGGCGGTCGTGGACGAGTCGGCTCTGCTGGAAGCGTTGACGGGCGAGAGGGTCGCGGGGGCCGCGCTCGACGTGTTCGAGAGGGAGCCGCTGCCCGATGACAGCCCTCTGCGCGATCCGGGATTAAAGGACCGGCTGAGCCTCTTTCACCACTTCGCCTCGGGCACGCGCGAGACGCGCCTTTCGGTCGACCCGGATACCGGCATGGCCGGGCGAGTGGTTCAGGGGGTGATCGACGTGCTCGAAGGCGGGCACGGCGGAGACCCGGCGCGCATGCCATACGTAGTCAACAGGGAGGCCTTAGCGAAGAAGGGAGGTTGAGCCCTTCACCTGAGCTTTTCGGCCACGTCGGAGAGCCTTCCGACCGCGCGCTTAATCGCGTCGAGCGAGTTGGCGTAGGATATTCTGAGATAACCTTCGATGCCGAAAGCGGAGCCGGGCGTGACTACCACCTGCGCCTCCGTCAGCAGCAGGGCCGCGAGTTCCGAGGAGGTCTTCACGCGCCCTCCCAGAAGCCCTTTCACGTCGGGCATCACGTAGAAGGCCCCTTCGGGTATCGAGCACTTGATGCCCTCGATCTTATTTAGCGCGGGGACGAGCCAGTCGCGCCGCTCCCTGTACTCTTCCAGCATCGCGTGGAGCGGCTCCTGCGGCCCCGCCGCCGCTTCAATCGCGGCCTTCTGTGAGATCGAGGTCGCGTTGGAGGTCGAATGGCTTTGCACCTTCAGCATCGCGTGAATCCACGCCTCCGGCCCGAGCGCGTAGCCGATCCTCCAACCGGTCATCGCGTGCGACTTCGAGAACGACCCGCTGATCATCACGCGCGAGCGCAACTCCGAGGGCAGTTGCCCGGCGGTGAACCTTTGCGCCGGGGGGTGCGCGAAGTACAGATAGCATTCGTCGCTGATGACCCACACGTCTCGCTCGGCCGCCGCCTCCACTATCTTCCTGAACTCGTCGGGGGCGATGACCCTGCCCGTCGGGTTATTCGGCGAGTTGATTATCAGGAGACGGGTGCGGGGCGTGATCGCGTCGCGCACCATGTCGGCCGTCAACAGGAACTCGTTCGGCTCGGTGTCGACGTAGACCGAGTTGCCCCTGAGGAAAGTGACGATCTCCGGGAACGTGACCCAGTAGGGCGAGGGGATGAGCACGTCGTCGCCGGGGTTGAGCAGCGTCGCCATCGCGTTGAAGATGCCCTGTTTGCCGCCGATGGTCACGATCACTTCCTGGTCGTCGTAGGTGACGCCGAAGTCGCGCTCCATCATCCTGACGATGGCCTGCCTGAGCGGGGCGACGCCGCCCGTCGAAGTGTAGCGGGTGAAGTCCTCTGCGATGGCCTTCTGCGCCGCGTCTTTGACGTTGCGCGGGGTCGGGAAGTCCGGCTCGCCCGCCCCGAGGTCTATGACTTCGATGCCCTGAGCTTTCAGCCTCTCTGATTCCATCAACACCTTGAGGGTTGACGATACCTTCATCTCTGAAACGCTGTCGGACTCTTTATAAACGGCGTCGCTCACTTTTTCCCTCGTCATTGACCTCCCCCGTGAAGCTTATGGAGTTGAAGACTTCGCGCGCATCTGCTCTTCCACGAGCTCCGGCACGAGCCCCGTGATCGCCCCCCCGAGCTTGAAGACCTCTTTGATGAGCCGCGAGCTGAGGTAGGAATACTCTTCGGCGGCCATCAGGAAGACGGTCTCCACGCGGGGCTCAAGCCTCCGATTCATCAGGGCCATCTGCAACTCGTATTCGTAATCGGAGATGGCGCGGATGCCGCGCACGATCACCTCGGCATTCTGCTCGACCGCGTAATGGACCAGCAACCCTTCGAAGGTCCCGACCTTCACGTTGTCCCACCGGGCGACCCTCCGGATCATCTCCACCCGCTCCTCCGTCGAGAACATCGGCCTCTTCTCGATGTTGAGGAGGACCGCGACTATGACTTCGTCGAACAGGTGCGCGGACCGCTCTATTATGTCGAGGTGTCCGTTGGTCAGGGGGTCGAACGTTCCGGGGTAGATTGCGCGCCTCGTCACTTGTCATCTCCTGAGATTGTCTGAAGAGCTGCCCGTTAAGCGTGCGATACTAGCATGAAAAAACCTCGGGTGACCAGCTACTCAAAGGGGTGCCTCATCCTCCACCTGAAAGGAGTAGAAGGCGAGAGCGGACTCGCCCTGCCGCACCTCGCGGTAAACGCGCAGCCGCCCGTACGCCTCCCTCGGGGGCGTCTTGCTCCTGTGTTCGACCACCACCACGCCGTCGCCGGAGACGAGGCCGCCCTCGGAAAGCTTCTCCATCACCTGGGAGTAGAGCCCCGAAGCGTACGGGGGGTCGAGGAAGGCGATGTCGAATGATTCGCCCTCTTCGCGGAGGCGGGACACGGCCTGCGCGGCGTCGCGATTGATGATGCGCGCGTCGTCTTCGGAGGCGAAGGCGTCAAGGTTCTCCCGGATGACGGAGCACGCCGGCCGCGCGCGCTCGATGAACGTGGCGTGCGCCGCGCCCCGGCTCAAAGCCTCGATGCCGACCGCGCCCGAGCCCGCGCAGATGTCCAGAAACCGGCTCCCCCTGACCCGCGGCGCGAGGATGTTGAACAGGGTCTCGCGCAGGCGGTCGGAGGTGGGCCTCACGTCCAGCCCAGCCGACGTGCGCAATCTCCTGCCCCTGTATTTTCCGCCGATCACTCTCACGATCTCTCCCCGATGATAAAGAATAGGCCCGCGCGCCTCAACTCGCGAGCCGAACAGGACGAAGACACGTTGACTTTTGCCCCCTCTGAAAAGAGAATTAACGTACCAGACGGACATACTGATCGTGAAAGCAATCAAGGAGCAGGCGGGATGAAGAGGTTTTTCATAGCTGTATTAATTATCTTGTGCTCTCAGGCGGCCCACGCCTCGGGGCAGAAGACCGGGACGATCAAGGGGAAGATCGAGACGGATAAGAGCAAGCCCATCGCGGGCGCGCAGGTCCGCGTGATGAGCAGCCGCACCAGGGACGTGAAGGAGACGACCACCGACCAGTCGGGCGAGTACTCTTTCGAGCTTGAGCCGGACGATTACACGATCAGCTTCGACGCCGACGGGTATCAGGGCGGGACCCTCGTGCGCATGCATCAGGTCGAAGAAGGCAAGGTCACGAGCGTAAAAACGATAAAGCTTCAGAAGGCCAGCCGCAGCTCTTTGATACGCGGGGCGGTCTTCGACTCGAACGGCTCTTCGCTCGCCGGCGCGCGGATAAAGCTCGTGCGGGTGCCCACCCCCGAAGAAGCCAAAGATGGTAAAAAGATCGATTCGCTGACGCGAGATTACACGGCCAACAGCCGGGGCGAGTTCGCCTTCCGCCTGCCGGCCGCGCGCGCCCGCTACCAATTGACGGCGATTCTCAGCGGCTATAAGGCCGAGACGAAGATCGTGGACGTGGAAGAAGGCGAGTCCGCGCCCCTAGCTTTCTCGCTTGAGCCTTTAAGGAGATAAGTGACAGTCGACCGCCCCATAACCCGCGACCCTTCGGCCCGCTCGCTCTCGGGCGAGCGTGAGGCGTTCGAGCAGACGGGCGATAAGCGTCCGGAAGAGAGGAAGGTCGAATACCTGACCGCGCGGCAGCTCGGGGAAGTTTTGCAGATCAGCGAATCGACCGTCCACCGGCTGCGCCGCTCGGGCCGCATCCCGGCGGTGCTTCTGACCGACAGGCTCATCAGGTTCAACCTGCGCGATGTCCAGAAGGCCCTCAAGCCCTCGCACGCCCCGCGCCCTCAGCCGAACGCCGACGGCCCGCAGCCTCAGGAGAAAGACCCCGACCCGCAGCTCTCATTCGAAAGCCTCTTCGCGCAATCCCAGGACTGAATCCCAGGACCGGCGCGCGGAATCCGATTGCCTGATATATCTATGAAATTTCCGGAGGTCGGGCCGGCTCATCGCGCGGGACCGCGTCCCATTAGAGGGGGCGCGATGCTTAAAATATCTTCCAGAATCACTCGCGCTATCGCGTCGCGCCCCGAAAGGCCGTGTGAGAGGGCTTCACCCCTGCCCGCGGTCCTGAACGTGGCGGCCTTCGAGGTGCCTCTGACCGCATAAAACGGAGACTCGGGGGCCAGCAGCTTCGGCGCGACGCTCAGGCGCACGCGGCCCTGATGTATTCGCGCCCTCCCGACGAGGCGGACGATGCGCCCGGTCTTTCGCCCCGTCGCGATCAGGGATTCGGTCTCCGGCCCGATGCCGATCCTCGATACGTCATTTAAAGTCACGTCATTCAAAGTCACGCCACTCAACCCCCCCCCGGCTTTCATGAGTCGCTTCGCCAGAATCATGATCTTGCAGGCCGTGTCCCACCCTTCGACATCGAGGCGCGGGTCGGGCTCGGCTATCCCCTCCGCCTGCGCGTGGGCGAGGGCCTGTCCGAATGTCATGTCCCGCTCCTGCATCTCGCTCAGGATGTAATTCGTGGTCCCGTTGAGCACCCCGCGTATTTCCGCGACGGGCTCGCCTTCGACCCCCGAGGGCACGCTCACCCCGGTCGTTCCGGTGTAGCCGACGCGGGCCCCGGCCGCGCGCGCTGACTCGTGGAGCGCTTCGAATCCATGCACGAGCGGCCCCTTGTCGACCGTGACCACGCTGATCCGCCGCCTCAGGGCCGAGAGGAGAAGGCCGAGAGCGGGCTGCCCGTCCCGGATGCTGGTCGGCATGGATTCGACTAAGACGGAAATCCCCGCCCGCGAAAGCGATTCGATGAACTCCTCCGCGTTCGCCGTCGCTTCACCCGGCGCGAACTCTCTGACGCTTCCGCCCGCCTGCTTGTGAGCGAGAAGGCGGGCGGCCTGTGCGGAGTCGCGGAGAATTAAGCCTCCGCTGCTATCGGCCATCGCCCGAATGCGGACCCGCGGGTCGGACGCGCCGGCCTGCCTGTCGATGTAATCGGCGAAAGAGCGGCCGACGTTGCCCAGCCCGAGGAGCGCGACCTTGATCTCTGTCATACGGATTCGTGACAGGGGAGGCGGGCGCACGGCCCGCGCCCCCCGGCGAGTCTCAGCCCGCGGCTTCGGCGGGCAGGAGCCCTTTAATGTCGCGCACGACGCGCGCGACATCTTCCTGGTCCGCAAGAGCCATCATGAAAAATTTATAGCCGTTGTGGAAGCAGATCATGCCGTTCGCGAAGAACCATATGCTGGAAAGCATGGGGTTGCCCCCGAGCACGAGGCTGATCGGGAAGCCCGTGACGGCGGCCCCGGTGAACGCTTCATAAACCAGGCCGGCGCCCGCCGCGATGCTGAAGGCCCCGAGCAGGGGCGCTCCCACGTACTTCGCCATGTCGCGCTCGAATTTGACCCGGCTCTGCTCCGCGTCGGAGAGCTTGCCGTCCCGCAGAAGCTCTTCCTGATTCTTCAGGTAAACTTCGTATTTTTCGGAGAGCTTCCTGAGGCCGTAGGGCACGATGGCCGAATGAAAGAACCAGTTGCCCGCGCCGCCCGCGCCGAGCAGCGTCACGTCGAGCGCCGAGAATGCCGCGCCCGCGCGCGCGCCCGCGATCAGGGCCAGAGATACGACGGCCGTCTTCCCCGGATTCTCTTTTATCCACTCGCGCGCGGTCGTGACCGCCCCCGACACCGAGTTCGGAAGTCGCGCGGCCGCGGCGCTAGCCCGC
Organism: Blastocatellia bacterium; assembly: GCA_035634255.1. GTDB lineage: Bacteria > Acidobacteriota > Blastocatellia > UBA7656 > UBA7656 > DATLMR01. Next base: position 41,726 of record DASQDI010000148.1, read on the forward strand.
GCGGCCCCCGCCGCGTTGTCGTAATACTTGCGCGCCTCTCCGAAAAGGTCGGTCGCCTTCGACTTGGCTTCGCTCGCGACCTCGCTCGCCTTTTCCTTGGCCCCCGAGCTGCGCAGGGCCTCTTCGGCCGTGGTCGCCGCTTGGCGCGCGGTCTCGGTCGCCCGCTTCGCGCCCTCGGAGACCGATTCGCTCACCTTGTGCTCGCGGTCGATGCGGGATGCCTCTTCCTTCGCGACATCGATCCCCGAAGACGCCACCTCGACCCCCTTGCGTAGCGCGTCGGTGGCGACGCGGGTGCCCTGCTCCACCTTCGATTTGATGTCGTACTTTTCGTTAAGCTCGCGGGCGGCCCGTTCCGCCCGCCGTCTCAGCTCATCAAGCTTGCTTGCCATGGCTTTAGTTTTACTCCTTAGCTTAATCCTACTCCGACCGGGCGGCGATCAGCCACCGAAGATTGATACGTGAAGATAAAAGCGGCAGTTCCTCGGATTGGAAGTGGTCAGTGGTCGGGGGGCAGGGGCCAGAGTCTAAGGAACGGGTTCTTTAAAAAGAGTTCCTGACCCCTGACCTCCGACCACCGGCCCCCGTCCGTGAAGAGAGTCTCTCATCAAGAAATACTCCCTTACTTCCTTTAACTCTGATCCCTGACCCCCGGCCACTGACCCCTGATCAGCGGCTCAGGGCTCGAACACCCCTCGGGCGGCCCGGATCGTATTGCAATGGGCTTCGACCGTGTCGTTCACGTCGCGGGCGTAGCCGCCCCCGAGCGTTATCACGCAGGGGATCGAGCGGGAGCGGCACTCGGTGAATACGAGCACGTCGCGGCGCAGCAGCCCTTCGTGCGAGAGCGAAAGCTTGCCGAGCCTGTCCCCTTCGAACGGGTCGACGCCCGCCTGGTAAAAGACTATCTCCGGGCGGAACCTGTCGAGGATCGGGGGGAGGTGATGCGCGAGGGTCGCGAGGTACTCCTCGTCCTCCGTGCCGTCCGCGAGGCCGACGTCGATGGTGCTCTGTTGCTTCACGAGGGGGTAATTCTTTTCGCCGTGCAGCGAGAGCGTAAAGACCTCCGGGTCGTCTTTGAAGATGTCGGCCGTCCCGTTCCCCTGATGAACGTCGCAGTCGACGACCGCCGCGCGATTTATCAACCCTTCCGAGCGCAGGACCCGGATGGCTATGGCGATGTCGTTCAGCACGCAAAAGCCTTCCCCGTGATCCGCGAAGGCGTGGTGCGTGCCGCCCCCGAGGTTCGCCCCGACGCCGTCGCGCAGGGCCGCGCGCGCGGCGGAGAGGGTGCCCGCGACCGAGAACCGCGAGCGGCTCACGAGAGATTCCGACCACGGGAGCCCGAGCCTGCGGACCTCGCGCGCGGTGAGCCGCCCCTCCACCAGGCGGTCGTAATAGTCCGCCGTGTGAACCAGGATTATGTGATCGCGCTCGGCCAGCCTCGGCTCGAAAATCTCAGATGTATTGAGCGTCCCTTCGCCGACCAGCCGGTCGCGGATCATCGAGTACTTGATGATCGGAAAGGTGTGGTTGTCCGGGAGCCTGATGACGTACCGATGTGAGTAAGAGGCTTGCATGCTAGGGCCGCGGCGCGGGGCGTCGCCCCTCATTCATCATTCATCGTCCGGGGGAGAGTCGCGAATCGGCACCGGCTTCCGGTTGTCGTCGACGGCGACGTAGACGACCTCGGCCTCGGTGACGCGCACGCGCGTGCCGGGCTGGCTCACGCGGTCCGCTTCGACTATCACTTTCGTCGTGATCGACGTGCGCCCGACCCTCACGAGCTCGGTGTAGAAGCTGACGAGGTCTCCGACGAAGACGGGGGCCACGAAGACGACTTCATGCATGGCCACGGTGACAAACTTCTTATTCGTGTGCTTGCGGACTTCAATCGCGGCGGCGAGGTCGATGTAGCTGAGGATGACCCCCCCGAATATGGTCCCATGCGCGTTGGTGTCTTTCGGCATCAGGACGACCCGGATGGCCGGGTCCGCGCAGGCATTAAACTCTTCCGACACGGGTTTCGAATCGCTCATAGGTAAAGAGCCTAGCCCCCGCCCGCATCCATGTCAACAAACGAACGATTCATCGATCCGCCCCGATGTGATACCTTGAATCTCACGGCAGTCACGGGAGCGTGCGCATGAGCGAGAAGAGAGCGGAGGAGGTCGCGGCGGGCGGGATAATCTTCACCGGGGGCGAGGAGCCGAAGGTGCTGCTGGTCCACAGGCCGAAGTACGACGACTGGTCCTTCCCCAAAGGCAAGGCCGAAGCGGGCGAGAGCCTGGAGGCGACCGCCCTGCGGGAGGTGAGAGAGGAGACGGGCCTCGATTGCAGAATAGTCCGCCGCCTCGACCCCGTCCGGTACGAATACCGGTCCCGCAAAGGGCCGCTCAGGAACAAAGTAGTCCATTATTACCTGATGAGTTGCGGAGGCGGGGGAGGCCCGGTGGAACGAGAGACGGTCGCGAATGAAGAGGTGGACCGCTTCGAATGGCTCACCGCCTCCGAAGCGTCGGGCAGGCTGAGCTACGAGGCTGACAGGGAGGCCCTGCGCTCTTTATAATGAGCGGCGCGCTTCCATGAGAGGAGAGATTAATGGCTGACAAGAGGCCGATTGTGACTCTGACGACGGATTTCGGGGAAGCCGATTATTTCGTGCCCGCGGTGAAGGGGTCGATACTCGCGGTCAACCCGGAGGCCGAACTGGTCGATATAACTCACCTGATCCCGCCACATGACATCTACGCGGCGGCCTTCACTCTCATGTGCTGTTACAAGGACTTCCCGAGGTGGACGACCCACGTCGCCGTGGTGGACCCCGGAGTCGGGTCGCCGCGCCGCCCGATCATGGTGATGACCGACGAGTACAATTTCATCGGGCCGGACAACGGGATCTTCAGCTACGTGTACCAGCGCGAGACCGTTAACAGGATCGTCCACCTGAACGTCCAGCATTACTACCGCGTCCCCACGTCGAAGACCTTTCATGGCAGGGACATCTTCGGGCCGTGCGCGGGGTACGTGTCGAAGCTCGTCGATTGGCGGAAGATGGGCGAGGAGATAAGCGACCCCGTTAAATTCAACATCCCCACGCCCGCCGTCCTGCCGACGGGGGAGGTCCGCGGGCACGTTCTGCACATAGACCGCTTCGGGAACGTGATCACCAACATCTCGCAGAACGAACTGCCGGAAGACCGCGCCAGCGCGGGCGCCCGCGTCAGGATTGGCAAGCACGAGGCCGCGCGCGTGCTGACCCACTTCGCCGAGGCGGGCAATAACGAGCTGTTCGCCTACTTCGGCAGCGCCGGGCTGCTTGAGATCGCCGTCTCCCGCCAGCCCGCTGCGCGCCTGACTGAGGCGCGGCGCGGGATGGAAGTCGAGGTGGTTTTGCCCTCCTGAAGGCCGGCCCGCGGAAGGCCGACCCGCCGTTTCGAGGGCGCTCCGGGGGGCCGAATCCGCGCCCGCGACCGGGCGGCCACTTGACTGTCTCTTGATTGACACTGTTGCGCCGCTCGCCTATTCTAGGATATTGGATGAAGGCACAAGATCCCACAGAGAACAACGCACTGAAAGGAAAGAACAAGATGTCGAGTGAAGCCAATGTCGCCAAGGCGGGCCTCGAAGGAATCGTCGCTGCGCAGTCGTCGATCAGCGATGTCAACGGGCAGGAAGGCAAGCTGATTTATGCCGGCTATGACATACACGACCTGGCCGAGCACGCGACTTTCGAAGAGGTCATATACCTGCTGTGGAACGGCAAGCTGCCGACCCGCGCCGAGCTTGACCAGCTCAAGACGGAACTCGCCAAAGAGACAGGACTTCCCCCGGAGATTCAGCAACTCATCAACTCCGTCCCGAAGGACGTGAACCCGATGGACATGCTCCGAACGGTCGTCTCGGCCCTCGCGTTCTACGACCCGGACGGCGGCGACATGTCGCGCGAGGCGAACGTGCGCAAGGCCATAAGGCTGACGGCGAAATTCCCGACCATAGTCACCACTTTTCAGAGGATCCGCAACGGCGAAGAGCCGGTCCAGCCGAGGGAAGACCTTTCGATAGCGGGCAACTTCCTCTACACCCTCCGCGGGCAGGCCCCCGACGAGGTGGCGGTGCGGACGATGGACGTGGCCTTGATCCTGCACGCCGACCACGAGCTGAACGCCTCGACCTTCGCGGCGCGGGTGACCGCGGCCACCCTCTCCGACATGTACTCGTCCATAGTCTCCGCCATCGGGACCCTCAAGGGGCCGCTCCACGGCGGGGCGAACGAGGGCGTGATCAAGAACCTGCTTGAGATCGGCAGCGTCGAAAACGTCGAGGCGTGGGTCCACGACGCCCTGGCCAACAAGGAGAAGATCATGGGCTTCGGCCACCGCGTCTACCGCACGGAAGACCCGCGCGCCACGCACCTGCGCGAGATGTCGGGCCAGCTTGGAGAGCGGACCGGCGAGAGGAAGTGGTACGACATGTCGAGGAAGATGGAAGAGGTCATGCTCCGCGAGAAGAAGCTCAACCCGAACGTCGATTTCTACTCCGCTTCGACCTATTACGCCATGGGGATACCGACCGACCTCTTCACGCCCATATTCGCGTGCAGCCGAATATCGGGCTGGACCGCGCACGTGCTCGAACAGTACGAGAACAACAGGCTGATCCGCCCGCGCGCCGAATACGTCGGCCCTCGCGGCCTGAAGTACGTCCCCATCGGGGAAAGATGAGGGCAGGGGCCGGTGGCCAGTGGTCAGGATTCAGGGGAGGGAGGGGATTCTATAAAGAGAGCCTCTTATCATCACTGACCCCCGGCCTCTGACCACTGACCACTATTAGAAACGCTTCTTCATTAGCCCCTGAATCCTGACCACTGGCCACCGGCCCCTGACGCCCCTTCCAACAACTCCCTGAGCCGCTCGAACCTCCCCAGCGAACTGATCGAGATGATCGCCCTTTCAATCGCCGGCCGGATGTAATCGACGTAGGTCAGGTTGTTGAGCGCGGCGGCCTGATACGAATACGTACCGACCGCCTTCAGCATCCTCTGAACGTTCATCAACTCAAACTCGGTTCGGAACTCTTCGGCGTCGGCCAGAGGCTCGCTCGACCGCGCCTTCATCTCGATGAATTTCTCGATCAGGCTCGCGCTCAACTCGCCTTCGAGCGACGTGTAAGGGTCGTTCACGAGCGAGGCGAGGTCGTAGCTCGCGGGCCCCATTCGCGCGTCCTGATGATCTATGATGAACATCGCCTTGCCTACCATCATCAGGTTCCGCGCGTGATAGTCCCTGTGAGTGAGCACGCGCGGGCGGGCCGCTAGCTCGGAGCAGATCGACCGGAAGTCCTTCTGCACGCCGTTCGCCATCGCCGAGTCCATCTTCACCCCGAGGTACCGCGTGAAATAGTTCGCGAAGAAGAAGCCGAGCTCCCACCTGAGCTTGGCCTCGTCGAAGGCCAGGTGCCTCGCGACGTAGTCCGAGCCCGAGGCGAGACCCGTGGCCTCCTGTATCTTCACTATGAGCTCGATTGCGCGCTCGTACGCGCTGGCCGTCTCCGCGGCGGAATGCCCCCCGAGCCAGTCCTGCAGGCGCGCGTCCCCCACGTCCTCGAACAGCATGGCGCGGTCGGGCCCGGAGACCGCTAGTATTTGAGGTACGGGGAGGCCGGCTTCGAGAAAGAGCTTCGTCGCCTCGATGTGCGCGCAGGGGTCGTTGGCGAACGTCAGGCGCGCGGACGGGTTCGCCGCCTCCATCCGCGCCAGACGGTCCACGACCCGCTCGTTCTCGTCGAAAGGCTCAGAGTAAATCGAGACGACTAGAGTCGATTCGCCCGCGCGGGCGCGGTAGTAGGCGCGGGTGGAAGCGTCGCCCGTCAGTTGTATGATCGACACCTGTTCGACCTCTGCCTTCAGTTGCCGCGCGGCAAGCTCGACCACGCGGGGTGAGAGTTTTTCTTCGGTAGACATATTTTGAATAAAGCCTCAGAGCGGGACGATGAGGTTATCTCCGACCACCTCCCCGCGCTCCATCTCTTTCACCACGTCGCGCCGCACGACGACGGCGCGCTCGACCCGCGCGCCTTCGGGTATGCGCACCCCGTCGCCGATGATGGCATGATTGATCCGCGCGCCCTCCGCGACCGACACGCGGTCCCACAGGACCGACTCCGAAACGTCGGCCCCTTCCTCGATCATGCAACCCGAGCCGCGCACGAAGGAGTCTCCCCGCCTTGAGGCGAAAAGGAGGCTGGCTTCGAGGTAGCGGTCGAGCGTGCTCATCTCGTACCAGTAGCCCGAGTCCACGTGGGCCATCACGGTCTCGCCGGCTTCGATGGCCTTGGGGTATACGTCCACGGTCGAATGCGAAAAGCGGTTGCGCGGAATGAAGTCGAAGACGCGGGGCGAGAGCACCTGAACCCCCGTGAACATCAGCAGGGGCGCGACCGACTCGGCTGTCGGGAACCCCGCGAACCTTTTTATCCGCCCACGCTCGTCCACCTCGACGATGCTGAACCGCTCGCCCGCGGCATTCTCGCGCAGCACGAGGGTGGCTATGGCCTCCTGCTCGCGGTGGGTCCGGATGGCCGCGCCGAGGTCGATGTCCGTCACGATCTTCCCGTTTATCACGACGAAGTCCTCGCCCATCAGAGAGTCGCGCACTTTATCCATGGCCCCGCTCGTGCCGAGTATCTCGTCTTCGAGCGAGTATTGGATGCGCACCCCGAGGCGCGAGCCGTCCCCGAGGGCGTGGCGGACCGAGTCGGGCTGGTGGTGCAGGTTGATTATGATGTCGCGGATGCCGAACGAGGCGAGGTACTCAACCGAGTAGCAGATAAGAGGGCGGTTGAGAAAGGGGATGGCCGGCTTGGTGCGGTCTTCCGTCAAGGGCCAGAGCCGTGTGCCGAACCCCGCGGCTAAAATCATCGCTTTCATAAATTGCTTGACCGAAACTGCTTGATCGAAATCGCCTCGCGGGCGGGCGCGGGCTGGCTCAACGGGTCCCGAGAGAGCCGGGCTTAACGCGCGCCCGACGCCCCAAAAATCAGGTCCTCCAGCGGAACCCCTCTCGCCTCGCAGCGCGCCGCCTGTAGCTCGGGGTAGCTTTCGCGGATCACCTCCTCCGCCGAAAAGCCGGCCCTCTCCAGCACGCTCGTGACGAGAATCTCTTCCCCTTCGATTTCTATGAAATTGCCAATGGGGAGCTCGTCATAGGTGACTTCGACCTCCTGCCCGCCGAGCGTCAGGGCGTAAACGGTGCGGTATTTCTGGTACCTGAACGCGCGGTAGAACCCCAGCCGCTCGAACAACTCAACCATCCGCTCCGGCTCGCTCGTCTCGCTTTCGATCTCTTCCCGGACCTTTAGGAGCGAACCCGCGTCATTCAGCGCCGCGCCTTTGTAGGTCACCAGCCCGCGCCCGTTCACCGCCCGCACGCGCAGGGCGGCGCCCCGCCTGAAGAGCTTCCGGTCGGGAGAGTCGAGCAGCCAGTTGTCCTCGAAGTGTCGCGGCTTTTCGAGGGCGAGATCGAACCCGGCCTTCCGAAGTCTGTCGAGGTCATCGCAGGCCAGCTTAACTTCGATCTCGAACGTTGTCTCCATAAGCGTTTCGCATGCCGCGAGCGACGGCCGATAGGCGAGTCGTTATTATTCCTGCTGCCCGTGCCGGAGTCAACCGGCAAAAGCGAAGGCCCGCGGATATTGCGGGGGCGATTTCCGTTACAATTTACAGGTTGCATGCCGCGGGCCTTTTGTCTTAGAGTTGCCGCGCGATGGCAGCCTGGTGTAGTTTAGTACCAGGTCGGAGAAGTTCACTATCAACCCGAGAGCCGGGCTTCGGCGTTAGGATCAACTCACACCCCGGCATTGAGCGATCAGAGTGGACTGGTCGCGCCTTTATTTCGACTCCCCATATTTTCTGCCCGGTTCAGGAGTGGGCTTGCGATGGCCGTAGGCTTTAAGACTACTGCGAGCGGAGCGGCGAACTACTCGGACAATCTCTGCCGCTGGAAGAAGGGAAGCTCGGGCCATTACGAAGTGTGGTTCCTGACCCTCAACGACCGCTCGGGCCGGCACGGCTTCTGGTTCCGCTACACTCTGGAATCGCCCCTCGCCGCGGGGGGCGACAGGGGCGCGCACGCGGCGCTGTGGGCCGCGGCCTTCGACCGCAACGCCCCCGAGCGGAACTTCGGCCTGAAGAGCGAATTCCCCATCGACCAGTTCCTGTTCGAAGGCCGCGAGCAGTTCAACCTGAGGATCGCCGACGGCCTCTTTTCGCCGGGGCAGGCCGCGGGTCGGATAGACGGGGTAGACCACCACATAGCCTGGGACCTGAGCTTCACCCCGAGCAAAAAGACGTACCACCATGTGACCCCGAAGCTGAACCTGCTGCTGCGCCCCTCGTCGTTCGTCTGCTCGCCCAACCTCGACACGCGGTTCAGCGGGAGCATATGGGTGGACGGGGAGGAGATGATTCTGGAAGACGAGCCGGGCTGCCAGTCCCACCTCTGGGGCAGCAAGCGCGTGGACGAGTGGGTGTGGGTCCACTCGAATGCGTTCGAGTCGCACCCCGGCACGGTCTTCGAGGGGCTCTCGGCGCGCCCGCGCCGCGCGGGCCGGATGATGCCGCCGATCCAATCCCTCTTCCTGCGCCACCGGGGGGAAGAGCACCGCTTCGTGAGGATGCGCTTCTCCGAGCAATGGAACCGAAATCTGGGGATCGGTTACTGGTCGTTTTCAGCGATGAACCCCCGGCTTTACATCGAAGGGGCCGCGCAGTGCCGCCTCCGGGACATGCTGCAGGCCACGTACGAAGACCCGGACGGCGAGCCCCTCTACTGCGTCAACAGCGAGGTGGCGAACCTCAAGATCAGGCTCTTTCGCCGCACGCACGGGGTCCGCTACCGGCACGTCGAAACGATCAAAGCGCGCTCGACCGCTCACCTCGAACACGCCGCCCGAGCCTTCGACCCGACGGTCCGACCGGGGTTCTAGCTTCTTGACTGCCCCCGGCGCTTTTGTTAGTTTTGAAGCTCTCTGTGAGCAGATGATTCTCGCCAACAGCTCGCATTAAAAGCTCAGGTAAATTGAGGCATACGGAGGATAGTGGATGAGTATGGAAGCGCTTGGAATGATCGAGACGAAGGGGTTCGTCGGGGCGGTCGAGGCCGCCGACGCGATGGTCAAAGCGGCGAACGTCGTGCTCGTGGGCCGCGAGTACATCGGGGCGGGGTACGTCACGGTGCTCGTGCGCGGGGACGTTGGGGCCGTGAAGGCCGCGACCGACGCCGGGGCCGCCGCCGCCCGCCGGGTCGGCGAGCTCGTGAGCGTTCACGTCATACCCCGCCCGCACCGCGACCTTGAGCAGGTGCTCGCGTCGAGCGGCCTGATCGAGCCCGCCTACCATCTCGGGGAGGGCGAATCGCGCAACCAGTTGACCGCGGGGAATCAGGAAGACGGCAAGCGCTCGATACAAAACCCAAACAAGGACCGCGCCAAGTAACAGCGCGGGGCCAAGGGCGTCGAAGGCCGAACGATGCCGAACCGTATAGGAAGCCGTCATGAGCAGCGATAAGGACCTTCAATCCGTGGAGCAGGCGCGCGACCTGGCGGAGCGCGCGTTCGAGGCGCAGAAAATACTGGCCACCTTCTCGCAGGAGAAGATAGACGAGATCGTGTCCGCCATGGCGCGCGCGGCGCAGGCCGAAAGCCACCGCCTGGGCGAGATGGCGCACCTCGAAACCGGCTATGGCATCGCGGCCGATAAGGCCACCAAGAACAGGTTCTCCGCGGAGACCATCTACAACTTCATCAAGCCCATGCGCACGGTCGGGGTGATCCGGCAGACCGAGACGGTGGTCGAAGTCGCCTCGCCCCGCGGTGTGGTCGCCGCCATAATCCCTTCGACCAACCCCACGTCCACGGCCATCTTCAAAATCCTCATCGCGATCAAGGCCCGAGATTCGGTCGTGCTCAGCCCGCACCCTTCGGCCTCCGGCTGCATCAACGAGACCGCGCGCGTGATGCGGGCGGCGGGCGAGGCCGCCGGGCTCCCCCCCGGAGCCATCGGCTGCATGTCCGTCGCCACGATAGAAGGCACTCAGGAGTTGATGAAGCACAAGCGCACGGCGCTGATCCTCGCGACCGGGGGCATCGGGCTCGTGCGCGCGGCCTACTCTTCGGGCAAGCCCGCTTTCGGCGTCGGCCCCGGCAACGTGCCCGCGATGATCGAGCGCTCGGCCGATGTCGCGAAGGCCGTCAAGGACATACTTACCGGAAAGTGCTTCGATAACGGGACGATCTGCTCCTCCGAGCAGGCGGTCGTCGTCGAGCGGACCGTCGATTCCGAAGTGCGCGAGAGGTTCTCGGCCGAGGGCGCGTACTTCGTCAGCAAGGAGCAGCAGGACGCTCTGGCCCGCGTAGTCGCCACCGCGACCAACACTCTCAACCCTAAAATAGTGGGCAAGAGCCCCCGCGTCATCGCGGAGATGGCGGGCATCAGGATTCCCGAAGGCACTCGCGCGATCATCTGCGAGCCCGGAGGCATTGGGCGCGATTTCCCCCTCTCGATGGAGAAGCTCTCGCCGGTCCTCGCCTACTACGTGGTCGACAGCCTCGAAGAGGGGTGCGAGCGGGCCTCGCAGATACTCAGGTACGGAGGCATGGGCCACACGGCCTCGGTCCACACCGGGAGCCGGGACGCCGCGCGCGAGTACGGGATACGCATGCCCGTGTCGCGCGTCGTGGTCAACAGCCCCTCGACCCACGGCGCTATCGGGTTCACCACGGACCTTGAGCCTTCGATGACTCTGGGGTGTGGCTCGTGGGGCGGCAACGTGACTTCGGATAACATCTCGCCCCGCCACCTGCTCGACGTCAAGCGCATAGCGTTCGAGACGAAGCCGATCAACCGGGCGTCCTCGGCCGACCACCCCCCGGCCCGCGCGTCCGCCGGCGGGAGCCCCGTTGACCGCGCGGCCATCGCCTCTCTGGTCGACCGCTTCCTCGCGGAGCGGCACGTCCACGCGCCGACGCCCGCTCCGGCTCCCCGCGCCCCGGAGCCTACCCCACCTCCGGTCATGCAGGCCCCTGTGATTGAGCCTCAGCCCGGTCCGCCGGCGCAGACGCAGGCGCCCGCCTCGCGGACCAACGGGAGGGTTTATGACTTCGTGTGCGAAGAGGACGTGAAGAGGGCTCTGGCCGCGAAGGAGAAGATTCACATAAACGGCAGGACGATCATCACGCCCTCGGCGAGGGAGCTTGGCGAGGACCGCGAAGTGTTCGTCCGGGGGTAGACCTTTCAGACGACATCCTTTGAAAAAGGCTCGATGGGCGCGGGCTCGTTGATCTCGTCGCTCGCCATGCGGAGGTCGTGGTCACCGGTCACTTCATCCCAGTCGTACCCGAGGTGCCGGGCGAAGCTGTAGAGGCTCGATTCCCATTCACTCCGCTGATTCCGGTACGTCTCCCATGCCGCCTCCTTGTCCTTCTCGGTGCTGATCCCGTTCTCGTGAAGCCGCGCGAGGGTCTGCTCGAACCTTTCTTTCCACCGGGACGACTCTTCGCGGCTTGGCCCGGCGGGACGGGAGGGCACGTTGAGGCGGAGGAGGGCCGCGAAATCGTTCAGCGTGTGCATCGCGCTGGTGCCGAGGGTCTTCACGTCGGGGTGATGGTACAGCTCCCCGTACTCTTCTTTATCGAGGCATGACCTCACCACCGCAAAAACCTCAAGCGACAGGAAGAGCACGCGCGGCACCCCCTTGTACACCTCAAGAGGGTGGAAGTAGTGGATGACCGGGTGCTCTATGTGAGATTCCAGCACTTCCTGAAGGTTGAGGGCCGCCGTCCGCAGGTTCGACTGGATGCCGATGAAGCGCCCGGATACGAAGTGATGCGCGATGTAGCCCACGGCGTCCGCGCCGCCTTCGGCCTGGTGATAGAAAGAGAGCGCGATGGTCCGCTTCCTCTCAAGCGCCTGATAGACCGAGATCAGGTAGGTTATGGTGAGCGAGATCAGTATGAGCCCGGTGGCCGCTTCCGCGAGCGCCGTGAAGCGCATCTCGATGGACTGGGGCGAGATGTCCCCGTAGCCGAGGGTGGTCAGGGTGGTGCCGCTGAAATAGAGGGAGGTCAGCCACGGCGAGATCACGTGCTGGTTCTGGACGTAGAAATGGCCGGGCATCCTCGGCAGGTAGATCAGGGCGAACCCGATCACCAGAGAGGCCACGAAAACGAAGATGATTAAGGGCATCAGGAGCGGGCCGACCGCATGCAGCAGGCGGTGCCTGCGCGCGCGCGGGAGCCGGAAGGCGACTCCCCGCGATACGTGCCAGATCATGTGGGCGAGCCGGTTACTAATGGGGCCCGTCTTCCCGACTGCGTGAAGCACGGTCACGTAAACGTCGAAAGCGACGACCAGTAAAATAGCGACTCCTGCAACGGTGTAGAGCATTCATCCCTCGAATCCGGGGGGCCTCTTTATTACTCCCACTCCATATTTTATGTTACACCTTGCGCCCCTCCGTCAAAAATGGATTGCTTCGGGCGGCCGGAAGAGGGTATTTATGTGAGCGGCTCAATCAGGGACGTACCCCGCGAGGCGACAGATGATAAGAACGCTCATGCTCGACCGGCAGGCCAGGAAATTCGACGAGGTCGCCGACTGTAACAGGATAAGCGAGCTTTGCGAAAACCCCGATAACATCCTCTGGGTCGACGTGTCGGACCCGACCAGCGAGGACTTCGACGAGCTGGCGAAGGAGTTCGGCTTCCACCACCTCTCGATTGAGGACTGCCGCAAGGAGCACCAGAGGCCGAAGGTCGAAGAGTACCAGGGCTATTACTTCATCGTGCTCTACGAGGCGGAGCTGAGGGAAGGCGAGCGGCTTGAGCTGCGCGAGCTGAATATATTCCTCGCGAAGAATTACCTGGTCACGGTCCACAGCCAGCCCATCAAGGCAATCGCCAACGCCGAGCGGCTGTGGCGCGAGTGGGCCGACCTCGCCGAGCGCGGCACGGGGCTGCTGTCGTACCTCCTGATCGACGCGATTGTGGACGATTACTTCCCCCTGCTCGATTACATCTCCGACAGGATGGACGTGCTCGAAGACCAGATATTCGAGGACTTCCAGCCCGACACGATAGAGGAGATATTCCGCATCAAGAAAGAGCTCCTCTTCCTGCGCCGGGCCATCACCCCTTTGAGAGACGTTTTCAACACCCTCCTGCGGCGCGAGCAGCCCATCTTCTCGCGCGAGACGCTCGTCTATTTTCAGGACGTGTACGACCACCTCATCCGCCTGGCCGACTCGATAGACACTTTGCGCGACATGATGTCCTCGACCATGGACGCCTACCTGTCCGTTTCGAGCAACCGCACGAACCTCGTCATGAAGACTCTGACGTCGATCTCGACCATCCTCATGTCCATCACCCTCATAGCCGGGATCTACGGGATGAACTTCGACCGGATGCCGGAACTGAAGATGAAATACGGGTACCCCGGCGCGCTCGCGGCGATGCTCGTGGTGGGGCTTGCGGTCTACTACTATTTCAGGAAGATTAAATGGCTATGAAGAAAAGATGGGGCCGCAGGCGCAGAAGGTACCGCGACATGATCGAGATGTCTCCCGACCCCCGCGCGGAGGGCGCGGCCCAGCCCGGCCCCGACACCCGGCCCTCGGGGATCATCAGGTTTGAGACGGGGAAGCTGCCTTCGGAGTTCGCGGAGTTCGATAAGAAAGGGAGGTCGAACCGGCCCGGCGGGGTCGTGATGACTATCGTCGCCCTTGCCCTCATCATCATCGCGATCATCGCGTGGGCCATAGCGAACGAGCCGCCGAAGTGATCGCCCCGGCGGCCCGCCCTCGCATCTATCCTGCCCTTCGACACTCGCCTGTTTTTGATGCCTACCTGTTTGACGCCTGCCCGTCCCGCGGGGCGGTGTAGCCGTTGCGCGTGCGCGCGACCAGACGCCTGTTGCCGCCGTTGACCGAGACCCTCACGCTGCGGAAAGTGCCGTCGCGCTTGGTGTTGCTCGGGTAATACCCGATTGTGTACTGCGTGCGCAGGTCGGTCGAGATCTGCTGGGCGATTGAGTGAACCTCCGCCAGCTCGCGCGGGAAGAATGCCCGGCCCCCGGTCTCCGACGCCAGCTTGTTCAGGAGGCCTTCGGCCTTCTCCTGAGGGCTCTTGGAGAAGACCCACCCCCCGCTCTTTTCCAGGTCTTTGGTGAAGCCGATCAGGTAGATCTGCACGTCGGCCTCGCGGAGGTGGTCAATCACCTCTTCCATCTTATACTGGCTGTCCTTATCCTCGCCGTCGGTCACGATGACCACGGCCTTGCGCCTGTTTTTGCCCTCTTTTTGGGCGTAATCGGCCGAGAGGTAGAGCGCGTCGAGCATGGCCGTCTGGCTGCGGGCGACCATCCCTTCGAGCGCGTAGATGGCGTCATTGATGTCGTTGGTGAACTCTTCGAGCAGGACCGGCTCCTCCTTGAATTCGATCACCGCGACCTCGTCGCCCGAGCGGCTCGCCTTTATGAGATTGGCGGACGCCTTGATGACCGTGTCGAGCTTGGACCTCATCGAGCCCGAGGTGTCTATGGTGAAGACGAGTGAGACGGGCACCTGCTCCTTGGTGAAGAACTCGACCTTCTGCGGCACCTTGTCCTCGAAGATCTGGAACTGGTCCTGGGTCAGGTCCATTATGGGCTTGTTGGCCGAATCGACGACGGTCACGTCGAGCACGACCAGCTCCGTGCCCAGGCGGATGGTCGTCTCGTCCTGGTTCTGAGGCTCCGGGCTGCGCGCGGGCGGCTCTTTCGGGCTCTGCGGCTGGGGCTTCGGCTGTTGCCCCGAGTCGCTCGCCGAGGCGGGCAGGCCGAAAAATACTCCACTAATCAAAAACGCCGCGATGATAGCAACGACTGCCGACATCCTTCTTTGTGCAAATCTCATAGTAGAATTCTACTCCGCAGCACAGATTTTGAAAACCGTTCGCCCTCTCAAATTTCGGGCGCACGACCCCAATGGCTGGGATGCGCGAACGTGCCTCATTCGTTGCCGGTAGAACGTCAGGTGGAAGGGAGCTTGCGCCGGTGTATTAAAGAAATAAAGAAAATGGTTCGAAATGCCCTGGAACCGTCGGCCGGAAGACTACTTCTTGACCGACATGTAGCCGTCTTTGTAGCTGAGCGACAGGCGGCCGAGCCCCTTGGGAGGGTTCACCTTGACCTGCACTTTGTGCCACTTGCCGTCCCCCGAAATATTGCTCGGGTAGAATCCGATGGAGTACTGGTGGCGCAGTTCGAGCGCGATGCGCGTGCATATCTCCACCAGCTCGGGCTCGTTGTAAGCGTTCGGGAAGAAGGCGCGGCCCCCCGTCATGCGCGTGATCTCTTCGAGGTTCGCGCGCCCGAAGCCGGAGAGCGAGTCGTTGTAGTCCGTGATGCCGATGGCGTAGATCTGCACGTCGGCCTCTTTGACCCTGTTGCGCAGCTCCTTGTAGGTGTAGCGGCTGTTGTTGTCCTGCCCGTCGGAGATGACGAGGAGCGCCTTCTTCGTGTGGCGGCCCTGCTGAATCTTCTCCACCGCGAGGTAGGCCGCGTCATAGAGCGCGGTCTGTCCCTTCGGCTGCACGAACATGAGGCGGCTGAGCGTCTGCTCGGCCGAGGTCGTGAAGTCCTGGACCAGCTTCGCGCGGTCGTTGAAGCCGATCAGGAAAATGTCGTCGTCGTCGTGCGAGGTCTCGACGAACCGCGTGAGGGCGCGAATCGACCTGCTTATGCGCGCGCTCATGGAGCCGGACACGTCGTAGACTATCCCGAGCGAGACGGGGGTGTCGTCGTCGGTGAAGTGCGCGATCTCCTGCTTCACCTTGTTGTCGAAGACTTCGAAGTGCTCTTTCTTGAGCCCCGTCACGAACCTGCCATAGGGGTCGGTCACGGTCACGGTCATGTTCACGATGTCCGTGCTGAGGACGATCTTGTCGTCGATCTTGATCCCGGAAGGCTTCACCGGCTCGGGTCGCGTCACGGTCGTCTTATCATCGGGGCTGGCTGTCGCGGCGGCCGCCTTGGCTTTCGCCGGCTCGTTGAGCGGCGGCGCGGCCTGGGACTGGCCCTCCTGCGATGTGTTCTTAGTCTCCTGCTGAGATACAGCGTTGCTTATGGGAGAGAGTGTGACTGCGAGAACAACAGCCATAAGTGGGCGAGCGAAACTCTGTTTCATGACTAGGCCCCCGATCGATGCACTACGTCCATGAGGCTGACCGGTCTGTTCGGTTCACGGGTTGCCGAAAGGCCGGCTTGTGTCGGCGCATCCTACCTTGGAACGATTCGGATTGTTGCTTTACAGAGCGGCTGTGCCGTTGACCCAGCACAACCGTTACCTTGTTGTGCGTCCAACGTCCTCCATTCTAACACAAAAAACTTTCGAGGCAAGCGACCTGACCGCCGCGCGGGGCCGGCAGGCCGGCGGCCCAACAAATCTTTTTATAAAAAGATCGGGATTTGGTACGATACCGCACCCAGAGGCCCCACACCCTGTGAAGCGGAGGGTTCGAGTGTCTGCGAAGAAAGCGGCCGGAAAAAGAGTGGCGATTCAGCGTCGACTCCCCTTCGCCGAGCGTGCGGATGGTCGGCCGGGGGAAGAGTCATTCGACGTTGAGGGCAGGCTATCTAATCTCCTGAAACGGGACCTGACTTTTAAAGGGGAGAAGACCTCTTACGCGAGCCACAACATACACGCATTCGCCGCGAAGTTCCCGCCGCAGATACCCAGAGCCTTCATCACTGAACTGACCAGGCCGGGGGAGGTCGTGCTCGATCCGATGTCCGGCTCGGGCACTACGTTGATCGAGGCCGTCTTTGCCGGCCGGTACGGAGTCGGCGTTGACCTCGACCCTCTGGCATCGTTAGTGGCCAAAGTCAAAAGCACCCCCTTCGCTCTGGAGCGTTGCGCCGAAGCCGGCCGGGAAGTTTTAATAGAAGCCCGGAAAAGATTGCGCCCGGCAAGCGACGGGAGGCTGCTGCGGTTCTATTCGCCGAAGGCGGTGGAGTTCTTCCGCTACTGGTTCAGAGACCACACTACAGATCAGCTTTTCGCTCTGGTGCGGGCTATACGGAAGGTGGACGACCCGCAGATACGGTCTTTCTTGAAGGTCATTTTCTCCGCCTGCATCATCACCAAAAGCGGAAGCCTGACACTCGCGCGCGACCTTGCCCACAGCAGGCCCCACCGGGACTTGAACCGTCAGGTGAAGCAGAATGCTCTGGACGTGTTTGAGGATCGGGTCGGGTCAGCCGTCGAATCCCTCCGCGATATTTCTCAATCGCCTTATTCATCATGCATGCTCAGGGGTGACACGCGCACCTTGCCGATCTCATCGAACTCGGTCCATTTAATCGTCACGTCGCCGCCCTACGCGGCGAACGCTATCGATTACATGCGCGCTCACAAGTTCTCCCTCATATGGTTCGGCTACGACCCGAAGGAGTTGAGCGCTCTGCGGGGCAACTACATCGGCTCGGAGCGGAAGCCCGGCAGCCTTGAAGTCGATTCGAAGACCGGGAACGGGATAATCCGCGGGTTGAAAAATATAGAAGAAGGAAGGGCCGCCGCCGTCGCCCATTACTTCAATGAGATGAAGCCGTCGCTCCTCGAAATGCTCCGCGTCCTGCAAAGCGGCAGGGCGGCAGTTTTAGTGGTCGGCTCCTCTATTATAAAAGGCATCGACATTAAAGCCCCGACCGTGCTGGCGGAGATCGCCGAGTCGGTCGGTTTCCGCGTGGTCAGCGTGGCGAAGCGCGAGATCGTCAGGGACGCGAGGATGATGCCTATCAGCCAGAAGAGTGAGCGCACCGGCATCGAGGCCCGAATGCATGAAGAGGGAGTGATCGGCTTAATAAAACCGCCGCAAGGGTGAGCCGATAGTCCGGGATGACGTTTCTGAATCACCGCCCGGCCGCCCGCTTTCGCGGCATCCCAGACCGACACGAAGATTAGAAGTTTCGGGACTGAGGAAAGACTACCGGGGTGATTCCCTTTGTGCTATATTCAGACCTCGCGGCCCGAGGCCGCGGACCGAATATATGGCGTGGCTCCTTTCGATAATCATTCCCGCATATAATGAAGAGAAGAGAATCGGGCGGTCTCTCGACGAGATTCTGAATTTTCTCTCACAAGAGCGGTACCTAGCCGAAGTCATCGTCGTAGACGATGGCTCCGGGGACGCGACCGCCCAGGTGGTCGGGAGCCGCTCGGAGCGGTACCGCGCGGCCGGTTACGACCTGCGCGTGATTACGAACGACCCGAACAGGGGGAAAGGTTACAGCGTCAAGCGGGGCATCAGCAGCGCCCGAGGCGATATAATCCTCTTCACCGACGCGGACCTTTCGTCGCCCATCACCGAAGCGCCCAAGCTCATCGACCCCATAGCAGAAGGCCGCTCGGACTTTACGTTCGGCTCGCGCGCGCTCAACCGGAAGCTCGTGGGCGTGCACCAGTCTTTCATCAGGGAGATGGGCGGCCGCACCTTCAACGTCTTCGTCAGGGCCATCACGGGCCTCAAGTACAAAGACACCCAGTGCGGCTTCAAGGCGTTCCGGCGCGAGCAGGCCTTGCCCGTCTTCCGGATGCAGAGGATCGAGCGGTTCGGCTTCGACCCCGAAGTCCTCTACATCGCGCGCAAGCGCGGGCTGAGGCTGATGGAAGTCGCGGTCAAGTGGAACCACGTCGAGGAGAGCAAGGTGAGCTACTTCTCCGATTCCATGAACATGTTCATCGACCTGGCCAGGATTCGATTCAACGACCTTCTGGGGCGCTACGAGAATGCCCCGGCGGATCGCCCCTTCGAAGAACAGCAGGCCGCAAAAAGCGCTACCAAACAGCCCTGAGCGGGAGCGCGCCGAGAGTGACCCCCGAGCATGATCCGTCTGAACGTCAACATAGATCACATCGCCACTCTGAGGCAGGCGCGCAGGACCTTCGAGCCCAGCGTCGTCTCCGCCGCCGTGCTGGCCGACCTGGCCGGGGCCAGCGGCATCACCATCCACCTGCGCGCGGACCGGAGGCACATTCAGGACGATGACCTCCGCACCCTCCGCGCGGTCGTCAAAACCCACCTGAACCTTGAGATGGCCGCGACCGGAGAGATGCTCGCCATCGCGCTTGAGACGCGGCCCGACACGGTGACGCTCGTGCCCGAAAAACCGGACGAGATTACCACCGAAGGCGGGCTCGATGCCGTCACGCACGAGGAGGCGGTCCGCGCGTGCTCGGAAGAACTGGCGAAGGCGGGGATTGTCGTGAGCCTCTTCATCGACCCGCTCGCCGAGCAGATCCAGGCCTCGCGCCGCGTCGGCGCGAGGCAGGTCGAGATTTGTACCGCGAAGTACTCGGAGCTGACCGACCCGACCCGCCACGCGACGGCGCAGCAGGTGGAGGAGGAACTGAGCCGCATCGCGGACTCGGCGAGAATGGCGGGCGACCTGGGCTTGAAAGTCGCGGCGGGCCACGGCCTGACCTACAGGAACGTCGCGGCCATCGCGGAGATTTACCCGGTGGAAGAACTGAACATAGGCCACAACATAGTCGCGCGGGCCGCCCTGGTCGGGATGGAGCGCGCGGTCCGCGCGATGATCTCGGCCATCGAGTCCCGGCGCTGACTACTGCCGGGGCTGGTAGCTCGTGAGGTTCCGCGACTTGTCTTCGTGGCGCTCAATGGCGAGGGCGATCAGCCTGTCGATCAACTCCCCGTAGCCGATGCCGCTCGCCTCCCACATCTTCGCGTACATGCTGATGGTCGTGAACCCCGGCATCGTGTTGATCTCGTTTATTAGGACGCGGTTCGTCCCGGCCTCGACGAAGAAGTCGACGCGCGCCAGCCCGGACCCGTCGATGGCCTGAAATGCTATCAGGGCCGCGCGCTGAATCCGCTCGATGATCTTCCGGGGCAGCTTCGCCGGGACCTGAGTCCGGGACCTGTTGTCGATGTACTTGTCTTCGTAATCGTAGAACTCGTGGCCGACTATGATCTCTCCGGGGAGGCTGGCGATGGGGTCGTCGTTGCCGAGTACGCTCACTTCGATCTCGCGCCCGGTCACCCCGCGCTCTACGATGACCCGCCTGTCGTACCGCGCGGCGTCCCTGATCGCTTCGCGCAACTCCTGCCTGTCGTCCGCGCGCGAGATGCCCACGGAGGAGCCGAGGTTCGCGGGTTTGACGAACATGGGGAATTTGAGTGAGCGGCTGACCCGCCTGATTACGGCCTCGGGGTCGTCTTCCCAGTGCGACCTGAGGAACCACTCGTAGGGCGTGACTTCGAGGCCCGCGCGCTCGAAGAGCTGCTTCATGACGATCTTGTCCATCCCCGTAGAAGAGGCCAGAACACCGCAGCCGACGTAGGGGATGCCCGCCATCTCCAACAGCCCTTGAATCGTGCCGTCCTCCCCGTAGGTGCCGTGCAGGACGGGGAAGACCACGTCGAGGGCTTCGCTGTGCGCGGCCTCGGAATTCCCGCCCGAATTCTTTCCCAGACGGGTGAGGCCGTGCCGCGTCGGGTCGCCGATGATCGCGACCGGCTCCTGATGGTCCGAAGACATTATGGCTTCGGGCAACATGGCTTTCGCGTTGCCGGAGACGAGCCATTTCCCGCCCTGCGTTATCCCGATGGGAATGACTTCGTATTTAGACTTATCCATCGCGTGGATGATGGATTCGGCCGACCTCAGAGACACTTCGTGCTCCCCGGATCGCCCGCCAAAGATCACCCCGACTCTTATTTTCTTAGCCAAATTTTCAGTACGCTCTCTTTACGTGGAATGGCCCGCCCGTCTCACAGAATCTTCTTCCCGAGGGCCGACAGGATCAATTCGACGGCGAGCAGGCCCGTTTGGTTGGCCGTGTCAAATAAAGGATTCACTTCGGCAAGCTCGACCGAAAGCACTTTGCCCGAAGCCGCGATCTTCTCCATCGCGAGGTGGCTCTCGCGGTACGTCGCCCCGCCGCGTTCCGGGGTGCCGACGCCGGGCGCGTAGAACGGGTCGATGAAGTCCATGTCGAAGGTGACATGTATCCCGGCGGTATTTCTGGAAGCGATCTCGATGGCCTCTTCGATCACGCGGGCCAAGCCGCGCTCGTCAAGCTCGCTCATGGTGAAGACCCGAATGTTGAGAGACTTCAGCATCTCCCGCTCTCCGGGGTCGACGCTGCGCGCGCCGATGATCACGGTGTTTTCGGGCAGGACCTTGGGCGCGAACCCCGCCACGTCGGTCAGTTCCTTCGCCCCGTGCCCGAGCAGGGCGGCCAGGGGCATGCCGTGAATGTTGCCCGAGGGCGAGCTGCGCGGGGTGTTGATGTCGGAGTGGGCGTCGAGCCAGATGATGCCGACCTTCTGGCCGCGCTTGCGGTGGTAAGACGCGAGCCCGGCGAAGCTGCCTATCGCGATGGAGTGATCGCCGCCGAGCACGACCGGCAGCGCGCCATCTTCCAGCGCCTCCTCGACCCGCATGGCGAGCTCTTCGCACGCCGCCGATATTTCGGGCAGGTAGCGCGCGCGGGCGCTCTCCGGCGGCATCGACTCGGGCGGGGCGACGTGCACGTTCCCCCCGTCGTTGACCTCGTAGCCGAGCAGGGCGATGGCCTGATTGAGCCCGGCTATCCTGATCGCGGACGGCCCCATGTCGACCCCGCGCCGGCCCGCACCCAGGTCCATGGGGACTCCGATGATCTTAACTTTCTTTGTCATAAAACCTCTGGCGCCAGCCGCGAATTTTGCTCTCAGCCAATATTCTCACACTCCCAACACCGCGCCGCAAGACAATGAAGCGAGCCCCGGGGGGGCGCTACGTT
>DASQDI010000149.1:0-10053 GCA_035634255.1 Blastocatellia bacterium
AAACATGTGATAGCCGCTTCGCGCGCCCCTTTGAAATCCTCTTACTGGCCCTGGCCTGACTGCGCTTCGGGCAGGCCGGGCATCGGCTTGCGAGGCAAGCGCTTATCTCGCATCGCCGTGTTGTAGGCGAACGAGGCCATAATGATGGCCGCCTGCTTCATGTCATCTTCCTGGATTCGGTCGTAGACATCCATGTTCGTGTGGTGGGTCCTCGTGCTGTACTCCACCGGGTCCTGAATGAATTGAAAGCCCGGCAGCCCGATCCCATCGAAAGCCTGATGGTCGGTCCCGCCCGTGTTCAGTATCGTCAGAGTCGACGCCCCCATGTCCCTGAAAGGCGCGAGCCACGCCCTGAAGATCGGGCGCAGGGCCTCGTTGCCCTGCATGTAGATTCCGCGAATCTTGCCCGTGCCGTTGTCGAGGTTGTAGTAAGCGGAGAACTTTTCGTACGCGGGCTTCAACTCGTACTGCGGAATGGCGTTCGGGTCCGAAGGCTGGCCCTGGGCAGAATTGACCCTCCTGCCGTAGTGCTGCGTGACGTGGGCGCGCGCGCCCAACAGCCCCTGCTCCTCGCCGCTCCATAACCCGATACGAATCGTGCGGCGGGGCTTGAGGCCCAGTGCTTGGATTATCCGGACCGCTTCCATCACGACCGACGAGCCCGAAGCGTTGTCGGTCGCCCCGGTGCCCCCGTGCCACGAGTCGAAGTGCGCGCCGATCATCACTACCTCGTCTTTCAAGTCCGTGCCCGGAATCTCGGCGATGACGTTGTACCCCATCAAATCCTGATCCTGGTAGCGGCTCGCGATATTGATCTCCAGTTGCACGGGCGCGCCCTTCTGCTTCGCGCGGATGAGCCGGTTGTAGTGCTCGACCGCCATGACAAGCTGGGGGACGACGACCGCGTCTTTGGTCCAGGGGCGCGCCCTCGACTCAAACGAGGCTTCAGACCCGGAGGCCGACGGCATGGTCGCCCCCTGCACGAAGACGACTCCCCCGTCGCCCCCGCGCCCGCTCGGCTCGATTACCACCGCCGCGCCTTCGGAGTAGATCATCTGCCACTTCTTATTAGTCAGAGCGAGGGCGGCCCTCTGCTCGTCGGTCACCTCGAACCTGCGCCCGCGGCCGCCCCTCGTCGGAGTGTCGGCGTTCGCCATCAACAGGAGAGCCTCGTCGGTATACCGCGTCGCCTTCGGCATGAAGTGGGCTTTGACCTCGGAAGGCGCGCTCAGAAGCACGATGGCGTCCTTGAGCTTCCCTCTGAACGCTTCGAGGTCCGCCTCGGCCTTCGCGTCGAAGTAGACGACCTCGCCTCTGACGGTCCCCTTCGTGCTAGCGGACCACGCTTTCGGGTAGGCGATGAGCGGAGCGAAGCCGGGCTTGATCTGATTGACCGTGAGCCCTTCGAGCGACCACCCCCGGCCGAACGGCCCCCACGGTTCGAGGCGCGCGTTCTGCAAGCCCCAGCCGGCCAGCTTCTGCTTCGCCCATTCGCTCGCCGCTTTGTAATTCGGAGAGTTCGTGAGGCGCGGGCCATGCACGTCCGTTATGTAGCTGAGAATCTCCATGACCTGAGAGCGCTTCAGGCCCTCTTCTTTGATCCTGTTGATCGCATCCAGATCGACCTTCTCTGGCGCGTCCTGCGCTCTGACCGCGACGGACGACAATAATAGATTTGAAATCAGAAAAACGATGGTTGTGTATCGTTTGAGCATCTCTCCTCCGAATGAAAGATTCTTTTTCACGTTTGGTTATTTGAAGAAGTCCAAATGATAAATACTTACTGACGCCTCCGCCGGTTACTATTTTTATTGAAAGAGCGCCCCCATGTTCTGCCCCGAATAGCCCGTCATCTCCAGGTAGCCGCGGCCGGAGATGTTCCGGCCCCCTTCCGTCCCTTCCACGGAAATGCTCCCTTCCCAGTAGGTGACGCCCGTGCTCTCCGGGGTCCGTAACTCCTGATTGTCGAAGGCCGCGCGGGCCTTCAGGCGCAGGCCGTAAGGCGGCAGATCGATGGTCCACTCCGTCGGGTAGGTCGCGCCGCTCGCGCCGGAGCGCCACGCGCGGCCCGGAATGAGGGAGAACTCGGGCGCGGGGATGTGGACGGCCCGCCCGCTCTCGTCGACCAGAGTTCCGCTTGAGCTCGAATCAATCGAGCCATCCGAGCGGCGAAGCTGAAACAGCATCAGGTCGCGCCCATCGTCGAGCTGGATCGAAAACCAGTCCCACCCGACCTGCCCATTCTCCAGAAAGCTCGTGCCGAATTCATGGTCCATCCAGGTCTGGCCCGTCACCTCGAACTCTTCGCCCCCCACCGTCAGCTTGCCGGAGCTTGAGAACCTCGTGATCGAGTAATAATGCGATGCGTTTCCGACGGTCAGGCCCTTCTGGCTTATCCCATTCTCTCCGTTAATCACCACGGGCTTGGCGGGCGTCAGCCTCAGCTCAATCCCGTAGCCGCCGTCCCGCGCCCCGAGCAGGTGGTCGTCGCCTTCGAGCCTGGCTTCCCAGTCCTCATTCCACACCCGGTAGCTCGCGGAGTCCGCGCCGGCCCATCCTATCCCCCCGCGGTTCAGCTTCTCGAAGGCATGGAACGACTCCCGCTCGATGTCGGAGATGGCGAAGTGCGCCATGTAGATATCTCGCACGGCCCACGCGCTCTCGGACGAGGGCTCAAGCGACACGCCCGTTCTGAAGAAGGTCAACTGAAATCCGAACCGCCTCCCCGCCTTAGATTGAAGATTGCCCGTGTAGTACCACCACTCGATCCGGTAAGGCTCGTGGGCCGCATGGTCGCGCGGAAAAGAGAACCGGTAGCCGGGCTCCGCTTCGCGCCACCCCTGGGCGTCCGTCCTGTAGCCCGCGGGAGCGCCCGCCCGCGGGCTCACCCCCGCGAGCGCGGACAGGAGGATGATTATAGATAATCCGATCTTGTTCTTCATCTTCTTCGCCCGCCGGTCACTCTTCCCTCGCGAACCGGACGGCCTCTATCTTCGCGGCGCGCGTCGCCGGGTAGAGCCCCGCGACCGCGGTCACGCCGAGTATCAGCAGAGTCGATTGGATCAGGAAGCCCGACGGGAAGTGAAACTGTATCGTCCACCCGAATGACTGCACGTTGATCACGTAGATCAGCACGAGAGACATCATCACGCCGATCAGGATGCCTATGGCCTGGCTCACGGCTCCGATCAGGACCGCTTCGATCACTATCATACGGCGAATCTGCGCGCGCGTCGCTCCCAGAAACCCGAGCACCGCTATCTCCGCGCGCCTTTCGAGTATGAGCGCGATCAGGGTCGAGATGACTCCTAGCCCTGCGACCAGAATGGCTATGACTTCGAGCGCGTAAGTGATCGAGAAGGTGCTGTCGAATATCCTTATGACTTCTCGCCTGATGGTCTGATTGGTCGTGAAGATCATCTGGAACCGATCGCCCGTCGCTCCCGCCAGCCTCTCTTTCACTTCCTCCGCGTCAGCGCCGGGCCGCAGGTATATCGAAACGCTGTTAGGCTTCGCCTGCCCGAAGTGCCGCGCGTACGTCCTGTGATCCATCACGGCCGCCCCGCGATTGTTCGAATAGTCGTAATAAACCGCCGCGATCCCGAACGGCTTTCCGCCCGCGGGCGTGGGCAGGTCGATCACGTCGCCCGGCCTCTTCCTGAACCGCAGGGAGAAGCTCTCGGAAACGACGACCATGTCTCTGTCTATGGCCGCGCGGATCATCTCGCGAGCGTCCCCCGGCGATTTATAAAGCAGGCTCCCGTATTCGAGCAGGACTTGAAAATCCCCCGCGCCCAGGCTGATCGGGTAGCCCTGATACTCCACCTGCCTCGAAGTGAAGGCGTCGACGGCGGACACCTCCGGCTCGGCCTTGATCCTCGCCAGAGCTTCCGGGTCGACCTCCCCCTCGTCGCTCGCCGCCGCCCTCATCAGAGGCCGCGCGTAGATGTCGGCCTTCAGAGTTTGATCCACCCAGTAAGAGACGGTCTCCCGAAAGCTGCCGATCATTATCGAGATCGACACCATCATAGAGAGGCTCACCGCGAGCGCCGCGACCGAAATCGACACGCGGGAGATGGCCCCGCGCAGGTTCGCGCCCGCGAGCCGCGCTTCGACGTTGAGGCCGGGAAGGATTCGGCCTATGAACCCCCCTCCGGCGAGGCAGGCGAGCCAGAGGGCGTTCGGCACCAGGAACGCGCCCCCGAACATCAGGGAGAGCGCGGCAAGGTAAGCGAATATCGGGAGCCCGCCCACCGCGTCCGGCAGGCTCAGGACGCAGCCCGCCGCGATGAGTGCGCCCGAAATAATGAGCAGCCTGACCGATGGTCTGAAGCCCTTCGCGATCTTTTCGGCCCCCCGCATCGCCTCGACCGGCCTCACCCTCGACGCTTCGAGCGCGGGCACCATCGCGGCGACGAGCGCGAGCGGGAGCGCGACCGCGAAGGCGAGGGCCACTTCCGCCCACCCGAGCGAGTGTAAAGCGACCGATTCCGCGGCGGCGTTCGCGATGTAGAAGACCTCCACCGTGGTCGCGGTCGCGCGCACGGCGGCGTCGGCCATCAGCCTCCCGAAACCGAGCCCGATGACCGTGCCCGCGATGGTGAGCAGGATAGCTTCGCCCAAAAACAGCGCGAGCACCATCGGCCGCCCGGCCCCGATCGCGCGGAGGGTGCCGACCTCCTCGCGCCGCGTGATGACCGAGATCGATATCGTGTTGTAGATCAGGAACAGTCCCACGAGCAGCGCAATCGAGCCGAGCGCGCCCAGGTTGAAGTGGAAAGCCGCGATCATCTTCTCGACCTGACCGTACGTCGCTTCGGGCCGCGTGACCTTCAGCGCCCCGGGCAGGCGCGCGGCTATCTCCGCCTCCGCCGTATCCACCGCCCCGTCGCCCCTGAGCTTTATGTCAACCCTGTCGAGCAGGCCGATCCGGTTGAACGCGGTCTGCGCGGCCGCTATGTCCATGAGGGCGAAGCTGCCGTCGAGCGCGCGGGCCGGCCCTTCGTCGAGCAGCAGCCCCCGGACCGTGTACTCGCGGCGCTCTTTCCCGATCACGAGCGGGACCGTGCCGCCGATGCGGAGCCCGTGCTTTCGCGCGAACTTCTCCGTGAGCACGATGGCGCGAGGGTCCGCGAGCAGCAGCAGGAACTCGCGCAGGTTCGGCTCGCCCGCGTCGTCGCTCAGGCGCAGCAGCCTGTACGAGCGGAGCGCGCGGTCGCTCAGCACGTCCACCCCCATCACCTGAAGGAATTCGCCCCGAGACTGGCTCCCGGAGCCGGTTCCGCCGAGCATGGCGTAGCCCTCGACGACGGGGCTGACCCGCCCGTACTGCCGCAGCCACCCGAGGTCCTTGAGCAGGCGCTCGTCGAAGCGGCCCGCCGCGCCCGTTATCTGGATTGAAGTCTCCCCGGCGACGGACGCGGTGGCGGCGCGGAAAGATTCGAGCGCGCTGAGGTTGGCGAGCCTGATGGCGATCAGGACTCCCACGCCGAGGCTTATGCCGAGCACGGTTATGCCTGAGCGCGCGCGCTCGCGGGCTAGGCCGCGAAGGATGAACTGCTTAAAGAGTCTGGAGTACGCCTTCATGCTCGATAATGCGTTCGATGAGCCCGTCGCGCATGCGGATGGTGCGCCGGGTGTGGAGAGCGGCTTCTTCGGAGTGGGTCGCGAGAATTATGGTGATGCCTAGCTCGTTGTTGAGGTCGGAGAGGAGCTTGATGACCTGCCCCCCGTTTTCGGAATCGAGGTTGCCCGTCGGCTCGTCCGCGAGGACGACCTCGGGGCTGCCTACGACCGCGCGGGCGACGGCCGTGCGCTGCATCTCCCCGCCGGAAAGCTCCGCGGGGAAGTGCTCCGCGCGCGCCTGAAGGCCGACCCTCTCGAGCAGGGCTTGCGTGCGCTCCCGCGCGCGGGGCTCGCCCTCTCCCGCGAGCATCAAAGGGAGCGCGACGTTTTCCCGGACCGTGAGCGTCGGGAGCAGGTTGAAGGACTGAAAGACGAAGCCGATCTTTTTGCGCCTGAGGGCGGTCAGCTCTTCCTCGCTCAGCTTATCGAGCCGAACGCCGCCCAGCAGCACGCGCCCGCGCGTCGGCCGGTCCATCCCGCCTATGAGGTGAAGGAGCGATGATTTGCCGCAGCCGGACGGCCCCATGACGGAGACGAAGTCGCCCGCCTCGACCTCGAAGCTCACGCCCCTGAGGGCCTGCACGCCGCCGCGCCCGCCCCCATAAATCTTTTCGACTTTTTCTACGTTGAGAATCGGCACTATCGAAGTATTGCGTCGGCGGGCGCGCGAGGCAAGGGAGTTTATGAAGAGAGTCTGTTATGAAGGGCGGCTCACGGGACGAGCTTACCGGCTTTCCTCAGTTCCCGTTCCATCGCTTCGCGAAGGTTGCCGAGCGGCATGCCTTTATAGATGTACACATTCCCGCCCGCCTGAAGCGCCGCGCGGTCTTCGCTCCCCATCGTCGCGGCCGAGAAAAAGACCACCGGCGTCTGGCGGTCGAACTCTCTTATCTGGCGGCAGAGCTCGATGCCGTCCAGGTCGGGCAGCCAGTTGTCTAGCACTATGATGTCGAATCTGTTCTGGAGCAACTGCTTCAGCCCGTCCGTCGCCGTCGTGGCGACGGAGAGCCGGTAGCCCCATTCCTTCATCAGGAGATCGAGCATTTCTCGCGTGTCGGGATCGTCTTCAACCAGCAGTACGGAAAGTAGTCGTGCCGCCATCCCTCACCTCTCTGGTGAATGGGTCAGCCAACCCTTCACAATTACCCACAGCTCGTATAACGAAAAACTCTCCCCGAGGTTTATCTAATATATTAGATAAGGCTAAAGATCAATCCGCCGGAAGGGGCAGGGCTCGCCCGCAAGCCCTGCCCCTTGCCGATTAATTCCCAACTCATCCGGGGGCCGCCCCCTCACCTCTCCCAGAAGAACTTGTCTCTCGGCTTCGCGTCCGGGTAGACCTGGTCCATGTTGGCCGTGTCGTAGAGCCAGCCGTTGATCATCACGAACCGGATCGTCTCCGTGTTGCGGATGTCGTCGAGGGGGCTCTTGTCCATGACCATCAGGTCCGCGAGCTTACCCGGCTCGATGGAGCCGATGTCCTTGCCGAGCCCGAGGTATTCGGCCCCGTAAATCGTGCTCGCGCGGATGGCTTCGAGCGCGGACATGCCGCCCTGTTTGAACATCCACATCTCCCAGTGCGCGCCGAGCCCCTGAAGCTGGCCGTGCGCCCCCAGCTGAATGCGCCCGCCCGCGCGCAGAATGTCCTTCGCGGTTTTGGCGAGTTCGATGTGGTAGAAGTCGTCGTCGGGGGCCATCATCCTCCTCCTCGACCGCGCGTCTATCACCCCGCGGGGGGTGAACCTGAGCAGCCTCTGGTTCTCCCAGACGTTCGTCTTCTGGTACCAGTAATTCTCCCCCCAGAGGCCCCCGTAGCCGACTATGAGCGTGGGCGTATAGCCGGTCTTGCTCTTCGCGAGGAGCGTGACGGCGTCTTTGTAAAGCGGGGCGACCGGGATGGCGTGCTCGATCCCGGTGTGGCCGTCCAGGATCATGGTCATGTTGTGGTAGTAGGTCGAGCCGCCTTCCGGCACGACCATCATATTCAGTTCGCGCGCTGCCTTGACCACCTGCTGCCTCTGACTGCGCCGCGGCTGGTTGTAGCTCTTGACGCTGAAGGCCCCGACCGCCTTCATCCTCGCCAGGTGGCCCTTCGCGTCCGCGTAGCCGTTGATCACGGCCTTCTCGGTGTTCTCCGCTCCGTAGAGTATGTAGCCGGTCGAGAATATCCGCGGGCCGACCATCCTCCCCGCCTTCACCATCTCCGACTGCGCGAAGACCGACTGGGTCGAGGCCGACGGGTCGTGCGTGGTCGTCACCCCGTAAGCGAGGTTGGCGTAGTAAGGCCACTGCTTTTCCGGGAGGATGTCGAGCGTGTTGTAGCTCATGTGCGCGTGCACGTCGACGATGCCGGGCATGATCGTCTTGCCCGCCATGTCCATCCTGCGCGCGCCCGCGGGGACCTGCACGCCCGCGCCGACGGCTTTGATCCGGTTGCCTTCGACCAGGACGGTCCCGCGCTCGATCACCTCGTCGCCTTTCATCGTGATGATGCGCGCGTTCGTGAGGGCGACCAGCCCGCGCGGCTTCGCCGAGTCGAACTCGAAGCCGATCCTGGTGGTTTTTGCCTCCGGCGCTTTCTCGTCCTTGTCTGGCTGCCTGAAGATATTTTCGAGCGTCTGCTCATGGAAGTTCTCGCCCGTGGTCCACTGCACGGACTTGCCGTCGGGCGACCACGCGAGCCAGTCCCCCGAGCTCGCAGATACAGTCTTGACCGGCACTATCGTTTCGGTCGCGCTGAGCTTCAGGGTCTTCCCGGTCTTCGGGAACGGCGCGAGGTACAGCTTGTGCAGCTCCTTGAAGAAGACCCACTGGCCGTCGGGCGACGGGACGACCTCCGCCGCGTACTTCGACTCGATGTGCGGGCGGTAGTCGTCGCCCGTGAGCTTCACGCTGCTCAGGTAAGTGACCCCATCCTTCGTCTCCATGAAGTAGATGCGCTCGCCTTTGGGGTCGAAAGTCAGGATAGGCATGCGCGCGTTCGAGCCGCGGCTGAAGAGGTCGGCCACGTAGTGGTGCTGTCTGCCGTCCCAGTAGTGAATCTCGAACGTCGATTCGCTCGCGAGGTCTTCCTCGTGGTAGACGCTGCCGCGCCCCTTTAGGTAGGCGACCTTGCCGCCGTCGGGCGAGAAGACGGGGTTGGCGTACTGGTCCCCGACCGCCGTGATCTTTCGCGCGTTCGAGCCGTCGCGGTTCGCCACCCAGACCGCTCCCTTCTCCGAGTCGGACCACGTGACGTAGGTGATCTTCGAGCCGTCGCGGCTGACGTTCGGGGAGTATTCGAGGTGGTTCGATTTGAGGAGGGGCCGGGGCGCCCGCTCGCCGTCTTTGACGTAGAGCTTACCGAGCGCGCTGTAGAGTATCACGTCATTGTTGCGCCTGGCCCACCTGAGCAGCTTCGCGCTGTCGCGGTCGGGCGCGACCTGCTGCTCGAAGCGGACGGCGTCGGTCACCTTCTGCGAGACGTGGGCGGTGAAGGGGATCGGGGTCGCCTGCTCGGAGTCGATGTTGACGCGGACGAATTTGCCCTTCGCCGTGATTACGATGCTCTTGCCGTCGGGCGTCCAGCCATAGCCGGGGTAAGTCCCGAAGACGGCCCATGTCTCCTGCTGGTCGCGCGTGAGGTTGTCGTAAACCTGCCACTCCCTCCCGCTCTCGATCTCGCGCAGGTAGAGCGCGGTCTTCAGCCCGTCGCGCCTGATGAATGACAGGTACCTGCCGTCGGGCGAGACCTGCGGGCGGATGGAGCCTCCGGGCGCGTTCACGAACTGCGAGCGGCGCGCGGTCGTGAAATCGTACCGCTCGATCCAGTAGATGTTGCCGTAGACGTTCTTGTTGTAATCGAACGCGGTGCTCGCCACGAAGTAGACGAACCTACCGCTCGGGTCCACGGCGGGCTCGCCGACGTTCGCGGTCCAGTTGGCCTTCTCGGTCAACTGCACCCCGGTCCCCCCTCCGTTGACGTGGTACATCCATATCTCGCCGGCCCCGAGCGAGCGCGTGTCGACGAAGTGCTTGCGCATCACGAGGTACTGCCCGTCGGGCGTCCAGGCGGGGCTGTTGACGAGGCGGTAAGTCTCTTTAGTTATCTGCCGCCTGTTCTGCCCGCTGGCGTCCATCACCCAGACGTTATCGCCCCCGTCGCGGTCGGAGGTGAAGGCGATGAGCTTGCCGTCGGGGCTGAATTGCGGTTGCGCCTCCCATGAGACGCCCCCCGAAAGCAGCTCGGCGCGGCCCCCGGTGATCGGCATTTTGTAAATGTCGCCCAGGAGGTCGAAGACTATGGTCCTGCCGTCGGGCGAGACATCGCAGCTCATCCATGTGCCTTCGTCGGAGTCGTTTTCGACCTCGGCAGTCGGGCCGTGGTCGCCTTCAACGTCCCACGGTTCCGGCTTCTTCGTCGCCTCCTGGTAGGGCAGGCCGTACGCG
>DASQDI010000150.1:0-3313 GCA_035634255.1 Blastocatellia bacterium
CCCCCAGCTCTATGCGGAAGCCGCGAATCTTGACCTGATGATCGAGCCGCCCGAGATACTCTATCTCCCCTCCGGCCGTGTATCTCGCCTCGTCGCCCGTCGCGTACATCCTGCTCCCCGGCGCTCCGAAGGGGTCGGGCAGGAAGCTTTCGGCGGTCTTCTCTTCCCGCCCTAAATACCCTCTGCCCACGGGCTCTCCGCCTATGTACAACTGCCCGCTCGCCCCGACGGGCACGATCTGCTTTCTGCTGTCGAGTATGTAAATCCTCGTGTTCGCTACCGGCTTCCCAATCGGCACCGGCCCTTCTTCGTCTCGCCCGCACCGCCGCGCGGTCACTTCGACGGCGCACTCGGTCGGCCCGTACAGGTTGTCGAGCTCGCACTTCAGCTCGCGGTGAAATCTCTTCACCTGCTCTCGCGTCAACGCTTCTCCGCTGCAAAGCACCTGTCGCAGGCTTTCGACCTCTTCCAGCCCCGGCTGTGACAGGAAGACCTCAAGCATCGACGGGACGAAGTGGATCATCGTTATCCGCTCGCGCCTGATCACATCGACCAGATACCCGCTGTCCTGATGGCCGCCCGGTTTCGCCATAACCAGCCTCGCCCCGCACATGAAGGCGGAAAAGAGCTCCCACACCGACACGTCGAAGCTGAACGGAGTCTTCTGAAGAATGGAATCATTCGAAGAGATGTTGAACCGGTCTATTCCCCAGAGCAAACGGTTGACGACGGAGCGGTGAGTGTTCATCGCGCCCTTCGGTTTGCCCGTCGAGCCCGACGTGTAGATCACGTACGCCAGGTTGTCCTGCGTTACGCCGCTCGCGGGGTTCGAATCGCTCTCCGACTCGATCATCTCCCAGTCCGCGTCGAGGCAGACGACCCGCGCCGGGGTCTCGGGGAGCAGGTCGAGCAGAGCCTCCTGCGTCAACATGATCTGCATCCCGGTGTCATCGATCATCAACGAGAGCCTCTGCTTCGGCTCCGTCGGAGACAGGGGGACGTAGGCGGCCCCGGCCTTCAGGATACCGAGCAATCCCACCATCATCTCTATCGAGCGCTCGGCGAAGAGGCCGACTATGGCTTCCGGCCCGGCCCCGAACCTTCGCAGATAATTCGCTACTCTGTTGGCCCGCGAATTCAACTCCCTGTAGGTGATGCTCTCGCCCTCGAGAGATACCGCAATCGCTTCGGGGCTGCTCTCGACCTGCGCCTCGATGAGGTGATGGATGCAATCCGCCCGCGCATAATCGACCGCCGTGTCGTTCCACTCGACGAGCAGTTTATGCGCCTCCTCCGACGGGACCAGCGGAGCGTCAAAATAGCTCCCCTGCGGGTCGGCGACCAGGGCGGCGAGCGCGCGAGCGTAATAATTGCCGAGGGCCCGAACCTGCTCCTCGCCCAGTTCTCTCGGGTCATAATCGAGCGACAACTGTAGGGTTGAAGTGAATGGGTCGAGGCTGAATTGGGCCATCAGAGCAAGATTCGTCTCGGCGACGGTGGTCGTCCCGAGCACGTTGAATTTTTCCACCACGCGCTCTTCTTCGTAGAGGTGAAAATGCGTGTAGTTGAAGCACGTCTCGAACAAGGCTTCGCCGCCCGCATTCCTTTGTATCTGCGCGAGCGGGTACCGTCGGTGATTCAAAGATCGATTCTCAGTCTCAAACATCTGCCGGGCCAGATCGACCCACGTGCCGCCTTCGAGCCTCGCCCGCAGCGGGATCGTGTTGAGGAACAGGCCCACGATGCGGTCCCCTCCAGACTTCTCCGGCCTGCAATTGGCCACCAGACCCGTTATCAGGTCCTCCTGCCCCGACATCAAACCCATCACCCTCACGTGCGCCGCGAGCAGCACGCTCTTCAAGGAGATGGCCGCGGACTGAGAGACCGCCTGAAGCCCGGCCGAAAGCTCCTTCGTGATCGGGACCTCAACCGTTCCGAACTGAATGCCGTGGCCGGTCGCCTGAAGGCCCGGAAGCCGGGGCAGCTTCGCGACGGTCGTGCCGAGCAGTTCCTTCTCCCAGAAATCGCGATTCCCATCATCGTTCAAAGCGTCACGCTCAAGCGCGATGTAATCCCTGAACGACGCGCGGGAAACAGGCTCGTCGGAAACAGCCTCGCCCGCCAGCAGGCGCATGTAATCCCTCGCCAGTTCAGTCAGGGCGAGCCCATCGCTCCACCCATCGAGTATCGAATGGTGCGCGGTGAAGGTGAACTGGAAAGTCCCTTCAGACCGAACATGCACGGTCAGGCGGAAGAGCGGAGGCCGGGTCCAGTCGAAGTGCCGTCGCCTCTCCCGAGAGATCCACTCGGCAATCGCCTTATCCTGATCCTCACGATTCATGCGGCTGAGGTCTATCACCTCCAATGGCACCTCGGCTTCTTTG
Source organism: Blastocatellia bacterium (assembly GCA_035634255.1). GTDB lineage: Bacteria > Acidobacteriota > Blastocatellia > UBA7656 > UBA7656 > DATLMR01. The sequence continues at coordinate 2,385 of DASQDI010000150.1, forward strand.
TGAACGAGCTGTAGCGGCTCCGTGAAGTCGAGCATGTCAAAGCAGGTCCGCAGGGCCGGGTGCCTTCGCATCAGATGGCCGGCCGCCTCGCGCAACGCCTCAACGTCGAGAGGCGCGCTCAGGTGCAGGCTTGCGATGCTGTGATAGATGGCCGTGTCCGGTCTGGACTCGCTGTGATAGACCATGCCCGCCTGGAGCATGCTCAACGGGTAAGCGTCCTCGACCATGTCGCCTAGTTTTTGCCGGTCACTCTCTTCGATCATCTCGAAAGGCGTTCCCACTTCGGCCGGCCGTGTGGGCTGCCCCGCCGCTTCCAGACCTTCGGCCACCTTGCGAACGGTCTTCAGCTCGAAAAGCTTTTGAAGCGAGACCGCGAGCCCCGCGTCCCATGCCTTCGAAAGCACCTGCACGCTCCTGATCGAATCGCCGCCGAGCGTGAAGAAGTTGTCGTCGATCCCTACTTTCTCAACTCCGAGAACCTGAGACCAGATTTCGGCCAGTATCTCCTGCGTGGGAGTTTCCGGCGGGGCAAACGAGTTTTCCGGAAGCGGCCTCGCGGAGCCGGGAGCGGGCAGGTTCCTGCGGTCTATTTTCCCCGCGGGCGAAACCGGCAACGCCGCCAGTTGAACGAAGGCTCCGGGCACCATGTAATCCGGCAGCTTGGAAAGCAAATGGTTGCGCAACGTCTCCTGCGCAATATCGACGCCGTTCCTGCCAACGACGTAAGCAACAAGCCGCTTGTCTCCGGGCTCGTCTTCTCTGACCGTCGCGACTGCCTCCTGAACGTTCGGGTGAGATAGCAGGGCGGCCTCCACCTCACCCAGCTCTATCCTGTACCCCCTCACCTTCACCTGGTCGTCCGCCCTCCCTAAGTACTCCACCCTCCCGTCACCCCTCACCCTACCTACGTCTCCCGTCCTGTACATCCT
>DASQDI010000151.1:0-3422 GCA_035634255.1 Blastocatellia bacterium
CCCCCAGCTCTATGCGGAAGCCGCGAATCTTGACCTGATGATCGAGCCGCCCGAGATACTCTATCTCCCCTCCGGCCGTGTATCTCGCCTCGTCGCCCGTCGCGTACATCCTGCTCCCCGGCGCTCCGAAGGGGTCGGGCACAAAATTCTCCGCCGTCTTCTCCACCGCTCCGAGGTAGCCTCTCCCAACCTGCTCGCCCGCGATGTGCAGCTCGCCGCTCACGCCTTCCGGCACTAGCCGCTTGCTCCTGTCGAGTATGTAAATCTTCGTGTTCGCTATCGGCTTCCCAATCGATATGATGCCTTCTTCGCCCCGCCCGCACCTGCGCGCGGTCACGTCCACGGCGCACTCGGTCGGCCCGTACAGGTTGTCGAGCTCGCACTTCAGCTCGCGGTGAAATCTCTTCACCTGCTCTCGCGTCAACGCTTCTCCGCTGCTGATCACCTGTCTCAGGCTTTCGATCTCGCTTAACCCCGGCTCCGACAGGAAGACCTCAAGCATCGACGGGACGAAGTGCATCATCGTTATCCGCTCGCGCCTGATCACATCGAGCAGATACCCACCGTCCTGATGGCCGCCCGGTTTTGCCATCACCAGCCTCGCCCCGCGGATCAGCGGCAGGAAGAGCTCCCACACCGACACGTCGAAGCTGAACGGAGTCTTCTGAAGGATTGAGTCGTCGGGAGTAACTTCGTACTGTTCGGCCATCCAGAGCAGCCGGTTAGAGATCGAGCGGTGAGTATTCATCGCGCCCTTCGGCCTGCCCGTCGAGCCCGACGTGTAAATCATGTATGCCAGATTCTCAGGTATCGCCCGGCAGCCCGGCTTCGAATCGCTTTCGGCTTCGATCTGCGGCCAGTCTCTATCGAGGCAGACGATGGGCGAGCCCGTCTCGGGCAGTTCAGGCGCGAGGCCCTCCTGCGTCAGCACCACTCGCGCATTCGAATCCCGCAGCATGAAATCGAGGCGGTCTTTCGGGTACGAGGGGTCGAGCGGCACGTAAGCGCCGCCGGCTTTCAATACCCCGAGCAGAGCGATTGCCATCTCAAGGCCGCGCTCCGTGCAGACGGCCACGAGAGACTCAGGCCCGACCCCGAGCTTTTGCAGGTGATTCGCCAGCTTGTTGGCTTTCGCCCCGAGCTCCCGGTAAGACAATTGGCCTTGCTCGGAGGCGACCGCGATTGCATCCGGAGTCCGCTCGATCTGCTCCTCGATCAACAGGTGCAGGCAATGCTGCCTGTCGAACTCTTTCGCCGTGTCGTTCCACTCAACGAGCAGCTTCGCGCGCTCGGGCTCGGAGAGCAGGGGGAGGGACGAGACGACCCTGTCCGGGTCCTGTGTCATGCCTTCCAGCAGAGTTTGAAAATGCGCGAGCATGCGCCTGACGGTCGGGCGGTCGAACAGGTCTGTGTTGTAGCTCAGAGACGCCCGAAGCTGGTCGCCCGTGTCGTTGACCGCGAGGCTGAGGTCGAATTTCGCTTCGTCGTCGGTGCCGCCCCACGGCCTCAATTCCAGTCCCGGCAACTCGACCGCGCCGCCGGGGGTGTTCTGCAGCACAAACATCACCTGGAACAGAGGCGTATGGCTGAGCGTCCTGTCGGGCTGAATCTCTTCGACGAGTTTCTCGAAAGGTAGGTCCTGATACTGGAACGCTTCGAGGGTGATCGTCTTTACTCGCGCGAGCAGCTCGCGCACAGTCGGGTCGCCCGAGAGGTCCGTCCTCAACACCAGCATGTTCAGGAAGAAGCCGATGAGCCGCTCGGTCTCAACCCGGTTCCGGCCCGCGATGGGCGTGCCTATAACGATGTCGTCCTGATTCGTATAGCGGTGCAGCAAGGTCTGGAAGGCCGCCACCAGAGTCATGAACAACGTGACCCTGGTGCTGCTGGCGAGCGACTTGATAGCCAGAGTGAGCGGCTTCGGGATTATCAAAGATTCGGTCGCGCCCCTGTATGTCTGAACTGAAGGCCGAGGCCGATCAGAGGGAAGGTTCAGGACCGGGGGAGCCCCCGCGAGCCGCCTCTTCCAGTACGAAACCTGTTGGCCGAGGAACTCCCCCTGCAAGTGCTCCCTCTGCCAGTGCGCGTAATCGGCGTATTGGATCGGAAGTTCGGGCAGGTCGGGCCGCCTCCGCGTGGTGTAGGCGGCGTACAGTTCCGACAGCTCTTCGACCAGAATCGCGATTGACCAGCCGTCGCTTATGATGTGATGCATCGTGAACAAGGCGATGTGATCGCGCTCGTCAAGAGTGATCACCGTCGCGCGGATGAGCGGGCCGCGGGAGAGGTTGAAAGGCTTTCGCGCTTCCTCCGATGCGAGCCGCCTCGCTTCGTCCTCTCGCAGACTCGGCGGCAAATCCCTCAGGTCGATGACCGGGACGCGAATGGTCATCGACGGCTTGACGATCTGGACCGCCTCGCCGCGGAGGGTCGGGAAACAGGTGCGCAACGCCGCGTGCCGCTTGATGACCCCGTTGAGCGATTTTTCCAGAGCCTCGACGCTCAACGCGCCGCCCATGCGCACGAACGCGGGGATATTGTAGATGGCCCTTCCGGGCGCGAGCTGGTCTAGAAACCACAACCGCTCCTGCGCGAACGACAGGGGGTTGCGCCGAGCCAGCAGCGCGACTTTCTCGTCGGAGAGAGTGGCTAAGACTTCGGATATGTCAATCATTCCAGGCTTCTTCCCTGTTGTCATCCGAGAGCAGGCCCAGTTCCGCCAGTTGCTCGTCAATAGTTTTGCTCATTCGCGGGATGCTCAGAGCCGCCGGGTCGAACGCTGTCGATTGCTCTCTTTGCAGGTCGGAGACGACCGCCGCGAGGCACGCGATGGTCGGGTCGTCGAACACCTTCCCGAGCGGCACTTCGACCCCGAAGGATTCGCGCACGCGCGAGACAACCTGTGTGACCATCAGCGAATGCCCTCCAAGCTCGAAGAAATTGTCCTGAACGCCGACTCTCTCGACGCCCAAAACTTTTTGCCAGATCGAGGCCAGTTCTTCTTCAACGGGGGTCGTGGGCGCGACGTAGTTGTGGCTCAAGCCGTGCGCCCCCGCGCGCCGCAGCGCCAGAGCCCTGCGGTCCACTTTCCCGCTCGGGCTCGTCGGGAATGAGTCGAGGAATTCGAACGCGGAAGGGACCATGTAATCGGGCAGCTTAGCCTTCAGGAAAGTTTGCAGCTCCTTCGACGACAGGGCCTCATCGCCCGCGCGCAGGTAGGCGATCAATCGCCTGTCTTCGGGAGTGACCTCTCTGACAATCACCGCGCAATCGGCCACGCCCGGGTGAGATAGCAGGGCGGCCTCCACCTCACCCAGCTCTATCCTGTACCCCCTCACCTTCACCTGGTCGTCCGCCCTCCCTAAGTACTCCACCCTCCCGTCACCCCTCACCCTACCTACGTCTCCCGTCCTGTACATCCT
>DASQDI010000152.1:0-119627 GCA_035634255.1 Blastocatellia bacterium
CGTTGGCGAAGTCTGTGTCGCCGGGCGTGACTACGCCGGGGGTGAGCAGCGCGAGGTTGTCGATGGACCCGACGTAAGGCAGCTGCGTCAGCTGTTCCGGTGTGTAGTTGGTCGAAAGCTGGCTCTGCGTGCTTTCGATCAACTGCGCGCCGGCCGAGATGTCAACCACCTCGCCCGTCCCGGCAACGTCGGCCATAATGTCAGCGCTGTTTTCAATGCCGAGGCGCACGGGCACATTTTCCAGAGTCTTCGAAAAACCCGAAGACGTTATTTCGATCCTGTAACGGTCGCCGGGGATAAGGTTGGTCACGCGGTAGAAACCTTCGTCGTTGGTCGTGGTCTCCACCGTGCGCCCGGTGTCCATATTAGTGATTCGAACGGTAGCGCCGGCTATGACAGCCTTGTTCGGGTCCGTTACTACGCCTTGCAGGTTGCCCGTCGTCACCTGCGCCATCACGTTCGGCGCGGTGAACACCTGGACCTGCATCAATACAAGGAAAAAGACTGCCGTGGAAGCCAGCTTTTTCATCTTGCGCAATTGGTTCATAGTTATTCTCCTTACTGCCAGGTTCCTTGTGAGCGGGCGGATTTGCTAGCACGAGATATCCGCCGCGAGCGTTTAGGATTCAATCGTTTCAAATCGAATTCCGAATGACCGACTCGATGAAGAATGCAACAATCCACCCTGCTTCCGGAGCCGCTCGTCAATCGGATTGATATTCATTACAGGCGGGCACGATATAAATTGATCGCTCAAGACCGAACCCGAAGCCGCCTTATTTTTATTCACATCCTTATTCTCTATGCGGCGAGCTTTCGAGCTAAGTGTCAATTAATGCGCCGGCCGCAACGCGCCGGTTGGGTCGATTATTCGCCAGCGGAAATACAATAAACAGAATTTTGGTACTAAAAGGACATTGAAAGGGGCGAATGGGCCTCTGTCTGTGATGACCCGGCTTCCGGTTTTGTAAGCTATTTGTAAATCGTTCTGAGGTGAAAAACGTCTTTCCGGAGCGACGCCCGAGACGCCATTTTCATACTAAAAATTTAACCGCAAAATTTAAAATTACGTATTTTTTATACGTAATTTTGAAGAACAACCGCGCGCCGCGGGCAAAAAAAGACCCGCACGGTGAGGACGCTCACCGCGCGGGTCTCATAGTTTTTGGTCCGCGTTCCGGCTCCCGATTAACGGGGGCGACGCGGGCCGACTGTTGGTAATTTAGTCGAAGATATTCTTTATCTTTCCGCCGAGCTTCCTGAAGCCGCTGCCCATCTTCTGAAAGATGTTCTTGCTCCCGGAGCCTACATCCTCGACCTTATCCCCGGCCACTCCCGCCGCTTTCTTTGTGGTATCGACGGTCGCGCCGGCCACGTCCTTCGTGGTATCGACGGTCTTATCAATCACGTCCTCGGATTTATCGGCCACTTCTTTGCCGACTTCCTTGCTGACATTGACAGTCTTCTTAACGCCTTTTTTCGTGGTGTCGACAGCCGCGCCGGCTACGTCCCCGGTCTTGTCAACCACTTTTTCGCCTACGTCTTTAGTCTTGTCGGCAACTTCTTTGCCCACGTCCTTAGTTTTGTCAGCTACCTCTTTGCCTACATCTTTAGTTTTGTCGGCTACTTCTTTGCCGGCGTCTTTAGTTTTATCAACGGCTTTGCCTGCCACATCGACGGTCTTCTCTCCCACGGCCTTCGTGGTATCGACGGCCTTGTCGGTCACGTCTTCGGTCCTGTCGGCCACTTCAGAAGCAACGTCTTTCGTGGCGTCCCAGGTCTTCGCGGCGGCCGTAGCGATCATGTCGCCGGTGGCGTCCATCGCCTGCTCTATGTCGCTCTCGTCCTTGAGGTCGGCCCTGCGCCCGTCGCGCATCTCGACGACCACCGTGCGCGTCCCGTCGGTGCGCGTGGTGCGAGTGACGCGGGCAACGTCGCCGCTCTCAAAAGTTCTTATTTCAGTCTTAGTCCCATCAGGTGCGGTGCTGACGACGACCTTCGAGCCGTCACCTTTGTTCATCGGCTGCTGCGACTGCGCGTGCTGCGCGTGGTCCTGCTGAATAAGCGTCGCGCTCGCGGAAGCGAGCTCGTGCGACGTTACCCCGATGGTAACCGCTCCTGACAACATGATTGCTGAAAGCACTGACTTCATTTTCATACCGCTCTCCCCTCCCTAAATAACGGATCACACGCCTTTAAGATCGGCAATAAGCGTGCCAGCGAACCGACCCTCTGGGGGACTCTACGGGAAGATGGGCAGTATTTAATCGTGACAGCACGTATGAATAAGGAACAGGCGTTACAGGCCGGGAGAAAGTAAAAGAGGCGGCCAATCAATGGCCGCCTCTTATTCGAGAGTTGGTCTGTTACAGGCCCTACTCCATGCCCACGGTGATGAAGGCGAACTGCCCGCCCCGCTCGATCTGAATGACGATCTCGCTTTCGCCCTTGAGTGAGGAGATGGCAGTCAGGAGGTCCTGACGGTTCTTGATTGGCGTGCGGCCGACCCGATGAATCACGTCGCCGCGTTGCAGGCCGGCCTCGGAGGCGGGGCCGTCCGGCTGGACCGCGGCAATGAGGACGCCAGTGCCGATTTTCAGCTTCAGCTCGCGCGCGACCTCGGGCGTGATATCTTCAACCGAGATGCCGAGCCTGCCGGTGTTCTGCTCCGGGCCTTCCATCTCGGCGGGCGCTTCTTCGCCGGGCCTCGGGCGCTCGGCAAGGCTGAGCCTGGTGGTCTCGGGGCGGCCGTTGCGCACGTACTTAACCTGAACGGTCTTGCCCACGGGGGTGCCGGCCGCGACCGCCGTCAGCTCCTTGGCCGACTTGATCGGCTTGCCATCGAATTCGACGATCACGTCCCCGCTGCGAAGGCCCGCCCTCGCCGCCGGGGCGTCTTCCTTGGCGATGTCCTGGACGAGAGCCCCTTCCTTGCCCTGGAAGTTGACCGCCTCCGCTACCGCGGGGGTCAAGTCATTGAGCATCACGCCAAGGTACCCGCGCGAGACCCTCCCATCTTTCACGAGGTGTTCGACCACCTTCGAAGAGATGGACGACGGCACCGCAAAGCCGATGCCCTCGCTGCCGCCCGAGCGCGAGAAGATCATGGTGTTAATGCCGATGACTTCGCCCTTCATGTTCACGAGCGGGCCGCCCGAGTTGCCGGGGTTGATAGAAGCGTCGGTCTGAATGTAATTAACGAAAGGCCCGGTCGACGGGAGGTCACGGCCCGTGGCCGACACTATCCCGGCGGTCATCGTCTGCTGGAGCCCGAACGGGCTGCCCAGAGCGATCACCCACTCGCCCTGCTCGAGCTCGTCCGAGTTGCCGAGCTTCGCGTAGGGCAGGTTCGACTCCTCTACTTTGATGACGGCCAGATCAGTCTCCGGGTCCGTGCCGATCCTGCGCGCTTTCACTTCGCGCCCGTCCGCGAGCTTAACTTTAATCTCGGCCGCCTCGCCCACCACGTGATTGTTGGTGAGGATGTAGCCGTCGGGGCTGACTATCACGCCTGAGCCGGTCCCCTCCACGCGCCTCTGGCCTCCGTCACCGAAGGGCGGGAAGCCCGGAATCTGCGGCATGCGCTGAGACCCGCGCATCGAAGTGCGGCTCGCTCGCTCCACGACCCTGATGTGCACGACGGCGGGCTTCACCTGTTTCGCCACGCCTACGAAGGTGCGCGACAGTTCAGCGGGCGAGGCTAACTGCCCCTGCTGGTCCTGGGCCGCCACGAATTGAGGGGCCGCGAAACCTATCCCCGCCGCCGTCGCGAGCGCCACGGAAAGGATCATGGCCCTAAGGTTCTGAAATCTCTTCTTATTTATATTGTGCTTAACATCCATGCTGTTCTGTTGACCTCCCTTATGATGCTCCCATGACCGCGCTCGCTCACCGCGCGTCACCACCTGCTCGAACCCCTGAATTCAATCGAACGCCCTGGGGCCCGGCAGGGTCGCCGGGCCCCAGGCTAATCGCCCCGGACTCAGTCTTCGCCCTCGACCACGAGGTTGTTGGTGACGGAGAAGACTCCGGGCACCTGCCTCGCCGCCATGTAAGCGAGCTGCTTGTCCATTTTACCCGAGACTACGCCTTCAAGCGTGACGTGTCCGCGGTTGACGACTATGTGAATGGACGGATTTGCGCCCATCGCGTAGCGATAGAGCCCGCCCGAGTTGAACACCGCGCGGTACGTGCGCGCGCGAATCCTGTCGTCGAACGGGGAGACCGGCAGGACCTCGATCCTGTTGATCACGCGCTCCACGCCTTCGATCTTAGCTACGCGCCTCTCCGCGTCCTTGCGAGTGATCGGGCGCGTCACCTGACCGTAAAGGGTCACCGTGTCGCCGTCCCCGTTCACTTCGTAAGCCAGATTGTCGAACACTCCGTAAAACGGCAGCGTCACCAAATTCTTGCGAACCTGTCGGGACAGGGCCGCGTTGCCTCCGTCCTTCTGCGGGGCCGCCAGAGCGGGCGAGCCCGCGACTGCAAAAAACATGGCAAGCGCGACCATCGTGTTAATTATTTTTTTCATCTTCCTTGCACCTCTTAGAATCTCCATACGCATCATTATACGTACCATTTCACTCCCTAGTTTTATCTGCTTTCAGGCCATGAGCCCCTTCCGCGCTCGACTATGAGTCTTAGATGCCGCGTAAGGTTGATCGGCTGTCTGGGTCTCGTACCGCTCAAGAGCCGTCACCATCTTACCCAGAGCCAGTACGACCATCTCCCGGTCCCTGTCGCTCAGGTTCGCGAGCGCCCCGCAGAACACGTCGTTGCGGCACTCGCGAACTTTATCGACGGCGCGCCTGCCCCGCATCGTAAGGGAGACGATCACGGAGCGCCGGTCGCCGTCCGCCTGGCGGCGCTCGATCAAGTGCTTCCGCATGAGCCGGTCGGTCAACTGAGTGACCGCGGGGGCCGATATCCGCAGAGCCGCCGCCAACTCCCCCGTGCACGCGGGGCCCTGCCTCAGCAGCCTCAAGGCCTGAAGCTGAGGCCCGGTCAGTTCCAGCTCCGCGATACGCCTGTGATGGTTGTCCATCATCAACCTGAACATAGCTTCAACGAAGTTCTCCAAAACAACTTCGGCTCCCTCGCCAGTCTCAGTCGCCATCCGGCCTCCATTTAACCGAGATTAATAGTTAATTCACATTAAGCATTATAGGCGCGTCGCGGGGGCGGGTCAAGCGGCAAGTTTCTGGAGATTAATGGGCCGGGCGCGGGGTCATTCCCCGTCGCCTTCCGGGCGCGGCGCGGCGGGTTTCGAGGCGGCGGAGTCCCTCAATTCGCGCAGCCCCTCCCGCTCGGATTCGAGGCGGACCAGAGACTCCTCCATCTGCCCGCGCTCCCGGCGGAGGCGCTCAAGCTGCTCCGGGTGCACGAGCTTCCCGCGCATCCTGGCGAGGCTGAAGAGGAGGACGGCCGCCAGCGAGAGGTAGAAGACCCAGCCGCCGAAATACGACCGCGCCACGGTCGCGAAGAACGCGAGGAGAAAGACCACGGCCAGGAAGACCCCGAAAAAGGCGCAGCCCGCCTGAAGCGGCGCGGCCTGCTCGCGGCTCCTCACGGCCTCGATCTCCGCGCCGAGGGCCTCGATCTCCCCGTCGAGCTCTTCGAGCCGGAGGTCGAGCGCTCTGAGCCTGCTCCCCCCGTTAGGCTCGGGCGGGAGGGCCGGCGGCCGCCCCGCCCTCCGCTCGATCTCGAGCAGGTTTATGGAGTCTTTGTGCCGCCGCACCTGGAAGGCGGTGCCGCAGCCCGCGCAGATAACGTTGTCGAAGTCTCGCGGCAGTTCGAGAGGGAGCCCGCACGCGGGGCAGACGGTTTTGATCAGGTCCATAGTCTTGGAGCGCTCCGCGTTTAATATGGCGACATTCGGGATTTTCTTCAACCGGTCGCCGCGCCGGTTCGCACAGGCCCGCTCATTCAACCCAACTTTTAATGTTCCACTTCTTGTTGTATATTTCCTAATTCATTTTCAGGATTTATTTACTTCTAAGGGAATTAATGATGGCTGACATAGAAACCATAGCGTCGCTCGCGAAGCGGCGCGGATTCGTCTTCCAATCGAGCGAAGTCTACGGGGGGCTCGGCTCGGTCTGGGACTACGGGCCGCTCGGGGTCGAGTTGAAGAACAATATAAAGAGGGCCTGGTGGCGCGCGGTCGTTTACGAGCGCGACGACATGGTCGGACTCGACTCCGGCCTCCTGATGAACCGTCTGGTCTGGAAGTACTCGGGGCACGAGGCGACTTTCTCCGACCCTCTGGTCGATTGCCGCAAGTGCAATACGAGGATGCGCGCCGACAAGGTCGAAGACGGCAAATGCTCTAAGTGCGGCTCGACGGACCTGACCGAGCCCCGGCAGTTCAACCTGATGTTCAAGACGACGGTCGGCCCGGTCGAGGACGAGTCGGGCCTCGCCTACCTCAGGCCGGAGACGGCGCAGGGCATCTTCGTCAACTTCAAGAACGTGCTCGATTCCATGAACCGGAAGCTGCCCTTCGGCATAGCGCAGGTCGGCAAGTCGTTCCGCAACGAGATCACGCCCGGCAACTTCATCTTCCGCACGCGCGAATTCGAGCAGATGGAGATCGAGTACTTCGTGAAGCCCCCCGAGATTCTTAAGCCCGGCGAGATGACCGACGAAGAATGGCATGACCGATGGATCGAGGACCGCTTCAACTGGTACCTCTCGCTCGGCATGCGGGGCGAGAATCTCAGAAAGTACGAGCAGCCGAGAGGAGAGCTGGCCCACTACGCCAAGCGCACGGTCGACCTTCAGTACAGGTTCTTCCCCGACCACCCGGACGAGGAGAAGCAGTGGGACGAGCTTGAAGGCATTGCCAACCGCACCGACTTCGACCTGAAGGCCCATTCGCGGAAGCCGCTCGACTCGGAAGGCAAGCGGGTAAACCCCGACTCGACGGCCGACCTCACTTACTTCGACCACGAGTCGAACAAGCATGTCTTCCCTTACGTCATCGAGCCGTCGGCGGGCGTGGACCGGTCCATCCTCGCCTTCCTGATGGACGCCTACAACGAGGAAGATGTGAACGACGGCAAGCGCGTCGTGCTGAGGCTGCACCCCGACCTTGCGCCCATAAAAGTCGCCGTCCTGCCGCTCGCGAAGAACAAGGAGGGCATCGTCAGGATGGCGAAGGAGATCAAATCCAGACTGCAGCGCGGCGGCTCGATCCGCGCCGTCTATGACGACACGGCGGGCATAGGCAAGCTCTACCGCCGCCAGGACGAGGTCGGCACGCCCATCTGCCTGACCGTCGATCACCAGTCGCTCGAAGACGATCAGGTTACTATCCGCGACCGCGACTCGATGCAGCAGGAGCGCGTGCCCGTGGCCGAGATCGAGGCAATAGTCAGCCGGAAACTGGGCCGGACCGGTCTGTAGCTCGTGGCTTGAGGCCACGCGGTTTCTGTCGCCCGCGGCGGACCCGGCCGGCCGCGCCGCATTCATCCTGCGACCGGCTCATCATCACAAACTAAAAATTAATAGAGGATGCTCAAAAGGAGATTTCCGTTGAAGACTATCAAAATGGGATTAATTATCTCGTCGGCGCTCATCTTCTCCGCCGCCTGCGGCTCGGCGGAGCGGGCTAATCAGAACTCGGCTCAAAGCGCGGCCACCCCGCGGAGCACGACGGCCCCGCAGGCCGCGAATGCCAACGCGGCGGCCGAAAAGACAGTTTCGGATGCCAGGCCCGCTTCCAACGCCGCCGCAGTGAAGCTCTACACCGCGAATGCATGCGCCGGCTGCCATGGGGCAGACGGCAAAGGCGTGGTTAAGGACGCGCCCGACTTCACGAGCGCCGCGTGGCAGAAAGGGAGGAGCGATGCCCAGGTGGCGGAAGGTATCAAGAAGGGCAAATTGCCGAAGATGCCCGGCTACGGGGAGACGCTGAACGACCAGGAGATAAAAGCTCTGGTGGACCTCATCCGCACATTCTCAAAGTGAGCCGCCGCGCTCGCCTGCATCGAAGACCTCGGGCGGCGCGAGAAGCCGGGCGCAGAGGCTGACCCTCTCGCAGGCCCGCGCCGCTCATCCCGCGCCGCCGCCGGAATCGAATCACACCCGCGCGCCTTCCACTTTTACCTTTACTCTGACACCGGTATTCTAAAGCCGTCGGATGGATCGGAGCCGAGCATGAACAGAGAAGTCCTTGTCATAGCCGATGCGGTCCGCGAGGCGGGCGGCAGAGCGATGCTCGTCGGCGGCTTCGTGCGCGATTACCTGCTCGGCATAGAGTCCAAGGACTACGACATGGAAGTTTATGGCCTTGACCCGGAGCGGCTCAGGCGCGTGCTCGACCGCGCAGCCCCGGTCAATACGGTGGGCGAACACTTCGCGGTCTACAAGCTCGCCTTCGCGTCGGAGTCGAAGAGAGGCGAAGGGCAAAGGTTCGAGATAGACGTGTCTCTGCCGAGGCGCGAGTCGAAATCCGGGCGCGGCCATCGCGGATTCATAATCGAAGGCGACCCGTCGATGACATTCGAGGAGGCCGCGCGGCGGAGAGACTTCACCATAAACGCGGTCCTGCTCGACCCGCTCACCGGCGAGATCGTCGACCCGTTCCGCGGGCGCGAAGACCTCGCGCGCCGCCTGCTCAGAGCGGTCGCCGGCGACACCTTCGTCGAGGACAGTCTGCGCGTGCTGCGAGCCGTCCAGTTCGCGGCTCGCTTCGAGATGGCTCTGGACCCGGAGACGTTGGCCCTGTGCAGGTCCATCGACCTTTCGGACCTTCCGCGCGAGCGGGTCTGGGGCGAGTTCGAAAAGTTGCTCACGCTGGCCGAGCGCCCTTCCCTCGGGCTCGACGTGGCCCTTCAGACCCGAGCGCTCGATCAACTCTTTCCCGAGATCGGCGCGCTCGTGGGCTGCCCTCAGGACCCGGAAAGTCACCCCGAAGGAGACGCCTTCGCTCACACCCGGCTCAGCCTCGATCAGGCGGTGAAACTCACGCGCGAGCTGCCGAAGGAGCGGAGGCTCGCGGTCATGCTCGCTACGCTCTGTCACGACCTCGGCAAGCCCGAGACGACTGCTATCACCGACGGGGTCATCACCTCTCCCGGCTATGACGAGGCCGGAGTCAAGCGCGCGCGCGCTTTGATGAACGGGCTCGGGCTCTACACAATCTCCGGCTTCGACGTGCGCGAAAATGTTCTCGCCCTCGCGCGCGAGCACCTGAAGCCGGAGCAATTCTATCGGGACCGGGCAAGCGACGGCGCATTCCGCAGGCTCGCTCTGAAAGTCGATCTCGACCTGCTCCATCGAGTCAGCAAGGCATGCGCGCTCGGGCGAGGCCCGGCCTCTTCTTCGGCGGCGCAGGACTGGTTCCTAGAGAAGGCCCGAGAGCTGGGCGTCGAACACGGAGCGCCCGACGCCCTCCTCAAAGGAAGGCACCTGCTCGAAGAAGGCTTCGAGCCCGGCCCGCGGATCGGGGAGGTACTCAGACTCGTCTACGACCTCCAGCTCGACGGGCGTGTGAAGACCCTCGAAGAAGCCCTCGACGCGGCCCGCCGCCTCGGTTAAAAATCCGACGCCCCTCCCTCGCCCTTTTATTGTTGACAGCTTCCCGCTTCATAGTTATTCTTCCCACGCAGGCCGGAAAATGAAAATGACTTTCAAAATTGGGCCCTGCTAAAAATGTCGAGGTTCCTGCCTTTCGGGCACAAGCAGAGATCATAAAATAAGCAGAGGGTGGTAATCATTTCATGCTGAGATTACTGGACGCGGCGCACAACGAGTGGTACCGGATCGAGAGTCTGGAGGGGCCCGAAGAAGACTGTCGCAGGCTCCTCGACCTGGGGCTCACGCCGGGAGAAGAGATGGCCGTGATTCAGGCGGCCCCTCTGGGAGACCCTCTGGTGGTGCTGGTCCGGGGCATGCGTCTGGCACTCAGGCGGCGCGAGGCCTCCTGGATTTGGGTGCGGCAGTAAGTATGAGTTCAGCCAAAACAGTTCCCCCGCGAGTTAAAAGCGAAGAGTCGAAGCCCCCCTCGGACCTGCCGGGGCAGGAGTCGAAGCGGCCCACCGTCTGTCTGGTCGGCGCGCCTAACGCCGGCAAGACGGCCCTGATGAACGCGCTCACGGGCGGGGGCTTTCACACGGCGAACTATCCGGGCGTGACCGTCACGCTCTCGCGCGGCAAGAGCAAGCCTGAATTCGGCCCGGAAGTGAACCTCGTCGACCTGCCGGGCGTGCAAAGCACGGTAGCCCCCTCCCCGGAAGAGGAACTCTCCTGCAAGGTGCTGGGGGGCGCGCACCATTCGGTGCGGCCCGACGCCTTAATAATCGTAATCGACGCGACCCAGCTCGAACGCCACCTCAAGCTGGCGGGTTTCGCGGCGCGCTCCGGGAAGCCTCTGGTTATAGCGCTCACGATGATGGACCTTCTCGGGCGCGCGGAACAGTCGGTCAACGTGGCGAAGCTCTCCCTGGCGCTCGGCGCGCCGGTCATCCCGGTGGACGGGCGCACGGGTTGGGGCGTCATGGAGTTGATGGCGAGCCTCCGCGAGTCGATCAATGACCCTTCGAAGCAGTCGAACGTGCTGGGCGGGCTGCCGGACGAGCCGGTCGCGTCTTACGCCGCCGTGCGGAAGATAATCGAGGCGAGCGGCGCGGTGAGGAAAGGCAACCCCCTCGTCCTCGCGAAAGACTCGGTCACGGCGCGCATCGACCGCGTGGTGCTGCATCGCTATTTCGGTTTCCCTATATTTCTGCTCATACTGATGAGCCTGTTCGCCGCGATATTCTGGGCCGCGGAGCCGTTCATGGGCTGGATCGAGGCGGGCTTCGAGGCGGCGGCGCAACTGACCCTCAGCCTCCTGCCCGAAGGCGTGCTCTCCAGCTTCATCGCGCGGGGGATATTCGGAGGGGTCGGGGCGGTCGCGGTATTCTTCCCGCAGATCGTGATCCTCTTCTTCCTCATGACCCTGCTGGAAGATTCGGGCTACCTGGCGCGGGGGGCCGCGCTCGTGGACAAGCCGCTCTCTCACCTGGGGCTCCACGGCAGGTCGTTCGTGCCGATGCTTTCGGGCTACGCATGCGCGATACCGGCGGTGCTGGCCGCGCGCACGATCCCTTCGAAACGCGAGCGGCTGCTGACGATCTGGATACTCCCCCTGATGAGTTGCAGCGCGCGCCTCCCGGTCTACGCCCTGCTGCTGGCCGCGCTCCTACCCGGATCGCCGTGGAAGGCGGGGCTCGCGCTTTCCTGCGTCTACGTCGCGAGCATGCTCGCTGGCGGGTTGACGGCCGGGCTGGTCAGCCGCTTCATCCTCCGCGACCGCTCGTCGTCGCTTCTCGCGATGGAACTGCCGGTCTACCGCAGGCCTCTAATCAAGCCGACGCTCAGGATGACCTGGAGCCGCTCGTCGGCCTACCTGAAGCGCGCGGGCACGCCCATCGTCGTCATCTCCGCGATCATCTGGCTGGTGTCGAATTTCGGGTTCGGTTCGCGCCAGGAGTTGGAGCCGGGCGCTCCCCCGCCCTCGCTCATAACCGTGAGCGAGTTGGATCACTCCTTCGCGGCGCAGGGCGGGCAGGTCATAGAGCCATTGCTGCGGCCCATGGGCATCGACTGGCGGGTCGGGGTCGGCCTGATCTCGGCCTTCGCCGCGCGCGAAGTCTTCGTCAGCTCCATGGCCATAGTATTTCACGTGGCCGGAGACGAGGACTCGCAGCAGGAGAGGCTGCTTGAAGAGATGCGCACGGCCACTTTCGCCGGGAGCGAGCAGCGGATATTCACCCCGGCGAGCATGATCGGGCTCATGGTCTTTTTCTTCTTCTCGCTCCAGTGCCTTTCGACCGTCGCGGTCGTGCGGAGCGAGACGGGCTCGTGGCGCATAGCCGGCCTGCAACTGCTCTTCTACACGGGCGTCGGGTATCTGTTCGCCGCCGCCGCGGTCCAGGGGCTCCGCCTTTTCGGAGTCGCCTGACGAAGGCGCGGCCGAGCCCGCGTCCCCTTTCGCGGCTTCCCTTTCGCCCCGGCCTCCTGCCGGCCTGTCACCGCACCTTTGACACCGGCACCTCGCGGGTCTAACATAGCCTCACTTAATCTTGGTAAGCATTAGATCAAGACGGCGCCGTCGGTTTCGTCAAAGATGAAACAAAATCGACGGCTCATTCGATTTACCTTGTGGACTGGTAGCGAAGCTGAACATCAAAGGGTTCTGAGAGCCCACAAAGATCGCCGGGTCGTGCGGGCAACCGAAAGCTACTGGAGCTGGCCGGGTGATCGTTGCGGCCCTTAGGTCACGGGAGGCGTCAACATGAGAGATCGAATCAAATGGATGTTAGTCGGGCTCGGCTTCACATTCGGGCTGCAAGTTTTAATCTCGCTGATCTTCACGGGGATAGCTTACAGCGCGGCCCGGAGCCAGACGGGGCTGCCGCAGCAGACCATCACTCTGCTGGTATTCGGCGTGACGCTCGGCGCGTTCCTGGTCGGGGGGCTCGTCATCGGGTGGATGAGCTCGGAGCTTCGCATCGGCGACGCCGCCATCGTCGCGATCATCACACTCCTGCTCAGCTTCCTCATCTACACGGCCCTGCCGGAGGGCAACAAGGGGCAGTTCTTCACGGGGGCCCTGCTCGGGAACCTCAGCTCCAACACCGGGGAGTCCATGATGTTCGTCGCGCTCTCGATAATCGCCGCGGCGGTGGGGGCCTACTGGGGCTATCACATAAGGGTCCCGAGGGAAGGCGTGCTCGACCGCGTGGCCCTGCTGGTCGGGCTGGTCGGGGCGGTGGTCGGCCCGTTCCTGCTGCTCGCCATGGGAGGGCGCGACGCGACGGGGCAGACCCAGCCCAACCTGCCGTGGTACTTCCTCGTCATCGTGCTCGTCCTCGTGCTCGCGATCATCGGGGTCGGCTTCGTCATGTTCACGCGGGGCACGGACCACTCGGACGAGATATCCATCAGCCCGGAGCACCACAAAGAACAGGGGTGAATAAGAAGCCGGCCTGAGAGGGTTTACGCCTCCCTCAAGTCCCGCGCGACCTCGGCGGCGGACTGGTAGCGTTCGGAGGGCGTTTTCCTGAGCATCCGCTCGATGATGGAGACGAGCGCGTCCGAAGCGTCCTTGCGGTACTTTTTCACGGGCGGGGGCGCGCTCTTGTTTATCGACTCTATGGTCTGAAAGTAGGTGTCGCCTTCGAACGGCAGCCTGCCCGTGGTCACCTCGTAAAGCACGACCCCGAGCGAAAAGAGGTCCGACAGGTGCGTCACCTCCCCGCGCCCGGTCGCCTGTTCGGGAGACATGTAGCTCACGGTCCCGAGCAGGGTGCCCGACTCGGTCAGGCGCGCCTTGCCCGCGCCCGCGTCGGTCAGGGGCGAAGGCTTGGCCAGCCCGAAGTCGAGCACTTTCACCTTGCCCCGGTCCGTGATCATGATGTTCGACGATTTGATGTCGCGGTGAACGATTCCGCACTCGTGGGCCTCCGAAAGCGCTTCAGCCGCCTGCGTGCCTATCTGAATGATGGAGGCGAAGTCGAGCGGGCCGTCCGACAGGCGGGCCGACAGGGTCTCCCCTTCGACGTACTCCATCACGATGTAAGGGTTGCCGGCCGCCTCGCCTATCTCGAATATCGTCGCGATGTTCGCGTGGTTGAGCTTCGAGGCCATCTGCGCCTCCCTCAGGAACCTCTGCTTCATCTTCTCGTCTTCGACGTATTTCGCGGCCAGCACCTTGATGGCGACCGTCCGGTGCAGTTCCGTGTCGTAAGCCTCGAATATCTCCCCCATGCCGCCCGCGCCGAGTGAGCGCCTGATGTCGAAGCGGCCTATGTGTCCCTCGGGCTCGATCAGCGGCGGCGCGATCACCTTCTCGGTCTTGCCGTCGTGCACGGCCATGGCCGCGCGGTCGGTCTCCCTCAGCTCGGTGGTGATGATCCGGGGCCGCGAGATCACGGACGAGAAGAGGGTCGAAAAAATGCGCGGGCCGCGCTCTTCTTCGATGAAGTAGCCGGCGCGCTTCAGGTCCTCGTAAGCGTGCTCCTGCTCCTTCTCCACGCGGCCGTGTTCGAGGAAGTCGCGGATCGCGCGGCGGTAGCTGTCGCTCATGTGGTCCCAGATGAACCGGAACTGCCCCTTGGCCTCGTCGAGCACCGTGGCCTCGATCTCTTCGCGGTCGAGCTTGCCCCGGTTCTCCGCCAGGTAGTCGAAGTAGGCGGAGCAGGCGATTTGGAGGAAGTAGGGGAAGTAGCCGGCGATCTCCGTGATCCTCCGCGCGTAATTTTCGAGGGGCAGGCCCGCCTCGATTGAGGGGCGCGCGACGAGCTCAAGGGCCTCGTTCCGCGAGAAGGCTCGGAGGAAGACGTTCGTGAAGATGTTGAAGAAAGGCGAGTCGGCTATGAGCTGCGTGTAGCAAAGCTCCTGAAGGTCGCGCGCGGAACTCGTGACGTACGCCACGTCGTAGTTGTTGGCCGCCGAGCGCAGGAAGGAATAGAATTCGAGGTCGAAGGCCCGGTTCGTGGTGATCGCGTCGAACTCGTCGAAGAGCACTACCAGCTTGCGCCCCTCGCCGCGAAACCTCTCCAGCACCGCGCGCACCGAGTCGAAGTTAGGCTCCTGCTCCCGCAGCCTGTCGTCGCCCGCCTCCCTCGCGAGCAGCGTGAAGAGTTCCCTGAAAAACTCCGTGAGCGTGAGCCTCCGCTTCTGCTGGAGGTCGATGAACGCGAATAGGTAAGAGTCCGGGCGGTCGAGGTAGCGCGCGCGCACTTCGGGGTGGTTGATGTAATAGAGCAGGCTCGATTTTCCGATCCGGCGCTCGCCCACCACCGAGATCGACTGCGGGCGCGAGGCCCCTATGCGCGAGAAGATTTTCGAGACCTCCCTCGTGCGCCCATAGAACTGCGCCGGGTCTTTGATAGCCACGCGATTCAGGTAAGGATTACGCGGCATAGGGCTGTTCGCTCCTCCGTAAGCGTCCGTCCTTGTTCCAGCTTAAAGCGTCCGCACCTCTTTGACCACCTGCCATATCGAATGCGAGCGGCGGATCCAGGAGCGGAAGAGGTCTATCTTGAACCTGAACGCTCCGCTCGGGTCCTTGTCGAGCAGCTCGCGCCGGTACATCTCTTCAAGGGTCAGCCTTATCGTGTTCTCCGACAGGTTGACCGGGTACTCGTTGGCCTTGACCGCCGCGCGAAGCTCGAAGGCCATCGCGTAGGCGTTGCCGTCCGGCAGTATCTCCGCGAGCAGGGACGCGACCAGCTTCTCATCGTCCGACAGGCCGTCCCACGAATAGATCATCTGCGGCAGGGGGTTGTCGATGATGTCGGCGACGACGTGCTTGAGGTCCGACATCGTGACCCAGTTCTGCCTGTGCTCGTTCAGGTAGTCGACCGTGTTCTGGCATATGACCTGGGTGTAAAAAGGCTGCCCGGCCGTCAGGCGGTATATCTCCTCGGTCACCCCGCGCCCGTAGACGATCCTGCCCGAGACGGGCTCGGTCATCAGGCGGTAGCTGTCCTTCTTTGACAGGAACCCGACCTTGCGAAACAGGGAGCGCCGGAGCAGGTCGCGCCAGTACTTCTTGTCCCGCTCTTCGAGGCGGCGCGAGCCGGTGAAGATGAGAGAGAGCCTCTCCTTGTTGTCCATCAGCCCGGCCAGAAAAGTGAAGAGGTCTGAAGAGAGTTTGCCGTCATCGACCTTGGCCTCGACCAGCTCGTACTCGTCCAGCAGTATCAGGAGCGTCCGGTCGCCCACCGCCGCGAGCGCCTCGTCGAGAAAGTCGATGAAGACCGGGTAAGGGTTCCGCCCATCGAACTCCGGCACGCGCAAGCCGTCCCCCGAGACCTGCGCGACCGCCGCCCGCGCGCCGCCCGCGGCCGGCGCGGTCGCGCCGAGGGCGGCGGTCGCGGCCTGCCTGCCCGCGCCGTCTTCGCCCGGCGAGACCATCCGGCGGTCCGACTTCGAGATTGCCTCGACTATCAGGCGGGAGAGCCGCGCGAAGAACTCCGAGTCTGAGCCGATCACCATCTCCTGCATGTCGACGAAGACCGGGATGAACCGCTCGCCCAGCCTCCCGTTCAACACCTGGTAGAGGATCGAGCTTTTGCCCACGCGCCGCTCGCCGCAAAAGACTATGACGACGCCCTGGCTCACGGCTTCGAGCTTCGTGCGCACGTAGCGGAAGTCGTCCTCGCGGCCATAGAACATGTTCTCGCCGCGGATCGGGTTCCCTACTATGTAGGGGTTCGGCTCAATCGGCACGTACGTGCGGAGCTCCTTCGGCAGGACGTACTCCCGGTCGCGCATGCGCCGCGCGAAGATAGCGCCCGCCGCCGCGAGGCCGATCACGGTGAGCGCCAGAGTGTAGAACCACCACCGCTTCCAGAATGGCGCGCCGACGCGGAGCGACAGGGTCGCGGGCGGAGCGGCCGCCTCGTTCAACTCGTATAAATCTCTGTTAAGCGCGATCAGCTCGAAAGCGTGTAGGCCCGACTCAAGCCCGACCACGGAGACTTCGCGCTCCGCCTCCTGCTGCACCGGGAGCGCCGTCCACCGCGCGTCGCCCTGCGCGGGCCTGATGCGGTAGAGGTAGCGCAGGTGCCCCGTCATCGTCACCGCGATGAACTGGAAAGTCACCTTCTGGCGTCCGTAGGAGAGGTCCTGCGGCCCTGCCCCCGAAGCCGTCTCCGCGCGGCCCTCGACTTCGAGGGAGACGCGGGCCTGCGGCGCGGTGCGTATCGGCAGGTGGCGCACGACCCCCCCGTCGGTCGCTATCCATATCTGCCTGTCGCTGTCTTCGAAGATCGAGTTGACCCGCCCGCCCGGAAGCGCGAACGGCTCGCCCGAGTACGCGGTCCAGATGGTGTTGTCGCCTTTTACCGCGAACTTCCTGACCTGCCCGTCGTCGGTCCCGACCCAGAGGTAGCCGTCCCTGTCCACGAAGAGGGTGCTGGCCGGGTCCGCGTCGAACGCCGCGAAAGGCGAGACGACCCGGCTGGCGTCGTTGTAGACCTGGACCCCCGCGCGCGTGGCGACCAGCAGCCTGTCTCTGAACCTGGTGACCCACCGCGTGTCGTCGTCGGCCAGGCCGCGCCCGGAGTCGATCAGGTCGGCCTCATCCGTCCGCGGGTTGTACTCGACGAGGCCACGGCTGGTGGCGAACCACAGCTTCCCGTTCGCGTCCTCGAAGACGTGGCGCACGTCGAAGCTCGACAGGGGGTTCAGGTTGCGGAACTCCCCGTCTTTATAAACGCTGACGCCCCTGGCCGTGGCGAAGACTATGCTCGACCCGCCTTCGATGCTCGCGACCCAGTTCACGTCATTCGCGATCAGGCCGTTGCTCTGGTTCACCTGCGTGAGCGTCTGCCCCGTGAAGCGGAGGACCCCCTGCTGCGTGGCGACCCACGCCGCGCCCGCGCTGTCGAAGGCGACGGCGCGCACGTTCGTGTTCGACCTGAAGCGCTCAATCGATACGAACCGCTCGTTCTCCATCCGCGATATGCCGGAGGACGTTACGAACCAGAGTCGTTCGGGGCGCGCGGCCGGGGCCGGGCTTTCGAGCACGGCCAGGACGTTGTTGTCCGAAAGCCCGCGGCTGGTGGTGAAGTTCACGAAGCCATAATAATCGGCCTCGACGACCCCGTTGGTCGTGCCGAACCAGCTGTTCCCCTCGCGGCAGGTGAAGACCGCCCCCACGCGGTCACGGTCCAGAGAGCTTATGCGCTGCGACTCGCGCCGCGCGGGGTCGTACAGGAGCGCCCCGCCCGACCTGAGGGCGAAGCACATGCGCCCCAGACGGTCCTGGCTTATCGCGACTACGTTCGGCTCGTCGGGGGCGGCCCCGCCGGGCGAAGCAGACGACGAAGCCCCGGACGAAGCGTCTTGCGGGTCCTCGGGGGCGCGAAGCGCGTCGATGGCGAGGTCCGTGACCTGCGAGCCGTCGAAGACCGAAACGCCGTCACGGGTGGCGAACCACACGGCCCCCGCCCTGTCCACGAAGAGGCTCGACACGCCCGGACTCCGCGCCGTGCCCTGCGCAGGAGCGCCGCGCGAAAACTGCGTGACGTGGTCGTCCTCGTAGAAAGCCAGCCCGCCCGCGGTCGCGATCCAGACCCTCCCGGCCCTGTCTTCGGCCGTGGCCCTCACGTCGCTCGACGCGAGCCCCTGCGCTTCGGCGAACAGGGTGTTCTCGCTCCCCCTGAACCTGAAGAGCCCCTTCGCCGTCGAGACCCACACGTTCCCATTCGAGTCCGCCGCGATGTGGCGCGGGTCCTTGTGATTCAGCACGAAGCCCACGTCCTCGCCGCCCTTCGCGATCTGCCGCACGCCGCCCGGCGTGGCGAGCCAGATCGTGCCCGCGGAGTCTTCGGCGATGGAGCGAACGTCTTCGCCCGCGAGCTGGGCGTAATCGGAATTGCTCTCGCCCGAGGAGATGAAGTTGGCCCCGTTGAAGCGGGCCACGCCCTTGTCCGTGCCGAACCACATCCACCCGTCGCTGTCCTGAAAGACGCTCTGCACGTTCTTCGAAGGGAGGCTCGGCACGTTGTACCGCGTCAGGGACTTTTCATTGATCGGGATGACCGGGGCCACGAGCAACCGCAGCGGCAGGTCCGTCATGCTGTCGTAGGAGATCAACACCTCCGTGGTCTTCTCCTCGTAGCCCGGAAGTATGGCGGTGAGCTGATAAGGGTTCGGAGCGAGCCTGCCGAAGTAAGCGTCCCCGCTCTCGTCCGTGGAGGCGCTGGCGGCAATCTTTCCCGAATCCCCGCCATCGCCCCGGTCCTGCCGGGAGAGGCTGAGACTCACCCCGCTCAAGGGCTGGTTGTTGGCGTCGACCACCCGGACATGGAGTGAAGAAGAGGCGAGCTTGACGACTACGGGCGCTAGCACCTCGTCAGGCCGGGTGACGGTGACGGTCCCCCTCCCCTTGCGGAACCTCGCGGCCTCGGCCGTGATGCGGTAGACGCCCACGGGCAGGGCGCGGAACTCGAACCTGCCATCGGCCTGCGTGAGCGTGGACGAAGAGAAGCCTTCCGACGTAATGGCGACCTTGGCCTCGGCCACGGGCGCGCCCCTGTCGTCCTGGATCATCCCGGTGACGGTCGCGCCTCTGGGCGGGGGATTTTCCGTCTGGGTCTGCGCCGCGCCCGCGCCCGCATGAAAAGCGAATGGCGCGAGGACGGAGAGAGCCACTAGGGCAATCAGCGCAGGCCAGGGTGTCCGCCCGAGCGTGCGGGTCGCCTTATCCGAGCTATGCTTTTCGGGTATTTTTCCTGGCACAATTTTAAATATACGCAGAGGTCGATGAGGGACCGACCTGAAGATTGAGTATACACGCCAAGGAAGTGTCGAGTGAAGAGGGACTCGCCCCCCGTCATCCGGCCTGCCGGTCGTCCTTACTCTTGCGCTCCTGTTTCCGGGCGTACATAGCGCCGTCGGCCTGGTCTATGGCCTGCTCGATCTGATTCATGGAGGTGAAGGAGGCGAGCCCGTAAGAGACGATGAGAGGGACGGGCGTCGGGGAGCCGGGCAGCCGCGTGAGCGCGAGCGCCGCGTTCAGATCGCGGACGCGCGCGCGCGCGTCCGCCTCCGATATGTTCAGGAGCAGGATGAGGAACTCATCGCCCCCCCACCGGAACAGCAGGTCGTCAGCGCGGATGACGGAGCGGATCGCTTTGGCCACCTCTCTTATGGCCGCGTCGCCAGCCGTGTGGCCCAGAGAGTCGTTGATCGGTTTGAGATTGTCTATGTCCACGACCACGACGCAGCCGGGCGTGAGCGCGGGGGAGTTGTGCTTCCGTTCGAGCAGAGAGTGGAAGGCGTGCCGGTTCAGGGCCTCGGTCAGGGGGTCTATTCGTACGAGCACTTCCAGCCTGTCGCGCGCCGTGACCAGCTCGCGGTTGGCGTCTTCGACTTCGCGGCGCACGTCCTCCATCACCACCATGATCGTCCCGAAGCCCAGCAGTATCTCAAGTATCAGTTCGTAAATGGACGTGAACCTCAGGTAGGGGTCGAAGCCGCGGCTGCCGGTGAGCACGACGTAGCCGAAGACCGGGACGTAGTGCAGGAAGATGAGCGCGAGCAGCATGAGCGCCACCGACATCACGCGCAATCCGGGGCTCTGTTTTCCGGGCCTCGACGCGCGGCGGAGCGCGAGGTAAGCCGCCCAGAAAAGCGCCGACATGATCGCCGCATGCGCGACGAAGATGGCGTCGAAGCTCGGGGCCAGGCGCGGGAGCAGCGCCGCCGCCAGAATGCCCGGAACGAGCAGGCGCAGGTGACGGCGCGCGAGCAGGGCGTGGCTCGCGTAATTGCGGCAGCCGTACACGAACAGGAAGCCGAAGAAGTACTCCCCGAGCAGGTAGACCGGCTGCAGGAAGTCGCGAGAGAGAGGGAATCGGAAAGATATGACCAGCGACGAGAGGGCCACCGAGAGGCAGCACCACGCGAGCGTCCAGTATTCGAGGAACTTGCGCTCGATGGACCTCGTCACGAAGAAGGAGAGTATAGTAACGAGAAATATTCCCGCGCACTGAATCGTAAGGCCGATGACGCTCTGCACTTCGACGGACTTCATCTGACTCACCTATTCTCGAAGTCGGAGCCCACTGGAACAGTATTTCCCGCGACTTGAGTCGCAGGGATGCCGCAGCATTATGTGATTGGGATTTTGTCTCGCCTTTCCCGGTAGAGCTTAAATCATCGGGCTTAACAGGGAGTGATCCTCTTCAATTCAGTGACAACCTAAAGGGCATGATTTCAGACGCAGGCTAGGATACTCACGAGCCGATATTCGTGTCAACACTTGTTTTCAGTCGATGTAAGGCCGCGATTGAACTATGTAAAGCTGGCCCCGCATGAAGAGCCACTCGATGTCCTGGTCGCGCCCCCCGAAGACCCTCTCGATCAGGAGGGCGGCGCGGGCGAGCCGCTTTATCATCTCGTCGGTCAGCACGGCCCTCTCCTTCTCGATCTTCGACTCTTTCACCCCCCCGCGCTCGTCGAAGGTGAGCATCGTGTCTTCGCCCGAGCGCGTGAGCACCTGGAAGGCGTTCGCGCGCGGGCGGAAGATGACCTGCTCCGCCACGCGGCGGCCTTCGACCACCTTGATGCCGAGGCCGCGCTTGGCGTTGATGTAGACGGCCGAGCGGTCCTTGCGGTTGAACGGGTCGGCCGTGATCGCCACGCCCGCGCTGTCGGCGTTTATGCCTTCCTGAACCAGCACCGCCGGGTAGACCCCGAAATGATTCATCCCGAAGCTCTCGCGCGCTTCGTAGGCTTCGTAGTTCCAGACCGAGGCCCAGACCGTCTTGATCGCTTCCATCAACTGCCGGTCGGTCCGCACGTTGGGCACGGTCGAGTACAACCCCGCGCCGCTGAAGTTCGGCAGGTCCTCGGCGTTGGTCGAGCTGCGGACGAAGAGGCCCTCCCCCGCGTACTCCGCGCGAACCTTGCCGAGCACCTCCCGCCTGAAGGCTTCGTCGTGCCTGCCCCCCTGAATCCAGCGGCGGACCTCCGCGAGCCGGGCCTTGCGGTAGGCCGGGTCGTGAACGAAGCGGTCCTCTTCGACCGCCGAGCCGATGCGCTCCTCAAGGCCGTTCAGACGGACGAACTCCTGGTATCGGCTGAACGGGACGGTGAAGCCGCGCGGCACGATCACCCCGGCGAGCCGCGCGGCGATCACCTCCCCGAGGTTCGCGGACTTCGCCCCGAAGCGGCGCGAGTCTCGCGCCCTCTGGTCCCTGAGGTCCGCCAGGCCGCGATAGCTGAGGTCGGCGGGCGGCGTCACGAGGCTCGCGCGTTTCATCCACTGCCGCTGCCGCTCGTCCACCTCTTTAACGTTGGCGGGGACCAGCCGGTATTCGTCTTCCAGAACCTCCAGCCGCACGTACTTGCCTTCAAGCTGCCTGAACAGCTTGTCCGCGTTCCTGATGGACGCATTCGGGATCGACCAGGACTTCGCGAGCAGATTCACGTGCGAGAGCGGGGAGGCGGGCTCGGTCGTGATGATCCCCGAGAGGGGCGTGACCTGCACCGGCACCTCTTTGAATATCACGATCTGGTTGCGGTCTATCACGGTCTCGGGAGTCACGCGGTCGATTATGCGCAGCTGGCCTATGCCCGAGCCCAGGTTCAGAGGTTGGTACTGCTTATCGCGCGCGAGCTCGGCCGGCGTCAGCACCGGGACGCGCCCGGCGGCCGAAAGCTCGCGCGCCGCCTCGTCGTGCGCGAGCGAGTTGGGCTTGAAGAAGAGCTGCGCGAAGAAGCTCCGGGAGAGCGCCTCGTGCGCCTCCGCGAGCAGCTCCTTCGTGAGCAGGTCCCCCTCCCAGAATTCGAAGGTGAATCTGCTTTGCGGGGGCTGGCCTTCAGGGATTGAAGATGTCGTCTGGCAGACGACGGTCCCCAGAAGGAACCGGCGGTCGCGCTTCAAATAATTGTTCTCGTAGAAAGCCAGCCCGCGTTCGAGGGAAAGGTAGTTCGCGTTCACGAAGTCTTTGTGAAACTGGTAGGAGTTCGAATCGACGTAGTAGACCCGGCCCCCGGCCTGCCGGTCTATGACGAACATCACGTGCGGGAGCGCGTAGAACCTTCCCCGGTAGTACACGCGCGCGAGCAGGTCGAAGTCCGAGCGCGACCTTAAGCGGCCCAGGTGATCGGGCCTCGCCTCGCGCTCCCGCGCGGCCTGCGGGGCGAGGGGAGCCGCGACCGATTGCGAGGCGAACAGGGCGACGAGCAGCACGACCACCGATCTCTTCATTCGATCTTTCCCCCGATTATCCTCGACGAACTCCGGCATTCTAACACGGCGGACCGTAGCTGTCTCCCGGCCCGATTTCGCGCGGAACCTGCCCCCCTCAAAATATTTTTTTACATGTGAGAGATAAATTACCGGTTTAATGCAACGAAGCGTTGAAATGGGGAGCCAGTAAGAGTATGATGTGCAGCGATTCCACAATCCAACCTTGTGGTTAATAATGCCATCCCGCCCGGGATGGCTCTTCAGGCTCGGACGGCCAGGGACACCGTTCGAGCCTTACATTCTTTTGGGCAGGCTTTTTGGCCGGCTTTCGGACCCGGAAGTCGCCCGCCGTCCGGCGATAAAACGAGGTTGGGTGCAAAATGGCGGCTGATTGACATTCAAAGGGTGCGGTCATAGAATTCTCGCATCCATCACGAGCCCGAGAGGCAACCGTTTGACCGTCGAAGAACTAAAGCGGAAATACCTGGAGAAGCGAGCAGAGATAAGGTCGCGGTTGGCGGAGTTCGAGCAGGTCGGGCGCGAGGCTTCCGATGAAAGGCTGTTTGAGGAGCTGACCTTCTGCATCTACACGGCCGGGGCGAGCGCCCGCATGGGGCTGCGGTCGGTCGAGAAGGTGCGGCCCGTGCTGATGGGCGGCTCGGCGGAAGAGATCCGGGCCGCGCTCTCCGGCGCGCACAGGTGGCCCGAGGCGCGGGGCTCATACGTCTTCGAGACGCGCGAGTACCTCCGCGAGTTCTGCGGCCTGCGGATGCGCGAGTTGCTCTCGGGCTTCGGGACCGCGGCCGAGCGCCGCGATTTTTTCGCAGACAACCGCGGGGTGCGAGGGCTGGGGTACAAGGAGGCGAGCCACTTCCTGCGGAACGTGGGGTTCCGCGGCTACGCGATCCTGGACAAGCACGTCCTGGCCCGTCTGGTTGAGTTCGGCGTGCTGGAATCGGATAAACCGCCCTCGACCAAAAAGAGATATATTGAGCGGGAGGAGAAGATGAAAGATTTCGCCCGCTCCGTCCGCATAGACTTCGACGAACTGGACCTACTCTTGTGGTACACCAAGACCGGGGAGATATTGAAATGAAGGTCAAAATCGCGGGCCGCATTTTCACTTCATCCGCCTTCGTAATCAACAGGGCCGCGGCGGGCCGCCTAAGACTCGGGGTCAGGGGCCTGGGGGGCTCTCTGGCCGTGCTCGCGGCCCTGACGGCGCTCGCGGGCGGGCCCGTCTTGCGGGCAGCCCCGGCGCGCGACGTGAATGACACGGTCGTGGACACGAAGGAGAAGGCGGAGCGGAACAGCCTGTACAACGACGGCAAGAAGGCCCTGAGGTCGGGCAAGTACGAGAAGGCCGCGAAGATATTTCGCGAGATAATAACGGCCAACAGCCTCGACCTCCAGGCCCACCTGGGGCTCGCGTACGCATATTTCAAAGACCAGAATTATCAGCTCTGCTTCAACCACTCGCAGGAAGCGATCAAGATCGACCCCAACAGCGCGCGCGCCTACGCGCTCGCGGGGGTGGCGATGCTGCGCTCCGGCTTCATCCAGGAGGCCATCAACGCCCTGGTGCAGGCTCACAAGCTCAACCCGAAAGAGGCGCTCGCGTTCGGGGGCGCGGCGGAGATCGATTATTACGAAGGGAGGTCGAAGGACGCGAGGCTGAAGGCCCTCCAGGCCATAAGCCTCGACACCGGCGAGCCCGACTACCTGATGACTCTGGGGCGGGCCGCTTCGCGGCTTGAGCTCTTCACGGAGGCGGCCGACGCTTACGAGCGATTCCTTCAGGTGGCCCCGAGGACCGACAACGACCGGCGCGACCGCATCAAGGGGCTGATACAGTTCTACCGGCAGCTCGTCGGGGTGGACGTGCACCAGCTCACGGGCCCCAGCTTCACCGACGTGCCCTTCCTGCTCGGCAGCGACCGCAGGCCCTACATCCGCGTGCGCGTCAACGGACGCGAGGCCAATTTCGTCATCGACACCGGCTCGGGCTTCACCGTCATCTCCAAGGATGCGGCGAAGCGATTCGGGGTGGCCTCGCTCGCGCGGGGCGGCACATCTCAGGGCATCGGGGGCGACGGGACTTTCGAGATAGTCTACGGGCTGGTGAATTCGATCCAGCTCGGGGACGTGAAGGTGAAGTCGGTCCCGTGTTTCATCCGCCCGCTCCACGGGCGGGAGGAGCGCGTGGCCGAGGAGCGCGCCGACGGCTTCATCGGGCTGTCGGTGCTCGCGCACTTCCTGACGGAGCTCGACTACAAAGACAAAGTGATGAGGCTCGACCGCAGGGCCGAGAAGATCGCGCAGTACCAGCCCGCCCCGGAGGCGACCGTCATCGCCTTCCGCACCACTCAGAACGGGCTCATCAGCATCGAGACGGAACTCGACGGCAACCACCGCATCAACACGATACTGGACTCGGGCGCGAGCTCCACCGTCGTCTCCACCGCGGCCGTCGAGCGGCTCAACCTCCAGAGCAGCATCATCCGGGGGCAGACCGCGCGGGTGGTCGGGGCCGCGGGCATCACCGAGAACGTGGAGCTGCTCTACATCCGTAACTGTCGGGTGGCCGACCTGCACCAGGCCAACATGCGGGCGCTGATACTCGACTTCGAGGCGATCAACGAGACCTCCGGCTTCGAGCAGAGCGGCATACTGGGGGGCGATTTCCTCCGCAATTTCCGGCTGACCATCGACTTCACGCGCGGGCAGGTCGCCTTCACGCCGCACTCGACCGCAATACTGAAACAGTAGCGGGCGATGGCCCGCGCGAGGCTTCCCGCGCGGAGAGGCCCGAGACACGGAAGCGCTGAGCTTAGTGTCTCGGGCCTCTCCGCGCGCGGGCCGCGATTCACCTCCGGTCGATTAACGGCTGCCCACCTCATTAACGTCTGTGGTAAAGTTACAGCTGCGGCGCTTATGAAGAAGAGCCTTTACCTGGAAACATCCGTTATCGGCGCTTACCTGGATAATGGCGAGCCGTTTCGGCGCGACCTCACGATAAGGTGGTGGGAGCACGAGCTTGCCGATTACGCGCCTTATATTTCATCATTGGTGGTGCGCGAACTGGAGCGGACGGAGGAGCCGCGCCGCTCGGCTTACCTGAAGCTCATACGCGACGTGCCGCAGTTCGAGATCAGCGACGAGGCGGCGATACTGGCGGACGGCTACATATCGCGCGGTATATTTCACCGCAAGTATCTTAATAACGCCCTGCACGTGGCCCTGGCTTCCGTCAACAAAGCCGACCTGCTGGTGACCTGGGACTTCGGCTACATCGCCAACGTCCACAGGCAGGCGCGCATCCAGCTCTTCAACACGATGGCGGGGTTCTTCGTCCCGATGATCGTGACGCCGGAGTTTTTGATCAACGCGGATTTTTGAGCCGGGCAGGCTCAGGTGACGTGAAGTATGTATCGCAAGCCGAGATTTCTGGAGGAGCTGCACGCGATCCGCGAGGAGATGTCGCGCGAGTGCGATTACGACATAGACCTCCTGGCGGAGATGGTGAGGTCGGGCCAGACGCCCAGGTACGGCGGCCCGGCCCGGAACATCCGCGGCACCCGCCTGCGCCCGCCCGCGCGGGGCGACGAATCCGAGATTAGGAGTGACGGAAGAAGTGATGATTAAAAAAGTGTGCCCACTCTCTCTCATCCTCCTGCTGGCTCTCGCGGCGTCGGGCCGCGCGGAAGCGAGCCGGGAGGCCTCGCCCAGGGAAGCACCCCAGGGCAAGATGATGGTGCTCGACATAACGGAGATCGCTGAGCGCATCAACGACGTTGTGGTCAACGTCCGCTCGTCTTCCCAGCTCGGTGAGAACCTCGGCAGCGGTTTCATCATCGACCAGAAGGGGATCATCGTGACCAACTTTCACCTGATCTCGAACTCGGAGCGGCGCGGCCCCAACTCGCTTGAGGCCCCGACCGCGGCCAAGCTCGCCGAGCGCGTGTGGGTGACCTTGAACGACGGGCGGCAGTTCCAGGCTTCGGTTAAGGGGTACGACGAGGCCACCGACATCGCCGTGCTCGAAATCGTCCCGACCGGCAAGCCCCTCCCGGTCGCGGAGCTCGGCGACAGCGACACGATCCGCGTCGGCGAGTGGGTGGTCGCGGTCGGCAACCCGCTCGGGCTCGACCACACGGTCACCGTTGGCATAGTGAGCGCGAAGGGGCGCTCGGCCTTCGGGGGCCAGTTCGACGATTACCTCCAGACCGACGCCGCGATCAACCCCGGCAACTCCGGCGGCCCGCTCGTCAACACGCAGGGCAAGATCGTCGGCATCAACACGCTCGTGCTGGAGCGCACGCAGGGCCTGAGCTTCTCGATCCCGGTCAACACGCTCAAGTCGATCCTCCCCCAGCTGCTCGAGCGCGGCAGGGTCGTGCGCGGCTACCTGGGGGTCGAGACGGGCGACCTGAACGCCGACCTGCGGGGCCGGCTCAAGATGTCCCCTGACGCGCGCGGGGTCGTCGTCGTGCGGGCGGAGCGGGGGACCCCCGGAGCCCGCGCGGGCCTGAGGAAAGAGGACGTGATCACGAGCGTGGACAAAGAAGCGATAACCTCTTTCGTCCAGTTCAACAGGCTCATCGCCGGCAAGGCCCCCGGAGCAAAGGTGACCATCCAGATCATTCGCGACGGCCGCGAGTACTCCCTCAACGCGGAAGTCGGCCAGGAGACGAAGAAATAACGGGCGGAGGCAAGCCGCACGGGAATAAAGATCAGTGAGCGGTAATCATTCCTCTAACACCGACTTCTTCAGCGGCGCGGTCATGGCCGAACTGTTCGACGCCATCGGCTTTCAGGTCGCCGACGAAGCGTCCTACAACCACCTCGTCGAGCGCGCCGAGCTGAGCGGGGAGCGCAGCTTCGTGCACCGCAGGGACGCGACCCTGCACGGGAGGTGCTGGCGGCTCGGGGGAGGGCTGGAGATATGGTCGATCCTCTACGAGAACAGGGTCGGCCTCTATTACGCGGACTGCCGCCCCGCTTTCCGCAGCCGGTACGTCCACCTCATCCACCCGTGGGAGCTGATCGAATACGACGAGGACGGCGAAGCGATCATACACGGAGGAATCCCCGGCGGGAGCAGGGTAGTCTTCGAACTCCAGAACCTGACGGAGATCAGGCCGAACGCATTCCGGGAGCTTCACCTGCACGTCGCGCTGGCGGGGCTGGCCTACACGGCCCAGGCCGAGCCCCTGCCGCATGACCCCAGGCTCCTGAAGCCCCGGTTCGAGCTGGCGGAGAGGTTGCCCGAGTTTGCCGACGACGCCTGCGAGAACGACTACGTGATCGCGGGCCGCGTGCTAGCGTGGCGCGAGATCACCAACCCCGAGACGCGCCTGCGCCTCGTGTGGATGTACATGGACGTTGGGGAGATGCGCCTCGAAATATTGATAAATCGCCACGCGCTCCGGGGCCCCCTCCTCATGGGGGGTTGGGTCACGGCCACCGTCTGGTTGCAGGGACACGTGCTTCAGGATTCGGAAATCTCCGCGCGGTACGAGGGCGTGGATTGGGAGTACGAGACGAGCGATTTCTGGACCAGGCTGCGCCGGGGCAATTGAGCGAGAGCGCCTCTCAGGTCCTCCGCGAATCTTGCGGGGGCCGGCCTTTATCATACCCACGGAAAACTAATCTTCTTATGGTTCGCAAGGGACTGAGAATTCTAATTCTGCTGATTCTGCTGGGCTCGCTCGGGTCCTTCGGGGCGTGGTATTACTGGACGCACAGGTACGACGGCCTGATAGTCGAGACCGCGGCAAAGTATGGGCTCGACCCGGCGCTCGTGAAGTCGATCATCTACGAAGAGTCTTTCTTCAACCCGCGGGCCAGAAGCTCGCAGAACGCGGTCGGGCTGATGCAGGTGACGCCCATCGCGATGCAGGAGTGGGTGGAGCAGACGCGCGCCCGCTCGCTCTCGGAAGCGCTCGGCGGCATCTCGGGTTACAAGACTCCGGGCGGCGAGCCCGTCTTCGAGGAGGCATTCACCGACCCGGTCGTGAGCCTCAACGTCGGGTGCTGGTACCTTCAGAGGATGCTGAACCGCTACCGCGACGAGCCGGACCCCGTCGCCGTCGCCCTGGCCGCTTACAACGCAGGGCCCGCCAACGTCGAGCGATGGGTGCCCGACGCCGAGCGGTCCGACATGTCTCGCGAGGAGTTCCTCGCGCGCATAGAGTTTCCCGTCACGCGAAACTACGTGCAGAAGATCATAGACCGCTACGACTTCTACAAGAAGGACCGGGATCTGAAATAGGCGTCGGGGCCAGTGGTCAGGGGCCGGGGGCCGGGGGGCCACCCGAGATTTTAATTTACTCGAAAGGAATTCTTTAAAGAGAATCGATTCTATAAAGGGAGTCTGAAATGCTCCTTCCTTAGTCTCTGCCCCCGGCCCCGGACCCCTGGCCACCGACCCCTGCGGTCATAGTGAATGAACGCAGCCAAAGGCATGCGCCACTTTGACTGATAGCGTATTTCAGGCCCGCGCACCCTCCGTCCGACGTCAGGATTAATCTGTGCAAATTCAATACTTAGAACGGCCCGGCAGTCGGGGCTGACGCGGCACGTGCGTTGATTAGAGTTTGGGTGGCCTCTACTGCGCTGCCAGTGCTCGAAGGCTCTTCAATCAAAGCGAGGAAAATGTGCGGCAACGATCCGAAATCCCTGCGAAAATATTCTTGAGGGCGGTCTCCCTCGCGGGCGTGCTGGCGCTCGGGTACTCGATCTTTCATCTGTACCGCGAGCCGGTCCGGCCCGACTGGATGATGCTCCTCATCCTGCTCGTGCTCGTGTCGTCGCGCGTCGACGTGCACCTTCCGGGCGCGGGAGGGAAGATGACGCTCACCGACACGTTCATCTATATCGGGGTGGTGATCCTCAACCCGTGGGCCGCGACCGTCATCGGCTCGATCAACGGGCTCGCCACCTGCCTCCGGAACGTGCGGCACATGCTGACGGTCGGGATCAATATGGCCGCGATGAACCTCGCGGTCCTCGGCGCGGCGCTTTTGACCGAGCGCATGTTCGGCCCGCTCGACCACCTGGTCTACCAGGAGGGGCGACTGGACGAGTTCATCATCGCGCTCGGGGTGCTCGCCCTGTTCATCTACCTGATCAACACCGGGATAATAGCGACGGCCCTTTCGTTGCAGCGCAACCGAAACATCTTCCGGCTCTGGGTCGATAATTACCTCTGGACCTCGGTCGCATTCTTTTATGGGATGGCGGCGGCGGGCGTGATCTGCAAGGCGATCACCTTCTTCGGGTTCTACTCGCTCTTCATCTCGGTCCCGATGCTGTTGTTCACCTACGTGACGTACCAGACCTACCTGAAGAGGGTCGAAGCGTCGAACAGGCACATCGAGAAACTGACGCGCCTGCACCTGGCGACCATCGAATCCCTGACCATGGCCATAGACGCCAAGGACGAGATGACGCGCGGCCACATACAGCGCGTGCGCGTGCTTGCCGAAGGGCTCGGCCGCGCCGTGGGCTACCCCGAAGAGCAGATGGAGGGGCTCAAGGCCGGGGCGCTGCTGCACGACATAGGCAAGCTCGCCGTGCCCGAGCACATCCTGAACAAGCGCGGCAAGCTCAGCCCGGCCGAGTACGCCAAGATCATGGTCCACCCGGTCGTCGGCGCAGATATTTTGAGCAACGTCGAGTTCCCTTACGAGGTCGTCCCGATAGTCAAGCACCACCACGAGAAGTACGACGGGACCGGCTACCCGAGCGGGCTCGCGGGCGAAAACATCCCGCTCGGCGCGCGCATACTCACGGTCGTCGACTGCTACGACGCGCTCACGACGACCCGCCCCTACCGCCCCCACTACTCGCGCGAGCAGGCGCTCGAACTCATGCGCCGCGAGGCGGGCCGCACGTTCGACCCCTCGATGCTCGGGAAGTTCCTCGAGATAGTCGAGTCTCTCGAAGACCGCCTGCCCGTGACGACACGCGCAGTCTCGATTCAGGAAGTGGAGCAGGCGCACACGGGCCAGATATTAGAATATGGAGCGGGCGCGGCCCCGAAGACGCGGAGCGAGAAGGCTCTGAGGGACATATCCTCGGCCCAGAGGGAAGTCCTCTCGCTGTATGAAATCTCCCAGACTCTCGGCGCGACCCTGAAGCTCTCCGACGTTTTGCCGCTCATCGGGTCAAAGCTTGAGAACATCGCCAACTTCACGACTCTGGTGATCTACCTGGCCGAAGACGATTGCCTGCGCGCGGCCTACACCCTCGGCAGGAATGCCGACATCCTGAAGAACGCGGCCGTCCCGCTTGGGAACGTGGCCGGGCACCGGGAGGCGATGATCGGGGGCGGCCCGCCCATCGGCCTTGAGGTGGTGCTCGGGCACGGGGCGGCGGCCTACCGCTCCACGGCCGTCTTCCCCCTGATCCGCGAGGACGACCTGGTCGGCGCGCTCGCGCTCTACTCCGAGCAGGACTGCGGCTACTCCGCCGACGAAGTGAGGCTGCTTGAGACGATAGCGAATCACGCGGCGGCGGCCGTGCACAACGCGCTCGTCTTCGAGCGCACGCAGGAGTCGGCCGTCACCGACAACCTCACGGGCCTCCCGAATTCGAGGTACATGTACAGCTTCTTCGATCAGGAGCGCAGCCGCGCCGAGCGTCACGGCTACAACATGGTCCTCATGATGATGGACCTCGACGGGTTCAAGAAGATCAACGACACGTACGGGCACCACATAGGGGACGAGATACTGCGCCGCATAGCGCACCTGGCGCGCGCGCAACTGCGCACGGGCGACGTGCTCATCCGGTACGCGGGCGACGAGTTCGTCGCCGTGCTGCACCGCGCCACCCCGGAGATCGTGCTCGACCTGAAAGAGCGCCTGCAATCGGCCGTCGATGATTTCTCGCACGAAGTCAGGCCCGGCCGCGCCGCCCGCGTCGGCATCTCCATCGGCCACGCCATGTTCGGGGAGGACGGCACGGAGATAGACGAGTTGATGGAGATAGCGGACCAGCGGATGTACGAGGACAAGCTCGCACGCAGGCGCGGCCTTTCGACCGTGCGCCTGGCGGCGAGTTGACAGCCGGGCCGGTTGCGCGCGGGCCGGTCCCCGAACCAAAACTTTGCAGCCCCCTCATGATTATTTAGATAGCAGGATCGAAGTTATGAACATAATTGAAGACGACATCCCGGAGAGCCCGACGCCTACGTCGCCTCGCCTGAAGATAAAAATGTTGCAGCAGATGGCCGAAGCGCTCGAAGATGAGGCCACGGGCCTCTACCGCCGCGCGGCCCTTTACGAGGAGGAAGGCCACCTGCTCAACCGCGAGATCGAGGACCGCCAGACGGAGATCAATCGGTTCCAGCTGAAGCTCGACGCCCTGCGCTCGGAGCGGGACGGCCTGCTCAGAAAGATCGAAGAGATAAAGAGGGAGGCCTCGATGATACGCGAGGAGGCATTCGAGAGCGAAGAAGAGGCGGCCCTCGCGTCCATCACGCGGATGCATGAGCGGCCCGCGGCGATTCCGGGGGGCTGGCCCGCCCCCGCGCGCGAGACCGGCTTCTTCCGCCGGAGGACGCTGTCGGACGTGCTCAGCTGAACCGCCAGCTTCGAAAAAGAACCGGAGAGATGCCCGAGCCCCTGGGCGGCGAGGAACTTATGTCTTCTTGGAACGGAACTGAAAGGCGCGCCCCTCACTACGAGCGCCGGAAAGAAGAGCGGCGGCGCTCGATGCGTTACACCGCGGACACGTTGATAGTGATCGACGGAATAACGTGGATAGATAACGAAGGCACCGACCGGCGGCTCAAGGTCCGCCGGCGCGAGGACCGCGAGTCACTGGCCAGGAGGGTGCTCACCGACCTCGCGACCTGACCGGGCTTGGCCATGAATCAGTAGTGGCGGTTGCTCTTGGTGGCTATGACCCAGATGGCATGCACGAGGCCGGGGATGTAGCCGAGGATCGTCAGCACTATGTTGAGCCAGAAATGCAACCCCAGCCCGACCGTCAAAAAGACCCCCAGCGGCGGAAGCAGGATGGCGAGTATTATTCGGATAACGTTCATTCTTTCTCTCCTTACGCATTCAAGAACGAATAAGCGGGGGCCGGGGTTCGGGGGCCGGTCGAAGAATGGCCCCGCCCGCGCTTCGCACATCATCTAAAATCCTCTTTATAGAATCCCTCGCCGCTCCCCCTCATTGACAACTAGGGGGCAAAGCCGGAAACTTCTGATGAATCCCGCTCCGAGGAGGATCGCATGAAAACACTTAGAGGCTTTCTCTGCTTCGGCCTGATGGCGATGTTCTCTCTCTCGTCCCTTCCGGTTTCCACCGCCGAGACGTTTCGCCCGGTCGTGCGCGGGAAGCGGGGCGCGGTCGCGGCGGGCCATCCGCTCTCGGCCGAAGCCGGGCTCAGGCTCCTGCAGCAGGGCGGCAACGCCATCGACGCCGGGTGCGCGGCGGTACTGGCCGCGTCGGTGATCGAGTTCTCGCACTTCTCGTTCGGCGGAGAGGTGCCCATAATAATCAAGCCCGCGAGCGGGCGGCCCTCGGTGATCAACGGGCAGGGCTCGGCCCCGAAGCTCGCCACGCCCGAATTTTTCACCGAGCGCGCGAAGAGCGCCAAGCCATCCGCGGACGCCTCGAAAGAAGATAAGGGCGTCGACTACACGACCGCGGGCACGTACGTCTCCATCCCGTCCGGGGGCACTCGGCCCGGCCTGATCCCTTCGTCGGGCATCCTGCCCGCGACCGTCCCGGCCGTGCTCGACGCCGTCGTCGTCGCGCTCGACCGCTTCGGCACGAAGTCCCTTCAGGAAGTGATGCAGCCCGCAATCGAGCTGGCGGACGGCTTCCCACTCGACGAGACGCGCGTGAATTACATCGAGCGCACGCGCAAGGTGATGGAGCGGTGGCCTTCGAGCGCGAAAGTCTTTCTGCCTTCAGGGCAGGTGCCGAAAGTCGGGCAGGTCTTCTCCCAACCCGACCTCGCTCGCACGCTCAGGGAGATAGTCAAAGCCGAGCGGCGGGCCGCGCCTCAGG
Organism: Blastocatellia bacterium; assembly: GCA_035634255.1. GTDB lineage: Bacteria > Acidobacteriota > Blastocatellia > UBA7656 > UBA7656 > DATLMR01. The sequence continues at coordinate 33,739 of DASQDI010000152.1, forward strand.
GGCGGCGCGCGGGGCTTGTGGCCGCGCGCGACTTCTTCTATAAAGGCCCGGTCGCCCGCCAGGTCTCCGACTTTTCCGAAGCGAACGGGGGTTTGATCCGGGCCTCGGATTTCGCCTCGTTCAAGGCGAAAGTAGAAGAGCCCGCGAAGGCCGAGTACAGGGGCTACGAAGTCTACAAGACGGGGTTCTGGGCGCAGGGGCCGGTGATGCTTCAGACCCTCAACATACTCGAAGGCTACGACATCCGCGCGATGCGCCACAACTCTTCGGATTACATTCACACCCTGACCGAGGCGATGAAGCTCGGCTTCGCCGACCGGGACAGGTACTATGGCGACCCCGACTTCGTTCGCGTGCCCGAGCGCGCGCTGCTGTCGAAGGAGTACGCCGCCGCGCGGCGCTCACTGATCGAAGCCGCGCGCGCGTCGATGGCCCAGAGGCCCGGCGACCCCGTGAACGGGAAGCCGCTCTCGGACGCGCCCGCGGAGTCCCCGCGCACGGGCGAGTCGTCGGTGCCCGAAGTCGAGCGCGCCAACGACACGACCTGCGTCAACGTGATAGATAAAGACGGGAACCTCTTCAGCGCGACCCCGTCCGGGGCGTGGCTGCCCGCGGTGGTGGCGGGCGACACGGGCATACTGATGGGCCAGCGCATGCAGTCTTTCCTCCTCGAACCGGGGCACCCGAACGTCCTCGCGCCGGGCAAGCGGCCGAGGGTGACGCTCACCCCGACGCTCGTGCTCAAAGACGGCAAGCCCTTCCTGGTCCTCTCGACTCCGGGCGGAGACAATCAGGACCAGACTCTGCTACAGGTCTTGTTAAACATCGTGGAGTTCGGGATGAACGTGCAGGAGGCCGTCGAGGCCCCCCGCTTCCAGACCCTTCACTTCGTCAGCTCTTTCGACGATCACCGATTCAACCCCGGAGTCCTCACCGTCGAGGACCGGATAGCGAAGGACGTGGCGGCCGAGCTCACTTCGCGGGGGCACAAGGTCGAGACTCAGGGCGCGTGGGGCAACCCTTCGGCCCCGACCGTGATCCTGCTCAGACCCGACTCGGGGGTGATAGAGGCGGGCGCGGACCCGCGCAGGGGCCGCTACGCCCTCGCGTGGTGAGGCGCGAGGCTTGGCCCGGCGCTCGCCAGTTCAACCTTACAATTTCATGGCTTGCTCGAACGGAGAACTCATAGATGGACAACCGAGACTGGAAAGGACTTTCGTCCGAGATCAACTCTTTATTGAAGCTCGCGTCGCCCCCGCTCGCGATCACCTTCTCCCAGGAAGCGCCCCCTGACGTGAGCCGCTTCGAAGGCGACATGCCGGAGCCCACCCCGGACGGGAGGACGGGCAAAGTGCCGGCCGGCTGCGTCTTCTGGATAGAGGCCGCGGCACGCACTTTCACGACCGCCCCGGAAGATCATGGCAATTGCAGCGTCGGCAGCATGACCCACGGGCTGAAGACGCTCGAAGAGGTCGCGGGCAATTCCGACGTGGCCGCCCTGCTCGAATCGGGCTGGGTGACTTTGGATGTCGTGCCGCAGATTCCCGTGGTGAAGGAGCGGCCGAATTTTATAACCTACGGCCCGCTCGAAGAGACGAGGGTCGATCCGGATGTCGTCTTTCTGCGGCTCAACGCGAAGCAGGCGATGATACTCAGCGACGCCCTGCCGGGGCTCCGGTTCGAGGGCAAGCCCCAGTGCCACATCATCGCCATCGCCAAAGAGCAGAACGAGCCGGCCGTGAGCGTGGGCTGCATGCTGAGCCGCGTGCGCACGGGCCTGCCCAACGGCGAGATGACCTGCGCCATCCCGGCGGGCAAGCTCTCCGACGTGGTGTCGGCCCTGAAAGCCACGGCCGTCGCCGACCTCGCCGTCGCGTCTTACGCGAGCCGGGACGCGCAGCGATTCGGGCGGTGAGCCCATAAAAATTCGAGACGCGCGCCCGAGATCAGGAGACCGTAGGCTCTCCGGCACCCCGCTTCTATGTCGCTGCTCGAAATAATCAAGCTGGTCGGCTTCGCTACCGGGGCCGCCCTGCACCTGTACATCGCATGGCTGATCTGGCAGAGGCGGCTCGGCTCGCGCAAGAACCTGAATCAGGTGGAGCGCGCCTTCATCGTGCTGGGCCTCTGCCTCGGCGTCTGGTTCATCGGCAACCTCTTCATCACGCTCCATGAGTTGCTGCTGACGCGCGACCGCCTGACACCCGCCCTGCGCGCGTGGGACACCATCACTATGGTAGGCGTGGCCTTGCTGCCGGCGGCCCTGCTCCACGCGCACGTGGCCTTCCACAGCATGCTGAGTAACTACCGCAGGCTCACGCCGCGGCAGGTCACCCTGACGGCCGTCGCGCTCTACGCGCCGATGCTCTTTCTGCCATACGCGGTCTACCTGATCGCCACCGGCCCTTACGAATCATTTCTGGTCAAGCTGCGGCCGCTCCTTCTCCCCTACTCCGTCTGGTTCCTGGTGGCGCTCTGGACGGCGGCGGTGATCGACCTGAAGATCAAGGACCGCCTCGACGCGAAGGCGACCCGCGAGCGGGCCTTCTTCAAGCGCCTGGCGCTGGTGCTGGTCTTCAACGGCGCGGTCGAGTTCTACGTCGTCGCGGTCGCGCGCTCGGGCCCGGAAGATGTCCTGTGGATCGTCTACGTGCTGCTCGGGCTGCTGCCGACTTTTCTGGTCGCCTACCACGTCTACCGCTACAAGTTCGTCGACGTGGCTATAAAAGACAGCCTCGTGTACGCGGCCTTCGCCGTCGCGTTCATAGCCGTCTACACTTATGGCATCAGGCGTCTGGACGAGGTACTGGTCGAGCGCGTTGGCGCAACGCCCGGCGTGGTCGAAGCCATCCTGATCCTCGGCATGTTCGCCCTGGCCGGGCCTCTGGTGAGGCTGATGGACCGGATGGTCCAGAGGCTATTCGCGCGCGAGTTCGGGCTTTACCGAGACGTGGTGCGCCGAGTCTCCGCGGGCGCGGCGGGGTTCGGGGAGCTGAACTCGCTAGTGCTCTACACGCAGGAGACCATAAGGCAGGGGTTGGAGCTCGCGGGCGTGCGGATCATCCAGTTCGACGAGGCGATGCCGGAAGGGCCGGAGCGGCGGATCGCCCAAAAGATGATCCAGTGGGAGACCGACATAGTCGAGGAGAACGAAGACCTCGCGCGCGTCGGCGCTACGGCGGCTTACGCACTCAGGCGTGAGGGCGAGCTGATCGGGATGATGATAGTCTCGTCGGAGCCGCACACGCTCACGTCGGAGAAGCGCGCGATCCTCGACGTGCTCGCGGGGCAGGTGGCCATAGAGCTTGAAGCGGGCAGGCTCGTCGACGAGAAGGTGAGGCTTGAGCGCGAGCTCGCGCACCGCGAGCGCCTGGCCACGCTCGGGCAGATGGCCGCGACCGTGGCCCACGAAGTGAAGAACCCGCTCTCTTCCATAAAGTCCATAGCGCAGGTCATGCGCGAAGAGCCCGCGCTCGCGGATTACGACCGGGACCTGAGCCTGATCGTCAGCGAGATAGACCGGCTCAATCGCACCGTCTCGCAGTTGCTCGCCTTCTCGCGCCCGAGCCTCGCGGACTCGCGGCCAGTGGCGCTCCGGGAGATGATCGATTCTACGAAGGCCCTGCTCAGGAACGACGCGCGCGAATCGGACGTGAGGCTGAGCGTGGAGGTCGGCGGCGACGCGGTGCTCACGGGCGCGCAGGCGTCCGCCCTGCGCGAGGCTTTGAGCAACCTGATACTGAACGCGATACAGGCCGCGGGCGCGGCGGGGGAGGTCAAAGTCGAAGCGCGCGTCGAGACGGGGGTCAATAACGACGGCGGCGCGGGGAGGCTAATTATTTCGGTCACGGACACGGGGCCGGGGATACCCTCCGACGCGCAGCACCGCGTCTTCGAGCCTTTCTACACGACGAAATCGAGGGGGACGGGGCTGGGATTGGCGATTGTGCAGAGGCGCACGACCGAGCTCGGAGGGGCGGTCGAGCTCGTGAGCCCGGTCGCGGATAATTACGGCACGCGCTTCCGGCTGACGGTTCCCCTCGCCTTCACGCCGTCCGCTGGCGGAAGTAGCGAAAGGCTATCGTGATGGTGAACCAGACGAGCCCCGAGGTCGCCATCAGAGCCAGCCCGAAGTCTTCGACCGCCGGGGAGAATCGCCCCGCGATGCCCGCCGCCGCCCACGCGCCGAGGAAGATAAGGGCCGAGGCCCTCTGCCCCCACCTCAGGTGGCCGGAGATGCGTATGCGGCGGAGCTCGGACTCAAGGAAGTCCTCGTCGCTGATTAAACGCTCGTAGTACTGCGCCTCGCGCCTCGCCATCCTTGCCAATGCCTGATCGTTATTCCCCGCCGCCGCGCCGTAATAGTGGGCGACGTGCGCCAGCTTGCCGTCCCGCAGGGCGATCTCCGCCAGCCCGATGTTCGCGCGGAAGCGCGCCGGGTCGAATTCGAGGGCGCGGCGGAAGCAGTCGGCCGCGCGCTTGTAATCGAGCCGCTCGACGAACGCTTCGCCGATGCGCTCAAGCAGGTCCGGCTCCTTGTTCGCGAGCCGCGACGCGAGGCGCAGGCATGCGTCCGACCTCTGGAGCAGCCGCGCGTCTTCCGTCTGCGCGCTCGTGTGGAAGAACCTGGCCATCTCGTAAAGCAGCTCGGGGTTGCGGGGCTCCTTCTCGTAGGCGATGCGGAAATAGCTCGACGCCTGCGCCAGACGCCCCGCGAGCCTGAGCGAGTTGCCGAGGCTGCGGAGCCGCGACACCGGCATCATAGAGATGTCGCTCTTCAACACGGGCGAGCCTTTGATGGCCTTGCCGGCTTCGAGGTACTCGAACAGCTCGAACGAGCGTGGGTCGAGCTTATGAGGCCCGGCGGCGTGAAACAGGGACCGTATGAAGGGGATGTATCCCGCGCGCGAAGACTTTATAACGACCTCAATGCCCTCCCCGCTTATGCGGGTCTGGTAGCTCAACCGCGCGTCGCCGTTGGCGAAGTTGATGCGGATCGCCTCGGTGGTGATCGACTCTATGTCCGCTATGGACAGGCTGCGCCGGACGCGCGCCAGCCGCGAAAGGAGGAAGGCCACCGGCCCGCGCCGCGAGATCGTGCGCCCGTCGAACTCTATGCGGTCAAGCGCGGCGGCCACGACCAGAAACCCGAGCATGCTCCAGCAGAAGACGGCCGCGCGAACCAGACCATCCTGAAGCAGGGCCGCTCCGACGGTCAGCACTACCGCAGCCGACAGCAGGTAAGAGCCATACGCTGGTCTGATAGCCGTCCTTTTCATTTTGGGATTAAGATTATGCGATTATAGACGAGAATAGTCAAAAGCGGGCTAACAATCTGCGGCGGGTGTCAAAACCCGAAGACTTCGGCCGACTGCACTACGAGGTCGCGGTCGAGCACCACGTTCATCCTGAGCGGGAAGCGGATGTCGTGCAGGGCCAGGTGGTAGCCGTCCTCGCGCTCTTCGACCCGCGCGCTCGCGTACCGGGCGAACTCCAGAAATTTGCGCGATGTCTCGTACGACCTGAGCGGCTCGACGAACCTGTAATCGAGCGCGGGCAGGTCGCGCCACCCCCCCCGCGGGTCGAGCACGTTCGCGTAGCTGATGAATATATTTTCATCCGTGCTCGCCACGCGCTGCCACAGGAGAGGGTTCGCGGGGGTGGGCCAGGCCGCGCCCGACGTGACCGGAGCGGCCGGGGGAGACGCGGCCGTCTGGCCGATGGCCGTCTGTTGAGCGATCCACATCCCCCCGTAGTAGAGCGCGAGGACGAAAAGTGAAGCGCGGGCGAGCCTCCCGCCCGCCCTCGACCACCCGAGCAGGAGCCCGAAGACGATCACGAAGAGTCCGGCGAACCAGATCACTCGCACGGTGATGGGTATGGCCACGGGAAGCTCCTCGCTCGGCTCGTGGAAGGCCAGGGCCATGATCATCGAAAGGGTCACGCCTATGACGAGCCACACGGCCGCCCTCAGAGCGTCTTTGGGCATGAGCCACACGACGGCCGAGCCGAGTATGAGCCATATCCATGGGTCGACTATGAAGGCGATGTCGCCGTAAAACCAGCGGCGGCTGAAAGGCAGGAGCGGGCGCACCCCGTACGTGTTTGTGAAGTCGAGGAAGAGGTGCCCGAGGCCGCCCACGCAGGCCAGTATAAAGATTCTCCACGGGCGTATGGGCCTGCGGAACGGGTCGCGGCGCAGGCGAAATTTGCGGTCGAGGTAGACGAGGATCAGGGTCAGGCCCGCGGCCAGCGCGACCAGCCCGACGAACGAGTGCGTGAGCCCGCGGTGGTGCTCGATGTAAGAGAGCGCGCCGCCCCTCAGGCGCATCACCACGTCGGCGTCGGGGAGGTTTGAAGAGATGACGAGGGTGGTGGCGGCGAGGGGCGTCACTCGTTCGAGACCTGCCTTCGCCAGAGTGAGCCCGAAGAGGGTGTGCGCGAGATTTTCCATTGACGATCCGAGGCCCGGCGGCAACCGGCGGCCCGAACCTTTGATGAAAGAAGAAGGCCCGGCAGGCCGGGCTCCCTCAGTTCCGCCAGTTGCCGGCTATCGCATGCTATTGCTGACCGAACAGGGGCGTGGTCGCAGGCGCGGGCAAGTCTTTGATCTTATCGGGCGCGAGGGCCGACAAACGCCTCTCCGCTTCCGCGCCTGACGCGGTGGAGCGGTCCAGCTTCGCCACCTCGAAATAGGCGTCCACGGCCTTTTCCGTCTGGTTGGTCTTCTCGTAAGCGCGGCCGAGCGCGAGCTGAATCCCCTGCTTCGGGACGAAAGAAGACGTGAGCAGCTTCTCGTACTCGGCGATGGCCTGATCGTACTCCCCCTTGCTCGCGTGGTTCTCCGCCAGGGCGAGCCGCGCCAGATCGACCGTCGAGGGGTCGTTCTCCTTGAGGAGGTCCTGAAGCATCCTCACGCCCTTGTCCGGGTCGAGGCGGAGGTAGGCGGCCGCCGCGTAGTAACGGCCCTTGGTCCCGTAGTATCCGGAGTATTCGTTCGAGAGGCGCTCGAATGCCTCGGCCGTCTCCTGCCACTTCACCTTTTCGTCCGAGTAGGTCCGGCCCGCGGTGGGCGCGGTCGCCGTGAGGGTCGAGTCCGCCGACGGGTCTATGACGGGCGCTTTATATTTGTCGTATGCCTCGGCGAAGGCGGCCTTCGCTTTCGATTCGCGGTAATCGGTATAAAAATCGAAGACGGTATAAAGCAAGACCGCGCCCGCCAGGGCCGCGATTGCTATGACTATGGGCCGGCCCCGCTCCTGAAGCCAGTCCTGCGTGCGGTCGTAGAAACGGATCATCGGATCGTTCCTGAACTTCATGTCCTTGACCGCGATGCGGTTTTTCCTGCCTGTTTTAGCCAAAACTAAAGCCTCCTGAATATTCGCCTATTCGCATGTCGAGTAGGGTGTATGCTCCGCCCGGTAGAGTAAACGACAAAATAGCCGCCCGACGCGGGGGTTGTCAAGATAGGGGCTGGCCTCAATCTTGTGGTAAAGTGTATTCCGGTCGGACAAAAGTAACCGGAACATTTAGACGGCGCGGGTGTCTAAGGATAGTGACAAGTGAGGTGAAGGGCCATTGCCCGCTCTACTTTGAAGCTATTACGGCGCTCGGCTTCACGCAGCAACGAGCGATGGCCCACTCCCGTCGGTTCCAAATCTAAGGAGCGCCTTTTTATGTCGGCCGGGGACATGACCGCACTGGAGCAAACAACTTTCGCCAGGCTGGAGCTCGACGCCAAGACGCTGGAGCGCCGCCAGGAGGAGAGTCTGCTCGCGCGTCTGCGGGCCGAGGAGCTGGCCGCCTTCGAAGAGATGGTCGCTCACTTCGAGCGCCCGGTCTACTCGCTCTGCTTCCGCATTCTCGGCGACGCCGAGGAGGCGCGGGACGCCTCTCAGGAGACTTTCCTGAAAGTCTACCGCGGCCTCAAGGGCTTCCGAGGGGAGTCGGGCCTGAAGACGTGGATTTATCGCATCGCGATCAATCAGGCGATGAACCAGCAGAGGTGGTGGCGGCGGCGGCACCGCGACGAGACCGTGTCGCTCGACCTCAGCCGCGGGGACTCAGACATGACGGTCGGCAGGTCCCTGCCCGTGCCGGGCGCGTCGCCCGAGCAGATGGCCATATCGAGCGAGCGTGAGAGGCGCATAATGAAGGCGCTCGGCGAGATCAAACAGGAGTACCGCGTCGCGCTCATCCTGCGCGAGATAGAAGACCTCTCCTACGAGGAGATCGCCGAAACTCTGGCGATCTCCATCGGAACCGTAAAGTCTCGAATCGCCCGCGGGCGCGAAGAACTGCGCCGGCGCGTGAAAGGATTGATATAGTTCTCTCCCCCGCCTCGGCGGGAGCGGGAACTTTACTGGTGCTGTTATGAACTGCAAGAAGTACAGGCTGATGGCCTCCGATTACATGGACCGGCAACTGGCCGGGGAAGCCGCGACCGATTACGTCTCACACCTGGAAGGCTGCGCCGACTGCCGCGCCTACCTTGAAGACCTCAGAGACACGTCCCTCGTTCTGCGGTCCGTCGAAGAGCCGAGGGTGCCTGAAGAGCTTAAAAGCTACATCATGACGGCGGTCTCGCGGCACGCATCGAAGGAGCTGAGCCTCGGCCAGCGCGGGTTCGAATGGCTCCTGCGATTGAACCCCCTGCCCATCTCTTACCTCGCGGGGGCGATGGCCTCGGTCGTGCTGTTCACGTTCGTGCTCTCGGCCTTCAAGCCGCTCCCCATGATCGGGGATGACGGGAAGCACATCACAGCAGTCCCCGTGATCACGGGACCGATAGTCACGGGCTCCGAGCCGGAATACAACAGTTATAACAACCTGCCTCCGAGCACGGCTTCGACAGGCAACGAGCCCTACTACGAGCTCCCGCGCGTGATAGACAACGGGTCGCTCGTGACCTTCAGCCACATAGCCTACGACAAGGTCGGGACCGAGAGCATGTCGGCCCTGGTCGAGGTGTCGTCCGACGGCCACGCGGAGCTCCTCGAAATACTCGACGAGCCGCGCGACCCCGAACTGGTGGAGCAGCTCTGGTGGTCGCTCAGCAAGCCGACGTTTCAGCCCGCGCGCGTCAAGGGCCGCGCCGTTCAAACGCGCATAGTCCTCGTTGTGGAGAAGGTGGACGTGAGCGGATGAAAGAACGCCCGCGGGCGTCCCTCGCCGACGCCCGCGAGTTTCCGCCTTTGATCTGACGACTCATCATCTCACTTGTCATTATTCCTCATACGGACAGACCCATCGGTTCCGCGGAAAGAGCGCCCACTTTAATAGAAGTCAATAGAAGCTAATAGAAGGCGATGAGCGCCGAATAAACAGAGCGCCGCCGGTCGTCGCCCGCCCGGCTCAGGCCCGGCGTGTCGATGGGCGTGTGGCGGAAAGAGGGGTGACAATGTTCGATAAACTGGTCGTGTCTTCCAGATCGCAAGGCCGCGGGAGGGCCTATGGCTTCCTGCTCGGCACCGGTGCCGTTTACATTACGCTTCTGGCCTTCGCGCTCGCGCTCTCCGTCTACACGGTGGCCCCGCAACTCGCGGACGACGAGAGCCCCGGCAAAGCGCTTCCGCTCACCCTGCCTCGGGCGACGCGAGAGGCTAGCCGGCCGGCGCGCGGCCCCGCGGCGCAAGCCTCTTCGAGGCCGAGCATCTACAACCCGATGAAGCTTTCTAACATACTGGCCGCCGATCCTGACTCGCGAAAGCCTGTCGCGTGGAGTGACAGGCTGCCCATATCGGGGGCCGTGACTGACATTGGGACCGGAGGTTCAGGCGCGGGCGCTCCGGGCGGCATCGATGGCTTGCCCGGTTATCACGGCGCGGGCGACGGCGGCGCGAGTGGCGACGGGCCTCCGCCCCCGCTTCCGCAAAAGGCCGAGGTCAAGCCCCCGGAGAGGGATTCGCGCGTGCCGCTCAAGGTGACATCGACGGTGCTGCAAGGCAAGGCCCTCGACAGGCGCACCCCCGCTTACCCTGCGCTCGCGCGGCAGATCAGGCTCGAGGGTGCGGTGGCGGTCGAGGTGGTCATCTCGCCCGAAGGGCGAGTCGAGTCATGGAGGGCGATAAGCGGGCCGCCCCTGCTCGTGCCCGCGGCGGTCGAAGCGGCCCGCCAGTGGAGGTTCGCGCCCACCCTGCTCAACGGCACGGCCGTGCGCGTGACCGGCATAATAACTTTCGTTTTCAGGCTGTGACTTAAGGCCGGGGGTTCAGTCGTTGACTTTCAGGACGGCGAGGAAGGCTTCCTGGGGGATCTCGACGCGGCCCACCCGCTTCATGCGCTTCTTGCCTTCCTTCTGTTTTTCCAGGAGCTTGCGCTTGCGCGAGATGTCTCCGCCGTAGCATTTCGCCAGCACGTTCTTGCCCATCGCCTTGACCGTTTCGCGCGCGATAACTTTGTTGCCGATTGAGGCCTGGATGGGGACTTCGAACAACTGCCGCGGGATCAGCTGCCGCATCTTCTCCGCGAGGGAGCGCCCCCTTTGATAGGCCACGTCGCGGTGGACGATGAGCGAGAGCGCGTCGACCGGCTCGCCCGCCACGAGCATGTCGAGCTTCACGAGGTCGCCTTCTTTATACCCCATCAGCTCGTAGTCGAACGAGGCATAGCCGCGCGAGAGGGACTTCAGTCGGTCGTAGAAATCGAGCATGATCTCGGCCAGAGGCAGCTCGTAGGTGAGCAGCACGCGCTTGGGCGTGGGGTACTCGAAGCCGAGCTGGACCCCGCGCTTCTCTTCGAGCAGGGCGAACAGAGGCCCGACGTACTCGTCCGTGCTCATTATCATGGCGCGGATGTAAGGCTCCTCGATCTTTTCGATCTTGCCCGGATCGGGCAGCTTCGAAGGGCTGTCTATCTCGAGCACCTCGCCCGCAGTGGTGGTCACGCGGTAGCGCACGTTGGGGGCCGTGGTGATCAGCTCCAGATCGAACTCGCGTTCGAGCCGCTCCTGCACGATCTCCATGTGGAGGAGGCCGAGGAAGCCGCAGCGGAAGCCGAAGCCGAGGGCGGCCGACGCCTCGGGCTCGTAGAAGAAGGAGGAGTCGTTCAGCCTCAGCTTATCGAGCGCGTCGCGCAGCTCTTCGTAGCGGTTCGACTCGATGGGGTAGAGCCCCGCGAAGACCATGGGCATGATGTGCTTGAAGCCGGGGAAAGGGGTTTCGGTGGGCCGCGCGGCCTCGGTCACGGTGTCGCCTATCTCGACGTCGGCCACGGTCTTTATCGAGGCCGTGAAGAAGCCCACTTCCCCCGCCCCGAGCTCGTCGATCTCGCGCGGCTTCGGCGTGAGCACTCCGAGCGCGTCGACCTGGTACTCCTTCTCGGTGTTCATCAGGCGGATCCGCATGCCGGGCCTGATGGCCCCGTCGATGACGCGCATCAGCACGACCACCCCTCGGTAGCTGTCGAACCACGAGTCGAAGATCAGGGCCTTGAGCGGCGCGTCGTTGCTCCCCGACGGGGGCGGCACTTCGCGCACGATTGCTTCGAGCACCTCCCCGATGCCCAGGCCCATCTTGGCCGAGGCCATGACCGCGTTTTCCGTTTCGAGCCCGATGGTCTGCTCGATCTCCGCGCGCACGCGGTCGGGCTCGGCACCCGGCAGGTCTATCTTGTTGATGACGGGTATCAGGTGCAGGTTGTGGTCGAGCGCGAGGTAGGTGTTGGCGAGGGTCTGCGCCTCGACCCCTTGAGATGCGTCTACGACCAGGAGCGCGCCTTCGCAGGCCGAAAGCGAGCGCGACACTTCGTAAGAGAAGTCGACGTGGCCCGGAGTGTCGATGAGGTTCAGGAGGTACTGCTGGCCGTCGAGCGCCTTGTAATCGAGCCGCACCGCGTGCGCTTTTATGGTGATGCCGCGCTCGCGCTCAAGGTCCATCGCGTCAAGCACCTGGTCGCTCATCTCGCGCTGGGAGAGCGCGCCCGTGGCTTCGAGCAGCCGGTCGGCGAGCGTGCTCTTGCCATGGTCGATATGCGCGATGATCGAAAAATTCCTGATTCTTGAAAGGTCAGCCATCGGTAATCAACTACGAGTCCTTCACTAAATTAAGCGTAAGTATAACAGGGTGGCGGCGGGTCGGGCCAAAAGAATTGGGGCCGGGGATGGGCTCTGCGCCTGGGGCTCGGCGGTCAATAGCTCGCCCGATCCCGACCGAGCAGGGCCGCGCCGATCATCCCCGCCGAAGGGCCGAGCCGGGCTATCACTATGCTGCTCCCGTTGAAGGAAGGGGGGAAAGCTCTGCGGCGGGTCTCTTTTATGGTCGGCTTCAGGATGAGGTCGCCCGCGTCCATCACGCCCCCGCCCATGACGACCATCTCCACGTTCAGGAGGTTGATGACGGCGGCGATGGCTATGCCCAAAAACATGCCCGTCCGCTCCATCATCACCTGCGCCATCTCGTCGCCTTCGCGGGCGGCGCGGGCGATGTCTTCGGCGGTGAACTCGCGGTCGCGCGGGACCGCGAGGCGGGAGAGCGAGGAGGTGCGGTCGCGGTAGAGCCGCTCGCGCGTGCGGCGCACGATGTTCGGCCCGGAGGCTATGGTCTCAAGGCAGCCGATGTTGCCGCAGCCGCACTCGATGCCTTCGGGGTCTATGGTCATGTGGCCGAACTCCCCCGCGAACCCGAGCGCGCCCCTGTAGATCTGCCCGTTGATTATCAGCCCTGCGCCGATGCCCGTGCCGAGGGTGACGAAGAAGACCTCGCGGAGCCCGCGCGCGGCCCCGACCTGAAGCTCCGCGTAGGCGGCGGCGTTGGCGTCGTTGTCGATGACGACCGGCAGGCCCGTGTCGCGCGAGAGGTCCGATATGAGGTCCAGGTGCGACAGCTCCGGCAGGTTCGGCATCACTTCTATCCGGCTGGTCTTGCGGTTGACGAGGCCGGGGACCCCCATGCCGACGGCGGCGGCCCGGCCCGCGGCGCGGCCGTCGCCCTTCAAAGCCTCCACCATGTCCACTATCTGCCGGAATAACCTGTCCGAGCTGTCCTGCTCGGTGTCCACGCGAGTCTCGTGGAGTATTTCGCCGGAGGAGCTGACGAGCGCCCCCTTGAGGGTCGTGCCGCCGAGATCGATGCCGATGAAGACCGAATCCTTGTCCTGGCTGGTTGTCATATAGCGGTCCTTAAGGTAGAGAGATTTTAATGGAGTGTCTCTTCTCCGTTAGCCCGTGAACACTTGTTGAGCCGGAAGTTTGAGGATAACAAAGGCGTTAAAGGGATGTCAATTTTAGGAAAGTACGCTAAAATCCACAGGCCCAAAGAAACGCAGTATTAGAACATGGGGCCGCGAGGATGAGCCCGGTTTCCGGTTTCCGGCCTACGCTTGCGGCGAAGCGAACACGTCTCGAATAAAAGCATGTGCGGTTCGGCGTGCCCCCGAGCGCCATCTCGATTTAAGGAGCTTGAAACCGGGAACAGGTCGAATGTACGAACTTCTGGAAAGATACGGATTGTGGGCGGTATTCCTGGGGACCATGATCGAAGGCGACCTGACCCTGCTGTTCGCGGGGGTCCTCGCGCGGGCGGGCGTCTTCTCTTTCGCCGAGGCGATGATCGTGGGCACGGCCGGGGGCGTCATCGGGGACTCGATCAGCTACCTGATCGGCGCGCGCTTCCGCGGGCAGGCCTACAAGCTCGGCTTCTTCCTGAAGGCGCAGCCGCGCATCGAAAAACTCACGGGCAGGTTCGGCGTGCTCTCCGTCTTCATAGTCAAGTACGTTTACGGGCTGCGGACGGCCAGCGCCGTCTTCTGGGGCCTCGCGCAGTTCGGCTACCTGAGGTTCGCCCTGCTCACTCTGGCCAGCTGCTTCTCGTGGGTCGCGGTGCTGGCGGGGCTCGGGTTCACCTTCGCCACGGGCGTCGAAAACCTGATCGGGGACCTGCACCGCATCCAAATCATTCTGCTTGTCGTATTTGTCATTGTCGCCATCGTTTACATCATCAGCCGGTTCGAGCGCAGGGTGATCGAGGAGGACAAGGAGTTCTTCGGCGACGAAGAGGACCAGCGGCGGGAGAAGGAAGTGGCGGGTGACGAGTAGGGGCTCCGCGCGGCAACATGATTTCAAGCACCATCTCTCACTACCGAATTCTCGGGCGGCTCGGCGCGGGCGGCATGGGCGAAGTCTACCTCGCCGAAGACACGCGCCTGGGCCGCCGCGTGGCGGTGAAGTTCCTGCCCGCGTCCTACCAGTACGACCCCGACAGGAGGTCCCGCTTCCTCAGGGAGGCGCGCGCGGCTTCGGCCCTGCGCTCCCCGTACAGCGCGGCAATCTACGACATCGGGGAGCATGACGGCTCGCACTTCATCGTGATGGAGTACGTCGAGGGCGAGACGCTCTCGCGCAAGATAGGGCGCGGGCCGCTCGGCGCGAGCGAGTGCGTTGGGGTGGCCGCGCAGGTGGCCGACGCGCTCGACGAGGCCCACTCGCTCGGCATCATCCACCGGGACATCAAGAGCGCCAACATCATCGTGACCGAGCGGGGGCTGGCGAAGGTCCTCGACTTCGGCCTCGCCAGGTTCACCGACCCCGCGGCCGACCCGGACCCCGAGCGCACCTTGCAGCTCGGGGGGCAGACGGCCTTCGGCGTCATACTCGGCACGGTCTCTTACATGTCGCCCGAGCAGGCGTACGCGCGCGAGATCGACCACCGCTCCGACATCTTCTCGCTCGGCGTGGTCGTCTACGAGATGCTCTCGGGGCGGCTGCCATTCCAGGGCGACACCCCAATCGCGATAATAGACAACATCATCCACCAGGAGCCGGCCCCGCTCGCGCACCTGAACCAGACCGTCTCGCTCGAACTCGAACGCATAACCCGCAGGTGCCTGGAGAAAGACCGCGAGCGCCGCTACCAGTCGATGCGCGACCTGCTGCAAGACCTGCGCGGCCTTCAGCGCGAAGACCTTTCAGGGTCGCTCCCGCCGCCGTCGAATTTCCTCACGCGGCCGATTGCCGCCCCCGAGGTCACGAAGGGCGCGCAGCCCGCGAAGAAGACGCGCGCGCGCAAAGCCGTCGATTCGCTCGCGATCCTCCCGCTCGTCAACGTCGGCAACGACCCCGAAACGGAGTACCTGTCGGACGGGATAACCGAGAGCATCATCAGCAACCTTTCGAGGCTCCCGCACCTGCGGGTCATGGCCCGCAGCACGGTCTTCCGCTACAAAGGCCGCGAGGCCGACCCCCGGGAGGTCGGGCGCGACCTGAGCGTCCGCGCGGTGATGAGCGGGCGGGTCCACCAGCGCGGAGACACTCTGGTGATAAGGACGGAGCTTGTGGACACGCTCGACGGGGCGCAGCTCTGGGGCGAGCAGTACAACAGAAAGCTCTCCGACATCTTCACCATCGAAGAGGAGATATCGCGAGAGATATCGGGCAAGCTGAGCCTGAAGCTGAGCGGGCAGCAGAAGAAACAACTGACCAAGCGCCACACCGACGACACGGAGGCGTACCAGCTCTACCTCAGGGGCCGCCACGCCTGGAACAGGCGAACCGAGGAAGGGCTCAGGAAGGGCATAGAGTTCTTCCAGCAGGCCATCGATCACGACCCGAATTACGCGCTCGCTTACGCGGGGCTGGCCGACGCTTTCAACATACTGGCGAGCTACAGCGCGATGCCTCCGGGCGAAGCATTCCCGAAGGCGAAGGCCGCCGCCACCCGCGCCCTTGAGCTCGACGACAAGCTCTCCGAGGCCCACACCTCGCTCGCCTTCGTGAGGCTCGGGTACGACTGGGACAGGGAGGAAGCCGAGCGCGGGTTCAGGCGCGCGATCAGGCTAAACCCCGGATACGCGACCGCGCACCTCTGGTACGCGCTCACGCTCGCGACCCTGGGGCGGGCCGAAGAGGCGCTCTCGGAGATCAACCGCGCTCTCTACCTCGACCCCTTATCGCTCCCCATCCAGACGAACGTGGGCTGGCTCCGTCACCTCTCGCGGCAGTACGACGAGGCCATAGAAGAGTACAGGAAAGCTCTCGACCTTGACCCCAATTTCACCCTGGCGCGCCGCCGCCTCGGGCAGACCTACGAGCAGAAGGCCATGTACGACGAGGCCCTGGCGGAATTCCGGAAGGCTCTGTCGATCTATGGGGGGGACACGGAGACGCTCGCGGCGCTCGGGCACCTATACGCAGTGTCCGGCGAGCGGGACCTCGCGCGCGGGGTGATCGGCGAGCTGAACGAGCTTTCGAGGCGGCGGTACATCCCTTCGTACTTCATAGCGAGAATACTGATCGGGCTGGAAGAAAACGACGAGGCGTTCGAGTGGCTGGAAAAGGCTTACGGCGAGCGGTACGGGTTCCTGATCTACCTCAACGTGGAGCCCGTCTTCGACAAGCTGCGCTCGGACGCGAGATTCATCGACCTCGCCCGGCGCGTCGGGTTGTGAGCGGAATGCGAATCGCCTACCGGGAGGGCGGGCCGGACGCCCGCCCTCTCAGCAAATGACCGCTATTTCATGAACTCCCGGATGTAGCTGTTGATGAGTTCGGGCTTCTCGTGTATGACCCAGTGCGTGCCGTCGGGGATGCGCTTGATGGTCAGGTTGGGCACGAACTTGTCGAGGCCGTCGAGGTTTCCCGTGAGGAGGGCCGTGTCCTTCTCCCCCCAGATCACGAGCGTCGGCACCTTCACCATGAGCGAAGCCATCTGCGCGTTCACGTCCGCCGGTGCATTCGCGCTCTCGCCCGTGGGCGGGCCGATCCGCGCGGCCCGGTAGTAGTTCAGGCCGCCCGTGAGCGCGCCCGGCTGCGACCAGGCTTCGATGTACGCCTTCTTGTCCTCTTCGGTGAAATGGCCTTCCTTCAACCCCTGACCCATCACCGCCTGCACGAGCGCCGCGTAGTTGTTATTCGAAAGGATCTGCTCCGCCTGCGGGCTGCGGAACGTGAGCATGTAAGCGCTCGCTTTCTGCTGGGCCGGGTTGTCGCGCAGCTCGCGCTGGAAGACCCCCGGATGCGGGGCGTTTATGATGACGAGCCTGTCGAGGTAGTCGGGGTGCGACATGGCGAAGGCCCACGCGACGACCCCGCCCCAGTCGTGCGCGACCAGAGTGAATTTTTTATAGCCCAGGTGATCCGCAAGTGCGCGCAGGTCTCCGACCAGATACTTAATCTGGTACTGCTCGACATCCGCGGGCTTGGAAGAGAGGTTGTAGCCGCGCATGTCGGGGGCGACCGCGAGGTGGTCCTTGCCGAACTCCGCGAGCTGATTCTTCCACCCGTACCAGAACTCGGGGAAGCCGTGGACGAACATGATGAGCTTCCCCTTCCCCGAGGCCGCGTAGTGCAGGCGGACTCCGTTGACGTCCGCGTATTCGTGTCTGAGCATCGGTCCCTTCGCTTTCTGGCTGGCGGCACCCTGCGCGGGGCCTGCGGCCTTCTGCTTTTCGCCGGCCTGTTTCTGCTTCTCAATCGCCTGGGCCCCGGCGCAGATAAAAAGGAGGAGGAGGGAGAGGCTCGCGGCGAGCAGTCGGTCCGCCGCGCGTAGCTTTTCGGTTTTCATAGGCGTGTCACCTTCTTCCTTTCGGCGAGCGGCGCGCTCTTAAGGTCATTTGAGCACCTTCGGGTTGAGGTATTGAGCCGGCGGGCCTTCGTAAATCGCGCCGCAACGCTGGCACCTGTGAAGGGTGTTCTCTTCCGCGGCTTTGCTCACTATTTCAGGCGGGGCGGTGTGCCACTCTTTTATGTGGCCCGTGCAGTTCTGCCCCTTGGCGTCCTTGACCGTGCACACGGTCTGCCCGACTTTGAGCGGGAGGTACTCGCCCGTCTTTTCGGTCGGCGGCTGGATGTTCTTCGATTTGATGTCAAACAGGTTGACCTCGTCCATTGCGTTCGACTCCTGGGAGGATTTATCGCGGGCGTATATTATGGTAAGCAGTCGGCTCCGGTCAACAATCAGTGTGGGAGCGGCCGGGGCGGGGCGATATTTTCACCAGAGGACATTATGACCACGAACACGAACAAGCCTGTTTTGAGCGGGGAAGAATTCGCCCGCTCGCTCGCGGAAGATAATCTCGTGAAGCTGGAGCGCCTGGGCAAGCTCAACTCCGAGGGCGAGGCCCCGGACGATCTCAGCGTCAGCCGCCTGCTCCGCGTCGCCCTCAAGAACGAGCTTGAGGCGACCGAGATCGCGGCCATCTGGCTCGCCACGACGCCCGAGATAGAAGTGAAGCTCGCGCTGGCGCGCCAGGTCGGGGATGAGGCGAGACACTACCGCCTGATCTCCGAGCGGCTCGCGTCGCTCGGAGTCGACGCGAGCGCCATCGACCCGCGCGAGGGGGGATACTCGCCGCTGTTCGATTACCTGCGCCACCTCCAGAGCACGGCCGCGCGCATCGCGGCGGGCCAGTTCACGCGCGAGGGCATCGCCCTCGTCCGCAATCAGGCATTCATCGACTACTGCGAGGCGCGGGGCGATAGGGAGACGGCCGCGCTCTACCGCGACCACATCCAGAGGGACGAGCAGCACCACCACGAGATGGGCCGCCGGTTGCTCGCGCGCTACGCGGTCAGCGAAGACGAGCAGCGCATCGCGCGGCAGGCGGCCGAGCACACCCTGGAACTCGCGGAAGAGATTCAGGAGACGGCCCGGCTCAAGGCCGGGATCTCGCGCGCCCCCGGCTGCTGAGGGCGACTCAGATTAGTATTTACTCGCCCGCTGAGTCCAGCTAACATAAGCCCCGTGGATTTTGCGGATAATCGGTTAATTGTCGCCAGGGCCGGGGCACGGCAACCTGGCCGACGGCCACCCTTACCCGCCCGAAAGATGCTGCCGCTGCCCTGCCCCCACATGTCACGGCTCGTTCCCGAGAAGCACTGATGTCGCAGTTATCGAGAGGCGATATAATCGACCGCATCACAGGCGGCGAGAGCCTTCGTGGGATAAACCTCGTCCGCGCGAACCTCTCGGCGATGAGTCTGGCGCGAACCGACCTCGCCGAGGCCAACCTGCGCATGGCCGACCTGACCGGCGCGGACCTGCGGGAGGCGCGCCTGACCGGCTGCTTCCTGAGCGGCGCGGTGCTGAACGAAGCCAACCTGACCGGCGCGAATCTGGTCGAAGCCAGCCTGATCGGCGCGCTCATGAAAGGCGCGGACCTCAGCGGCGCGGACCTCAGCGGCGCGGACCTGACCGGCGCGTCGCTCGAAGGCTCGCAACTGGCCGGCGCTTTCCTCGTCGGCACCTTCCTCAACGAGACGGAGCTGAAAAACGCCAACCTGTCGGGGGCCTACATCAGGATGGCCCAGATGACCGGCAGCAACCTGTCGGGCGCGCAGCTAGAAGGCGCGGACCTGTCCAACACGGACCTGTCGGGCGTCCGCCTCGAAGGCGCGTGCCTGATCGGGGCCAACTTCACGGGCGCGAACCTGTCCAGCAGCTCGCTCATGTTCGCGGACCTGCGCGGCGCGGACCTGTCGGACGCGAACCTTTCGAGCTGCAACCTGACCGGCGCGAAACTACGCGGGATCAAATTCAAAGGCGTGAAACTGGAAGACGCCTGGGCCGAGTGGGTCGACCTCGCGGCCGCGGGCAACGAGCACCGCGCGTCGATTGAAGAAGCCTTCACCGGAATAATGGGGAAGCCGCTCGCGCAAATCCTCGTCGAAGGCTCCGTGAGCGATTCGGTCTGGACGATCATACTCGCGCACCTGTGCGAGTTCCAGGCGACCAGCCCCTCGCACGCGGACGTAAGATTGAAGGGGATACACCAGGGCGCGAGCACGTCCGCGCTCTACCTCGAAGCCGCGCGCGAGTCGAGCCTCGCCGCGTATCTCAGAGAACTGGCCGAAATAATCGGCAGGGGGTCGGACGAGCTTTTCGAAAGGCTCGCGGCGGTCGCCAGGGAGCAGGCCGACCAGCCCGAGGGGAGCGAGGACCCCTTCCCGCCCCTCCCGCGTGAGATATCTTTAGCCGCGCAGGAGGAGGCCGAGCAGACCTCCCGGTTGAATCAGGTCGTGGACCTGACGGTGGCGGTTCGGGTCGAAGCCCTTCAGGGCACGCCTTTCTGGAACAGCGATAAAGCCGTCGCGATACTGACGGGCAACCGCCGCATCTGGCTCGAAGCCGCGTCCGGCTCCCTGCTCACCTTACGCTCTCCGCATGGGGCGGGGCTCGGCCTCGACCTGATCAATGGCCGCTTCGTGACGGAAGAGAGTCGAAGAAAACAGTAGCACTACAGTTGCCGGATCGCTTCGCGCTACGATTGCCGCAGGTTCAGTCCTGCAATTGCTCCAGGAAATACGCCAGATCGAAGAACTCTCTCTCCGTCTGAATTTTCCCCTCCTGGTTGAACTTGAAGAAGCCGATGCCTTCCAGAAAGACATTCCCGGTCCTGGTCGTAAAACGTAACCTCCATTCGACGGCGGCTTCCTGACCGCACATCTTGATGTCCAGGGAGTATAGTTTGATTTGACTAGAGGGTGGGGAACGTCTGCAAATAAGCGGTTATGGCTTGTGTCCCCTGGATCGGCGGAGGGCCGACCGGGTCTTCAATCACGGCGTCGGCGGCGAAATGGTTTACGCCCCCCTGGGCGTCGAACGCGGCTAATCCGGCGAATACTTCCTCAATAACCGCCTCGATCTGCTGCGAGGTCAGAGCGTTGTTTGCGGCCGCCTCAACGCGCGTGACGCTCGTAGCGACCAAGAACATGAGCGCCATAGCCAGCGCCGTCATCTTTTTCAAAAACATACTTTGGTTTCTCATCCTCATTTCCTTTTCAATATCAGGTTGATCCGAGGCGAACATCGCCTCGCCATCGCCGTCGATGACGGAGATGATCCGCAAAATTACCGCCGTACGGAGAAGTTGCTGAACTTTTCGTCATATTACTGCGGCGCGAAATTTTTCAATTGACTCAAGGCAGGGTGGGTTTATCGAGCGGGTCGCCGGGATTGCCGGCGAATATCTGGACCACGGCGAAATTAGCGGGATTCGCGCCGAGAATCGCGGGGTTGACGATCAACAGCGATTTGGTCCTGCCATCGAATGCGACGACCAAGCGCTGCCACTACAAGTGGCGGGCCGCACAGAGGATTCATCTACCACTGTAGTAGAAGGCTATTCATCATCCCGCGGCTACCGGGCCTTCAGGAGCCGCCGGATGTCGTCGAGCGAGCGCGCGTCCGAGCCGGCCGTTTCGGACAGCGCGAGGCTCCGCTCCGACAGCATCCTATAAATCTCAAGCCAGTCAGAGTTGACCTCAGAGACGGACTTCATGTTCCGCTCGACGGTCCCGGCGTCGCCCCTGCGGACCGGCCCCGTCAGAGCCAGAGCGGGGCCGACCCGGCGAACGTTTGCGACCGTCGCTTCGACCAGAGGCAGGAGCACCTTGATAGACTCGCTCTCCGTCAGGCCGCAGCGCGCGAGCATCTCAAGGCTGATGCTGACGAGGGCGGTCACCCCTCCGGAGGCCATCACGGCCGAGGCATGATAAAGGGCCTTCATCTCCGTCGGTATCTCGAAGTGTCGCGCGCCGATGTCTCGCACGAGCCTCCGGGCCAGCCTGACCGCTCGCGCGTCGCCTTCAATGCAGAAGTAGGTAGAGCGCATCAGGGCTTTCGAGCGCGAGGCCCTCGGGAAGGTCTGGAGCGGGTGGCAGGAGCCGGTGCCGAACCCCTGCTCTCTCAGGGGCGAGAGCGCGTCGCTTGAGAGCGCGCCGCTCGTATGAACGACCGGCGGGCGGCCCGTCTTCCGGGCGGCCTCCCGAATCAACCTCACCGCGTCGTTTATGCTGTCGTCGGGCGTCGAGATCAGGATGAGGGCCGAGCGGGAGAGCCGGGCGTCGGCCGCGCCATGCGGGGTGCCCGCCCCTATGAATCGGACGGCAGAGCGGGCCGACTTCGGGGAGCCGCACACGATGTCGCCCACTTCGTACCCCGATAGGCGCGCCAGGCGGCCGAGCGTGCGCCCTACGCGGCCCGCGCCGATGATCGATATTCGCATACGTTCGAATCCTTCCGTCCGAGTAAGAATGGAGACGGGGAGTCAAAAACGCAACCCGCGCGCCCGCCCCGGCTGCAAGCCTCCCACCGCCGCCCGTTCCTACTCTGCTCGGGAATTTCGGAGCAGAGGCCACTTTCGACAAATACGGGGATGTGATACACTTCAACAGTCCGTTCCCGTGCGGACGCTCATAAGTACGCAAGTACGTCTTATCGACAGGAGTTACCCGATGAAGACAAGTCCACTGAAGCGCATGGCGGTCGTGATGCTCGCAGCGGTGATCGGCTCCCCGACCATGCTGCTCGCGAACGATAAAAAAGAGTCTAAGGATAAGAAGCCGTCTGCGGAGACAGCGTCCGCGACCTCCGCGGCCCCGAAATCGAAGCTCGAAGACCACGAGAACCCGCTCCTGATAGGCAAGCGGAACATCAACAAGAACCTCTTACCCACCTTCTACTCTCTGGAGAAGGAGGTCGCGCTCGGCAGGCAGCTCGCCGCGGAAGTGGACCGCCAGGCCAGGTTCGTAGAAGACCCAATCGTCACCGAATACGTCAACCGCGTCGGCCAGAACATAGTTCTTCATTCGGACGCCAAGGTCCCTTTCACCATCAAAGTACTCGACTCCGACGACGTGAATGCGTTCGCGCTCCCCGGAGGATTTTTCTACGTCAACAAGGGCCTGATACTCGCCGCCGAGAACGAGGCGGAGATAGCGGGCGTGATGGCACACGAGATAGCGCACGTAGCCGGCAGGCACGGCGTGGAGCAGGCGTCGAAGGCCCAGCTGGCCAATTACGCGATGATCCCCCTGATCTTCATGACTGGCGGCCTCGGGGCCATAGCCTACCAGGCCGCGCAGATCGGCGTGCCGCTCGCCTTCCTCAAATTCAGCCGCGGCATGGAGAGCGAAGCCGATAAGCTGGGCGCCCAGTACGCATGGGCCGCCGGGTACGACCCGAACAACCTTGTGACTTTCTTCGAGAAGCTTGAGAAGAAGGACAAGGACAAGCCGGGCACCCTGTCCAAGCTCTTCCGCTCGCACCCCCCGACGCCGGACCGCATAGAAAAAGTCCGGGGTCTGGTCGTCAAATTCCCCGACCGCGACGAGTACACGGTCAACACGTCGGAGTTCAACCGGGTGAAGGCGCGATTGCTGGCCATAACGAATTCCAAGACGCTCGATCCTTCGAACCGCGATACCGGCCCGAAGCGGCCGACGCTCAAGCGGCGCAAGGAGGGCGAGGACCCGAATAACCCCTCGACCACCGAAGAGCAGCCGAAAGAACGGCCCACGCTCAAGCGGCGGGACAGCGACGGCAAGCCGTCCGACACGGGCAAACCTCCCGAGAACCGATAACCATCATCTGATCGCTCTCTCTAAATGGAGGGTCGGCCGCGAGTCTGAAATCGCAGCCGACCCTCTTTTTTCTCCCGGAACTCACGGCCCCCGCCCCGCGGCCCCGACCTGCCTGAGCGCCTCGTAAAGCGCTATGCCGGCGGAGGTGGCGAGGTTGAGCGACCTGACGCGCGGGTTCGGCATGGGTATCGTGAGGCACCTTTCCCGGTTGGCCCAGAGCAGGTCTTCGGGCAGGCCGCGCGTCTCGCGGCCGAAGACGAGGCAGTCGCCCCGAGCGTACTGAAAGTCCGTGTAGGCCCGCTCGACTTTGGTCGTGAAATAGAGAAAGCGGCCGTGAGGCAGGGCGGCATAGAGGGCCTCGATGTTCAGGTGGTAAGAGATGTCCACCTCGCCCCAGTAATCGAGCCCCGCGCGCTTGACGGCCTTGTCGTCGGTCCGGAAGCCAAGGCGGCCGACCAGATGGAGTGGCGTGAAGGTGGCCGCGCACAGCCTCGCGATGTTGCCCGTGTTCGGCGGGATCTCCGGCTCGATCAAGGCCACATGGATTCCGGACGCGCGCTCGATCATGTCAGTCACCCTTTCGCCCCCGCGCCGAGCGACTCACCGCCTGTCCCGGCTGGCCCGCACCCTGATGGAGCGGTCGGGCTGTTTGCGTATCCACGCGAGATACTTCTTTATCTTCGGATCGCCCCTGAGGGCTTCGACCGAGCAGAGCTTCGTCGCGAGCTCGCGGTTGGTGAAGAAGCCGTGCAAAGTCTTATGGCAGGTCAGGCAGAGGTCGACGGTCTCCGTGCCTCCCTCGGACTTAGGTATCAGGTGATGCTTCGTTACGCGCATGACCCGCCGCCCGCAAAGCGCGCAGGCGTCGCCCGGCGCTTCGGGAAGGGGCCGCCCCATAAATTCGCCCGAATGAATACCGCTCATAAATTACCGCCCTCGCTCCGGCGTCGATCCTCCCGTCAATTATAAAGGTAACAAGCGTGGCCGGCAGTGGAAACACGAGGCGGCACCTGATACGAAGCGCGAGGGATGATGTCGGACGCGGGTATCGTCGATAACGGCGGGCGCGCGGGCGGCGCGGACCCCTAGATAAAAAGGGCGGACCGGGGTGTCCGCCCTCATATCGGAGGCTGATGTTAAAGTTACCCGATGAGCGCGCGCCGGGCACGTCCGGCGCAGACGATCATGGAGAGGGCTGTTAGTTCTGCGACGTAGAAGATGTCGATTGCGCGGCCGCCCCATCGCCGATCCCTCGGGTCAGGAGGCGTACCTCGACGCGGCGGTTCTGGGCGCGCCCTTCGCGCGTGTTATTCTCGGCGACCGGGCGGACCTCGCCGAATCCGAGTATGTGCATCCTGAAGAGCGGGATGCTGTGCTGCTCTGCCAGGTACCTGCGCACGGCGTCCGCGCGCTTCTGCGTAAGCTGATTGTTATAGAAATCGGTACCCGTCGAATCCGCGAACCCCTGTATCTCCAGTATAAAGTTGCCGCGGTCCTTTATCTGCGAGGCTATCTGATCGAGCGCCTGTTGAGCTTCGGGAGTCAACTGATAGCTGTCGAATTTGAAATTGACTGACGCCGTGTTCTGAAGCGAGTACTTGTCGATGTTGGCTCTCAAATCGCCGAGCGACTGCTCGGTGGTAACCGCGCGGGTGTTGGCCTCGTCGGCGCGCGCGAGCGCGTTGTCGGCCTGCGACTGCGCACGCTCGGTCCGGCCACGCACCTCGTTGACGTTTTCGCCCAGCCGGGATATGTCCTGGCTGTTGCGGCGCGAAGTCTCTTCCAGCTCACCCGCCCTCTGCTCCAGAGGCGTGACGCGCTCGTTTATGCGATTGCGCGCATACTTCTTGGTGGCGCACGCAGATGAAGAAACCACTACAAAGGCACACAGAGCTAAAACAACTGCTATCCTACTTTTCATAATCCCTTATCTCCCACTCTTCGTTAGTTGCAGACGTTACGAGCCTAAATAAAAGGCGATGCGGTAACATCCCGCATCGCCTATTGTGGTTACCGTCCTCACCACAGTAACCGCATAAGAGACCCGGAAAGTAATTCCCGTATCTCTGCCCCACCAAGTCTTGTGCAAGCTCCGTGCCTCTCGCCCTTACATTCGTAACCCTTTGCAATATAAGAAACCGCGATTAAAAAGGGCCGGTTTCCCGGCCCCGGCTGACTGTAAAGATTACAAATGGCTATGTAAGAATTTCCTGTAGGGTCACAGGGGGCGGGTATCGGGGTCGCCCTGTTGTTGAGTCTCCTTCGCCTCTTCCTTCGGCCCCTCCTGTCCCGCGCAGCCCTGCCCGTGCCGGGCCCTGTGCCGCCTCTGCCTCGTCCACTCGTCGATGCTTTCGCGTATGAACTCGCCGAGGTCTTCGATCTCGCGCGCGGACTTCTGCCAGAAGTCCTTGAAAGGTTGCGGGCCGATGTTGAAGTTGTAGGCTTTGCCCCACCCCCTGTCCGGCTCGACCTCGTCCTCGTAGTAGGCCGCCAGCTGGCGGCAGGCCATCGCCGCGACCGTGAGCGAGCTGCCCGCGGCCAGGGGCGAAAAGACCGCGCCCACGTCCGGGTCAATCTCGCGCAGCCGGCCGAGCACGCGGTTGTACTGCTCCACGCAGAAGGAAGCGGCGTCCTGCCCGCCCCCGGTCCATTCCGACTGCAAGGCCATGCGCGACGTGCGGCGCAGGACGTTGATCAGCTTGGTAATCTCTTTCTCTCTTTCCACCTTTCACCTCCGGTTCTTAAAAGCTCCACCTGCTCGCGCAGGAGCTTCCTGCCTCGATGCAGCCGCCACTTCACGGTCGAGAGGGGGAGGCCGAGGAACGCGCTGACCCGTTTGAGCGGCATCTCGTCGAGGTAGCGCAAACGCAGCACGAGCGCGTAATCGGCCGGCACATTCTCAAGCGCGCGGTTAAGCTCCGCATCGTCGCCGCTCTCGTCAAGCATCGGGAGCGCGAGCGCCTTTACCTGATCGAGCAGCAGCTCATCGAACTCGACGCGGCCCGAGCGGTGGGCCCGCTCGCGCATGCCGAAGCGCTGCGCGCGGTGCCGCGTGATCACCGAGAGCCAGGCCGCGAACTTCGCGGGGTCTTCAATCGAGGGCAGGGCTTTGAAGGCGAGCAGGAGCGCGTCCTGCGCCACGTCTTCGGCGTCCTCGCGCTCGACTACCGACCGAGCCACGCGCACCACGGCCGCGCGGTAGCGCGACGCCAGCTCCCCGAAAGCGTCCAGGTCGCCGAGTATGGCCCGCACGACCAGAATCTCGTCGGGCGTTCCTTCGCCTTCATCTGCCATTTCCGTTCCCAGGCCGCCGGCGCCTTCCGGCGGAGGCCCACACTAATAACAGAGACAGCGGGAGGGGAAAAGGATAGTTCGCGGAAGAAGCGGCGGGAGGCGGGCGAGGCGCGTCATCTCCGAAACGTCACGCGCCCGCTCGTCTCTCGTTAGCTACCTCTGCTGGCGCAGGTCGCGGGTGTAGAGCATCTGGTACGCGCGATAATTGCTCATCACCTTGGCGAGGTAGTCTTTCGTTTCGGGTATGGCTATCTCGGCCACCAGCGGCTCAACGTCGCTCGAGCGCGAGCGGAATACCCAGCGCTCGACGTTCTGCTCGCCCGTGTTGTAAGAGGCCGCCACCGCGTACGGGTTATTCGGGAAGAGCTTGAGCAGGTCCGCGACGTAGCGCACGGCGAGGCGGACGGCCACCTCGGGGTCGTACACGTCGTCGAGCTTGAAGTTCCTCAGGCCCTCCTCCTCGGCGACTTTGATCGCGGTCTCGTTGATGAATTGCAGGAGCCCGCGCGCCGCCGCCGGGCTCTTGACGGAAGGGTTGAAGCGGCTCTCCTGCCGCGCGAGCGCGAGCACGAGCCGCGGGTCGACATCGTGCCTCTCCGCGTGGCGGTTGAGCGCGTCGCGGTAGGGGGCCGGGTACATAAGCTCCGCAAGGTCGCGGGGCATCAGGTCTATCCGGTAATCTTTCGGGATCGACGTGAAGATCGGCTCGGCGAAAGCGATGGCGTACTGCGCCTGATCCCCGCGATTGCTGTAGACGGCGAGCGAGTACGCCACGTCCCCCCTCTGTGGGGGGGCGTAAGCCACCTGCACATTCGCTTCAAGCTGGCCCGTGTCGCTCGGCTCGCCCTGAGAGTTCGCGCCGGTCAACCCTCCGAGCCGAAGCGGGGTGACCCCTTCGTCGTAAAGCCCGAGGAAGATCAGCTCGGAAGCTATCGCGCGGTTCGACGAGTCGGAGACGGGCGGCTGGCCTTCGCCGATCACGCCCCGCGCCACCGGGATCAGCCTGTAACGGGCGGCTATGTTGTACGAGGGGAGCTGGCTGTAACTGGCTCGGAGGATCTGAAGCAGGTCGCGCTGAGCCTCCGCGCTATCCGTGAGGCGCAAAGCCTGAGAGGCCGCGCCCTTCGCCTCGCCGTACCTGCCCCCCGCGAGCGCCGCGCGCGCCTGCTCGCGGTAGGAGCGCGCAAGAGGCTCCACGACCCTGCGGCCCTGCTCCGTCTTCCCCATAGCCTTCAACCGGATGGTCGCCCTGTGGCCGAAATAATTCTCCCGGTCTTCGGGTATCGCGAGGTAGAGCCTTGCGGCCTCAGACAATCGCCCCATCCGCTCAAGCGTGTAGATGCGAAGGAAGGCCGCCTCGCCCCTGATGGGCGAGCTTACGAGCTTCGGCGTCACCGGCTGCGCCTGAAGCCGCGTGAAGAGCGCGAGCGCCGCTTCATAACTGCCGCGCGTCAGTTCGATCTTCGCCTGGTTGAAGAGGCCGACCGAGGCGAGGGGCTCGCCCGCGTACTCTTCCATTATGCGGCGCGACCACTCCAACGCTTCCGCATCCCTGCCCGCGTAGCGGTAGCTGTCCACGACGTTGCGGTAGGCCGAATCGACCAGATCGCTCTGCGGGTACTCGTCGATGAACTGGCTGTAGCGGCGCGCGGCTTCCGGGTAGCGCCGCGCCTTCTGAAGCGCCGTGCCGACCCAGTAGAACCCCTGCTCGCCCTCCTTCTTCGAGGGGAATTCCGCGTGGGCCCTCTCGAACCACTTGATCGCCTCGTCGTAGTTGTCCTCGCGGTAGTAGGTGAAGCCCGTTTGGTACAACGCCTCCGCGCGGTTGGCGCTGCCGGGGAAGCGATCAACTATAGACATAAGGTGCGCGCGGGCTTCCGGCCAGTGGCGGTTGAATAGGTAGATCCGCGCGCGACGCATGGACTCGAACTCATCGGGCGTCACCCGCGCCGCGCGGTCGAGCGCGTCGAGCCCCCCGGCCGCCGCCAAAGCGTAGTCGTCGCGCGAGCCCGAAATCAGCCTGTTGAAAGTCGAGCGCGCCGCCGCCGCGTCGCCCGTCTTCGCGTAAGCGTTCCCGAGCAGGGCCATCGCGTTGCGGCCGCGCACGCCGGACGCGGACGCCGAGCCCCGCAGGAGGCCAATGCTCGCCGAGTAGTTCCCGCTTTCGATGAGGCTCTCGATCAAACGGTCGCGCGACGCGCGCGCGGGGATGCTCGACGGATACGCGGACGAGAGGCGGGTGATGTGCTGCCGCTCGAGGGCCAGGTCGCCCGCCGCCCGCGCGAGCATGGACAGACGCCAGAGCGCGTAAGGGGCGAGCACGGAATTCCGGTTGAGCACCGCCTGATAGAGCGACATGGCTTCCGCCCCCGCGCCCCGGCGCTCCGTCAGACGCCCGAGCAGGTAGTCGTAATTATTCGACGCGAAGACGGCCCCCGAGCGGGCGCGGACGTCCCGCACGAGCGACTCGGCGCGGTCGAAATCACGCGCGTCCATCGCGGAGCGGATCTCGTCCGCCTTACTCTGCAAGCCCTGCGCGTGGGCCTCGCCCGCAAGTGTGGCGAGCATGATCAGGAGAGCGACGACTGTAGATCGGAACATTACAACCCCTTGGACAGAAATGGCGGGATAATTATCACACGCGCGGATTGAAGGCCGCAAGATGGGGGCAATTCATAAGAGTCTGCGAGGCCGCCCCGGCTCAGCCGAAGAAGTACGCTTCGAGCGTCTCGGCGTAGAGCACGGAGCCGAGCACGAGCTCGTCGATTATGACGAACTCGTTCGGCACGTGGGCCAGCTTGTCGTCGCCCGGGTAGTGCACCACGGAGGTGATGCCGGCGAAATAGAGGTTCTTCGCGACGGTGTTGCCGCCGAACGTCTCGTAATTCATCGGGAGATTCAGCCGCCGCGCCGCCCGGTCGAAGCTGCGGATGATGACCGAGTTCTTGTCCGAGAGGTGGGGCTCCGTCTCGTGGAGTACGTTTAGGCGAAACTCGGCTTCGGGAGAGCGGCCGCGCACGGAGGCAATCTTCTCTTCCACCCGCGAGAGCAGCAGGTCTTTATTGATCCCGGTCGGCAGCCTGAAATCAATGGTCGCGCGCGCGACCGCCGGGACCGTGTTGGCGGAAGACCCGCCCTGTATGGTGCCGACGTTCATCGTCCAGCCGTCGAAGGCCGCGTCGTACTCCGCCCCGAGGTCTAAAGACTTAAGCTCCGCCAGCAGCTCCGCGAGCGGGATGATCGCGTTGCGCCCCAGCTCGGGCGTCGAGCCGTGCGCCTGGACCCCCAGGCTCGTGATCTCAAGCCAGACGATCCCCTTTTCGCCGTAGATCGACAGGTCCATGCGCCCGCCGTCGGGGATTATGGCCACGTCGAACTTCAGCCCGCACTCCTCCACGAGGTAGATTATCCCGAGCTCCGAGCCCATCTCCTCGTCGGCCGCCGCTATCAGGTAGATCGTGCCGTCGAAATCCGGGTGCTCCGCGACGAAGGCCTTGCACGCGGAGTAGGCGCAGGCGAACGAGCCCTTGTCGTCGAGCGTCCCCCGCCCGTAGATGCGCCCGTCGATTATGGTCGGCTCGAACGGCGGCGTGCCCCACTGCTCAAGCTCGCCCGGAGGCACCACGTCCATGTGCGAAACGAACCCTATCGACTTCGGGCCCTTCCCTATCCGCCCGACGACGTTCGTGCGCCCCGGCTCCTTTTCGTAATAGGAGACATCCATGCCGAGCTTCCGCATGCACGCGGTCACGATCTCCTTGCAGAGGTGCTCGTTGCCGGGCGGATTCACGGTGTTATGGCGCACCAGCTCCGACACTATCTGGACGATCTCGTCGCGGTCGACGTGCTTCAAGAATTTCGATTCCATGGATACCTCCGGGAGTTTTCGGCGCGACAGTGATGATACATCCGCGCGCGCGGGGCTTCAAGCAGCCCGCCCGAAGAGTATTACTTGACGCCGATGAAAAGTCTTGTAATGGGTATTTCGCTATGCTATAAAAGCCCGTACCCCACAAATGCCCCTGCTGGAAATCATAGTTCACGTCGCCGGGATTATAAAAACACTGGAAATTCGGGACACCGAGCGCCCTCTCTTTGAGCCGGGCGGGCTCGCCTCTCCCCGGCGCGTAACCCCATAGAGTCGGTCGAAGATTGAGGAGAAGCAATGACGACTCCGGTCGTAATGTACGAAGAGGAGTATGAGCAGCTCAAGCATGCGATCACGCGCCTGTGCGCAGACGCGAATGCCAAGTTCGTCTTCCTTGTCGATAAGAACGGGCAGCAGATCGCCGCGCATGGTGAGATGCTCAACCTCGACACCACGTCTCTCGCGAGCCTGACCGCGGGCAACGTCGCCGCCACCGACGGGCTCGCCCACCTGATCGGCGAGCGCGGCTTTCCGGTCTTATCGCACGAAGGTGAGCGCGACAACATCCACATCTCGATAGTCGCGGGCCGCGTGATCCTCGTCGTCATCTTCGACGAGCGGTCGAGCCTCGGCCTCGTGCGCCTGCGCGTGAAGCGCGCGACCGGCGAGATGAACAACATCTTCGAAGCCATAGACCTGAAGGTGGCGGGCGAGAGGGAGATGGGCGTGTCGCTCGACTCGCCCTTCGCCGAGATAACCGAAGAGGACATCGACGCCCTCTTCAACTGACGCGAACCCGTTGGCCCCGCTCTGCCCTCAACGGACCCAGATCGACCGGGGAGCAAGGAAAGACCTCACCGGCAAGGATAAGGAAAAAGAGCCTTGACGTTCATCAACTACGCATCGCGCGAGATCAATTGTAAGATCGTTTATTACGGGCCCGGTCTGGGCGGCAAGACTACCAACCTGCAATACATCTACGACTCCACCGCGGCACAGGCGAAGGGCAAGCTCATAAGCCTCGCGACCGAGACCGACCGCACGCTGTTCTTCGACTTCCTGCCACTCGACCTCGGCACGGTGCGCGGGTTCAAGACGCGCTTCCACCTCTACACGGTGCCCGGACAGGTCTTCTACGACGCGAGCCGCAAGCTCATCCTGAAGGGCGTGGACGGCGTCGTCTTCGTCGCCGATTCGCAATACGAGCGCATGGACGCGAACATAGAGTCGCTGTTCAATCTTCAGGAGAACCTGAAACAACACGGCTACGACCTGACCAAGCTGCCCTACGTGCTCCAGCTCAACAAGCGCGACCTGCCCAACGTAGTCTCGACCGAAGAGCTGAAGGGCGAGCTACTGCGGAATGGGGAGCCGGTCTTCGAGGCCGTCGCCAGCCGCGGGACCGGCGTGTTCGACACCCTCAAGGCGGTCGCCAAACAGGTTCTGCTCGAATTGAGGAAGAACAGCGGGGGGTAACCGGAGGAGCCCGTCTTTTTCGCGGCGGCCTGTCCCGCGTGACTCATACATAAATATAGGGATTCGGGAGTGCGCGAGCGATCAATCATTCGCTCGCGCATTTTCATGACCCGCCGCGCGTGTAGACTCTCGGCACGCGGGCGCTGATGCCGCAGGTGATCTCGTATGAGAGCGTGCCGAGCGAGGCGGCCACCTCCTCGCAGGTGATCTCGCGCGGCCCCTGGCGGCCGATGATTACCACCTCGTCGCCCACCCCCACGCCTTCGACGCCCGACACGTCCACCATCGTCAGGTCCATGCTGATGCGGCCGACCACCGGCGCGAACTCCCCGCGAACGAGCACGCGCCCGAGGTTGGAGAGCCCGCGCCGCAGCCCGTCGTTGTAACCGATCGGGAGGGTCGCTATCCGGCTCTCGCGCCCGGCCGTGAACGTGCAGCCGTAGCCGAGCGGCGTCCCCTTCGGCACCGTCTTGAGCAGCGCCACCCGCGTGTGGAGCGAAAGGACGGGCCGCCAGTCGAGAGGCCGGATCGCGCGGTTCGTCGAATCGCGCCAGATGCCGTAGACGATCCCGCCGGGCCTTATCAGATTCCCGCGCGCGTGAGGGTAAGCGTGGGCGGCCGCGCTGTTGGCCTGATGGATCCACTTCGGGGCCTGCCCCCGCCTTCGCACCTGCTCCACCGCATGGGCGAACAGGCGCGCCTGCTCGTTCGTGAACTCGCTCCTGTCGGGGTCGTCGGCCGCCGCGAAATGCGTCATCACCCCGTCGAGCCGCACGTTTTCGAGCCCGAGCGCCGCGTCGAGAAAGCCCTCCAGCCGGCCCGCCTGTACGCCGAGCCTGCCCATCCCCGTGTCCACCTTCAGGTGGTAATCGACGACCTTGCCGGCGGCGCGCGCCCCGGCGTCGAGGCGTTCGAGGCTCTCTTCGAGGAACACGACCGGGGTGAGCCCGCGCGAGATGATGAGCCCCTCCTGCCCTTCCCAGAAGCCTCCGAGGCAGAGGATCGGCACGCGGATGCCGGCCTCCCTCAATTCCGCGCCCTCTTCGGGCAGGGCCACGCCGAACCAGTCCGCGCCTTCTCGCTCAAGCGCGCGCGCGCACTCGACCGCCCCGTGGCCGTAAGCGTTCGCCTTGACCGCGGGCATGACAGAGACGGAGGGGCCGACCTCCGCCTTCGTCACGCGGAAATTGTGCGCGAGGTTTTCAAGATTGATTTCGGCCCAGGTGGGTCGTCGCCCGTCGAGGCCGGGAGGTGTGTGGCGCATCATTTACCGGCCCTACTCCCTCCACATGTTCTCGAACCGGGTGAACTCTTTGAGGAAGGCCAGCTGCACGCTCCCCGTCGGCCCGTTCCTCTGCTTGCCGATGATCAGCTCCGCCATCCCTCGGTTCTCGTCCGAAGGGTTGTAGACCTCGTCGCGGTAGATGAAGCAGACCACGTCGGCGTCCTGCTCGATGGAGCCCGATTCACGGAGGTCGCTCAGTTGCGGCTTGTGGTCGCTGCGCGTCTCGGTCGCGCGCGAGAGCTGCGAGAGCGCGATCACGGGGACGTTCAACTCTTTCGCGAGCCCCTTGAGGTCGCGCGATATTTGCGACACCTCCTGCTGGCGCGACTCGATGCGGCCCCGCCCCGACATCAACTGGAGGTAGTCGATTATCAGCAGGTCGAGCCCGTGCTCGGCCTTCAGGCGGCGCGTCTTCGCGCGCATCTCAAGCACGCTCACGCCCGGCGTGTCGTCGATGAATATCTGCATCTCGAACATGCGCCGCAGGGCGTCGGCGAGCCGCGCCCACTCCTCACGGTTGAGGTAGCCCGTCCTCAGGCGGTGCGCGTCGACCCGCGCCTCGGAGCAGAGCAGGCGCGAGACGAGCTGCTCGGCCGACATCTCCAGGCTGAAGACCCCGACCACGTGATTGTTCTTCGAGGCGTACTGCGCCATGTTGAGGGCGAGCGCCGTGTTGTGGGTCACGACATAATCGTCCGTGATGTACAGCCGCGAAGGGTGAGTGACGGCGATGCATTGAGCCTCAGCGTTACGGGAGAACTCAACGGAAGTGAACACCGGCATTTTACGCCGCCCCCCGAGGCGGGCGGCGCGGCCCTTCTTATCGGGTAAGGTGAAGAGGCTGGACGGCTCAGGGTGCGCGATGTTGACTACGAACGAGGGCAGCCCCCATCGCCGCTCGCCCCTGTAGGGATATACGGGCTGTCTCCTCTTCTTCGTCGCCCACCCTCCCAGGGAACGCGCGAGCTCGACCACGTCATCGGCGAGCTGCTCGCTTGAGCTTGCGAATTGCACAGACCCGGTTCTTTCGACCCAGCCATCCGCATCGAGCAGTCCCTGTAACAGCGCGAGCCGCGAGCCGCGGCTGGCTGTTTTATAAAGGTCGGGTATGGACTTATCTTCGCTTCGCCCGCCCCAGAGCCCCAGCCGTTTCAAATCTTCCCGCAAGGGGTTGGGCCACACCCCATAACGGCCCGCGCGACGATGACCGATTGTCTGCACGACCCGGTAATCGTACCTCGCGGCCCTGTTCAGGGTGAAATCCTGCCCCAACGCCGAGCTCATTTGAATCGGCACCAGCTCGCTCGCGGTCGAGAACCTCAACGATTTGAAATCCCCTTCGCCGATCAGCATGCCCAGAGCCCACGGGTCCACCGGCAGGGCGGCGTCGTGACCGAAGTCGCCCGAGCACATGTCGACCCACAGCCGTTTCCGGTACCGCTTTCGCCGCAGGAGCTTCATCACTTCTTCGGTCGTGAGCACCTTCGCCTCAGGCCAGTGCCTGTAATGAACGCGCCACAGGTGCTCGCCGCAGGCTTCGGCGGCTCGCCCGTCGGAAAAGCTCACTTTATAAATCTGCCTGACCCCCTGCGGGTAGATGCCGATGACGGTCGAGGGGCGGCCATCGACCGAAGCGAGGTCGTCCCCCTCCCTAAGCTCGCCCATGGTTTTCCAGCCGCGCTCGGTCAGAACCTTCGCGTCGAGCGGCTGTGCTTTGCCCATGCTCGGCCGGGCGGCGATGATGACGAGGTCCTGGCGCTGAAGGCCCGAGGTCATCTGGTCGAAGTCGGTGAAGCCGGTGGGCACGCCCGTGATCATCTCGGGCCGGCCCGCCATCTGCTCGATCTCTTCGAGGCGGCGCTGGGCCACGTCCCCGATGTACTGGAAGCCCTGGCGCACGCGGTCTTCGGCGATCTGGAAGATCATCTGCTCGGCCTGATCGATGATAACATCGGGGTCGTCCTCCTCGTCGAAGCAGCGGGCGATGATCTGGTTGGAGGCGGTGATGAGGCGGCGGAGCTGCGCTTTGGCCTTGACGATCCTGGCGTAGTGCTCGATGGTGTCCGTGCGCGGCACCCCGTCGATCAGAGACGCGATGTAGGTCGCGCCCCCGACCTGCTCGAACTCCCCCGCGCGGCGCAGCTCGTCGCTCAGGGTGATGAGGTCTATGACCGACCCCCGCTCGGTGAGCCCGATCATCTTGTCGAATATGCGCCGGTGTGAGTCGAGGAAGAAGTCGCCGCCGCGCCCCAGGAACTCTATGGCCTGGTGGCAGACGGAGTTGTCGAGCATTATGGCGCCCAGTATCGAGCGCTCCGCTTCGACGTTGGATGGAAGCCCCTTATCGAAAAAGGAGTCACCTGCGGCTGCCCTTGACATGGCCCTCGTCCCTGTTGCTTTTAATGACCCGCCCCGAGAAAGCCGAGAGCAGGCGGTTGAGAAGAAAAAGCGGAATGCCGACATCGGGCATTCCGCGCGTGATCATAGCACGATTAACAGAGACTTTTTATCAAAAGTTCGCCGGTGCGGGCGGGCGGGCGAGGGGCCGGAGAGCAAAGCCTGAATCTACGGGCCTTGCCCCCGATTTACCCGCGCAATTTTTTTACTCCTGATCGCCCTCGGCTCCGTCCGGCGCTGCCGACGCCTCGTCGGGGGTCGCCGCCGCTCCGCCCGCCGCCTCGGGCTGCGTCTCCGGCGCGGCTTCGGCAGCCGGCGCGGCGGCCTCCAGTTCGTCGGGCGCGCCTTCCTTGCGGACCCTGACCTTGATGGTCGGGGTGACATCGCGGTGCAGCTTGATCGTCACGTCGTAATCGCCGACCTCTTTGATCGGCTCGCGCAGGCCGACCCTGCGGCGCTCGACCGTGTAGCCGTGCCCTTTGAGCGCTTCGACTATGTCGAGCGAGGTCACGGAGCCGAACAGTATCCCGTGCTCCCCCACGCGGCGGTCGAACCTCAGGGTCAATCCTTCGAGCTTCGAAGCCTCGCCTTCGGCCGACGCGCGCTCCCGGTTCTCTCGCTTGGCGAGCACGCGGCGCTGCTCCTCGATCATGCGCTTGTTGCCGGCGGTGGCCTGGATGGCGAGGCCCTGCGGCAGAAGGTAGTTCCGCCCATAGCCCACGCGCACGCGGACCACCTCGCCGCGCTGCCCGAGGTTCTCTACATCTTCGCTAAGCAATACATCCATGTGTGCCATTGGTGAAATCCTCACTGAGACTGTTGGGGCTAGGCTTACCGCCCCGGATTAATCTGTCGCGAACGGAAGGATCGCCGCGTTGCGCGCCCGCTTGATGGCGGAAGCCAGCATGCGCTGGTGCGGGGCGCAGGTGCCGGAGATGCGCCGGGGCAGAATCTTGCCGCGCTCGGGGATGTAACTGCCGAGCAGACGCCCGTCCTTGTAATCGATGTAATCGACCTTGTCGGCGCAGAACCTGCACGACTTGCGCGCGCGCACGAACCTGCGCCCGCCGCGGCCGCCTCTGTCATCCCGCCTGTCGTCGCGTCTGTCGTCGCGACGGCCTTCGTCTCTCGTATCTCCGCTCATTACTCTTCGCCCTCCTCTTCGGCAGTATCCACGGTCGCCACGGCCCCGCGATCACCTCTGCGGCCCCGGCCGCCTCCTCCCCCGCCCCCGCTCCTGGCGTGGGCGGCCCTGCGCGCGCGCAGTTTATCGGCGCGCTTCAGGTCTTCGTCGATGCGGATGGTGATGTAACGAATGACCGCGTCCGTCACGCGCATGCGGCGCTCGACCTCCGCGATCTCGGCCCCGGTGCCTTCGACGGTGAGGACGACGTAATGGCCTTCGTTGAATTTCTGGATCGGGTAGGCGAGCCGGCGGCGGCCCATGCGATCAACCTTGGTTACCTGGGCACCCTGGTTGGTGATCACGTCGCTCATCTGGGTGACGAGCGCTTCGAGATCGCTCTCCTCGGTGTTGGGAGCGATAATAAACAGCACTTCATATACTCTCATTAAAGAGTCATCCTCCTTCTGGATTCTCTGGGCCGCTTTCGCGCCTGAACGAAAGCGCGCGGCCCTGGGTTAGCCCTGACCTCTCTCGGCCAGAGCAAGGAGATTCACTATAGAACCTCTTGAGAAAGAACATACGCCGGGCGAATCGCCCCGCATCCACTACATGTCACGGCCCAAAATCTACTGCGCGGCTTCAGGCTTCACGCGCTCGTTGAAGGCCGACATCGCGCGCGCCACCCCTTCCGACAGGATCATCTCCACCGCGTCCGCCGCCCGGTCGAGCGTCGCGTCGAGCAGCTCGCGGTCGCCCCTCGGTATCCGGGCGAGCACGAACCTCGAAAGGTCGCTCACCGGGTGGTCTGGCCTGATCCCTATGCGCACGCGCGGGAAGTCGTTCGTGCCGAGCCGGTCGATTATCGACTTGAGGCCCTTCTGCCCGCCCGCGCTCCCGCCCGGGCGCACGCGCACCATGCCGAACGGGAGGGCCACGTCGTCGCAGGTGACGATCAGGTTCTTCGCGTCGGCCTCGCCGTAGCGCGCGAGCAGAGGCCTCACCGAGTCCCCGCTCAGGTTCATAAAGGTCTGCGGCTTGACCAGGATCACGCGCTCGCCGGCGAGCCCGGCCTCCGCGACCAGGGCGTTAGCTTCCGCGCGGAAGCCCCGCCCCCCCGAGCGCGCGAACAATCTATCAATGAGCATGAACCCGAGATTATGCCGCGTGTCGTCATAATCTCGCCCCGGATTTCCGAGCCCGGCAATGACCTTCATAACTGCGTGCCAACCACAGGGCGAACCGGCGGGCCCGACTACTCTTCGTCGGCCTTGCCCTTCTTGATGACCTCGGGCTCGCCGCCCTCGGCCTCGGCGGCCTCTTCGGCCGAAGGCGCGGCCTCTTCGGCGAGGCGCGACGCGAGCACGCCGGCTATCACCTGGGCCTCGTCGGTCACGACCTTGATCTTCTCGCGGTCATACTTCAGGTCGGCCACCGTCAGGTGGTCGCCCACGCGGAGCTCGGACACGTCGAGCTCAAGGCTCTCCGGGATGTCGCCGGGCAGGCACTCGACCTCGACCTCGCGGAGCTGAAGGTCGAGGATGCCCCCGTCCAGCTTGACCCCGACGGGCTCGCCGACCGGCTCGATGGCCACGTTCACGCGCGTGACTTCGCTCATCGACAGGCGCAGCAGGTCCGCGTGCAGCAGCCTGCCCTTGACCGGGTCCACCTGATAGTCCTTGATGATCACGGTCGCGGAGTCGCCGCCGTTCGGGAGGGCGACCGTGAATATGGTGTTGTGCCCGGAATCCGACCTCAGGATGTTGGCGATCTCTTTGGCGCTCACGGCGACGGCCGCCGCGTCCTTATTCTCGCCGTAGACGGCGACCGGGATCATGCCCTGCCGCCTCAACCGCTTGGCGTAGCTCTTGCCCGTGCCTTCGCGCGGCGTCGCGTTGACTGTTATATCTTTAATCATAATCTCAAGACTCCCGACTCATCGGCAGGGGCTCGCCCTGCTCCGTCCTCATATAAACAACTTGCTCACAGATGTCTCATCGTGAATAGATAAAATGGCCTCCGCCAGAAGCTTCGCCACGCTCAGGCAAGTCACCTTCTTCGACCGGCAGGCGTTATCCGTGGGGATCGTGTTTGTGACGATCACCTCCTTGATCGGGGAGGCCTCTATCCTCTCGACCGCCGGGCCTGAAAAGAGCGCGTGCGTGGCCGACGCATAGACCGTGTCCGCCCCGTTGCGCTTGAGCGCCTCGGCGGCCTTGACCAGCGTCCCGGCCGTGTCGATCATGTCGTCGATGATGAGCGCCGTGCGCCCCTCCACGTCCCCGACGACGTGCAGCACCTCGACCTCCCCGAGGCGGTCGTAATCGCGCCGCTTGTCGATGATCGCTAGCTCCGCGTCGAGCCGCTTCCCATAAGCGCGGGCCCGCTCCACGCCCCCCGCGTCCGGGGCCACCACCGTGAGCCTCGGCAGCTCCAGCTTCTGGATGTTGCCGACCAGCACGGGCGCGGCGTACAGGTGGTCGGCCGGGATGTCGAAGAAGCCCTGAATCTGGCCCGCGTGCAGGTCGAGCAGGAGCACTCGGTCGGCCCCCGCCTCCGTGATCAGATTCGCGACGAGCTTCGCCGATATCGGCACCCTCGGCCTGTCCTTCCTGTCCTTGCGCGCGTAGCCGTAATACGGGATCACGGCGGTGATGCGCTTGGCCGACGAGCGGCGGAAGGCGTCCAGCATGATCAGAAGCTCCATTATGTTCTGATCGGCCGGGGGGCAGGTCGGCTGGACCAGGAAGCAGTCCTCGCCCCGCACGTTCTCCAGTATCTGAAAGTTAAACTCGCCGTCGGAGAACCTGGACGTATTGGCCTGCCCGATCTCAATCCCCAGGTGCTGGCAGATCTCTTCAGCGAGTGGCCGGTTCGCGTTACCTGAAAAGACCTTGATGTTCACAGCCCCTCCACGTAAAAAAGTAGTGAGTGGCGAGTGCCGGTCGGTCTTCAGACTCTCGGCCCTCACCACTCTTTACATCGGACTAAGATGTGGCTGGGGAGGGAGGATTCGAACCTCCGAATGGCGGCTCCAAAGGCCGCTGCCTTACCGCTTGGCGACTCCCCACCGGTAAATCTCCGGAGCGCGGTCGGCACCCTCGCCCGGCTTCCCCGGAACCTCGAAGCGCCGGGGCGGTACGACCCTTAAAATAATTTTTTATAATATCGGCCCGAAAGATGGCCTGCAATTCGCCGCCTGCTTAATCATCGAAGATGGTCTCGCCGTACTCGCGCCGGCCGATGGCGCGCACGCGCTCGGACCAGAACCCATCGGCGCGCATCTCGGCCCGCGCCTGCTCGCTCGTCTCCAAATTATCAAAGACCCCGAAAACGGTCGCCCCGCTGCCGCACATCAGAGCGTGATTTGCGCCCAGGCTTTTCAGCCGTTCTATGACCCCCGCGATTTCTGGGTGAGCGGCGGCAACCACCTCCTGAAGGTCGTTGCGGGCCGCAAGCGGTAGCTCACGGATGCCCCTGGCGGCGAGCAAAGTAAAGGGCATGATACGGACGACGTTATGCCTTGTCAACCGCGAAAGCCGCGCGTATGCCGAGGCGGTCGATACGCCGACGCCGCAGTTTACGAGCAGCAGGTTTTCGCTGCTGGCCTCTTCGAGCGGGTAGACCTCTTCGCCGCGCCCGACCCCGAGCGCCGTGCCCCCGAGCAGGAAGAAGGGCACGTCCGACCCGAGGCCGCGGGCCAGCTCCATCATCTCCCCGTACCCGATGTCGACCCGCCATAACCGCGAAAGCCCGAGCAGCGTCGCCGCGGCGTTTGAGGACCCGCCCCCGAGCCCGGCCGCGGCCGGGATGCGCTTGTCGATCTCTATGCGCGCGCCCGCGCGAACGCCCGCTGCCTCGCGCAGGGCGACCGCCGCCCTGTGCGCGAGGTTGCCCTCGCCGTCCGGCACGCTCGGGTCGTTCGAGACCGTTTCGATTTGGCCCCGCGTCTCTTCGAGGCGCAGCTGATCGTAAAGCGAGACGGTCTGGAGGATGGTGCGCAGCTCGTGGTACCCGTCCTCGCGCCGGAACAGCACGTCGAGGGTCCAGTTGATCTTCGCGTAAGACCTGACTTTGATGGAGTGCATGAAATAGAGGCCGAACCGCCGCGCCTACCGCCGGAGGAATATCTCCGTGAAGTAGACCGTCCCGTCCTTGCTGATCCACGCGCCGATGGCCGTATACCTGTAGCCCTTGTCGAGGATGTTCTTACGGTGGCCGGGGCTCTCCATCCATCCCTTGACGCTGACGGCCACGGGGTTGATGTAGCCGCTCGCGAAGGCGAGGTTCTCCCCGACCACGCGCCAGCTGATGCCCGCCCCGGTCACGCGCTGGCGCACGGTGTTGCCGTCGGGGTCGACGTGCGAGAAGAAATTCTCTTCGGCCATCCGCCTGCTGTAATACCGCGCCACCTCAAGCAGCTCTTCCGAGAATTCGAGGGCCTCAAGGCCGTACCCTTCGCGCTGCTTGTTCACTTCGTAGAAGCACTGCTTCTCAAGCGACTCGATCTCGCGCATGGTGCGCCCGGCGACCATCGGCTTGAGGTCTTCGTCCTCGTACCGCGCCGGCCCGCGCTCCTGCTCCTGCCTTTCCGAGTCGCGGCCCGCGCGCGACGAGCCGCGCGCCACTTTGCCGCGCCCCGTGAAGACTCCGTCGGTCTGCCCCGCGTGAGCCTCGCCCGGCAACGGCGCGACAACTGACAGGACCATGGCTGCAATGGGAAACAGGGCCATCAAAACTCTTTTCATATGAATCTACCCACCCGGCACTTTGGATGCGCGCACAGAATAAAATAGATGGATCGCACGGGGCCGAATCTTTAATACAATCTACAGGCCCGAGTGGCAAGACTTTTCGGGGGCTCGCCTTCAGGGGCCCGCGGGCGTGGTCAGGCAGAGCCCATGCGCTCCGGGTGCATGGGCTCTGTTTGTTTGCTCACCCGCTCATTTCTTCCCGAGCTTTTCGCGAATGCTCTTGATCTCTTCGGGCTCGGTGGCGAGCCTGAGCGCCTCTTCCCACTGCGCCCTGGCCTTGTCCGCCTGCCCCTGCTTCTTGTAAATGTCGCCGAGGTGGTCGTGGATCGTGGCCGAGCGGGGCGAGTAGATTATGGCCTGCTCAAGGTACTTCTGCGCTTCGGCGACCTTGTTCTGCTTGAACAGGAGCCAGCCGAGCGAGTCGAGGAACGAGCCGTTGGTGGGCTCGATGTTGACGGCGCGCTTGATGAGCGACTCGGCCTCGGGCAGCCTCTCGCCGCGCTCGGTCAGGAAGTAGCCCAGGTTGTTGAGCACGGTCGCGTTGTCGGGGTCGATCTCAAGCGCCTTCTTCAAAGTCGCCTCGGACTCCTTGTACTTCTTCTGCCGGTCCTGGACGCTCGAAAGGGTGATGAGGTGGCGCACGTCGTTCGGTTCGAGGGTGATGGCCTTGCGCGCGCTCTCTTCGGCCTGCTTCAACTGGTTCGCCTCAAGCTGCACGCTTGAGAGGAAGAGGTAGATGTCCGCGTCGGCGGGCTCGTTCTTGAGCAGCGTTCGCAGGGTCGCCTCGGCCGCGGCCATGTCGCCGAGGCGTCCGGCGGCCTGCGCGCGGGCGAGGCTGAACGCGCGCTCGTCGGGGAAGCGCTTCGCGGCCTCGGTCGCTGCGTCGAGCGCCTCTTTGTACTTACCCTCGTTGAGCAGGGTGTCGACGATGAGCTGGTCCGACCGGGGGTCGTCCGCCCCGAGCACTTTCTTCATGCGGTCGAACGTCTCCATCGCCTTGTCGCGCTTGCCCGCGGTCCTATAGGCGTAGCCGATGCGCTGAAGGATGATGCCCGCGCTCCGCTTGTCCTGCTCCCGCTTGTTGACGGTGCCGTCGGGGTTGACGATTGCCGCGAGCGCCTCTTCGTAAGTCTCGACGGCCTTGTCGAACTGCTGCATCTCCTCGTAGGTCTCGGCGAGCGAGTAAAGGATGGCGAGGCTCTCGGAAACGTCCTGCCCCTTCAGAGCGTCTTCGAGCACGCGCACGGCGTCCTCGCGCTTGCCGGACCGTCGGAATGCGTCGGTCGTGATCCTGACCGCGTTCAGGTAGAGGGGCGTGTCCTTGCGGATGTTCTTGATGATCGGGTCGAGCAGGTTGGTCGCCTCGTCGTAGCGGCCCGCGAAGACCAGGGCCTCGGCGTAGTCGAACAGGAGGGGCGACTGGATGAGCGCCTCCTTGCCCGATTCGAGGTCCTTGCCCGAGGGGTCTTTGAGGCCGATGGCCTTCTTATAAATGTCTATGGCTTCCTGCGTGCGCCCCAGACGGAGGAGCGACTGCGCCAGCAGTCCCGCGTAGCGGGGCTGATTCTGATTTATGTCGTAAGCCTTGCGGGCCGCCGCCGCCGCCTCGCGCAGCTTGTTCTTCTGGTAGTAGATCGAGGCGAGCTGGAAGTGGGCCTCGTCCGAAGAGGCGTTGGCCTCGGAGACGCGCTTGAGCGCGTCCACGGCCTTGTCCTCCTCGTCGAGCGTGAGGTAAAGGCTGCCGATCAGGGTGAGCGCGGGCGTCTCCTGCCCGTTCATGTCGAGCTTGGCCGCCTGGTCCAGCCGCACGATCTCTTCGAGCTCTTTGATGGCCAGCCGCGCCTTCTCCTTG
The DNA here is from genome assembly GCA_035634255.1 of Blastocatellia bacterium. GTDB lineage: Bacteria > Acidobacteriota > Blastocatellia > UBA7656 > UBA7656 > DATLMR01. The sequence continues at coordinate 77,081 of DASQDI010000152.1, forward strand.
TCGAGCGCCGTGCCCGTCAACACCTGCGAGAGGTAGACGCGCGTTATGAGCTTGCGGACGTCGAGGTTGTCGGGCGCGAGCTTCACGGCCTCGCGCGCCTGGGCCTCCGCGTCGATTATGTTGCGGTTCTTCAGGTAGAGCGAGCCGAGCGCCGTGCGCAGTTCCGCAGAAGAGGGGTCGAGCGCTATCGCCTCCTTGAAGGCCGCGACCGCGCCGGGGTAATTCCCCGTCTGTTCGAGCCTCTGCCCTTCGAGGTATTTCTTGAGCGCCTCCCCCTTGGTGGACACCTGCTTCTCCGAAGCCTTCTTGTTCCCCTCGTCCTGAACCGCCGGGGCGGGCTGCTGGGCCGGGGTTTGAACCGCGACCGCGGCGTCCGAAGACCCGAGCAGGAGCGCAAGAGCGACCGCGCCGGTTAATAAGATATCTTTTCTCAAAGTATTACTTCCTTTCGTCAAGCCTCCAGTACTTAACCGCAGGCCCCTACCACTGAGTTCCAAAATATAAGCACGAGTGCCTGAAACTTTTTATAATCCGCCCCGCGGGTCACGTCTTCGACGCCTGCGGGGCGTCGGCCGCAAAGTATTCGACCGCCTTCTCCCACGCGCTGCGGCGCGGGTAGCTCGTCAGTATGATGAGCAGGGCGACGGTGCCCAGAGAGAGCACGTCCCGCATGTCCCCCCCGAAAAAGACGACCAGAAGCGCGAGCACCCCTATCGTCTCGGCGAGGGCCGCCGAGACGATAGCCGCCCTGAAGAAGTGCTTGATCAGCCCCTGCGGGCCGCGAAGCCCACCCACCACTTCGAGCCTCATCCACCGCAGCTGCGTCCGCCGGAACGCTATCGAGCCCAGGGAGAGGAAGAGCGCCGCGACGAAGAACGGGATGCGCGCCTGCAAGGGCCGGGGGGCCGCCTCCCGGACGTTGAGAATGACGAGCCCGATCAACGTGTAGGCCGCTATGCTCGCCGTCATCGCGAGCATCACCACCATCGCCTTCCGGTGGGCCGTCGCGACCTGCTCGTGCAGGGCCGCCTTGTCGATGCCCTGAGCGTTTTGAGGATTGGTTGTCACTCTCCGGCCCCCTTCACCAGTCGTCCGCTCTCGATGACGATCTCGTCGCCCGTCTCGGGCTTCCCATCGGGCCCGAGGCTCGCCAGCCTGTAGCCCGCCGCCGTTCCGAGGTATTCGAACTCGTGCGACCAGGCGTCGAGCCTTATCACAGAATTCATGTAATGCGGTGCCAGATTATCGACCAGGGCGCGGCCCGTGTCGGCGATGACGTAAAACCCGCGGTCGCGCTGGAAAGCTTCGAGCGCCGTCGCGAGCGTCCGCAGGTCGGCCGTGGTCCTCAGCACCTTCTCTTTACGCACGGCCTCCCGCATCAGCTCAAGCGACTCCCACTGACGGTCGCCCGCCCGCACGTCGACCGCGCGCCAGCTCCCGTCCTTCTGCTGCACGAATCGGAACGTAGTGTCAATCGTCGCGTCGACCGTGGCCTGCCCGCCGAAGCCGGGGCTTATGTTCTTTACCCGGACCCGGTCCTCGCTATCCAGCCCGAGCGCCGAGGCGATCTGCTGCCGCGCCTCGCGGGAGCCCAGCTGCCGGGCGAACGCGGCGACCCAGAGGAGCATGAGCGCGAGAGACGTGACCGACAGGGCGCGCGACATGAATTTCACGGATTTCACTATCTTCCTCCGAGCCGGGCACGGGATTTGGTAGCTGCGGATATCAGCTAATGACGATACTAACAAAGCGCCGATTATGTTGGCAACAGGCCCTAAAATTAAGCCCTCTCAAAATTTATCATCTTTGCGCGCGAAGTCCGCGGGCTGCTACAATCAACCTTCGATTTTTCACGGCGGACCGTACCCCGAATTATGAGCATCGACACGCCACCCGAGACTTATTACGCGGAGATTTTTGGGCAGCTGCTCCGCAGCGAAGAGCTTGAGCGGCTCGCGGAGGAGGCGCGGGCGGGCCACAAAGTGGTCGTCCTCTCCGGCCTCTCCGGCAGCGCGCGCGCGCTGGTGCTGGCCGCCCTAGAAAAAAAGCTCAAGCGGCGCATCGTCTTCGTCACGAGGTCTAACCGGGAGGTAGAAGAGTTCCAGCCCGACCTCGAACTCTTCTACTGCGCGATCAACGGCCTGAACAGTTGCGAGACGAGCGTGCTCCAGATCCCCGCCCTCGAATCGAACCCCTACGACGGGACCTCGCCCCACGCGGAAGTCCTTGAGCGTCGCGCGCTCGCCCTCTACCGCGCCGCGCGGGGCGACGCGCGCATACTCCTCACGTCGATCACGGCCCTGGCCGAGCGAACCATCTCGCCCGGCGCTCTTAAGTCTTCGAGCCTCGTCCTGCGCGCGGGCGAAGACATGCCGCCCGAGTTGATCGTCGACCTTCTCATCGCGAGCGGGTACGTGCGCCAGGAGCCGGTCGGGGCCGTCGGGGAGTTCAGCCTGCGCGGGGGCATACTCGACATATTCTCGCCCGCGCACGACGCGCCGCACCGCATAGAGTTCTTCGGGGACACGGTCGATTCCATACGCCAGTTCGACGCGGACACGCAACGCTCGACGGGGCAGGCGGGCGAATCCGTCATCGTGCCCATGCGCGAGCTGTCCGTGCGCCGCGAAGAGTTCATCGACTGGGCCGACGCCGCGAGGGGAAACTGGGCCGACGAGCGCTTCCGCCGCGACCTGCGCGCGCGCGTCGCGCACGCCGAGCGCGGGGAGCCCTTCCCCGGATGGGAGTACCTGATCCCGCTCACGCGGCCCCTCGCCTCGTCCGCGTTCGATTACCTTAAGGACGCCCTCGCGGTGATCGACGAGCCGGCGGAGATAGAGAAGAGCGCGTCGGACCTGTACAGCTACCTGCGCGACCGATTCCTCGAAGCCGAAGACTCGGGCGAGCTGGCCCTGCCCCCCGAGCGGCTCTTCCTCACGCCCGAGGAGTTGCGCGAGCGTTTCCATGCCGCGCCGCGCGTGGAGTTCCGGTTGCTCGGGCGCGCCGCCGCCTCGACCGACGAGCAGTTCCGCATCGACTCGCTCACGCGCCTGAGCCCGCCCGAATCAGCGGGGGCCCCGGCGGGGCCGCGCGCCGGGGAAGAGAAAGAGTCCGGGGGAAGCTCAGGCGTCCCCGACGAGATCAATGACCAGATAGATGACGAGATCAATAAAGAGATGAGCAACGAGGCGGGCAGGTGGGCGGCCCGGGCCAGCCGCAAGGCCGCCCCGAGCCTCTTCCTCTTCACCATCCCCGAAGCCTCGCCCGACATCTCGATCATCTCGCAATCGCCCCGGCGCTATCACGGCCGCGTGCAGGACCTCGCCCGCGACCTCGCGTCCGACCCGCAGGCGCGGGAGCGCATGACCCTCTTCGCGATGCCGAGCCTGGGGCTCGCGGAGCGCGTGACTGAGATGCTCGGAGAATACGAGGTCACGGCGCAGCTCCTCCCCTCGCTCAACCCTCGCGAGCGCGCGGAAGGCGACCCGCCGGCCCTCGCGAGCAGTCGCGTCGTCACCGTGGGCCGGGTCTCGAACGGCTTCACCCTGCCGGCCGCGCGCCTGCGCGTGCTGACCGAAGGCGACATATTCGGAGAGGTGGAGCGCGCGGCCGCCCCGCGCCCGGTGCCCAAACGCGCGCGCAAGCAGCGCAAGGCTTCCGCGTTCCTGTCCGACCTCGGAGATTTGAAGGTCGGAGATTACGTCGTCCACGTCGATCATGGCATCGGCCAGTTCCAGGGCCTCAAGCAGATCGCCACGGCGGGCGGGCCCACGGGCAACGTCGCCGCGGGGATCGAGCGAGCGGCGAGCGGCGAGCGCGAGTTCATGCTGCTCACCTTCGCCGAGGGCGCGAAGCTCTACGTCCCGGTCGAGCGCCTCGACCTCGTGCAGAGGTACTCGGCGGGCGAGGGGCACAAGCCCACGCTCGACCGGCTCGGGGGGGTGAGCTGGGAGAAGGCTAAGGCGAGGGTCAAGCGCGCCATGCGGGACATGGCCGAGGAGCTCCTCAAGCTCTACGCCGAGCGGCAGCTCGTCGGGGGCCACGCCTACAGCCCCGACACGCCCTGGCAGCAGGAGTTCGAGGACGCCTTCGAGTATCAGATGACCCCGGACCAGGAGTCCGCCATAGAAGATGTCAAAGCCGGCATGGAGAACCCGCAGCCGATGGACCGCCTGATCGTCGGGGACGTGGGGTACGGGAAGACGGAAGTGGCTATGAGAGCCGCTTTCAAGGCGGTGATGGAGGGCAAGCAGGTGGCCGTGCTCGCGCCGACCACGGTCCTCGTCTTCCAGCACTTCAAGACTTTCCAGCAGCGATTCAGCGCCTTCCCCGCGCGCATCGAGATGCTCTCGCGGTTCCGCACGGTGAGGGAGCAGAAGGAGGTTCTCAAGAGCCTCGAGGCCGGGACGGTCGACATAGTCATCGGCACTCACAGGCTACTGTCGAAAGACATCCGCTTCAAGGACCTCGGCCTGCTCATCGTGGACGAGGAGCAGCGGTTCGGGGTCGCGCACAAAGAGCGCATAAAGCAGATGCGGAAGAAGGTCGACGTGATCTCCATGTCGGCCACCCCGATCCCGCGCACGCTCAACATGTCGCTCGCCGGGCTCCGCGACATGTCGGTGATCGAGACGCCCCCGCGGGACCGCCTCGCCATCCAGACCCAGGTAGTGCAGTTCTCCGAGCCCGTGATCCGCAGCGCCATCGAGCTTGAGCTCCAGCGCGGGGGGCAGGCCTTCTTCGTCCACAACCGCGTCGAAACCATCTTCACCATCGGCGAGCTGATCGGCCGCCTCGTCCCGGAGGCGCGCGTCGGCGTGGCGCACGGGCAGATGGGCGAAAAGGACCTCGAAAACATCCTGCTTAAATTCATCCGGCACGAGCTGGACGTGCTCGTCTCCACCACGATCATCGAAAACGGCATAGACATCCCGCTCGCCAACACCATCATCATCAACCGCGCGGACGCTTACGGCCTGTCGCAGCTTTACCAGCTGCGCGGGCGCGTGGGCCGGTCCAACCGCCGCGCGTACGCCTACCTGCTGATCCCGTCGGAAGAGGGGCTCACCGACATCGCGCGCCGCAGGCTGGCGGCGATAAGGGAGTTCTCGGAACTCGGCGCGGGCTTCCGCATCGCCGCGCTCGACCTGGAACTGCGCGGGGCGGGCAACCTGCTCGGGGGGCAGCAGTCGGGCCACATCGACGCGGTCGGCTTCGACCTCTACACGCAGATGCTCGAACGCACGGTCCGCGAACTGAAGGGCGAGCCCATCGAGGACGAGGTCTCCACCATCATCAACATAGGCGTGGATATTCGAATCCCCGAAGAGTACATATATGACGTGAGCCAGCGCCTGCGGACCTACAAGCGCATCTCGTCGGCCGAGTCCGACGAGGAGCTCGCCGACATCAGCGCGGAGATCGAAGACAGGTATGGCCCCATGGTCGAGTCCGTGGAAAATCTCTTCGAGTACGCGAGGCTCAGGCGCGAGACCTCGCGGCTCGGGATCATCTCCATCGACCGCGAAGGCGACCGTCTGGCGATCAAGTTCCGGGAGCAGGCGGGGATAGACCCGGAAAAACTCGTCGCCCTCGTGTCGGGGGGCGAGGCGACCTTCACGCCCGCCGGCGTGCTGAAGCTCAGGCTCCGGTCTCAGGAGGACCGGGCGATATTCGCGGAGGTAAGAGCCCTGCTCGACCGCCTGAAGTGATCCCGTGATATGAGACTCTCCTTACCGCTCATAATCCTCTGCGCGGCCGTCGGCCTCTCGGCGGCGTGTCGCGGCGACGCCGACCGGTCCCCCGTGATCGCGACCGTCAACAGGGAAGAGATCCGCCGCTCGCAGTTCGAGCAGTTCCTCAGCCTGAAGATGGGCGAGTTCAACCGGGCCGACATACCCGACTCCCTCAGCAGCCAGATGCTCGACGAGTACATCCGGCGGAGGCTCGTGCTCGGGGAGGCCGGGAAGGCCGGCCTCACGATCACCCCTTCGGAGGTCGAGCAGGCCGCTGAGGGTAACCCCCAGATGAAATCGTCGGCGGCGCTCGCGACCACGCGCGAGGAGATCATCAACGACCTGCTGGTGGAGAAGTATTACAGGCAGGTCCTGCTCCGCGACCTCCGCGTCCCGGCCGAAGAGGTTCAGAGGTATGTCGAAGGGAATCAGGAGCGGCTCGCCGACAGGCCCGGCTACTACGTCCGCGAGATACGGGTCCAGTCCCGCGAGCTGATAGAGCGGCTCAGGAAGGAAGTCGTCGAGGGGGGCCGCGATTTCGCCTCCGTCTCAAGGGAGCACTCGGACGCGCCGGACGCCGAGCGCGGCGGGCTCACGCGCTACGACGAGGGCCAACTCCCCTCGGCCCTCGGTAAGGCAATAGAGCCGCTCAGGCCGGGCGACGTGAGCCGGGTCGTGGAGTCGAACTACGGCTTCCACCTCTTCAAGCTGGAGCGCCGCATCCAGCCGCACCCGCCCGACGACCGGCGCTCGCGGCTGGCCGAGCGGCGCTCGCAGCTCGCCGAAGAGTTCGTGGCCAGGAAGAACCAGCAGGCCGTGGACGAGGGGGTGGAGCGCCTCGTCTCCTCGGCCAGCGTCAAAATAAATGCTTCCGAGCTGGGCTTCACATACAGCGGGCGGTTCAGGCATAATTAGTTTTCGCAACCCGGCCCAGATGAAGACAAGTTCTGAGGTTTGAAGCATTCATTCCTCTGACTCGGAAATAAAACAGAGAGGATGTGTAGTATGAAGTTTGTCACAACAACACTCGCGCTTGCCCTTCTGCTCGCGCTTTCTTCGGCCGCCCGCGCGCAGGAGCCGGAGCTCATCAACGAGATAGTGGCCCGCGTCAATAACGAGATAATAACGCGCGCCGATTACCTCGGGGCTCTCCGCGAGTTCAGGGAAGAACTCCACCGCCAGATGACGCGGGGGGGCCAGAGCGAGGCGGAGGTCGAGGCGGAATTTAACCGCCTCAAGGGTAACGTGCTCGATTACATGATCGACGATATTCTGCTCGAACAGAAGGCCAAGGAGCTGGGCATGGATGTCGAGGCGGAAGTCAACCAGCAGATGGCCGAGATCGCGAAAGAGAACCGGTTCCCGAACGTGATCGAGTTCGAGGCGGCCCTTAAGAAGCAGGGCATGGAGCCCGAGGCCGCTCGCGCCAACCTGCGCAAGAAGCTCCTGCAGACCTACGTGGTCCAGCGCGAAGTACTCGCCCCCATCTTCACGAGCCTGAGCGACAAGGACCGCCGCGCCTTCTACGAGAAGTACAAGGACCAGTACTTCACGACCCCCGGCGAGGTGACGATCTCGGAGATATTCCTGCCGCTCGAAGGCCACACGGCCGAAGAGGTCGAGCAGCGCGCGCGCCGCATAGTAGCGGAGCTGCGCGCGGGCCAGAGCTTCGCCGAGGCGGTGCAGAAGAACACCCCGGCCAGCCGCGCCACGCGGGCCAACAACGGGAAGATGGGCGTCTTCGAGCCGAAAGACCTGAAGCCCGAAGTGGCGAAGGCCATCGCCGAGATCAAGACGGGCGACGTGTCGGAGCCGATACGGCTTCAGGACGGCTACCAGATCATTCGCGTCGACGAGCGCAAGCCCTCGGTGGTGAAGCCCTACGAGGACCCTCAGGTGCAGGATGTCGTCGGCCGCGCCGCCACCATGGAGCGCGCCGACCCCGCGAAGAAGAAGTACCTGGCCAAGCTCCGCGAAGAAGCCTACATCAAAATCACTTCGGGCTACGAGACGGCCCAGGCAGCCAAAGAGCCTAGCAAGTAAGAGCCCCGGAGGGCCGGGTTCTCGAAAGAGCCCGACCCTCCGACCTCCCCGACGATGCGTCTCGACATCTTTCTAAAGCAGAGCCGTCTGGTGCCGCGCCGCACGCTCGCGCAGCAGATGTGCGAGGCGGGGGCCGTGACCCTGAACGGGACGCCCGCCAAGAGCTCGCGTGAGGTCCGCGAGGGGGACACGATTGCCATCCGGCAGAGGGGCCGCATAACCACGGCCCGCATACTCGAAGTGCCCGCGCGCCCGCCTTCGAAGGCCGCCGCTTCCTCTCTTTATGAAATCCTTGGAGTGGAGAATGATGAATAGGGGCCAGTGGTCAGGATTCAGGATTCAGGGACTAAGGAAGGAGCGTTTCAGGCTCTCTTTATAGGATCGCTTTCCAGTAAATCGAAATCCTCGGGAGCAGCACTGCCCCCTGTCTCCTGACCACTGACCCCTGACTGCTGAACTATCTCCGCTTCGATCACTTCATCCGCCGCCGTCTCCGCGAGGGCCGAGAGCAGACGCCTCCGTTCGCGCGGGGTGAGGCGGTATCGCTCGATGAAGATCGAATAGAGAAGCTCTTCGGATTTGTCCACGCGCGGCGCGATCAGGTAGAGCCCGAGCAGGTAGAGGGCGAGCGTGGCGAAGGCGACGTAGCCCGTGGCGGGCGCGAAGGCTTCGACCGCGAGCGTGCCGAGCGAAGCCGTCTCGGTCAGCTTTTGCAGGACGTATTTGGCCCACGACTCGGAAGGGGCGAACAGGTCGGCCAGCACCAGATACTTCAGCAGGAACGACGTGCCCAGCACCGCCGCGAGGCTCTTGGTCAGTCGCGCGGGGTTGAAGACCACGAACAGGTTGTTCCAGAAGATCAGGAAGTAGAAAAGGTTGAAGCAGAAATTGAGCAGCCCGCTCTCGGGCGTCACGGAGTTGAAGACCTGCGCCGTCGCGAAGTAGATCGAGAGCAGCCGCGCCGCCCCCGCCGCGTTGTCGAGCAGGCCGAGGCGCTCGCCCACGTACTCGGGCGGCTCGATCAGTCCGCCGCGCACGAACAGGACCATCACGAACGCCGCGAGGATCAGGGAGACCAGTTGCGGGGCGATGAAGCGGGCCTCGCCCGTGCCCTCAGCGAAGCGCAGCCCGCCGAAGAGCGCCACGGTAAGAAACAGGAGCGGCACGACCACATACCTGAATATCTCTCCGGTCTCGGGCTTTTTCATGGAGCTACTTCCGGTTGAACCAGTCGAGAGGGTTGAAGTCCGACCCCGTCACGTCGAGCCCTTTCCTCAGGCGCTCCCGCAGAGCATTCGCGCTCCTCACCTCAAGGTCCGCGCGGTCGATCTCGAAGATGTTGTTGGGCGCGTTCGCGAGGCACCGCTCGACGGCCCCGAGCCCTTTCCTGAACAGCTCGTCGTCGTCGTACAGGCGTCCGCGCCCGAGCATGAAGTAAGAGTAAGCGATGTAGAACTGGGACGGCGGGTCGAGTCGGGCCGAGTCGGCCAGCTCGAACTGCTCTATGGCCAGGGAGTACTCGCCCGCGTTGAATCGCCTTAACGCCTCGTCGTAATTCTCTTGCCTGACCCTGTAGACGTTCGCCTCAACGGCGGCCTGCGTCTTCAATTCTTCGAAGGAGCGGGGCTGGCGCACGTAGAGCCAGACTATGCCGGAGCCGTACAGCAAAGCCATCGCCAGTCCCACCGCCTGAACCGTTTGCTTCACGCCCTCGATAATAACACCGCAACGCTCGCGAGCGCACCACCCGCGCAAATAGGGCGGGGCCGAGTGGGGCGGGATGACAACGCGCCGCCGATGACTTAGAATCGAGTTCCGATTTTTCAGGGACCGCGGGAGGCCCGGCATGCACAAGAGATTCACGATTGAAGAGCACGTCCGCTGGTCCGACATCGACCGCGCGGGCATCATCTATTACGGCCAGTTCCTCCGCTTTTTCGAGATCGCCGAAACGGAGCTGTTCCGGTCCGTGGGGCTGCCCTACTCCGAGGTGTTCGACCACCTCGACATCTGGCTCCCGCGCGTGCAGATCCATTTCGATTTCCGCAAGCCGCTGATGCTCGACGACCTGATAGAGGTCTCGGCCTACGTCGGGCGCTTCGGCACGAAGTCGCTCACCCTGCGGTTCGAGGTGACGAAGAAGGGCGAGGCGGGTCTGGTCGCCGAGGGCCATGTCGTGCTCGCCTGCGTCAGCCGCTCGACGTTCCGGTCGGTGCCGATCCCTGGGGAGATCAGGGAACGTTTGAAGGACTACGTATCGGAATAGGGCCCCGCGGGCGGGGCGCGGTTGCATTGCCGCAGGCCAGACCGTAACCTACAGGAGTCGGGCGGGCGCAAAGTGACTTTGGCCCTATACTCTTGCTGCGAGGAGATGATGGCGAATAAACATAAATTCCTGAGCGGGACCCTAATCGATCCGAAACCCATCACGGGCGACATGACCGTGGCCGATCTGGTTGAGTCGGCCTTTCTCGCCTACAACGCCGCGCGCATGCGCGAGGCCTGCCAGCTCTTCGTCGAGCGCATGCTGGACGAGGACGTGACCGTGGGGATGAGCCTCACGGGCGCCCTGACGCCGGCGGGGCTCGGCATGTCGGCGATCATCCCTCTGATCGAAAACGGGTTCGTGGACTGGATCATCTCGACGGGGGCGAACCTCTACCACGACACCCACTTCGGCCTCGGGCTCAGGATGCACAAAGGCAGCCCGCAGATATCCGACGTGGTGCTCCGCGAAGAGGAGGTGGTCCGCATCTACGACATCTTCTTCGAGTACAACGTGCTGCTCTCGACCGACGAGTTCTACAGGAAGATGATCGAGGCCCCGGAATTCCAGCGCGACATGAGCACGGCGGAGTTTCACTACCTCTGCGGGAAATACATCTCGGAGCGCGAGAGGGTGCTGGGGATAAGCCGCAAGAGCGTGCTCGCCGCGGCCTACGAGGCGGCGGTGCCGATCTACACCTCGTCTCCGGGCGACAGCTCCATCGGCATGAACGTAGCCGCGAAGGCGCTCACGGGAAATAAGCTGCGGTTCGACGTGAGCGCGGACGTGAACGAGACGGCCTCGATTGTCCTCGCGGCCAAGCGCTCGCAAGGCAAGTCGGCCGTCTTCATCCTCGGAGGGGGCAGCCCGAAAAACTTCATGCTGCAGACGGAGCCGCAGATTCAGGAGGTGCTCAGGATCGAGGAGAAAGGCCACGACTACTTCCTCCAGATCACCGACGCGCGGCCGGACACCGGGGGGCTTTCGGGCGCGACCCCGAGCGAGGCTGTGAGCTGGGGCAAGATAGACCCCGACCGCCTGCCCGACGCGGTCGTCTGTTACCTCGATTCGACCGTGGCCCTTCCCATCATCACCTCTTACGCGCTCGCGCGGCACGCCCCGCGAAAGCTCAAGCGGCTGTACGACCGGCGCGAGGAACTGATCGCCCTGCTCAGGGACGAGCACCTGCGCGCGACCAAGGATCACAACGAGCCCGCGCCGGCCGTCGACGCTCACAGCCTCGATAGAATAAGGTGATCAGAGATGACAGAACGACTCGATAACGACCATTCGCAGGACACGCCCGAGGCCGAGCAGCTAATCAAAGACCGCCGCGACTTTCACATGCACCCGGAGCTCGGGTACACGGAGCAGAGGACGGCGCGCGTGGTGTCGGAAAGGCTTGAGCAGTACGGCTACGACGTGAAGAGGGGGGTCGGGCGCACGGGCGTGGTCGGCCTGCTCCGCGGAGCCGGCGGCGGTCAGGCGGGGCGCACCCTGCTCCTGCGCGCCGACATGGACGGCCTGCCGATTCAGGAAGAGAACCGGGTCGATTACGTCTCGCAAAACGCGGGCGTGATGCACGCCTGCGGGCACGACGCGCACGTGGCAATCGGGCTCGCCGTGGCGAAGCGTTTAATGTCAGAGCGCGAGCGGATCAGGGGCAACGTGAAGTTCGCCTTCCAGCCGGCCGAGGAGGGCGGCAACGGCGCGGTCGCCATGATAGACGACGGGGTGCTGGAAGCGCCCGCCGTCTCCGCCGCCGTCGGGCTGCACGTCTGGAACAACCTGCCCGTGGGGAAGGTCGGCATCCGCGCGGGCGCGGTCATGGCGGCGGTCGACGAGTTCAACCTCACGGTCCAGGGCCGGGGCGGCCACGGCGCTCTGCCGCACCAGACGGTCGACGCGCTGGTCACGGCGGCGCAGGTGGTCACGGCCCTCCAAACGATAGTGAGCCGGAACGTTTCGCCGCTCGATTCCGTCGTCGTCACGGTCGGCAAGTTCTCCGCGGGGAACGCCTTCAACATCATCGCGGACACGGCGACGCTCAGGGGCACCGTCCGCACCTTCAGCGAGGAGACGCACAGGGACATCCCCGTGATGTTCGAGCGCGTGGTCCGAGGGGTCTGTGAATCGATGGGCGCGACCTATCACCTCGATTACAAGCGGCAGACCATCCCCCTGGTGAACGACGAAGGGGTCTCCGACCTCGTGGCCGAAGAGGCGGCCGGGGTGGTCGGGCCGGAGAACATAATCAGGGACGAGTCGGTGCGCACGATGGGCGGCGAGGACATGAGCTATTTCCTTGAGCGAGTGCCGGGCTCCTTCTTCTTCCTGGGCACGCGCAACGAGGCGCGCGGGCTCGTACACCCTCATCACTCGCCGAAGTTCGACATAGATGAATCGGCGCTTCAGATCGGGGTCGAGATTATGACGCGGGTCGCGCGCCGGTTCCTGAGCGCCGACTGAGGAAGGAGGCCGGCCCCTGACCCCTGAACCCTGGCCCCTGATCATCATCTTCGCGGCGGCCTTCATCGCAGGCATGGTTAATTCCGTCGCGGGGGGCGGCACGCTACTCTCTTTCCCCGCGCTCGTATGGGTCGGCCGCGACGTGATAACGGCGAACGCGACGAGCGCCGTGGCCCTGTGGCCCGGCTCGCTCGGGGGCATGCTCGGGTACAGGCGCGAGCTCGGAGACACGCGCAGGTGGATGCTCTGGTTCGGCCTGCCTTCAATCGTCGGAGGAATCCTCGGGGCCATCCTGCTCCTGCGCACCCCGCCGCGCACGTTCGCGGCCATCGTCCCTTACCTCATCCTTTTCGCGACCGTACTGTTCGCCGCGCAGGAGCGCATAACGCGCGCGTTGCGCGGGCCGCGGGAGCCCGCCCCGACCCCTCCGGCCGCGCGCTCTTCAGAAGAACTTCTTAAAGCTCCCGGCCGCGCGTGGTGGGCGGGGGCGGTCCTGTTTCAATTCATGGTGGCGGTCTACGGGGGCTACTTCGGCGCGGGGATCGGCATATTGATGCTCGCGGCGCTCGGGCTGCTCGGCTTCACGGACATACACCAGATGAACGGGCTCAAGAACTTCCTCGCCCTCTGCATCAACGGGGTCGCCGCGGCTTACTTCATAATCTCGGGCGCGGTCATCTGGGCGGACGTTCTGGTCATGAGCGCGGGCGCGGTCGCGGGCGGTTACTTCGGCGCGGGGCTCGCGCGCAGGCTGGGCCGCACGTTCGTCCGCCGCGCGGTGATCGTGATCGGGTTCGCGATGGCCGTCTCCCTCCTGTTCAGCTGAAAAAGTTTTCAGACCTTCGCGCGCCGGCCCCCGTCTTACCTGGCGGAAGCAAGATTGCCTCGAATTTCAACGGACGAGGAAGGACTATGAAAAGAGTTGCAGGTATCTTATTGATCGCGTCTTTCATACTGGGTCTGAGCGTCACGTCGTTCGGTCATACGCCCATCGACAGGCGGCAGCACCGGCAGAGGGAGCGAATCCGTCAGGGCGTCCGGAGCGACGAGCTTACGAGGCGGGAAGCCCGGAGGCTCGGGGTAGAGCAGGCGCGAATCCGCAGGTATGAAGCGCGCGCTCGTCGCGACGGGGGGCTTTCATTCCGCGAGAGGCGGAGGCTCGACCGCAGGCTCGACCGCGCGAACCGGCACATCCTGAGGCAGAAGCACGACCGGCAGGACCGCGACCGGTAGCCGTTAAAATCCTGAAAGGATGGCAGCGGCCCGCCATCCTTTCAAACACTGCTCATCCGTTCGGGTATTTACCCGCCGCCCCTCTCCCCGCACCGGCCCCGAACACCCGGCCCTATGCGTCGGCGGCCGCGATCTCTTCGGGGGAACTGTCTTTCGACGTGGCCCGCATCAAGGCTTCGATCTCGGAGAGTAATTCGTCGCGCGTGAAGCTCCCCTTTTGAATTATGCGGGCGGCCCCCATGTCGAGCGCGCGGCGCTCTTCATGCGACAGGTCGCGCGCGGTGAGCAGGATCGCCGGTATCGCGCGCCATGCGGCGTTGAGGCTCAGGCGGTGGACGATTTCAAAGCCGTCCATCTCGGGCAGCATTAAATCGAGGATGATCAGGTCGGGCCGCGAGCGGGCGACCTCTTCGAGAGCCTCGCGCCCGCTCCGGGCCGTGCTTATCTCGTAGCCCTTATCTTCGATCATCGCGACGACCAGGTCGAGCGCGTCCGCGTCATCATCGACCACGAGTATCCGCCCCGGCGAAGAGGCGAGCACCCGTTCGAGGGCTTTGAGAAGCTCGTCGCGCTCTATCGGCTTAGGCAGGAAGGCCCTGGCCCCCGAGTCCACCGCGCGCCGCCCCGACTCCGCGTCGCTCGAAAAAGCGATGATGGCGGAGGACCCGGCCATGCGCGCCACCCGCTCAAGGAGCCCGCCCCCCCCTTCGGCCGAGTCCCGGCCGGACGAATCGAGGTCGATGGTAATGACCGCGGGCCGCGCCATCTCCGCGACCTGCAGGCCGCGGTCGGGGTCATCCGTCGCGACGACTGAGTAGCCCGCCTCGTTCAGATACTTCTTCGTGAGGTAGAGCGACGCGGGGTCGGCGTCGATCACCAGGGCCGTGCGGTCCGGGTCCGACGGGGGCACCTCGTCTTCGGGCGAGGCGGCCACCCGGCCCTCGATCTCGGCCGGGAGCTCGACCGTGAAGACCGAGCCTTCGCCCTTCGCGCTCTCGACGCTTACCTCTCCGCCGAGCAGCTCGACCAGTCGGCGCGTTATCGCGAGGCCGAGCCCGGTCCCGGTCCTGGCCGCGCGGTTGTGCGTCCCCACCTGTCGGAACTCTTCAAATATTTTGGGCAGGTCGGCTTCGTCGATGCCGACGCCGGTGTCGCTCACGCTTATCCGCACGCGGCCTTCGGGCGCGGGCCGCGCGCTCACTTTGATCTCGCCCTCCTGCGTGAACTTGACTGCGTTCGACAGGAGGTTGATGAGAATCTGCTGTAGCTTCATGCGGTCCGTCCGCATGGGCGGCAATGCCTCGTCCACTTCGACGCCGAACCGCAAGGGGCGGCCCGCCTTGAGCGGCTCGACCACCGTGATCGCGCGCTCGATCAGGTCGCGCGCGTCCGCTGGCTCTGAGTAGACATCCATGCGGCGGGCCTCGATCTTCGAGAGGTCGAGCACGTTGTTGATGAGTTCGAGCAGGTCCCGCGCGTTGCGGCCCACGCGCTCCAGGCTGCTGCGCTGCCGGTCGGAGAGGCGGAGCGAGGGGTCGTCGGAGAGCAGGGACGTGAAGCCGATGATGGCGTTCATCGGGGTGCGGAGCTCATGCGACATGTTGGCGAGGAAGCGCGCCCTCGACCGCGCGTCGAGCGCCAGCTTCCGGTTCTGCTCGGCGAGCGTGCGGTTGTGTTGCTGTAGGTCCGAGCGCTGCCGGTCGCTCGCCTCCATGCGCTCGCGCATCCGCGAGATGCTCTCCTCAAGGCGCGTGCTCACGGCCCCGAACCGGGCTATGGCGCCTTCGAGCTCCGCGTTCGCCTCGGAGAGCGCGGCATTCTCGCTCTCAAGCTCCTGGGCTCGGGCCGCCGCGCGGTCGCGCGCTTCGACCAGCTCGCTGTTAATCGTTGCCAGACGGCCCAGGTCTTCGCTCAGGCGGGCATTCTCTTCGGCCACCCGAAGGTTCTCTTCCGAGAGCCTCGCGGTATCGACGCTCGAAATGGCGGCCTGCAACTCCGCCACCTCCCCGCGCAGCCGCTCGGTCTCGGTCACGAGCTGCTCGTTCTCGCCGTTTATGCGGCTGTTTTCCAGGCGGGCCCGCTCCAGCTGCTCCGTCAGCTCCGCGAGCCTCTCTTCCATCTCACACCGGGACTGCTCAGATCGCGCGCGGCCCTCTTCGGCCAGGGCGAGGGAGCGTTCGAGGTTCTCGATGCTTACGGAGAGGCGGGCATTCTCCTCGCTCACCTTCGCGTTCGCGGCCTCGAGCTCGGAGCCGCGGGCTTCGAGCAGGGGCGCGGCCGCCCGCGCGGCCTCAAGCTCCTTGCTCGCGCTTTCGAACAGGGCCTTGAGCACGTCCATCTCGCCCTTGCGCTCGATTATGTCGCGGTTCAGGGACTCGCGCTCTTTGCCGAACTCCGAGACGCTCTGTTCGAGGCTCGCGACCCGCTCCTTCAGCCACGCGCCCTCTTCCTCCAGACGCCTGCGCTCGGCGTCGAAGTGGGAGGCCATTTCGGAGTAGTTGCGCTCGCTGTCCTCCTGCGATTTGGACATCGACTCGGCGAGCTCGCGGAGGGCGCGGTTGCTCTCTTCGAGCTGTTCGGCGCGCGCGTTGGCCTGCTCAAGGGAGCGCAGCAGCGGGTCGCGCTCGACCTGTAGCTGCGCCACCCTGTGCGTGAGCTGGGCCACGGCGTCTTCGAGTTCGCCCTCGCGCTCGGAGGAGGACTGCCGGGCCTCCGAAAGCTGGGCCGTGTCCCTGTCGAGTCGCGTCTTGATCGAGTCGTATTTAGATTTCATCTCCGCCAGACGTATGGCGGTCACGGCGGCGGGAGCGAACCGGGCCAGCCGCTCCAGGTCGGCCCGCTCCAGAGAGCGGCGGTTGAACACCCCGATAAGGCCGACGGTCCCGGAGGCGCTCCTGAGGGGGTAGATCGCGTAGGAGTCGCGGCCTTCTTTGCTCGGGTCGCGCTGGGCGGCGAACAGCCTCTCGCCCGTAACGCCCGAGCCCGGAAAGTCGGAAGCGCCGCCCCGCGCTATGAGGGCCGGGGTCAGGACGGCCAGGGGGATGCGCGGGAACTCCCTTTCGAGCGCCGCGCCGCTCGCGGCCATCAGGTGCATGCACATCTGTCGGTTCGTGCAGTCTCCCGAGAGCGCGCACTGCTCGCATATGTCCCCGCGCTTGACGACCCATATCTTACAGGTGGGCGCGCCGAGGTCGGCCGCGATGTTGGCGGCGATGAGGTTGAGCGTGCGGTCGAGGTCCGTGCTCTGGGCGACCTCGTCGAAAACTTCCTTTATCCTGTCTTCGCTGACTGTATGCATTCAAGTTTAATTGGAGGGCTATTCGAAGATTGATCCGCGTTCCGACCAGACGTGATTCTAATCCCTCGAAGGGTTAGCGTCAATTCTCTTGTTTCGGGGCGGGGCCAATTATCGACAAAGAGTACTTGTTAGTTGATGGCGGTCGATATAAACTTCATCACAGGATGCTGAATCATTCGACACGTGGAGATACAGGAGACGAACCGCAGCGCGATCCCTAGTCGCGGCGGCGCGGGCCGGGCGACGGCCGGCCTTCAAGTCAAGACCAGAACCGATTGAGTCATAAGATCGCCGTCAGAGCCGACCCGCATCTGAGGTCGGGCCATTCCCGGATAGTAAAAATATGCCAGAGGAAATCAAAAGGAAGATCGAAGAAGAGCTTCACAAGCTTGAGGCGGAGTTGAGGACGGAGATACCGCAGGAGTTGAAGAAGGCCGTCGCCATGGGCGACCTGTCCGAGAACGCCGAGTACGAGGCGGCGCGGAACCGCCAGGACTACGTCCGCGCGCGCATAGCCAACCTGAGGAAGAGGCTCGCGGACCTGTCGATGATCGACACCTCGCGGCTGCCGCACGACAGGATAGCTTACGGCTCGACGGTCGTTCTTTACGATGTCGACAACGGCGAAGAGGTCACCTACAAGCTCGTGATGGCGGAGGACGCGGACGTGAGCCAGGGCAAGATCTCGACCACCTCGCCCATCGGCCGCGGCCTGATGGGGCGCAACGAAGGCGACGAGGTCGAGATCCAGGCGCCGGCCGGGAAGCGGCGGTTCGAGATAGTCAAGCTGACGACCATCCACAACTCCGAGGACTGAAGCGCCGGGCGCCGCGCATGGCATCCGGCGGTCGCCTATCAACATCCAAGTTCGGGCACCCGGTCACTTGTTCTTGACAACGACCGCAAGCGTTTGCAATATTAGCGCCTCAGTGGGGCGCGAGGGCCTGTAAATGATTAGTGAAGCGATTGGGGCGGGGAGCACTCGGATCATCAACGTCTTCGTGCGCGCTCTTGCGCGCAGCCGCATAAACCCGAACGCGCTCACCTTCATCGGCCTGCTGATAAACATCGGTTGCGCGGCGCTGTATGGCTACGGCAACTTCGTCGCGGCGGGCCTGCTGATGATAGTCGCGAACCTGTTCGACATGCTCGACGGGCAGGTGGCGCGGCTCAGGGGCCGAGTCACAAAATTCGGCGCGTTCTTTGATTCGGTTATTGATCGTTACTCCGACATCATCGTCTACGTCGGGATCATGATCTTCTACGCGCGGGACACCGTGGCCCACTCGACTCTGCTTGTGGCGCTCACGGGGCTCGCCCTGGTCGGCTCGGTCATGGTCAGTTACTCGCGCGCGCGGGCCGAGTCGCTCAACATCGCCTGCAAGGTCGGGTTCCTTGAGAGGCCGGAGCGGGTGGTGCTGTTGATCATAGGCTCCCTGACGATGACGGGGTCGGCGTCCAACCCGTTCCTGCATAAGATGCCGCAGGTCCTCTGGGTGCTCGCGATACTGTCGCACTGGACCGTCGTGCACAGGATTTATCACACCTGGCACGAGCTGAGGGACACGGACCGGGCCTCGGTCGAAGCGGCCAGGGTTAAGGCCGGGGCCGCCAAGAGCGGAGACAACCTTGTGAGTGCGGATTACACCGTCTGAAGTTCCGGACGACGCATAGGAGTGATTAGACGAATGTTATGCCCTTGTTGTGGGAATGAAGCGTCGCTTGGTAAAAGGGAGTGTCGTTGCGGCGCTCGCTTTGTCGGGGAGCCGCTGGACGAGGCACCTATTAAAGTCCAGAGGTTCGGCCCCGTGATGACGGCCGCGCTCCTCTTCGTTGTTGTGGCAGGCGCTGCTCTGGTGATAACGAAATGGCTGGCGGTCGCGGGAGTGGTCGCGATATGGGCCGCATGGAGGGCCGCGCGCCTGGCATACAGGAACCCCGAACTCTACGGAGGGTACCGAACCGCGGTCTCCACGCTCACCGTGGCGTCGGTCGCCGCGACCGTCTCCCTCGGCTACGGCGCGAGCCAAGTAGACCAGCTCCTCAAGGACCGGGAGACGCGGAAGCGCGCGGCGACGGAGGCGGCATTCCGCCACATCTCCTACCTGCTCGAAATTCACAAGGCCGCCACGGGCTCGTTCCCTTCCAAGACGCAGGCTTTGACCCGGCCATCTTCGGAACCGCTCCCGAGAGACTACTGGGGGAAAGAGATCAAGTACCAGAGCTACACGGAAGCCATAGCCGATGGCTCTCTGGGTGGGGTCAATGGCTCCGTGCGCGGGCCGGGGATCCCGTTCAACAACTTCGAGCTGCGCTCGGCGGGGCCCGACGGCAAGGAAGGCACCGACGATGACATCATCATGCGCGACGGCATCTTCATGACCGTCTCCGAGTTGAAGAAGCAGCCCGTCGCGCTCGACGCGGCCGGGCGATGAAGCGCGGCGAATTAAGGCCGATCCTTGTGTGGGGCGGGCACCGGGCCCGCCCCATTTAATTGCGCGCTCGGTTCGTCGCGGGTTTCATCCGCCGCGATTTCCGTCATTGATATGTTCAGGAAGATACTGATCGCAAACCGCGGAGAGATCGCCGTCCGCGTCATCCGCGCCTGCCGCGAGATGGGCATATCGCCCGTCTCGGTCTATTCCGACGCGGACCGCGAGGCCCTGCACGTGCGCCTGTCGGACGAAGCCTTCCACATCGGCCCTGCCGCGTCGAGCGAGAGCTACCTCCGCATCGAAAAGATCATTGACGCGGCGCGGGCCTCGCGGGCCGAGGCCATCCATCCGGGCTACGGGTTCCTGTCGGAAAACTCCGCCTTCGCCGAAGCGGTCGAGCAGGCGGGGCTGGTGCTGATCGGCCCGCCCTCAGCGGCGATGAAGATCATGGGGTCGAAGACCAGCGCGCGCGTCGCCGCCGAGGCCGCGGGAGCTCCCCTGGTGCCGGGCACCACCTCCCCCGTCGGGTCGGCCGAAGAGGCCCTCGCCGCCGCGGAGACCGTGGGCTACCCCCTGATGTTGAAGGCGTCGGCGGGAGGGGGGGGTAAGGGCATGCGCATGGTCCGGTCCCGCGACGAGGTCGAGAGGGCTCTGGCCCTGGCCCAGGCGGAAGCGGCGGCGAGTTTCAAGGACCCTTCCGTCTACATAGAGAAATTGATAGAGCGGCCGAGGCACATCGAGATTCAGTTGATCGGCGACCGCTTCGGCAACATGGTCTACCTGGGCGAGCGCGAGTGCTCGCTCCAGCGACGCCATCAGAAAGTCATGGAAGAATGCCCCTCGCCCGTGGTGGACGAGGGGATGCGGCGGCGGATGGGCGAGGCCGCCGTCAGCATCGCGCGCGCCGCGGGCTACGTGAACGCGGGCACGATAGAATTTCTGGTGGACCGGAATCTGGACTTCTACTTTCTGGAGATGAACACGCGGTTGCAGGTGGAGCACCCGGTGACGGAGATGGTGACCGGGAGAGACCTTGTCCGCGAGCAGATTCGCGTGGCCTGGGGGGAGCCGCTCTCGTTCTCCCAAAACGATGTTCACATGCGCGGGGCGGCCATCGAGTGCAGGATTTACGCCGAAGACCCGGAGAGCGGCTTCCTCCCGAGCCCCGGCCGCATAACGCGGCTCGCGACGCCGGGGGGGCCCGGCGTGCGCGACGACAGCGGCATCTACGAGGGGTGGGAAGTGCCGGTCTATTACGACCCTCTGCTCGCCAAGCTCTGCGTCTGGGCCGAGACGCGCGGAGGCGCGATAGACCGGCTCGCCCGCGCGCTCGACGAGTACACGGTCGCGGGCGTGAGAACGTCGCTCCCCTTCTTCCGCGAGGTCGTCCGGGACGAGGCTTTCCGGCGCGCGGAGTTCGACACGGGATTCATAGACCGATTCCTCGACCGGAAACGCGAAGCCCGCGAGGCGGGCGAGGCGGGCCGCGACCCGGAGCCAGACGAACTCGCCGACCTCGCCGCCATCGCGGCCGCCCTGCACTCGAAGGCGAGCGCGGCTAAGCCTTCCGCCGAACCCGGCCCTGCCGAAAGCAGATGGAAGTCTGCGGGGCGGCTGTCGGGGCGGCGGTGAGACGCGCGGGCTGAAAGCGAAACTTTGCGATGAAATACGAAGCGGAAATAGACGGCCGCAAGGTCACTGTCGATCTCGAAGCGCGGGGCGCGAGGGTCGAGGCCGTGATCGATGGCCGAAGGTACACTCTGGAAGTCGCGCAGCCCGAGCCCGGCTCTTACCTGCTCTTTTCGGGCGATAAGGTTTACGAGGCCCGCGTGTGGGAAGAAGCGCCGGCCTCACTCCGCGTCAAGCTGCGCGACCGCCTCTTCAGCGCGAAGGTACATGACCGGAAGCACAGGAGGGCGGCGGCGGAGCAGGGTGAAGAAGGGATGCAATACCTGACTGCGCCCATGCCGGGCAAGGTC
Source organism: Blastocatellia bacterium (assembly GCA_035634255.1). GTDB lineage: Bacteria > Acidobacteriota > Blastocatellia > UBA7656 > UBA7656 > DATLMR01. The sequence goes on from DASQDI010000152.1 coordinate 98,539, forward strand.
GTCAAGGTACTGCACGGCGCGGGCGACGAAGTCTCCGCCGGGGAGGGCGTCGTGGTCGTCGAGGCGATGAAGATGCAGAACGAGATCAAGTCGCGCAAGGCCGGCCGGGTGATCGAGCTCCGCGTGTCGGAGGGCGCGACGGTCAACGCCGGTCAGGTGCTCGCCGTCGTCGAATGATTCGAGACTCTCTCGGCGAAACGGGCCGATCATTACGGACCTTCTCCTACCGCCCCCCCCTCTCATTCCATTTCGTTTAAAGTGGACCGCAATTGGTGTTCGACAGTACGGTTTCAATATAGGCCCTTTTATTCCCGCCCCGTAAATGCCGCAGGAATTGCATATATTTCAGGCAATCCCGCGGGCCACCTTTGGCACGGCAATTGTAATCATATAAATCGCAGAGCAATTATAACGACTCTGTTACTGAGATAGAGGGAGGACGGAGATGAGCTTAACGAATTTGAGGAGAAAGATCGGCGGTACTGCCTTGACGCTCGCCCTGCTTGTGGGCATCGGCTTCGCAGCGAGCGGCACAGCTCAGGCGCAGTACCGTGGTTATGATGACAGGTATGGGCAGGCCCGATGGGACAGAAATCGCACGGCGCAATTCGCGCTGATGCTCGGTTATCACAACGCCTACACCGAAGGCAAAGAGGCGGCCGACAGAGGCCATCGCGTGAACTTCAGAGACATGCCCGGCTACCGCAACAGCGATAACGGGTACAAGACTTGGATGGGTCACGACGAGACCTATCGCAGTAACTATCGCCGCGGGTATGAGATGGGATTCAGGGACGGCCAGGAGAGGCGCAACCGTCGCTATGACAGGAACGACATCGAGCAAGTGCTTGGCGCGAGCCTGAGGGACGTTTACGGCGACGACCGCTACGACCGATGGGACGATGATCGCTGGGATCGTAATGATCGCAGGGATGGAAGATGGAATGACAGGGACGGCAGGAATGATCGCTTTGGTCGCAATGATGTCGTCCGACTGGCCCAGCAGAACGGCTACAACGACGGGGTCCGTCGCGGTCAGGAAGACCGTTCGAGGCGGCGCGGCTATGAGATGGACCGCTCGTCCGAGTACCGCGACGCCACGAGAGGGTACCGTTCTGAATTCGGCAACCGCGACATCTACAGGCAGGCTTATCGTGATGGGTTCAGGAGAGGTTACGACGAAGCCTACAGGCGCGGCGTCAACAGCAGGTGGCCCTTCTAATGACGTGAGAGCCTGAAGAGCCGAGTTAAACTAAAACTTCCAACCGGCCGCGAAGACTTCGATCCTCGCGGCCGGTCTGTTTTCGGCCCGCGCCCTTCCTTGAATAGGAGGTGAGGGCATGAGATAGTTGTCCGGAAAGAGAAACCGAATGGCCCACCAGTACAACAAACCGAACCTGAAACTTCATTACACGATTATATGCGAAGACATACGGCTTGAGATAAGCCACAAGCTGAGCCTGATGGGGATATTTTATTCGATCCAGGTGCCGCAGCTTCCCGTGACCCTTCTTAAAATCGTGGTGCTCAACCACTGGTCTGGCGAGGGGCAGTACCTCTCCGAAGTGCGGATACTGACGCCGGACCGCTCGCAGCCGGTCGCGGTCTCTTCGCCCTCGCCATTTCAAATCCCCGATAACGGGTACGCCGACAACGTGACCATCTTCGCCAACCTGAATTTTCCGTTCGCCGGAGACTACATAGTTCAAACCCTGATAAATTCCAGCCTCTACGCCGAGCAAATACTCACGGTGATGAGCATGCCTGACCAGCAGTCCGTGGCCTCGTCGGAGGCCATCCAGTAGGGAATAAATTCGTATTGACCCCCGGCACCGGACGTTATACGCTTCCACCTCACCCGATGAAGAGTCGCGAGGATAATCGCCCGACGGCCGGTGGCTCAGCCCGATGCAAAAAGAGGAATTACTAAATTTATTAGGCACCGAAGCGCGCGGGGCATTCGACAGCGCCAAACGCCTCGCGGGGGCGAATGGGGGCATCCTATCGCCGCTCCATATAATCGTCGGCGTGCTAGAAAAACTGCCCCCCGACCTGACCGGGCGCGGCCCTCTGCTCGAAGCCTCTACCCGCGCGCTCGCGGAGCGCTTCTCGGGGCCAGCCGCTTCCATCGTCATCTCGAAAGAGACGCAGGCGGTGATCTCGGAAGCGGGCCGAATGGCTCAGGCCGAAGGCGACGCCCGCGCTTCGATGGCGCACCTGCTGCGCGCGGGGCTGGCGAGCGACACGGCGAGGCAGTCCCTCGGCGGCGAGGGCTTCGAGTCAAAAGCGCAGGCGTTACTGTTTCAGATGGAAGACCGGTCCGGCCGCGCGCACGATCCGGCGGCTCAGAGGGCGGAAGCGCAGGCCGGGGCGGGCACCGCGGCTACGGCCGCGAAGGAGTCGCGCGCGCTCAGAGGGGCTCTGCTCGATTTCTGCGGGGACCTGGCGGAGGAGTCTCGGGCCACGTCCGTCCATGCGTTCGTCGGGCGCGAGCGAGAGATCACGGCCGTGCTCGAAACGCTCTGCCGCAAGCTGAAGAATAACCCCCTCCTGATAGGGAAGCCCGGCGTCGGGAAGACCGCCCTGGTGACGGCCGTCGCCTCCCGCCTCTGCGAAGGGAAGGTGCCCGCGAGGCTGCGCGGCAAGAGAATCTTGGAAGTGTCGAGGCTCAGGCTGCTCGCGGACGCGAAGTTCGCGGGCGACCTTGAAGAGAGGCTGAAGCGCCTGCTCGAAGACGTGCGCAAGGCGGGCGACGTCATCCTCTTCTTCGACGAGATTCACACGCTGCTGAGCGCGGGCGGGGCGGGCGGGGTCGGCGACATAGCGAACCTTCTGAAATCGTCCCTGTCCAAGGGCGAGATCACCTGCATAGGGGCGACGACGCTCTCGGAGTATTACAAGTACGTAGCGCGCGACGAGGCGCTCGCCCGCCGCTTCTCGACCATCACCATCGAAGAGCCCTCGCCCGAAGAGACGCGCCACATCCTCTCTCAATCGCGCAGCGCGTTCGAGTCTTACCACGGGATAAAGATAGAGGATGATGTCATCGCCCTGATCGTCGACATGTCGGACCGCTACCTGCACTCCCGCAGCTTCCCCGACAAGGCCTTCGACCTCCTCGACAAGGCGGCCGCCAAGGCCGCGCTCGCCGGCTACGACCGCCTCACGCGCGAGAGCGTCACCGAGACCCTGTCGGAGACGACGGGGCTCCCGCTTGAGATCATGGACGAGGACCCGGCCGAGCGGCTCGAACGGCTCGAAGACTTCCTCAACGCGGCGGTGCCGGGCCAGGCGCGCGCCGTGCGCGACGTCGCGCGGGTCGCGCGGATAGCCAAGCTGAAGCTCGAACTGAGGCCCGAGCAGCCCGACGGCGTCTTCCTCTTCGTCGGGCCGGAGGGCGTGGGCAAACACGAGATGGCCGCGGCGCTGGCGAAGTTTCTTTACGGCTCCCCGCAGAAGATGATCGAGTTCGACATGAGCCAGTTCACCGAAAGCTGGTCCATCTCGCGCCTCATCGGGGCCGAGCCCGGCTACGTTGGGTACGGGGACCGCAGCGGCCAGCTGTCTAAAGCGGCGGAAGATAACCCGCATTCGGTGCTCTACTTCCGCAACATCGACCTCGCCCACCAGGCCGTGCAGCAGTTCCTCGGCGAAGCGTTCGAGCAGGGCAGGTTCACCGACTCGTCGGGCGCGCGGGTATCGCTCTCGAACACGACGGTCGCGATGTCTTTGTCGCAGACGGGCGAGACGAGCAGGCCCGCGCAGGTGGGTTTTTTACCGCACACGGAGGAGCACGAAGAGAGGCGCATGAACACGGGGTCGCTCAGCACCGGCTCGCTCGTCCGCGAGCACAGGCAGGGCGCGAAGCTGGCCGAATCGCTCATCGCCGCGATAGACGAGGTGATCGAGTTTCAGGTGCTCGACCGGGTCGCCACCGAGCAGATAATCGCCGAGCGGCTCGAAGCACTTGGGGAGCGGCTCGAAGCCGCCCAGCCCATCAAGATCGACATGGACCCGCGGCTGGCGAGCTTCTTCGCCGAGCAGTTGGCCTCGGAGCGCAAGAGCCTCGCGCAGCTTGAGCGGCTGTGGCAGGAGACCATAGTCATCCCCTTCACGCACCTGCGGGTGGACCGCAACGCCGCGACGCGCCCGCGCGTCTCCGTGTGGGTCGAGAGTGAGACCGTGAAGATCGCCCTCCGCAGCGCGGAAGAGACGCACCACCATGAGTCAAATGAAATTCAAGACCGAAGCTCATAAGAGGGTCTACGAGAAGACGCGCGATTACCTCCATTCGCTCTTCGGCGAAGTGAACGTGAAGGCGGTCGACGACACATTCGCCATGCAGGAGGGGTCCACATTCGTCTACGCGCGCACGTTCCCGATAGGCGAGAAGAAGGCGGGCGTCGAGATATTTTCTTACGTCGTGGTGGATGTCGAGGTGACGGAGGCGTTGATGCGGTACCTCCTCACTTACAACCTGAGGCTCGTGCTGGGCGGCTTCGGCCTGTCGATTGGGGCAGACGGCAGGGGTACCGTACTGCTCACGCATTCGGTACTCGGGGACTCGATGGACCGCGAGGCGCTTTACGCGAGCCTGTCGGCCATCGCGCGGGTCGCCGACGACATGGACGAGAAGATCGTGAGCGATTTCGGAGGGAAGACCGCGCTAGGCAAACTGATCGAAGGCGAGCCCCTGCCCGAGCAGTGGGAGTAACCCGCCCGCGCGCCCCGCTCCCGGTAAAACTTATGCTCAAGATAGGGCTCACAGGCAGCATCGCGGTCGGCAAAAGCTTCGTGCTCTCCGTACTCTCGGAGCTCGGCTGCGCGACGTTCGACGCGGACAGGATAGCGCACTCGGTTATGGAGCCGGGGCGCGCGGCCTACGACGACATCGTCCGCGAGTATGGCCGGGGGGTGCTGGCCGCCGACGGCTCGATAGACCGCGCGAAGCTCGGCGCAATCGTCTTCGCGGACTCGGAGCGGCGCAAGCGCCTGAACGAGATGGTCCACCCGCGAGTCATCGAAGAGCAGGACAGGCTGCTCGCGGAAGCCGAGGCGCGCGACCCGGAGGGCATCGCGGTGGTCGACGCCGCCCTGATGATCGAATCGGGCGGGTACAAGCGGTTCGACAAATTAATAGTGGTCTTCTGCGAACGAGAGGTGCAGATCGAGCGGTTGGTGCGGCGCAACGGGATCACGCGCGAAGACGCGGAGCTTAGGGTGGCGGCGCAGATGTCGTCGGACGAAAAGCGCCGCTACGCCGACTATGAGATAGACACGTCCGGCGAGCCGGAAGACACCCGCCGCAGAGTCATCGAAGTCCACGCCGAGCTTGAGAAGCTGAAAGAGTCCGTCCAAAATCCGCTCTAAACAGTCTCGATCAGGCGGGCGACGAGCGACGCGCGGCGGGGTATGTCGCTCACGATGATGTGCTCGTGCTCCGCGTGCGCGCCCGCGCCGTCCACCCCGAGGCCATCGAGGACCGGCACTCCGAGGGCCGCTATGAAATTGCCGTCCGACCCCCCGCCGACCGAGCCCTCGTTAAGCTCGAAGCCTATCTCGGCCGCCAGCTTCTTCGCGTGCTCGAACATCTCCCCTATCTCAGGGGTGCGGACCAGAGGGGGCCGGTTTATCCCGCCCCGCACTTCGAGGCGAGAGCCGTCGAGCACGGGCTTGAGCGACGACACGGCTTCGGTTATTCGCGCCCCCTCTTCCACGGTCTGAAACCGCATGTCGATTGAGGCCCGCGCTTCGGCCGGGATGACGTTCGAGAGCACGCCCCCGCGGATGACTCCGACGTTGAGCGTGGTGCCGCGCCCGTAATCGCTCAGGGCGTTTATGGCAAGTACCTGATGCGCCAGCTCGGTTATCGCGTTGATGCCGGCGCGGGGGTCGTTCCCCGCGTGCGCCGGCCGCCCGTGAGCGATCAGCTCGAATTCCCCGACGCCCTTGCGTCCCGTCTTGACTGTGCCGCCGGGGATGGGCGGCTCAAGCACGAGGGCCGCCCGCGCGCTCCGGGCCTCGTCTTCGATGATCTCGCGGGAGAAGTGGCTGCCGGTCTCTTCATCGCAGGTCATCAGCATGGTCACGGAGCGCCTCGTCCGGCGGCCCATCTCCCTGAGCGCTCGCATGGCGAAAGAGGCGAGAGCCACCCCGGACTTCATATCGAATACTCCCGGCCCGTACGCGCGATCATCCTCGACGCGAAATGGGCGCGAGGCGAGCGTGCCGAGGGGCCAGACGGTGTCCAGGTGTCCGACTACGAGTAACTGTTTTTCCTCCGGCGAGCCTTCCCCGGAGAAGTACCGCGCCCGTAAAGTCGAGCCGTAGTGCTCGTCGGAGATTAGGTCGACTGACGCGCCTTCGAGGGCCAGCCTGTCGCCAAGACTCTCGGCTATGCGCGTGGTCGCCTCGGCCTGCCGCGACATGGATTCCTGCTCGACCAGATGGCGGATCAACTGCAGCACTTCCGCGCGATGCTCTTCGAAGTAATCGAGGAAAGGCGATCTGCCTGTTTCTATGTTTGTCATCGAATGATGTTTTATCAGAGAGACGGAGGAAAGAAAACCGGCGGCGGTACCTGTGAAGGTGACCGCCGCCGGTTCTGTTTAATGTCGCGCGGGCGCGAACTGCGGGCGACGCCGCCGGGAGCCTTACTTCTGGCCGAGCAGTCCGTCTATAACGTTCGCCAGGTCGTTAACGAAATCGGAATTGGGGTTGAAGCCGCCGCGCGGCTGGCCCTGAAGCTCGCCCTGCTGATTCAGCACGACGACGGTCGGCAGTTGCGCGACCCTTCCGCTGTAGCGTTTGAAAGCCGCACGATTCTGGTCGCGCAGAATAACTACGGACCCGGCCGGGCCGCACGGGCTCTTCAGGCGAGAGTCATTCACCTGCGCCGGAGAATCGACGCTGACCCAGTAAATGCTCACGTCCTTGCCCTGGTAACGTTCGGAGAGCGACTGAAGCGCCCTGAATTCGTCGCGGCACTGCGGGTCCTGCACGCCCCCGAAGAGCAGGACGACCACCTTGCCGCGCTGCCCGGAGAGGGCCATAGTCTGCCCGTCGGCCGTGATAAAGCTCAAATCCTGCGCGCTCGCCGTGAGGCTCAGGCACGCGGTCAGGGCCATCACCGAAACCGCCGTTTTAAAACCCTTTAACTTTGATAACATCTTGTTCCTCTCTAAAACACCCAAATCTTTCAAAGCGTTAGATGCAGGAAAGGGCTTTCGGGTTGATTCCCCTTGCCGCCTCGTAGAATGTCCCCGGAACTTACCTCTCACACGCGAGAAGATTGATTCAATTCTACAGGACCGGCCCGCGCGCGACAAACCGGAAGCCCGAGGCATGTTGGGAGTGCTACAAAGCCCGCGAGGACGAGAGCGGCTCAGGCGTGCGCGCGCTTCCTAAGGAGCAGGTATATCGCCCCGATAACTATCCCCAGGGCGATTAAGCCCAGAAGCACCAGAGGCAGGGTCCACATCCCCGCGCCGTCGCCCTGCCCCGTGCTTGCGGCCGCGGCCGGGGCGACCTCGCCGGAACGGGCGGCGGCCGGAGTGAATGACGCGATGGCGTTATCCACCGAGGGCGCGGACTCGTTAAACCGCCTCGCGGTATCGACCAGAGTGAAGAGGTAGGTCCGCTTGTGCTCCGCGACCGGCACGTAGACGAGGCGCTGGCGGACCGGTACCCCCGCCTGCTGATAGGTAAGGTCCATCTGAAAAGCGTCGAGGCCGTTCACGTTTCTTTTCCGGCGGTCCGACACCTGGACGGTTTCGATGCCCTGGCCTTCGAGCGTGTCAATCATCTCACGCTCCAAAGCCTCGGTCCCGCTGTCGCTGAGGTCGAGCGCCGAATCATGCGAGATCAGAGTGAGCACGGGCCAGGTGCCGTCCTCGCGCTCGGGCCCGAGGTAGCGCACGACGTTGTCGGCAGTCCACCCCGAAGGCGGCTGAAACGAGACGCCGAGCTGCTGGTTGGAGTACCGCGACTCCTGAGGCTGCGCGGGCGCGGCGGAGGCGAGCAGCAGACTCAAGAGCATTGTGACCGATGCCGTCTTCGAGAACCTGAAGATTGACCGAATGAAAGCCATAAGCACCCCTTTTGAGTTGTTCATGAGTCCGACTTTATAATATCGCGATTATCGCTTTCCGGGTAATCACGCTCTGTGCTTCAATCAGGTAAAACTTAATGGCGGCGGAGACTCCATCGATGATCTCAGCACTGCTCCTGGCGGCGGGAGAGTCGCGGCGCATGGGCGATTTCAAACAGCTTCTCACGTTCCGGGGCAAGACCTTTGTCGAATGCTGCGTGGACAACATCCTCGCCTCGCGCGCGGGCGAGGTGGTGGTGGTTACGGGCCACCGCGAGGCCGACGTGCGAAGCGCTCTCGGCGACAGGCCCGTGAGGTTCGCCCACAATCCCGATTTTCGCGAGGGAATGAGTTCTTCCATCAAGCGGGGCGTGCAGGCAGTTTCGGACCGGGCGCGGGCGGTGCTCGTCGCGCTCGTGGACCAGCCGCAGGTCGGGAGCGGCATATTCGACATGGTCATCGACTGCTACGAGTGCTCGGGGCCGCTCGTCGTGGTCCCGAGCTACGGCGGCAGAAACGGCCACCCCATCGTCCTCGACATCAGCCTGAGAGGCGAGATCCTCGCGATGGACCCGTCCAAAGGCTTGCGCGAAGTCGTGCATGCTCACGCGGACAGGCTGGTCAAAATCGAGGTCGGAACGGACGCGGTGCTGACGGACTTCGATTACCCGGAAGACTACCGGCGTCTGAAGTGAACGCCCGCCCGGAGTCTCGGGGCCTTCAAAGATCGGATCATGGTTTGAGAATCATCTCTCAATAAAGAAAGCCGGAGCTAGCTCCGGCTTTCTCCAATGCCCGTTTAAGCTCGATATGTTATACAGCGACCTTATCTGCCCGTACTGCGCGAGACGGCGACTCGAAAGGAATGACCCGCCCAGGGTTCGCTGCGCTCTCGTACTCGGCCAGGCGCGCGGCCCTAAGGTGTTGGGCGTAGACGGCTCGATTCGCCGCCAGCTCGTAGCTGTGCCCCCCGCACTGGGCGCAGTTGCCGAAGCGGTCGAGATAAGTCTTCAAGGGACGCTCGTCGTCCCCGGAGCAATCTCCGCAGATTATCTGAACACCCACGGTCATCAACGACCCGCGCGGCTCTCTAAGCTGGCTCGGGTCAGTCTTCTGGCTCTTAATCACGTAAAGGCTGAATGCAAGAGCTATTACTGTCGCCGCAATGATAATCAGCATAACGATCTCCTCGTCTTAGTCAATCAACATCTTAAACGGCCTGCTAACTCCTCGCCGCCTCTTTCACATACGAATGCCTGCAGAGCGAGTTCTTGCCCGCCCTCCATCTCTGTAGCAACGTCTATGCCAGTTGACGGTGAACGTGTCCCCAATGGGGAGACGTGCGTAATTTGAGATTAATGCGCGTCGGTTCCGGTGATAAAAAATACTTTCGCGAAAGCTGTGGGGTGAAAATGCAAGCTTATAGTACAAACCTGTACAGATTCACTCCACCTGACCGGCCGTTCCTGAGATGGAGATGGGTTGGCGGGATGATAGACACATTCTTTGCGGCGGCCGGTCGCATGAGGGTCATTTCATTGCGATACCCGAACGGGTAATTTAAGCGCGGGCCGAGCACGGAAGTTTACGCGCGAGTGTGTAGAAGTTTGTGCCCGCGGTGGATAAAAAAGTCCTAGACCGGTTTCAAGTGTAATTGAAACTAAGAAGTGCTCCGCTTGATATAAGTACGCGCGGCGGTCGTGCGGATGACGTCAGGGATATTCTTGTTCAAAGATAGGGCGCGCATGTCTCGGGTCTGAATGCGATTGAGGAAGCCGAGGCTGATCGCGATGGGCGTGCGCGGGTTACGGACTAGGTTATGGATGACCGTATAGGACCGCGTCCACGCGCGGTTCTGGCCTATCTGTCGGAGCACGTCTTCCGGCACGGTTTTAATCGCCGAGATGCTTTCGACTTCCGTGTCGGTCAGGCGAGGGTTGCGCAGGACCGCCGAAGCGACTATCCGGTTGGCGTCGCGCACAAGAATCGTGCGGGCCTCGCGCGTCCCTTTGATCGCGAGCATCACGCGGTCTTTGATGCTCATCAGGGCCACCTGCTGAAAGATGGGCACTCGCTCGGGCGACAGCTCGACCTGCTCGGCCCCCGCTTCCATGACCATCTGCTCGATGTCTATCCGCTGGTCCGGGGGGGCCGGAGCCGTGTCGAACGGGCCGAACTCCTCTTCGTATTCCGCGACGACCGAATCGTCCACGCCCCCCTCGATGAGGCCGAGCCGTATGAGATCCTCTATGCCGCTGATGCTTACGGTGTGGCGCGCGGCCTCCTGCTGCGAGCGGGCGATGGCTTCGGCTTCCGCGCGCACGCGCTGTTCTCCGGCGACCATTTCCGCGCCGAATTGCTTCTCGAAAAACTCCGCGCGGACTTCGCGGGCGCGCCTCTCGGCCTCGGGGGTCCGCCCCGGATTGGAGAGGATAGCTTCTATTATTTCGGGCGAGCGGATGAGGCTCTGCTGCTTGAGCGATATGGCCTCGATTATGGCCGGGTCCTGGCTGCGCGCGGCGATGAAGGCCAGGGCCGCGTCAGGGGTCGCGCGATTGAATACGGCCGCTTCGATCACCTCCCGCGGGGAGCGCGGCCACGCGCAGAGAAAGGCCAGCACTTCCGGCACGGACTCCGGGTCCCCCGCCAGGGCGGCGAAGGACGATGGGTCGAGCGTATCGATGGTCGCGGCGGCGGCGGCGGACACCTCGGGGCTCTCGTCATCGCGGAGCGCCACCAGCACTTCGAGCATCTGCTCGTTGGTGAGAGGCAGCATGCCTCGGGCCGCCGCGAGCTTGACCGCCGGAGGGGCCGCGCCCGTCTTCAGGGCTTGTAGAATATTGGCAGAGATGGTTTCTGTCTCCGATCCGTCTGGTTGGGGTTCCGTTTCAGGGGCAGGCTTGGGGGGCGGGCAGCGAGCGAAGGGTACTACAGACCTTTGAGTTATTCAACACTATGTTCGCGACTAAGTGACCGGGAGCGTCGGGCGGCAGGCTGAGAGGTCGAATAAGAACCCCTCGAACACCTGCCGCCCGACGCCCGTCAACGTCGCTAAGCGCCGCAGCACTTCTTGTATTTTTTGCCCGAGCCGCAAGGGCAGGTCTCGTTGCGCCCGATGCGCGGGCCTTTGTTGCGAACGGGCTTCGCCTGCTCCTCCTCGCCGCCCGCGAAGGCCGTCTCGTTGGCCTTGGTGAAGGCCACCTTCCCGCGGCGCTGGCGGCGGCGGCGTTCCAGCAACTGCTGCTCGACCGACGCGGTCACCTGCACCTGGAAGTTGAACAGGTAGCGGACGGTCTCCGTGTCGATCCGGTCGAGCATGGCTTCGAACAGGTGGAAGGACTCGCGCTTGTACTCGACGAGCGGGTCTTTCTGCGCGTAGCCGCGGAGGCTGATGCCTTCCTTCAGGTGATCGAGCGCGAGCAGGTGATCCTTCCACTGCGAGTCCACTATATTGAGCATGATGTACCGCTCCAGATTGCGCATGGCGTCGACGCCCACCTGCACCTCTTTCTGAGCGTACCGCTCTTCGAGCTTCTTCCAGATGACCTCGCGGGCCTCCTCAATCCCCATGTGCTCGATGTCCACGCCCTCGTGCTCCAGGTCGAAGCCGAAGACGAGCCGGAGCTGTTCCTTGAGGCTCGCTATGTCCCACTCGTCGGGCCGCAGGTCTTTCGACAGGTACTGGTCGATGAAGCCGTCGAGGATGCCCTCGGCCATTTCGAGGACCGTCTCCCTCTGGTTGGCGTTCTGCTCTTCGGGGCTGTCCCCGTCGAACCCCATGAGCAGGTTGCGGCGCATCGTGTAGATGGCCCCGCGCTGCTTGTTCATCACGTCGTCGTATTCGAGCAGGTGTTTGCGGATGGAGAAGTTGTGCCCTTCGACCGACTTCTGCGCCCCCTCTATCCGCTTCGAGACGAGCCTCGACTCAATCGGCACGCCCTCTTCCATGCCGAGTCGGAGCATCAGCCCCTTGATGCGCTCCCCCCCGAATATCCTCATCAGGTCGTCTTCGAGCGAGAGGAAGAAGCGCGAGGAGCCGGGGTCGCCCTGGCGGCCCGAGCGGCCGCGCAGCTGGTTGTCGATCCGGCGCGACTCGTGGCGCTCTGTGCCGAGTATGTGGAGCCCCCCGAGCCCGACGACCTCCGCGTGCTCCGCGTCGGTTATCTGCTTGGCGCGGGCGAAGGCTTCCTCCCACTGCGCCTCCGTGGCCTCGTCCGGGTTGATCTCCCGCTCCCTGAGGAACTGCTTGGCGAGGAATTCGGGATTGCCCCCGAGCAGGATGTCCGTGCCGCGGCCCGCCATGTTAGTGGCGATGGTGACCTGATTCTTGCGCCCGGCCTGCGCGACGATGTCGGCCTCGCGCCCCGCGTGCTCGGGCTTCGCGTTCAGGACGTTGTGAGGCACGCGGAGCTTCTTGAGCTGCGCCGACAACTGCTCCGAGCTGTCGACGGAGACGGTGCCGACCAGCACGGGCTGGCCCTTCTTGTAAAGCTCCTGAATCTCCTGCACCACCGCGTTGAACTTCTCGCGCTCCGTGCGGTAGATGACGTCGGAAAAGTCCTGGCGGACCATGGCGCGGTTGGTCGGGATGACCGCGACGTCGAGCTTGTAGATGTTGGCGAACTCGGACGCTTCGGTCTCCGCCGTGCCGGTCATGCCCGCGAGCTTCGCGTACATTCGGAAGTAGTTTTGGAGCGTGATGGTCGCGAGCGTCTGGTTCTCCGCCTCGATCTTCACGCCCTCTTTCGACTCGACGGCCTGGTGCAGCCCGTCGCTCCACCGGCGGCCCGGCATCACGCGCCCGGTGAACTCGTCGACGATGATGACCTCGCCATCCTTGACGATGTACTGCTTGTCGAGGTGGTAGAGCGTGTGGGCCTTGAGCGACTGCTCGACGCAGTGCAGCAGCTCCAGGTTCGCGGGGTCGTAGAGGTTGCCCGCCCCGAGGAAGCGCTCGGCCGTCTCGACGCCGTCCTCCGTGAGCGACGCGGTGTGCTGCTTCTCGTCTACGTGGTAGAGGAGGCGCGCGTCCTGCTTGAGGTCGACGTCGCCCTCGGCCTTCTTAATCTCCGCCACGCGCTTCTGCTGCTCCGCCTTGAGCCGGATCACGCAGTCGTTGGCTATGTAGTACTTCTCGGTCGAGTCTTCGGAAGCGCCCGATATGATGAGCGGGGTCCGCGCCTCGTCGATCAGGATGGAGTCGACCTCGTCGACTATCGCGTAGTAGTGCCCGCGCTGCACCATCGCCGCCGGGTCGAACTTCATGTTGTCGCGCAGGTAATCGAAGCCGAACTCGTTGTTGGTCCCGTAGGTGATGTCCGCGCCGTAGGCCTCCTTGCGCTCGGAGTCGTCCATGTCGTGCTGGATGCAGCCGACCGTGAGCCCCAGGTGGCGGTAGATTTTGCCCATCCACTCGGTGTCGCGCTTGGCCAGGTAGTCGTTCACGGTGACGATGTGGACGCCGCGGCCGGCCACGGCGTTCAGGTAGGCGGGGAGGGTCGCGACGAGCGTCTTGCCTTCCCCGGTCTTCATCTCCGCGATCATCCCGCGGTGCAAGACCATGCCGCCTATGAGCTGAACGTCGAAGTGGCGCATCCCCGTGGAGCGGCGCGAGGCCTCGCGGACGACGGCGAAGGCCTCGACCAGTATCTCGTCGAGCACCTCGTCGATCACCGCGCGCAGGGCCTTCTGCCGTTCCTCCAGCGTGTCGCCCGATATGTCGGCCGCCTCCACGCGGCGGTTCACCAGCTCGCGGAACTTTTCCGTGCGCGCGCGCAGCTCCTCGTCGGAGAGCTTCTCCACCTCCGGCTCGAGCGCGTTGATCTCGTGTACCAGAGGCCAGAGGCGCTTGATCAGCCTCTCGTTGGCGCTGCCGAACACCTTGGTTGCGACTTTATTGAATATAGCAGTCATAGGTTTCTCTAGTTGGGTCCCCCGCCCCCGGCCGGGGGCCGCCCGCGTTTTACGCCGGGGCGATTAAAACAATGAGCCTGCTGACCTCAGGCCCGCGACCCGCAGGCCCGCGCGTTCCCTTGGCAACAGGCTTCGATATAGACTCGATTAGGATACGGTCACATCCAGCCTTCAAGTTGCTAAGAATACCGATTTAGAATTTTATTTGATGCCACACGGCGAGTCAAACGTTGTAGAAATCGGCCCGGCCCGCCGCGCCCGGCCTTCGCTCCGCCCGGCGCACGTTTGTTAATAAACCGCCGAATAACCGGGCGAACCGGGGCCGGAGGGGCGGGGCCTCCCGCCCGAACGGGTAATGGGAAGCGCCGAAAAAAGTGCAAAAAAAATAGTGTTGACATAGGTGAGGGCCGATGGTAGAACTGGCGTCGGCGGCAAAAGTGTCGCTTAGATGTTTGATCGGTTGTGAAGACTGAAGCACCGAAATGGCACACCAGGAGTGATCCTGGGTCGCAAAGCCGTGGTCTTCGGGGTCGGTTCCTGCTCGAACCCCTCGAAGAATGTCTGGTTACCGAAGTGATCTTCAGCAGTCGTGTCTACAGTCTTCTCGCCTCGGAACCCGGCCCCCGGATCAGCTCCCTCAAGCTCTCAGCTATCTTCTCGTCGTCCTTGATTCAAGTCTGCCCCTGCGACTCGATTCTAGACCGCCGGTCGTCGATTCGCGGCCCCGTCTTAGATTCGGATCAAAGTCCTTCCGGGGGATCATATGTTTGGGAAAAAGAATAGAAGCATCGTCGGGCTCGACATCGGCTCCAGCGCGTTGAAAGCCGTCGAGATGAAGCAGGTTCGGGGAGGCTTCGAGCTGGTCCACATCGCCCACCAGAATCTTCAGTCCGACACCATAGTCGACGGCCACATCATCGATCTCAATCACGTGAGCGACTGCATCAACCGCATCTGGAGCGAGCAGAATATCAAGACCAACCAGATCGCGACCTCGCTCTCCGGCCACGCCGTGATCGTGAAGAAGATAACCCTCCCGGCCATGCCCGAGGAAGAACTGGACGAGCAGATCCATTGGGAGGCGGAGCAGTACATCCCTTTCGACATCAACGACGTGAACCTCTACCACGAAGTCATCGGCTACGACCACACGGGCCAGAACATGGAAGTGCTGCTGGTCGCCTGCAAGCGCGATAAGATCGCGCAGTTCACGCAGGTCATCTCGCAGGCGGGCAAGCAGCCGGTCATCGTCGACGTCGACGCCTTCGCGCTCCAGAACGCCTACGAGGCGAACTACCACCCCACGCCGTCGCAGACGGTCGCCCTGCTCGACATCGGGGCCTCCGTCATGACGATCAACATCGTGCGCGGGGTCACTTCGATCTTCACGCGCGACATCTCCGCGGGCGGCAACCAGTACACGGACCTGCTCCAGAAAGAGCTCGACCTGACCTTCGAGCAGGCGGAGGCCGTCAAGCGCGGGGGCGAGTTCAACATGAGCGTGCCCGTAGAACAGGCCGAGCCCGCGCTCCACTCGGTGTCGGAGATGCTCGGGCAGGAGATACACCGCACGCTCGACTTCTTCCGCTCCACCGCGGTCGAATCGCCGGCGATAGACCGGATGTTGATAGCGGGCGGCTCGTCGAAGGTCGCGCACCTGACCGACTACCTCTCGGACAAATTCCAGATGCCCGTCGAGCGGTTCGACTCGTTCCGCTCGATCAAGCTAGACCACAAGCGGTTCGACGAGGAGTACATGAGGGAGCTGTCGCCGAACATGGCCGTGGCCGTCGGGCTCGCGATTCGGGTGGCGGAGGTGGCGAAATGATCAGAGTCAACCTACTCGAAGGGACCGCCGAACAGCGAGTCTCGATCCAGAAGACCAAGGTGGTCGCGCGACGCGGCCAGCAGATATTCATGCTCGCGAGCGCCCTGCTCATACTGGCCATCGCCGTCGGCGCGGACCACCTCTGGACCAACAACGCGCACGCCGAAGCCCAGTCCGAGCTCGAACGGGAGCAGGAGGAGGCCAAGAAGCTCGAAGCCGACATAAAGCGCAAGAACGAGCTGGAGGCCGAGCTTAAACAGGTCGAAGAGCGCATCAAGGTGATCAAGCAGCTCCGCGCGGAACAGAAGGGGCCGGTGGCCATGATGTCCGCGATCAACGAGCGCATGCCGGGCGGGCAGGCGGACTTCAAGCTCATCAGCGTCGTGCAGAAGGGCACGCGCCTTCAGGTCAAGGGCAGCTCGCTCAACCAGCAGGTCATAGCCGATTTCGTCAAGCAGCTCGAATTCTCGAACGGCCTCTTCTCCAACCTCATGCTTTCGGTCGACGGTAAGGAGATCAAGCAGGGCGAGTCCGACAAGAAAGACGAGACGCCCGAAGCCGTGCGCGTCTTCGACTTCACAATCGACTGCGACTACAACAAGCCGCGCGCCGAAGCCGAGAGCGGTCAGGACGCGGCGTCCAAGGGCAAGTGAAGGAGACATTATGGCAGCATCGATGACATCAGTGATGAAAGGGGCGGAGGAATCCGGCAGCTTCTTCGGTCGCCTGCCCTGGTACTACCAGATGGGGTTGCTCCTGGTGCTGGTCATCCTTTTGATATTCACCGCCGACACCCTGCTCTACAGCGACACGCGCGCGGAGACGGTCAAGATCCAGGAGCAGGTGGAGAATCTGAAGGCGAAGAACGCGCAGGCGAGCATCATCCGGCAGAACCTCGCCGCCACCGAAGAGACGCTCAGGCAGAAGCGCGAAGAGATGGACCGCCTGCGGGACCTGCTGCCCGACCAGATCGAGATCTCCCGCGTGTACGAGAACATTAAAGATTTCATGCGCGCGCAGAAGCTCGAACTGAGGCAGTTCGCCCAGAACAAGCCCGACCCGTCGGAGTTCTACACGGCCCAGAAGATCCTGGTCCAGGTGAGCGGCTCTTACGACAGCCTCGGCCAGTTCTTCTCGCAGCTCGGGTTCTACAAGCGTATATTGAGCGTGGCCGAGGTCGACATAAAACAGGCCGAAGATGGCGCTCAGGAACACGGTCGCTCGATCAACGCATCCTTCGTGGTGACGGCCTACTACATCACCCCGGAGAACCTGGAAAAATTAACCTCCAAGAAGCCCGAGTCGCCGGCCGACGACGATAAGAAGGCGAAAAAGCAGAAGTAGCGGGGTGACGTTATGATAGCAAGCTCGATCAAGGAAATGCTGCGCGCGATCTTCGCGTGGGACAAGAATTCGCCGCGCTCTCTCTGCCCCGCTCGGGTCCGAAGGGCCCGCGCCCTGGCCGCCCTGCTCGCCCTGTCGGCCGCCTTAGCGCAAGGCCCGGCCTACGCCAACGAGCCGGACAGGCAGCAGAGCAACCAGCCGCGCCCGAACAACGAATACCTCGGCCCGACCGCCGACAGCATCCGCCCATACAAGCCCGCGGGGCGCGACCCGTTCAAGAAAGTCATCAAGCCCAAGCCGGGGACCGCGAAGGCCAAGGCCCCGCGCCTACTCGGCTTCCCTCCGCTCGACGTGCGCCGCGCGGAGTTCCGCCAGAAGGTCGACATGGCGCAGGCCCGCGACCTCCCAGACCCCGACCCGGTCTCCCAGTACCTCGTGAGCGAGCTGGACATCACGGGCATATTCCGCGACCAGCGCGGCTTCGGGGCCTTCGTGAAGGCGCAGCCGACCGGCACGATGTTCTTCATACGCAACGGGGCGCGCTGCTACAACGGGGAGGTCGTGCGCATCGACGGGGACGACGCGGAATCGGGCGGGGCTAAAGTTATGTTCCGCGAAACCTCCTACATGGAGGTGAACGGCAAACAGACCGCACAGGAGCGCGTAGTCGCCAAAGCGCCCTCCGTGCCGAGTGGCAAATGATGCGAGTGGGAAATGCGAAGATTCCGGGGCGAGATTTCGGGCCCGGAA
The DNA here is from genome assembly GCA_035634255.1 of Blastocatellia bacterium. Taxonomy (GTDB): domain Bacteria; phylum Acidobacteriota; class Blastocatellia; order UBA7656; family UBA7656; genus DATLMR01. The sequence goes on from DASQDI010000152.1 coordinate 116,463, forward strand.
TCTCTCGAATTTAAGAGATTGAGTGGAAGATTAGAAGCGGGGTGAGGCAGGCGCAGGAACCATGATTGACTGCGAAGGCTTCAGTTTCAATAGAGAGGGGAGATTAAAATGATGATCGCTAGGAGGCTTGTCGTAACACTGGCGCTACTCGCGCTCGTAAGCAACGGATTGACATTCGCAAGACCGAGCGCGGCAGCAAAGCCCGGCTCTGACGGCCGGGCGTTCACCGTGGTGGGGCTCAAGCATGAGGTCGCGGGAGCGCTCACGCGCATTTCCATCGAGTCCAGCGCTCCTCCTCTCTACACCATACTCCGCCCGACCGAGCGGTCGGTCGTGATCGACCTGCCGGGCGGCGAAGGCTCTCAGCTCGCGCCCGAGTACGCGGTCATGAATCCGCTCATCGAATCCATCAAGGTGCGCAGGTCCGGCATGGCGGGGAGCGCTCAGGGCCGGACGGTTACGAGGGTCGAGGTCGTCGCGCGTCAGGAAGTGCGCGACATGTCATCGGTCAGGGGGAACACGCTCGTGATCGAGCTCGCGCCCGAGCGGCTCGCGAAGCAGGAAGAGGCGACGCCGAAGCCAGCGAAAGATGCGAGGGCCGCGGCCGACAGCTCCGCCCCCGGCGTCTATGTCTACCCCACGCCCGTCAGCGCGCGGAACCCCTCTTCGATTAATCCGACCGCCCCGGCCGGCGGCGAGAGCGCCGCGAACAGCAATGCCCAGAACGTCCAACAGGCGAAGCCTTCTCAGATGAGGCCCGCGACCATGATCCGCTCCGTGCGGCCCGAGGCCGCCGACGGAGGCGTCCGCATCACCATCGATTCGGACGGGACGACTCAGTTCAAGGACTTCGTCCTCTCCGACCCCTGGCGCATCGTCATCGACGTGACGGGCGTCCGCTCGTCATTCGGCAACAGAATCATTCCTGTGACGGCGGGCCCGATTGACCGCGTGCGCGTGGGCCAGCCCGCGCCCGACGTGGTTCGCATCGTGGTCGATACGAAGACGAAAGTTCCTTACCGCGTGGTCCGCGAAGGCTCTTCGATTACGATCCTCGTCGGTAACGTCCAGACGTCGAGGGCCGAGCCTCAGAACATAAACACGGGCAAGCCTCTCGCGAACGTGGTCGCCCAGCAGCCCGCCTCGCTCAACCCCGAGGTCAGAGTCGCCGGGCAGAGGGTCGAGAATCAGAGCGAGGTCGCGAAGCCGGTAAACCCGAATGATTCCGCCGACCTTATCGCGCAGGCCGGGAAGCCTTCGGTGGGCGCGGGACAGTCGAGCGCCCCTCCAAGGGTGACGGCCCAGCCGAATCCGAGGCTGCCGATCTCCTCCGGTCAGCCTTCCGGCTCCGGCAGTCCGGTCAAAGAGGCGGCGGGCGTGCCGGGCGGCGCGGCTTACACCCGCAGCGCTATGGACGTGCAGAGGCCCAACTCCGTCCCGCCGGGCGTGGTGACCTCCCCGAACGCGAGGCAGAGGGCCGAGCTCGCCTTCTGCGATCCCGGCTACTCGGGCGGCCTCATCAGCTTCGACCTCCGCGCGGGCGTGGACGTGCGCGACATGCTCAGGTTCATCTCGCAGGAGCACGGGGTCAATTTCATAGTGGATAAATCGGTCGGGGCCGTGCCGGTCGACATACGGGTGACCGACATACCCTGGAACCAGGTGATCGAGTCGGTCCTGCGCGCGAACAGGCTCGGCGCGGTCTGCGAGAGCAACGGCCGCATCATCCGCATAGCGACGCTCACGGCGGTTAAGGAGGAGCAGGAGCAGCAGCGCCAGCTCAGGGAAGAAGAGGCCAAGCAGATCCCTCTGACCACAAAAATCCTCCAGTTGAAATACGCGAGGGCCGCCGGGTCGCTCGGGTCGACCGGGTCGGGCCGCAGCGGCGGGAGCAGCGGGGGCGGGGCAGGCGGCGACGGCTCGAAGAGCGGACTCCTCGCGATAGCGAGCAGCCGACTGAGCCCGCGCGGTCGCATCGAGATGGATTCGCGCACGAACAGCCTCATCATCACAGACCTGCCGGAGTACGTTCATGCGGTCGAGAACATAATCGGGCTGCTCGACAGGCCCGAGCCTCAGGTCGAGATCGAGGCGCGCATCGTGATCGCGAGCCGCAACTTCCTGCGCGACATCGGCGCGGAGCTTGCGGGCGCGGCGGTCAACCGCGGCAGGGGTTCCGCAGGCTTATTCGAGACGACGCCCGTGCAGCTCACCGGGAACGCCTTCACGCCGGGCGGCAACGGCTCCGGCTCTGGAAGCGGCTCCGGGAGCGGGTCCGGGAGCGGCTCGGGTTCAGGCTCCGGCTCCGGTTCGGGCTCGGGCTCGGGCTCGGGCGCTTCTGCGGGGCTCGGCCCCAACCTCGTCGGGCCGTTCGCCAGCAACGCCCTCCGCGCGGGCGTGGCCAACACGGTGCTCAGCCTGACCACCGGGGCAATCGGCACGGGCCTTCTGTCGCTCGCCATCTCCGCGTCTGAGACGAAGGGGCAGATTCGCACCATCGCCAGCCCGCGTATAACCGCGCAGGACAACCAGACGGCCGAGATCGTCAACGGCGTGCAGATACCCGTGCAGACCGTCTCCAACAATACGATCACGACGACCTTCGTCACGGCGGCCCTTCGGCTCGAAATAACTCCGCAGATAATCGAAGAGACGGGCGAAGTGTTGATGCACGTCGTCGCGGAAAACAACACGGTGAACTTCGCCCTGGCGGGCCAGTTCAACAACGGCACGCCCGGCATCAACACCCAGTCGGCCCAATCAATCGTGCGCGTGCAGGACGGGGGCACAACCGTCATGGGCGGCATCAACATCGACAGCGAGGGGCAGACCCTCAACCGGACGCCCGGACTTTCGAGGGTGCCTCTGGTCGGAGAGCTGTTCAAGCGCAAGTCGATGCGCCGTGACTCCGACGAGATCCTGTTCTTCATCACCCCGCGCATAGTCAGGGGCGACGGCACCCTCGGCCCGAGGACCTTCGGCCCGCAGCGCAGCTCGGTCGAGCCCGGCGCTCCGAATAATCCGGCGACGCAGCGCGCGGCCGTGCCCGACAAGGCCGCGGACAAGAGCAAGGCCAAGGATCAGAAGAGTGCCCAGACCGCGCAGCAGGTGAAGGCGGGCGGCGGCAAGTAATAACCCGCGGCAAGCCGGAGCCATACGCTCCGG
>DASQDI010000153.1:0-69933 GCA_035634255.1 Blastocatellia bacterium
ACGCGCCCTTGACTATGGCCCCCACGTACCCCTGCGTGATCCGGTCCCCCGAGCCCTTCTGGACATCCCTGAGCGATAGCCCCTTCTCCCTCATCACCCGCTTTACGTACTGGCTCAACTCTTCTTTTGTGCCAATTATACTATCCGGGCTGTCAAAAATACTCTTTGACATTGATGTCCTCCTGCCGTAGTATCGGGTTAGTCTATTATGCGGATAGCTAAAACGCTAGGCAGAAAATAGGAAAAACGGAGGCCGCGATCCTAGCGATGATCGCGGTGATGGACGTGATCATTAGAGAAGGCAAGGAATCGATGACATGCCTGGAATGTCATGGGACCGGCATTGTATATCATTGGAGCGAGTTCGCTTTCTTTGATGACCGGCGTTACTGCAACGTTTGCGACGCCGGGCGTCTAGTCGAGAAGACCGTCAGCGAGATAATCAAACAGGCCGAAGCTGGCGAATATCAAGGTTATAACCGCCGCTGAAAAAGGTAAGGATTCTTACCCCTGTGACCGCCCTCCCGCCTGCCGCTCATAAATAATCCTCATCCCTTCGAGGGTCAGGTCGTTCTCCACGGCTTCGATGTAGCGCGAGCTTTTGCTGATGAGGGGGGCGAGCCCGCCCGTCGCTATGACCCTCGGCGGCTCCCCGAGCTCCCGGATCACCTGCTCGATCACCCCATCGACCTGCCCGACATTGCCGTAGTAGAGGCCGGACTGAACGCTCGCGGTGGTGTTGGTGCCGATGACGCGCTCGGGCTGGCGGATGTCTATGCGGCGGAGGCGCGCCGCGCGCTGGAAGAGGGCGTCGGCCGAGATTTGAATGCCGGGGCAGATGATACCGCCGAGATACTCCCCGGCCGAAGAGATCACGTCGAACGTGGTGGCGGTCCCGAAATCGACGACCACGCACGGGCCTCCGTACTTGTCGAAGGCCGCGACCGCGTTCACTATCCGATCCGGGCCGACCTCCTGCGGGTCGTCGTAGAGCACGGGCATGCCTGCGTTCCTCGAATCGATGAAGAGGGGCTTGATGCCGAAATAGACTTCGGACATCTTGTTCAGAGTGAAGTCGAGGGGCGGGACGACCGAAGAGATCACGATCTCCGTTATCGAGCCCGAACGCAGCCCCGCGAGTTGCAGGAGCGTGAGGCACATGATGCCGTACTCGTCGACCGTGCGCTGGCGCTCGCTCGTCAGCCTCCAGCTATGTTTCAGTTCGGCCCCTTCGTAGAGGCCGAGGGTCGTATTCGTATTTCCAACGTCGAGAACGAGCAGCATAGCGCCTCTCCTGAACCACCGCGAATCTTAAATCCCAACTCCCGGCAAACCCTCATCAGGCAACCGTCAAGCCATCGTCAGGCTCACCTCGCCGGAGACGATCTCTCGGGTCTCGCCGTCGCTCACCTCGATCAGGAGGCCGCCCCCCTCCGACAGCCCGCGCGTGGTGCCTTCGATTATGGAATCGAAAGATGTGACCCGCACGCGGCAGCCGCGCGCGCAGCTTGAAAGCTCCTCCCACCTGCGCACCACCGCGCCCGGGTCTTCGAGCGACTGGCGGTAACGGAGGTCGAGCCTCTCAAACAGAGGCTCCAGCACCTCGTCGGGCGGGACGCTCTTACCCGTCTCGATCAGCAGGGAAGTCGCGGTCGAGCGGATCTCTTCCGGGAACCCCGTCTGCCTGAGGTTAACGCCGATCCCGAGAATGGCGTACTGGACGAAGTCGCCTTCGATGGCCGATTCGACGAGGATGCCGCATATCTTGCGCCCCCCGACGAGCACGTCGTTCGGCCACTTGATGTCCGCGCGCGCGCCGAAATCTTCCGCGAGAGTTTCGCAGACGGCGACGGCCGCGGCCAGAGTGATGACCTGAGCCTCCGCGGGCCTGACCTGCGGCCTGAGGATGACCGACAGGTAGAGCCCCTCGCCCGCCGGCGACGACCACGAGCGGCCCATCCTGCCCCGCCCGGAGGTCTGCCGCGCGGCTACGATGGCAGTCCCTTCGGCCGAGCCTGCCAACGCCATGTCGCGCGCGCGGTCATTGGTGGAAGGGAGGGAGTCGAAATGGAGAACTTCTGAGCCGAGCTTTGCCATCTTCTAAAAACCGGGTCGGGCGCGTGGGCGAAAGGGGTGTTCGACTCCCGGATCAGGACCGGGTGGACAGCTCGATGAAGCGGTTGGTCGCGTTGAGCGCCGCCTTGACCGCCGCGTCGATCTCGCTTCCGGTGATCTGGCAACTGCCGAACACCTGCACCTGCTTGCCCTCGAAATCGACGTTCACCAGGACGGCTATCAGGTCCTTCCCCAGAGCGTTCACGTGGTCGATGTCGGCCAGATTGCAGTAGAAGCGCCTCTCGACGGCCTCTTCGACCGCCGTGAGAGTGGCCAGGGCAGCCGCTTTCAAGGCACCCCCATCGCCGCCTTCGGCCGTCCCGCTCGCCTTTATCTTGCGCTCGGCGAAGCTGAACGTCACCTCTACCCGGCATCGGTCGCCGGCGTCTTCATTAACTTCAGCCCGGTCGTATTTGAGGCGCTTGGTGCTGGCGCTCATAGTCATATGATTTTGGCCTATGCTTCAGTCTTTAATCTTCGCCTTAACCCGCGAGCAAGCCCAGAGTATATAACTCGAAATCGGAAACAAAAAGAGATTTTATCCGCGCGGGCCGCGACCGCTAAAGCGCCGTGATCTTCATGCTGATATCGACCGAGGTCGCCGAATGCGTGACCGCCCCGACGGAGATGAGGTCCGGCCCGCACTCGGCCAGCTCGCGCACCGTGTCGAGGTTGACGCCCCCGGACACTTCGACCATCGTGCCGGGGGCCTCCTCCCTCGCGAGCCGGACGCAGGCGCGAATGTCGTCGGGCTTCATGTTGTCGAGCAGCACCACGTCCGCCCCCGCGCTCAACGCGTCTTTCAACTGGGCCATATTCGAGACCTCTACTTCGACCTTCATCAGGTGAGGCACGGCCCTCCTGGCGAGTTCGACGGCCCTCTTCACCCCGCCCGCGAGGGTTATGTGGTTGTCTTTGATCAGCACCCCGTCGTCGAGCCCGAAGCGGTGATTGAACCCCCCGCCGACGGTCACGGCGTACTTTTCGAGCACGCGCAGGCCGGGAGTCGTCTTTCTGGTGTCGACGATCCTCGCCCCCGTGCCCGCGATCTTATCGACGTAACTTTTGGTGAGCGTGGCCACGCCCGACATCCGCTGCAACAGGTTCAGGGCGGTCCGCTCGCCCGAGAGCAGGACCGAGGCCGGGCCTTCGACCGTGGCGAACTCCGCGCCCTTCGTGATGATCTCCCCGTCGTAGACGCGGGACTCGATCTGGATGCTGCCGTCGAGAGACGCGAAGACGGCTTCGGCGAGCTCAAGGCCGCAGAGCACGAAGTCCTGCTTCGCGAGGAATCGCCCCCGGCCCCGCGCCCCGCCGCGCACGACCGCCTGCGTCGTTATGTCGCCGCGGCCGAGGTCCTCCTTCAGGAGGTCCGAAGCGTAGGAGAAGATTATTCCGGGGTCCAGCTCCATAAAAGAAATGGTCATCGGTAACTCTTTCGAAAGTCAGGAGGGGGTCGAGAGAAGGCCCCTAGACTCTCACGTCGCGGTCATTCATCCCCGAGCGAGCTGAGCGTGACCCTCAGCTTCTCGATTTCGGCGATCAGCTCGTCGTGGCGCTGGCGGGCCTGCTGCACGACCTCCTGCGGCGCGCGCTCGCGGAAGGAGTCGTTGTCGAGCCGCGCGGCGAGCCCTCGCGCCTCGTTCTCCTTCTTGCCGAGTTCCTTGCCGATCCTCTCGCGCTCTTTCCCGATGTCGATGAGCCCTTCGAGGGGCACCGATATTTCGATGCCGTAGACTATGTCGCGCGCCTCGCCTTTGCGGGCGGAGAGCCTGTCGGAGACGGTGATCTCCCCGACTCTGGCCAGACGCTTTATCTGGTCCGAGTTCTCGTCGATCAAGGAGCGCGCGGACGTGTCCTGGGTGCCCAGGTGCAGGCTCAGCCTGCTCGAAGCGGGGATGTTCATCTCCGACCTGATGTTGCGGACTTTGGTTATCAGGGCGATCAGGGTCTGCATCTGCTCGCGCGCCTGCTCGTCGTTTTGCGATTCGTCCGGCGCGGGCCAGCTCGCCACCATGATCGACTCGCCTTCGTGGGGGAGGCGCTGCCATATCTCTTCGGTGAGGTAGGGCATCAGAGGGTGGAGCAGCCGCAGGCTGGTCTCCAGAACGTAGGCGATCCGGCCGCGGGCCGCGCGCGCCTCTTCGGTGTCTTCGGGGGAAGTGACGAGAGACTTGGACAGCTCGATGTACCAGTCGCAGAAGTCGTCCCAGAAGAAGTGGTAGAGCGTCTGGGCCACTTCGTTGAGTTTGTACTCTTCGAGCGCGCGAGTCACCTGATCGATGGTCGCGTTCAGTTCCGCGAGAATCCACCGGTCGGCGAGGCGGTCCGAGGGCACCCAATTCGCTTCGGTCTTCGAGACGCCCTCGCCCAGATTCATCAGGACGAAGCGGGAGGCATTCCATATCTTGTTCGCGAAATTGCGGGCCTCTTCCACCTGCTTCTGCCTGCCGTTCTCGACGTAAGAGAACCGGATGTCCTGCCCGCGCGCGGCGCGCACGAGCAGGGCGAAGCGGAGCGCGTCGGCCCCGTACAGGTCGATTATCTCAAGCGGGTCTATGCCGGTCCCCAGACTTTTGCTCATCCGCTTACCCTGCTCGTCCAGCACGGTCGCGTAGATGTAAACGTCGTCGAAGGGGACCTCCTGATTGAAGTAGATGCCGGAGAAGATCATGCGCGAGACCCAAAGGTAAATGATGTCGCGCGCGGTGATCAGCACGGAGGTCGGGTAATACTTTTCGAGGTCTTCGGTCTGCTTGGGCCACCCGAGCACGGCGAACGGCCACAGCATCGAAGAGAACCACGTGTCGAGCACGTCTTCGTCCTGAGTGATCGGCCTGCCCTTCGCCTTTTCGAGCGCCTCGGCCTCGTCGCGCGCGACGATGTAATCGCCGTCTTCCGTGACCCACACGGGGATTCGATGGCCCCACCACAACTGCCGGGATATGGTCCAGTCCCGAATGTTCTCCATCCAGTCGAGGTAGGTCCGCTCGTAGCGCTCGGGGACGAACTTGACGCGCCCTCCCTTAACGGCATCAATCGCGGGCTTCGCCAGCTCTTTCATCCGGACGAACCACTGCTCCGAAAGCAGGGGCTCGATCACGGTCCCGCAGCGGGCGCAGAGCGCGGTCGGCACCGTGTAGTCCTCGATCTTCTCTATCAGGCTCTGCGCCTGAAGGTCTTCCACGACCTTCGTGCGCGCCTCGTAACGGTCGAGGCCAGCGTAACGCGCGCCGGCGGCCTCCGTCATCCGGCCGCTCCCGTCGATCACGTTTATCTGGGGCAGGTTGTGTCGCAGCCCCGCTTCGAAGTCGTTCAGGTCGTGCGAGGGGGTGACCTTGACCGCGCCGCTCCCGAATTCCGGCCTCGCGTAATCGTCGGCGATCAGGGGGATCTCCCTGCCGGCCAGAGGCAGCGTCAGCACCGCGCCGAACAACGCCTTATACCTTTCGTCCTCCGGGTTCGCGGCGACCGCGGTGTCCCCGAGCATGGTCTCCGGCCGGGTCGTGGCCACGACGACGTAGCCGGAGCCGTCCTTCAGAGGGTACCGGATGTGATAGAGCTTCGCGGGCCTGTCTTCGTGCTCGACTTCGATGTCGGAGATGGCCGTCAGGCAGCGCGGGCACCAGTTGATCACCCTCGCGCCCTTGTAGATCAGGTCCTCCTCCCACCAGCGCACGAAGCATTCGAGCACGGCGTCGACGTACCCTTCGTCCAGGGTGAAGCGCGTGCGGTCCCAGTCGAAAGAGCAGCCGAGCTTCTGAAGCTGCCCGATGATCACGCCCCCATACTCGTTCACGAACTGCCATGTCCGTTCGAGGAACTTCTCGCGCCCGAGGTCGTGGCGGCTGACGCCCTCTTTCCTGAGCTGCTTCTCGACCACGTTCTGCGTCGCGATGCCCGCGTGGTCCATGCCCGGAACGCAGAGGGTGTCGAACCCCTGCATGCGCTTCCACCTGACCAGCACGTCGTGGATCGAATAGCAGAGGGCATGCCCGATGTGAAGCGAGCCGGTGACGTTGGGCGGAGGGATGGTTATCGTGTACTTAGGGCCTTCGCCCCCCGGCTTGAAATAGCCGTGTGAGCTCCAGAAGGAATACCACTTCTGCTCGCTTTCGCGAGGCTCGTACGCTTTCGGAATTTCGGTCATATGGTTACTATCGCCTTATGTATTAACCCGGCAAAAATCCGGCCTGCGAACAGACCAATAATTAAAAGGGATTAAGAGGCTTCGGTCAACCTCTCAATCCCTCGGCTAATTACGGACCGTTCTTTTCGCGGTTATTTAGTGGTTCTTCGAGAGCGATTCCTTAGTCAAGTTTTCGATCACCCGCTCGACGCAGTCGGGTACGACTTCCCAGGCGATCTCCCTCACGACCGACTCGCTCATCTCCGCGACCACCCTGCGGACGATCTCGTCTATCACGGCGGGCGACAGCTCAAGCCCGCCCGGTTGCGGCCTCTCGGCCTGCGGCGCGCGCCCTCCGGGAGAGAATGAGACCGCGGAGCCCCGCGCCTCTTCCTCGGGCTCGGCCCTCTCTTCCGATGCGGCCGCGGGCTCCTCCACGGCGGTAGCTTCGATGTCAATCGGGGCCGTGAGAGCCTCCTGCCCCGACCACATCGAAGAGGTCGTGAAAGAATCCTCCGCCCGCCGGACCGGCTCCGTCTCGTCCTCGTCTATCGGGTGGAAGCTTGAGTCGCTGAACTCAAACCCTCTTACCGTCTCCTCCCATTCGGGCGCGGCCTCGGGGAGCGGGCCGGGGTCGATCACCTCGCCCGCCGCGAAGGCCTCTTCTCCCACGCCGCCGGAGCTCGCTGCGGGGAGGTCGAGGTCCTGAGCCCACGAGTAAGCGGAAGGCTCGGGCGCGGGCGGAGCGACTTCGATGTTCAGAGGGTCGGCGGATTGCTCGAATTGCTCGACGGGGAACTCGACAGTTTCCGGGGCCGCCTGACTCTCAGGCTGTGCGGGCTCTTCGGCGCCCGCGTCCATCAATACGTCCCCGAGCGGATCATCAACGGCGAAGATCGTTCCGGATGAAGCCTCATCTGTCGGCTGGTCGACGAAGCTGAGGCCGGAGTCGGGCATGTCAAACTCGCCCGTTCCCGGATCGAAGGAAGGGGAGACGTGGTTCGGGTCGATTGAGGCCGCCGGGGCATGATTCAGGTCCGCGTCATGCGCGTCGGACGTGAATTCAAACGTGTCGCCGGGCCCCTGGTCCGAGGCCTGCCCGACGCTCATGTCGAACGAGACCGCGTTTCGATCCCTCTGGTCCGGGGTTTCGACCCTGCCGAAATCGACGACCATGAACTGGTCATCCTCTTCCGTCTGACCGCCGCCCTGCTGACTCGCCGGCGCTTCGGTCGAAACGCCCTCCTCCGAGCCGAAGAGGTTTTTGAACGGGTCCGCGTCGTCATCTATAGAATCGGGAACCTCTCCGAAGGTCAGCCCCTCCCCCTCCGTCCGCCCCGATGAAAAAGCGGGGGGCGAGGTGTAGGAGTGATCGTCGGCTTGCGCGGGCGAACCTACGTGGATTTCAAGCCCCGGATCGCCGGGCGAGTCCGCGAAGAAGGAGTCGTCGAGCGGGCTCGCGTCGAGCGGAAAGGCCGGGTCGGACGAGTCGGCCTCGGGTAAAGGCGCGGTGGTCATCCTCTGCGGCGTCTCGGACTGGGACCAGTCGTCCTTCATCGCGTTAAGGTCGATGTTGAAGCTCGGGGGAGGGAGAGGCCGCGTGTCCGGCGCGCCCCCGGTCCCCGCCAGAGGCTTCGACTCTTCCACCTCTTCTTCGGACAGAGCGGGGGAAGCCAGAGGCGTAGTGATCGGCCTCCCGCTGCTCGTGATCAGCTTGCGCACGGTCTCGACAAGGGTCCGCGACTCGAACGGTTTGGTCAGGTGGGCGTCCGCATGGACTCTGCGGGCCTCGACCTGATCGAAGGGCTCGAACGCGCCGACAAGCAGGATCACCGGTATGTCTCGGAATTGAGGGCTCTGTTTAATGAATTCGCAAAGCTCGTACCCGTTCTTGCCGGGCATGAAGATGTCCGCGAGAACGAGGTCCGGATTGATTTCGCCCAGCCTCCGCTCGGCCATCTCCCCGTTGCTGACGGCTACGACATCAATCCCTTCATCTGCAAAAGTCAGGTTGACCACCTTCTGGATGGTGATGCTGTCATCGGCGAGTAAAATTTTGCTTGCCATCTAATTCTCCCTCAATCTGCCGTGGCGCTTGAGTATCTTGCTTGTGGCTTGGGTTTTCAATGTGCTTGGGCCGAGTCTAACTCATTCCTTTTCACGCGCGCAACCTTGACCAGAGAAAGCGCGAATCACTGAAAACTTAACTGAATCCTGAGAGGACTCGCAGGGAAATTCGAATGAGCCGGGCAGGCCGCAATCAAATTCGAAGTGCGATGAGGGCCGCGCTCAAGGTTTCAATTACTGCTTGTGTAGGGGCTTTCTGCAAGAGATGAGTTTGAATCCGGATGTCGTCAGCCGGGCAAACAGCCAATCCAGACGGGATACTACCATAAAAGATCACGCCTGTCTCTAATAAGATGAAAGCTACAGCCCGGCCCCGCGGGGCCGGGCCTCCACACCCCTCAGCGGCAGTCGTAGAGGTCGGTCGTTATCCTGATGTCGTCGATGAACCAGCCCAGATACCCGTCGTCCACGCCCGTCGCGAGGTCGAAGCCCGCCAGGAACCTGAGCTTGACCCTCTGGCCCGCGAAGTCATCCAGGTCGATCACCACCTGCGAGAAGACCCCCGGCGTCCCTCTGGAAGTCCAGGCCAGCCGGTCCCCGAGAGGGTTGAGCGATGTCTCGGTCACCTTGCCGTCGTACCCGCCCGCGAGCACGCGCGACCCGAGGTCCTGCCACGTAGCGCCATTGTCGGTCGATACCTCCGCGACGCCCCCGTCGAAGCCCCTGTCGAAGTGGAAGATGTGAAAGAAACTGAGCCGGACGCGCCCCGCGTTCGCCGGGATGAGCACGGTCTTTTTCATCGTCATCGTGGACAACTGGTCGTCATCGTCGTCCAGCCCCTTGTCGACCGCGCGGTAAGACTGCGTGCCGCTGTGCCCCGTGCCCGTGAAGACGCTGAAGCCGCTCTTGAGCTTCCACTTCACTTTCTGCGTGTCCAGGTTATCGAAGAGGAGTACTTGCGACACGTTCTCGGGGCCCGCCTTACCAACCCGCACGCGCACCGGGAGGGTGACCGGGCCGAACTCGGAGTCTAGCCGCAGCCGGGTTTCGAATATCGAGCCGCACCTGAGACCGTTCGGGACCCGGAGGACGAAGGGCGTGAGGTTCGCCGCCGACTCGCCCGACGGGATTGCGGGGAACGAGACCTGCCCGCCCGCCTGCCCGTTCAGGATCAGGCTCGCCGAGACGGGCTGCGACGCGGCCGAGCGCGACACGTTCCTGAGCTGGACGGACAGGGAGACCTCTTCGCCGGGAGCGACCGAGTCGTCGATTGTTGAATCCGAATGCCGCACGCTCACCCCCTGAGTCAGCCCTTCGGCCTCGTCGAGGGCGAAGACCGGCACCTCGGACTCTCTGGCGTTCGTGACGACGAGCGCGAAGTCCTGATCCAGTTCCGCGCCGTTGCCCGGCACCCCGTCCCCCGCGATTATCGTGGGCCGGACCCGGATGGCGAAAGCCCCGCTGGTGCCGGCGGGCAACCGGACGCCCTGCACGTTATTCAGAACATCCTGAGCCTTCCCCGTGTTCGAATACTGACCGGAGAAATTATTCGCCGTGTAGACCACCCCGTTGATTACGATCTCAAGATTTAGCTGATTCACGAGGGGCGCGTTCGTGACCGAGTTTCCGGGCGGGTCAGTCCACACGAGCATCGCGCGGAACTCCTTCGAGGGGTCGGGTATCGTGCCGGTTATCTCGAAGGGCTGCTCCCCGCTCTGCGTGAAGGTGCGCGACGGAGACTCTTCGTAGACGATGCGGTCGGTCGATTCGAACATCCGCGAAAGGTTCAGCAACCCCCAGCCCTGCCGCGCGCCGGGAAGGTTGTCGTTCCCGAGCCTGCCCGTCATGTAAGTGGTCGAGTTGAGCATGAAGGCTTTGACCAGGGCGGGGGATGGGGCCTCCCCGTTCCTCATCTTCAGCCACTGGTATGCCAGCGCGCTGCCTCCGGCCACGACCGGCGCGGAGAAGCTCGTCCCCGAGGACCACGTGTAGAGGGTCTGCCCTATCGGGAAGTACTTGATGCAGAGGTCCACGTCCTCGCCGCTCTTCCCGGCGTAAAAAGAGTCCTGCGAGACCGCGCCTAAAATATTGGTGCCGGGCGCGACGAGGTCCGGCTTGGCGCGGCCATCCACGGTCGGCCCGAGCGACGAGAAAGAGAGCAGGTCGAGCGCGTTGTCTGTGAGCGTCGTCGCGACTTCGCAGGCGTCGCTCGGGTCGAAGCTGGTCGGGTTGACGTTCTCGCTCCCGCCCACCGTGATGACGTTCTTCGCGGTGCCGGGCATGCCGACCGAGCCGAAGGGGAGCTCGTTGCCCTCGTTGCCCGCCGAGAAGACGATCACCATGCTCTGGTTGCCGGGCTCCGCGGGGTCCGCGTCGCGCACGAGGGAGTCGTAAACTTCCGCGCCATCATTATAGAAGTTGCAGAAGCCGAAGAAGGTGTCGCAGATGCCCCAGCTGTTGCTCGATATCCGCGCGCCGCTTCGGTAGGCCGAAGACATCACGTTGACGAAGGGAGGGTTTACGAAGAGGTCATCATCTCTGAATAATTTCGAGACGCCTATCCTTACCTGCGGGGCCATCCCCAGGCCGAACTGGTACCCGCCGCCGTCTCTGAAGGCCGGGCCGGAGTTGGTGTTGAGCCCGCCTATGATCGAGGCGCACAGGGTGCCGTGGCCGATGGGGTCGTGCAGGGGCAGGACCCCCGAATCGACCCCATGCCTGAAGAAGTCTGACGTGTAATCGAGCAGGTACGCGACGCGCGAGCGCCCCTGAGTGTCCTTGAAGTCGGGGTGGATGGCGTCGGGCAGGTTGCTGCCCCTGTCGAACCCCGTATCGCCGACATCGACCGCGAAATCGAACGGCTGATCCAGCCCGTGCTGGGCGAGGAAGGTGAGATAGCCGGGGCTCGCGGGCTTGCCTATCGAGTTGTTGTTCACGGTCTCGATGAAGAGGGGGCCGGCGACTATCTGGTTGGCGCGCTCGTCATTCAGTTCGACTCTGGCCCACCGCTCGACGCCGACGACATCCTGAAGCCTCGCGATCTCCGCGAGCCTGAACGACTCGACCAGCACGACCGCGTGAATCGCGCCGGATGATTCGTAAGGTTCGGTCAGGACCTCTTTCGAAATCGACTCGATGAATTTGATGGAGTCGGCCGATTCGACCCCGCTCACCAGCTTGATCGACACCGGAATCTGCTCTACGGAGTCGAGCTTGAACGAGGGGTCGAGCTTGTACGCCGGGTGGTATGGGCCGTCCCACTGAACGACCCCGGAGCCGGAACGCAGCGCGCGGGCCGCGGATATTTGCGGGGCGGAGGCCCAGATCAGGTAAGTATTGTTCGGGATGTAAGAGACGATTCTGGCCCCCGTGGCCTTCAACGCCCGGAGAGTTTCCGGCACGGGAGGGCCGGATAATTGAACGAGGTGTAGAGAGCGCCCAGGGGCGTCGGCCCGGCGCAGGTCTTCTTTGACTGCGGGCTCGGGGCCGGTCGTGTCGATCTGGCCGCGCCTTAGCTTTATCAGGTTGAAATCGTCGCGGAGCGCGGCTCGAGTGAGGGCGCGGGCCCCCAGTCGTGATAGCGCCTCCGAGCTTACTTCGAGCAGACTGTACGATCCGTAATTTCTTACCCTTCGGGCGGAGCCCGAGTTGATCAGCTCAAGCTCAAGCGCCCTCTCTTCGGAAGGCACCACGATCTTGTGCGAGGCTCCGGGGCTGCGATAAGAGAGTGGCTCGCGGGCGGGGAAAAGAGATGCTCTTTTTCTGCCGGCTTCGGCCCCTTTCAGTTGAAGGCCCTTTCCGTCGCCCGAATCCGAGAATGTGGGATAGCCCGCGAGCGAGACTGCCAGAAACAAAATCAGGAAACATGTAACCCTGAGCGTCAACCCTCTCATCAAAATCTCCTTGCCTGCGCAACCCGATATCAATCTATAAAAGGGACTCCGCTCTGGGGGCCGGCGGGCGGACATCCTGGACCTTCGGCATCCATATAATTATGGATTTAAAATGGCGGCATTAACTTTAACGCATCTCCGCCGTGTGTCAAGCGGAGCGCGCCCGCGCGGAATTGACAAACCGGCCGCCGATCCATAGAATCGCCGCACGATCAGGGGAGCCCTGATCCCGGCAGCCGGAGACCCGAAATGCTTTTAAGACTCCAGAAAATGGCCCTCCTCAGGATGATCCTTCTCGCGGCCGTGAGCGCGGCATTCGGGCCCGACGCGCGGGCGCAGCAGAGGCCTCTGCTCACGGAAGACGTTGACATAATCAAGCCGGGGGTCGTGCGCATCGAGTCGGGCTTCGAGTTTCTTCAGGACGTGAAATTCCCCCTCTCCGGCCTGCGCGGGGACTTGACGAAGCTCGCCGACACTCGCCTAAGTTTCGGGATGTCGCCCAACGTGGAGTTTCAGATCGAGTGGTCGATCTACAACCTGCTTTCGATCAATGAACGCGGGCCGTCCGCGGTCCCGCTCAGGCTCGGGGCGAACTCGGCGGACACGAACGACGTGGGCGACGTGACCGTGTGGATGAAGATGAAGCTTCGCAACGAGGCGCGCAGGAGCCCCTCCGTCGGGTTCCGCTTCGGCATGCAGTTGCCCAACTCGGACCAGACCAGGGGCATCGGCACGAACACGACCAACTTCTTCGGGATGATAACGGCCGGGAAGAAGTTTATGGATGACAGGCTGAACGTGTTCGGCAATCTCGGGATCGGCATACTCGAAGCGCCGGTCAACGAATTCACTCAGAACGACGTGCTGATGTACGGCCTCGCGGGGATCTACACGGTCTCCGACAACCTGAACGTGCTGGGCGAAATCAACGGCTTCCACTCGACCCGGAGGAGGGCCCCGCTCGGGACCGAGGACTATTCCGAGATGAGGCTCGGCGCGCAGCTCCGCGCGCTCGGAGTCCGGTGGAATGCCGCCGGCATCTTCGGCCTGTCGAACAGGGCCCCGAAGACGGGCCTGGCCGTCGGCATCACGTACGACTGGGACGCATTCACGCCCATTAAATGACCCGAATAACCCGCCTCGTTAAACTTTGTCCCCGAGTTGTAGGACCCGTTTCAAAAATATGTTGTTCTGCACGGGCGCGAGGCACGCCTGCTTCTGAAGCTCGGACACCACCTCCGGGTTCCTCATGACCATGAAGCACATGTGGCACTCGCAGGAGAACTTTTCATCCCGCAGCCGGTCGCCCGCCTCCGACGCGAGGGCGATCTTGACGAGGGCCTGCGGCCCGTAAACGCGCAGGAGCTGGTAGGCGGAATTCTCCTCGGCCCGCGCGAAGATGTCCCTGAGCTTCTCCTCTTTGAGGTTGCCGAGGTAATACGGCGATTCAGTGATCTCGAAGTGCGTCTCCACCTTCCCGATGTGGCAGGTGGACAGGGTCCCGTTCGGGTTGACTAGCGGCGTGTGGAGAAAACATTGCGAGGGGAAGTTTTCGGGGACGAATTCGTGCATGCACGAGTAAGCGTCGGAGACCAGTCTGTGGACCTGCGGCGAAGGGATCACCCTGCCGTAATGGAAATTGACGTAATCGCCCTGGCCCTCGAACAGGGCGGTCATGTCCCGCTTGTCTTCCTCGCTAGTGTAGGTGATGCAGATGACGACCGTGGGGATCGAAAGCTCCCGCGCCACGGCGATGACGTTCAAAATATATTGGGCAGGCACGAATTCGAGGTGGTAAACATCGCTACTCAGGTAGAGGTGCGTCAGCCCCGGGAGCTGCTTCAGAGTCTCGCGGGCGGATTCGAGGGTCTTGCCCCACAGGGCATTCGTGAAGATTCCCGAACTCCCCCCGCGCAGGTAGACGGCCTCGACGCCCCTCTTCAGCAGGGGGAAGCGGAGGAAGGGCTCGCCGCCCGTGAAGATGATCTGGGGGAAGCCGTAGTCGACGGCTTGAATCACCCAGTCGATCAACTCGTCGTCCCCGCACTCCTTTTCGCGGGTCGAGTCGGCGTAGCCGCAGTGGCGGCATCTTATGTTGCACTGCTCGACTATGTTGAACAGGATTGAGTTGAAGCGCATCATTGGGTCATCCTCCACGCGGCTTACTTTATGGTCATTCTTCGCCAAGAGACTCCGAGATGAGCGACCTCAGAACCCCGGCCCGCTTCTGCCTCCACGCCCTGTCGATGAACGACGAGAAGGGCTCGCAGGCGTCTATGAGGGAATCGTATATTCGGTCCACGGCATTCACGTGCGCCCGCAGGTCGAGGCAGTGCCTCCCCTCGGGGTAGAGCATGTCCCCGGAGGCGGGGAGGTTCGCGGCCATGCAGGAGCCGGGGCAGTAGGGGAGCGCGTGGCACGTGCGGCATATCTCATGGTGCAGGGTCGCGGTCGTCACGCCCAGGAAAGGCTCCCTCTTATCACTCTCTATGCCGGTGAACACGTCCCCGATCCTGAACTCTGTCCCGAGTTGGACGAACCTGTGACAGGGGTACAATTCGCCGTCCACCGTGACGCCGAGCATGTCTTTCCCCGCCGAGCAGAAGCCGCCGCTCGGCGGCTCATACATCCCGTTCTCGATCTCGTGCCGCGCGAGC
The DNA here is from genome assembly GCA_035634255.1 of Blastocatellia bacterium. Taxonomy (GTDB): domain Bacteria; phylum Acidobacteriota; class Blastocatellia; order UBA7656; family UBA7656; genus DATLMR01. The sequence continues at coordinate 14,862 of DASQDI010000153.1, forward strand.
AGCAGTTGGTTCGTGGGCTGCAAGGGCAGGATGGAGCCGCCTCGCGCCGTGTCGATGTAGAACCCGGCCATGCCGTCATAGATGCTTGAGATGTTCTCCTCCTTCCAGTCCACGTTCGTCGCGAGCGCTATCGTGATTGAGTCGTACCCGAGGCGGAGGATGTGTTTGATGTCATCGACGATGTCCGACTGGTGCGGGGAGACGGTCATGCGGGCCACCTTCGCCACGCCCGAGGCCGAGGCGTAGCTGAGCTTCTCGTCGTAGCCGTCGAAACTCTTTTTGATGTTGTAAAACGGCCTGTTCGCCTGCATCGTGCTCCGGGAGCCATCCACGCTCGATATCACCTCGACCCCCATCTCCCTGAGCAGATCGACGGTCTCCCGCGTCAGCAGCGTCCCGTTGGAGATCATGTCGTAGCGAATCCGCTTGCCCGCCATCGAGGATTGCTCCCTCCCATACGCCGCCAGCTCTTTTATCAGGTCGAGTTCAAGGAGCGGCTCGCCCCCGAAGAACCGCAGGTGTATGGACTTCCGCGCGCCCGACTCTCTCACGAGAAAATCGATGGCCGCTTTGCCCACTTCGGCCGACGAGCGCTTGGGGTTCTTCTCCTGATAGCAGTAGGTGCACCGCAGATTACAGGCTTCCGTCAGGTAGTAGGTCAGCGATGTCACGGGCGATTTCGTGAGAGGGGCAGTCATAACACGTTCCTCTCGACCCTCGCGCTTTTCAGGACCACGAGGGGGGCCTGCACGGGGCTGAACTCGGACCAACCCCGCTTCTCGATGTACTCTTTATAAACGCCTCCGCAAACCTTGTCGTGGGCGCAGGCCCGGCACGGGTCGCCCTTGACGCGGCACACGGTGTCCATGAACCTGTCGTAGTCGTTGATCCACCAGCCGCGGAACTCCATGTCGATCATGTCCTTGCGGACGTTTTCGAGGTGGTAGGCTTCGTAACCCGGCACCGTGCAGAGCGGGAAGCCTTCAAGGCTGACCTCGGCGTTGCGCGCGAGGGCGCGCTCGACCGCCTTCGGCACCCATTTTATCGTGTCCTCGATTGTCGGAGTGACCTGCTCGAAATGCAGGTAGGCGGAGTAGACGGGGTGCATGTTGGATATGTTTATCTGGTCCACGCCGAGGTCGAGCATGGTGTCCACGATGTCGGGTAGCTTGGATATGTTCTGCTTTGCGATCACGGAATTGGTGCGGACCAGCCCGCCAGTTTCTTTGACGTTCTTGATGCCCTGGATGGTCTCGTTGAACCCGCCCTTCGTGCGCGTGAGCGAGTCATGAGTCTCGGCATTATGCCCGTGCATCGAGACTATAAACAGCTCGACGTTCAGGTCGCGCAGCTTGCGGACGAAATTCATGTCCTTCAGGGTCCGGCCGTTGGTCTGGACGAAGACCTTCGGGTAGCCCAGCTCTTTGATCAGCTCTAGGGTTTTGATGAAGCCCTTGAAGATGGTCGGCTCGCCCCCGTGAAGGTTAACGGCCTCGTAGCCCCTCCCGGCGTTCTCCTCAAGCGTGCACCGGACTTTCTCAGGGATTATCGTGTCGCTCTCCATTTCCGGCACGCCGACGACGCAGAAGACGCACTTCTCGTTGCACAGATCGGTCAGATGAACGCTCAGTATCTTCATAGCTCCCTCCGTCAATAAATATTCGACTCGCCGTCGCGCGCGGATGCCGCGGCCTAAACACCCATGAAATGTTCCAGGCACTCGCCCGGAGAGCGGAGCCCCTCAAGGAGGCTCGTGTACTGCTCTCTCTGACCCGACAGCTCGGGCCTCTTCTTCGAGATCAACTCTTCGAGGATCGACATGACTCTCTCCTCGTCGAGAATCTCGGACTTGTAGAACGTGTCGAGGTAAGGGTTGTCCGACATCACGGGCTTGAGAAACCTGTACCAGCCGAGGGGGAACATCATGAATGGCTGAATGGGGTAGGCATTCTCTATGAGCCTCAGGGTCGAATCGTTTATGCGCACGTCCCCGTACTTCGATAAGTCTTCCGGGCCGTTCGCCTGTATCGAGCTGTACAGGAGCAGTGCGGACTTCCCATTCTTTATGCACTTCGCCAGGGTCGTCGAGGCGACGTTGCTGGTCATCAGAAGGTCTGACGCGGCGAGCAGCCTGTCAAAATCGCTTTCCGGCAGGGAGCTGAAATTGTGCTCGGTGATTAGGCCCTTTCGGGTCGTGTCCTGCTGCCGCTCCGGCCCGACCCGTATCCAGTGGATGGGCCTGTCGAGCTTGGAGATGTACTGGGAAAAAAGCTCGGTGATTATGTTCCCGAACAGGCCGCCGCTCTTATTCTTCGGGCGGAGCGACTGCCACACGGCCGAGGCCGAGAAGATCACGAAATCGTCGGGCGAGATGCCGAGGCCTTCGCGCACCTGCCGTGCTTCCCGGTTCGACCACTCCTGAATCTGGTGGAGGAAAGAGTACGAGGCGACCCTCCCACCCGCCGGGACGGGCTTGTTCAGAGGGCAGGGCCGCAACGCGCCGTCGAGCTGGAGGAGCATGCGGGGCAGCTGCTTGTTGATCCCGCTGAAGAAGTCGAGCGTGAAGTCTCCGGACTCCCACTCGTACGAGTCGAGCGAGATGATGGGCTTGTCGTAGCCCCGCAGCATCTGGAGCGTGATGCCGAACTCGGGCTGCGAAAAATCGAAGGTCAGGAAATCGCACAGGACGATCAGGTCCGGCGGGTAGTGTTCGAGGAAATCGACGACCATCAGGCGGTTGATCTTCTGCGCGTTCTTGATCAGCTTGACCGTCTTCAACTCCGGGTAATCGTCGAGCAGCACCGAGCTCAGGGGGGAGGCGATGAAGCAGGGCCGGTACTTCGACGGGGGAAGGCTCCGGGCGAAGTTTAACGCCATCACGGATTCGCCGAAGGCGAACGAGCCGGCGGAGATGAATAGAATGTTCTTCATAGTTCGTCCCCAAGTGAGAGGTTAGAGAGTGTGACTTTCGAATTCCCGCCTCGCCTTGATCAGAGACGAGTTCTTCCCGATGTCCCAGAACTTCCCGCGCGCCACCTCGCAAGCTAGCACTCTCAGCCCCGACTCCAGGGCCTTCGAGAAGATGTCGGCGAGCGCAAGCTCGCCCTCGTCCGGGGCGTGCGGCCGCGCGGCATGCTCCTGAAGGCTCCGGTGCAAAAACTCCGTGAACATCGGGGACCAGGCCGCCATCCCCCACGTGTTCATGACCCCGTGGCTCTCTTCCTTGTCGTAGAGCCTGTGCACGCGCCCCCGCGAGTCGAACCGGACGGCGCAGAGGTCTTCAGGGTGGGTGGTCGGGAAGACCCCGAGGACGACATCGGCCTGCGTCTCGTAAAGGAAATCGAGGACCTGCCGGACGCAGTCGCGCGGCTCAAGTATCGTGTCGGGCAGGACCAGCACGGACACGTCGTCCCTCACCCAGCGGTAAGCGCAGTCGATGGCGAAAGGCAGACCTTTGATCTCCTTCTGAAATAAGTAGGCGAGGTTGATGTCGTACTCCTGCCCGTCGGACAGGAAGCGGATGACTTCGAACTTGTGGTCGCTCACGACCACGTAGGCTTGATCGATTGACGCATCGACCAGGCAATCGAGCACGTACTGACAGACGACCTTCAGCTGCACGTCGGAGCCGCCGCCCTCCCCGCGCACGTAGCCGATGGGGAAGAGCTCCTTCGGGTAGCGGAAAGGCCGGAGCCTGCTGCCGTGTCCCGCCGCCGGTACTATGCCTATAGCTTTGCGCACAACTCACCCCCTGGGCCGAGCGCCGTTGAATAGACCTTCACCCCGCCGCCGCTTAAAAAATCCGGCGCGGGACTGGAAACAGAGACACAGAACCTCAATGAGTCGCCGGGGTACTCGGAGACCCAAGCCTGTTGTTTCAAGCCCCACGCCGGGTCCTGAAAATAGAGGCGTCAGGATCAGGGATTGAAATAGATCGCTTTAAGCGATTCACCAGGTGAGGCGTTCCGGGGCACGCTACTCAGGACAATGGACAAGGTCAATCCGGGTAGCGCTTGAGGACCACCCTCTCAGGCGGGAGGCTTCCCCCTCCTCGCGGCTCCGGCCGAGCCTCCGGAGCCTTCTTTATGCTTCGACCGAACTGGTTGATCCGCTCTCTGGGGAGTCGCTTAAATTAAGACCAACGGGTCATTGCCGCGACTATCCGAAATAGTAACAAGAGTCGGCAACAACGTCATTTGCTATGTCGACATGAAAGTCGGTGCGGGACAGAGACGCGACCGTCAAGGCCCCGGCCGTGAAGCTGTCGGGATTCGCCGCCTTGTTCGCGAGCACGGCGAAGTCATCCGGGAACAGTCCCTTCAGCGAGCTGACAGCCCTGTTTGACAGGTTGTACTGCTGTTGGAAAAGTCTCGGGTTGGCTACGACCTGTCGAGCGAAGGTGGGGTCCCCGGCCATCCTCTTGATGAGGTCGCCGAGGTTGTTCGGCCCTGTTGTCTGGGGAGCCCCCCCGGCAGCAGAGGCCTTCTCGGCGCCCCCGAGCGCAATCGCCCCGATGACGGCGGCGGGCGCGCCTTTCAGAAGCTGGCGGCGGCTGATCCCTTGCTCCGTGCCTTCATTGTTCAAAGGCTCTTCTGGATTGGATTCATTTACCTTCTCTTTTTCCATAACTCTCCTCCAACGTGGTATTCGGGAGAACCTGGCAACCGACAAAGTTTGTGTGGTCAGCTACAAGTTTCGTGTGACATTTATTACTACAGGAAAAAATGCTTGTCAACAAAATTCGTGGAAGATTTCTTACAAAACCAATGCGGCGCACGGGCGGCGGGCGAGGCGGGAGGGCCGTCTCACCCGTCCGGCCTCACCTGTGGGGGTAGATCACGACCCTGCGGAACGGCTCCTGCCCTTTGCTTTCGGATTGCAGGCCGCTGCGTTCGGCGTAGAGGTGTTGCATTCGGCGGATGTGGTTCGGCTGGGGGGCGAGTTCGACGGGCCGGTTCTGCTCGACGGCGTCGATGACTGCGTCCTCGACTTCCTGCATGGCGGCCTCCTCCCCCTCGCCGTAGCCGCGCCCCCCGAGCAGGTCGCGCAGGAAGTTCTCGATCTGCGTCAAAGTGTTCGCGCGGACGACGTGGACCTCGACGTTGAGGCCGCGCGCCTCGCGGAGTTTCTGAGACTGCCGCTTCGCGTGCGACTTCAAGGTCAGGAGGATGTCGGCGTCTTCGAGGTCGTTGGTGACGACGGCAGAGACTCCCATCTCTTCGATGGCGCGCTCCAGCCTCTCGCGGCTCAAAGCGTATGGGAAGATGCGGAGGTTTTTGCCTTTCTTCCCCTGAGGCCTCGGCTCCTGCTTGCGCTTCGACGCGCGCTCGCGGCCCGCGGAGCCCGACGGCGCGCGGTCCCGTGAAGCGGGTTCGGGCTGCGTGATGGTGACCCCGCCGTCCGTGCCTCGCTCGCGGATCTCCGTGCTCGGGATGAAGCCGCGCAACATCTGGTCCACGGCGTCCGCGACATCCTGATGGATGGCGAGCCTGTCTTTGTGCTGAATCTCTATCAGCACGTCGAATGTGGGCGGGGCCTTGCGCTCGAGCACGGTCTTCTGGGTGCCGCGCCTGCGCGCCTCCTCGTCCGAGAGCGTGACGGGCTGAATGCCCCCGACGAGGTCGGAAAGCGTCGGGTTGAGCATGAGATTTTCCAGAGTGTTACCGTGAACGGTCGCGATCAACTGGACCCCGCGCTCGGCGATGGTGCGGGCGGCGAGCGCTTCCTGCGAGGTGCCGATCTCGTCGATGACGATGACCTCGGGCATGTGGTTCTCCACGGCCTCGATCATCACGCCGTGTTGGTGGTCCGGGTCGGGGACCTGCATTCGGCGGGCGCGACCGATCCCGGGGTGGGGCACGTCACCGTCGCCCGCGATCTCGTTCGAGGTGTCGACTATGATGACGCGCTTCTCAAGGTCGTCGGCGAGCACGCGCGCGGCCTCGCGCAGGAGCGTGGTCTTGCCGACCCCCGGCCTGCCCATCAGGAGTATGCTCTTCCCCGATTCGACGATGTCTCTGATGATGTCAACGGTCCCATAAATGGCGCGGCCCACGCGACAGGTCAGGCCGACGATGTCCCCGAGCCGGTTTCGCATAGCGGAGATGCGGTGGAGGGTGCGCTCGATGCCCGCGCGGTTGTCTCTCGTGAAGCTGCCGACACGGCTTGAGACGAAGTGGAGGTCCTCGCGAGTCACGAGCGAATCGTTCAGGTAGGCCGCGAGCCCCGGATAGCGGGCTTCGGGCTGCCGCCCCAGGTCCAGCACAACCTCGATCAGCGAATCGGTTTCGCCCCTGCGCGCGATGGCGTCGCGAATGTGGGCGGGCAAAACGTCGAGCAGTAAGTCAAGGTTGTCCGTGGAAACGTACTCTTTTTCGTTTAAGGTCGTGACCATTCCCTCGCTCCGAACACAACTCGAAAGAGGTAGTGCATTCGTCGGCGTCCTTTTTGGAGTGTACAAGAAAAAGGGGGCAGGGGCCAGCAGCAGGGGCAGGGGGCAGTGACAAGGGGCGGTGACCAGGGTCCAGGAGTCAGTGGTCAGAGATGATAAGAGACTCTCTTTATAGAATCCCCATCCTGCCCTGAATCCCGACTCCTGACTCCCGATCCCTGACGCTGGCCCCTGGCCCACCACTTGCCTGAGCTATCTTTGTCTTGAGTCTATTCAATCATTAAGCCCCTCTGAAAATTTCCCCCATTTCGCTTTATCGGGATTGATTTCACCCGTTGAAGCTTGCCCCGAATCTCAAAGCTGTGAGTAAGGGGCTGCCGACACTGTAACTTTATGTTTCAGAAAAAGACCGGACCCGAGAGAAGGCGCGGAGGTGAGCGGGGATTCTCGATGATCGAGGTGGCGGTGGTTTTATTGATCATCGCGATAGTCGCCGCATTCGTCGTCCCGCAGATCCTCGCCTACATGCGCATGTACCGCGTGGGCGTGGCGGCGCGAAACGTCGCGACGGCTCTACAGAGAGCCCGGTTCCTCGCCACGTCGAACAACACGCGCGCGGGCATCCTAATCCCCGAGCTTCAGAGGGTAGACATCCAGCAGTACGACCCGGAAGGGAAGCGCGAGCCCCAGCTCAAAGGCGCTGTCAGCCTCCCCGAGGGCGTGACCATAGACGCCGAGGCCCCGAGGCAGCTCGCCTTCGACGGGCGCGGGGTTGTGACTCCCCTGCCGACGGAGAAGGCTTCGATCCGCGTCAACGGGGCGAAGGGGTATTACGCCATAGTCGTCGTCTCCCCGACCGGGCAGATAACGATCTCGGAGGCGAAGGAAGAGACGAAGAGTTAGCTCCTTAAACCGATCAGAGGCAACACCCAGCGGTCGGGGGCCCGGAACGTCCGGGCAGGTGACCGGCGGACCGAGAATATGGAAACGAAAAAAATAGAATCCGCGAGGGTTTCGCGGCGCGCGAGTGAAAAGGGCATGACGCTCATCGAAGCCGTTTTCGCGATGCTCATAACGGTGGTCGGCCTCGTGAGCCTCGCCGGCATGTTCACCCTCGCGATGAAGACCAACGCCAGCTCGCGCAACTTCACGACCGCGACCACCTTCGCGCAGGACAAGATCGAGCAGCTAGGCACGATCTCTTTTCAGAGGCTCGTCGACCCCGCGCGGCTCGACCCGAACCCGACTTACCAGGGCGCGGACTTCTCATTCGTCGCGGGGAACATCGAGAAGGACAGCTGGGCCAACGACGGCACCCCTTTCTTCGACAAGATAGTTCTGGCCGGGCGCGACGACGTGGAGCCCGAGGGCACCGTCACCGTGATAAGGCCCGACGGCTTCGCGGAGACGAGGAGGCCGGACGGCACGGTCTTCGAGGGCAACCCTTTCCCGGAAGGCCGGGTCACTTACTCGCGCAGGTGGGCCGTGATGTCGAGCAACGAAGAGAACCCCGCCGACAGGCGTCTGACTCTCGCCGTGCGCGTCGTGAGCGAAAACCCTCCGGCGGGCAAGGAGCCCGAACTCGTCGATCTTTACACGGTCATCACCAATCAGTAGCGATGCCCGAAATATCAGGCAGGCAGCATTTCAACCGAGCGAGGTTCACCCGATGATTGCTCAAGAAGCTAACAGCGGCTCAGCCGCAACGATAACTGGGAGGCCCGAGGGGCCGGGCGCGGGCCGCTCTCCCGAACGGTCCGAACGCGGTTTCTCCCTGACGGAATTGATGATTGCCATGATGGTCTTCACGCTCATCATGGGCGCGGTCGTCGGCCTTCTCGTCAAGAGCCAGAAGATATTCCGGACGGAGCAGGGCGTGTCGGAGATGGACCAGAACGCGAGGCTGATGATCGACTTCCTCACCCGCGACATCCAGCAGTCTAAGGAGAATGCCCTGGGGCTGGGGCCGAGCTTCCGCTCGATCTATTCATTCAACGGGCCGGAGGGCAAGACCGACGAGGTCACCATAATCTCGTCCGACACGGAGACGAAGCTCCCCTCCGCCGCCCTGCCCCTCATCGCCGCGACGACCCGCCCGTTCAGCGCGCTCGATCATTACGTCGAGATACTTCCGAACGGGCAGGGCCACCTCGAAATCGGGGACGTTCAAGCGAACCTCAAGCCGGGCGAGGAGTTCATCATCAGCGCGACGCTTGAGGGCGGGAGCACGCAGTTCGATTTCGTCAAGGTGACCGGCGCGCGCGTGACGCCCGAGGGCGCTCTGGGCCTGAGCTTCGAGCCGGTCGAGCATAAGGGGGTGCAGCCGGAGATCCCGTACGGCTCCCTCTACGAGAACGGCACCTTCACCATGCGCCCGGTCTCGATCAAGCGCTACTACATCGACCGCGAGGACAAGCAGCACCCTCACTTCGCGCTTCAGGTCAACGGCGGCGAGCCCATCTCGATCTCGCGAAACGTCGTCGCCTTCCAGCTCCGGTACCTCGAACAGAAGCAGGGCGAGGTCGAAGGGAAGTGGGTCAAGGATCAGACCATTTCCCGGCAGCACAGGACTCTCGCCGTCGAAGTGACGATGACCGCGCGCACCGAGATCAAGGGCGACCCCGAGGCCGAGCGCCTCGTCACCCTCGCGAGCGTCGTGCGGCCCAGGCACCTGCCGGGTGATGGCTTCGGCTCTTCCGGCGGCACGCGCAATCCCGGCTTCCCCGGAGGCGGCGGGAGCGGGGGCGGCGACGGGTGGGGCGACGGCGGCGACGGGTCCGGCGGAGGGCCGGGCGGAGGAAACGGCGGCCCCGGAGGGAACGGGAGAGGCCCCGGAGGCGACGGCTTCGGGGGGAGCGGAGGCGGCCCCGGAGGGGGCGGCTTCGGTGACGGATCGGGCAGCGGCGATTCCTACGGATTCGGATCGGGCGGCTACAGGCACGAGACCCGCAGAATCGGCAGGGACCCGAAGCTCGGACAGAGATTGCGGCCCTGAGTTTCGAGCAAGGATCTAATTAGAGTGGATAGATCGAGGCCGGAGATTTGAGAGGGACTGACATCCGGTCTCGGCTTTAGCTGGGAGGCCAGGACAATGTGTGATAAAGCGATTAGGACTGGAGCGAAATCAGTAACACCTTCCGACCGCGGCCGGAGCGACGAGAGCGGCATGGCCCTCGTCGCGGTCCTGCTCATCATGTCTCTGATGTTGATGCTCGGGCTCGCGGTCACGTTCACTTCGGTCTCCGACAAGTTCATCACCTCGAATTTCAAGAACGTCACGAGCGGGTTCTACGCGGCCGAAGCGGGGATGAACAACCTGCACCGGATGATAAGGAGCGACCGCTTTCTGCTCGCCTCTCTGCCCGACCCGCCGGTGGTCAGGGCCGGGGAGCCGACGCTCAACCCTTCGGATTTCGCGACCGCCGCGGAGCAGGCCTTGAGCGTGAAGGAGACTTTCCCGAACCAGGCCGGCTACAAGACCCGCGTCAAGGTTAAAGAGGTCCGGGTCCCTTACCCCGCGAGCGACAGCAACCCGGCTCACAGGTCGAATCGGGTGACCTACATCCAGCCGGCCTTCCCGCGGTTGGGGCAGATCGAGCCATACACCGTCTCTTACGAACTCGAATCTGTGGGCGAAGGCATCAACGGAATTAATGGCACGGTCAAGCTCGTCGAAGAAGGCGTCATCAACTTCAAGCTCATGGTGAAGAGCGGCGGCGGCGGCCTGCGCGTCGGCACCTTCGCGGAGTTCGCCCTGTTCCTCGACAAATTCAATCCGTACAACCCGGAAGGCCCTTTCATCTATCAGGGGATGGGGCCGGGGGACAGGTTCGCCGGGCGCATTCATACCAACGAGCGGTTCGGCTTCTGGAGCCACACGGACGGTTCGGACGCCCCGACCTTCCGGGGGTACATCACGCAGGTCGAGAAGGAGGCGAGCTACTACCGGTACGGAGGCGGGCAGCCTCCGCCGCCGGTTGACGCGGACTCGGACGTGGTCGACGGGGTGCTCGTAGCGCCGAGGTTCCTCGCGGGCTTCGACAGGGGGGTCGACCCGATACCCGCCACGGGGAATGCTTTCGATCAGGCGCGGGCCGTACTCGATGGGGGCTTCACCCTCTCCGCCGGCGCCCCGACTGACGGTGAGCTTCACGCGAATCTGAGGTCGGCCAATAACCTCGGCACAGGTTTGAAGGCTCCCGAAAACCCGGACTCTCCTACCCCGACTTTGTCTGAGGGGGTCTACATTCCGAGCGACGGGGAGAGCCTTACGGGGAGCGGGCTTTACATCATGGGCGACGCGGATCAGGTCCAGTTGAATGCCGACCCGACGGGCAACCGCCAGATCATCAAAGTGGAGCAGAATGGGAAGACCACCACGGTCGTAATCGATATGGACGCGGGCACGACGACCATCGACGCGGGGTTCGGCCCTCGGACGCTCAGGGGCGTCCCGCTCGACAGGTCGATCCAGAAGGAAGGCAAGCGCGCCGCCGCTTCGATCTACGTCTACGGGAGCATCAACTCTCTCCACGGGCCGGGCAGGGATGGGGAAGGCCAGCCGATCCCGGCAATCGATTCCGAGTTCGCCGTCACGGTGACCGCCGGAGGTCATCTCACCGGGAAGAGCTCGAAGCCGGTCTCCGGCGGCAGCGTCACCATCCAGGGGGACCTGACGTACGAAACTCCCGTGGCGGACCCGCAGGGCAATCCCATCAACCCCGAAGCGAACAACGTGCTGGGGATCTACGCGTCCGGCGGCAACGTCATCATACCCGCCGACGGCAGCGCCCCGGACAACATGATGGTGCACGCTTCGATAGCGGCCTTCGAGTTCAAGGACGCGAACGGCCAGCCGGTCCTCGGGGCTAACGGCAGGCCCTACGGAGGGCGCATCAAGTCCGACACCTCGAACTTCCGCAATAACCCCGACCGCGGGCACTTCACCGTAGTCGGAGGCGTTCAGTCAACTAACTATGACAACCTCGGCGTGTACGATGGGCTCTTTCACGGCTACCGGTACAAAGGCGTGTGGGACCCGCGGTACGACCAGGGCCAATCGCCGCCTTTCTACCCCGGCTACGTGGTGGACGCGGGCGGGCCGGCCGGGCCTCCGACGGTAGACACTCTTACAAACAGCCCGCAGACTCTGTCGCGCAAGAGGGTATATTACGGGGCGGAAGCACTCGAAGAGCCCGTCGGGAGATGATGAGACGCGGCTCGATCATTCAGGCGGGAGAGTCTTTTATAATCCAGACCGGTCCGGGGCGTCGATCGAATCAACGCCCCGGCTTTTTGCTTGAGATAATTCCTACGAGTCCGATTACGATCAGGCTTCGCGGTCCAGCTTCTCAGTCGGGACGCCGGGGTCGCGGTCGGGGCGTATGGTGTCCTCTTCATCGTCGATCAGGGCGAGGTCGATTTCATAAGGGAGGTTGGGGTCGCGAGGTATAGTCTCCGCGCCCCACCTGTCGAGTTCGGCCGCCTTGAGGGGAGTCGTGCCGCTCGAAAGCGGTGCCGTGCTGTGCAGGAAGGGCGGGGCCGAAACCGTCTCCGGGAGCGGCTGCAACTTGCCTCCCGTGAACTGCGCTACCAGCACCGTGATGTTGTCTTCGCCGCCGCGGTCGTTCGCGGTTTTGATCAGCCCCTCGCAGGCTTCCTTCAACGAAGGCGCTTTATCGACTATCTCAGTTATCTCGTCCGTCCGGACCTTGTTCGACAACCCGTCGCTGCACATCACCAGGATGTCGAGGTCGCAAAGAGGGAGCTTATCGACGACGACGTTGATCTCCTGACTCGCGCCGAGGGCCTGCAGTATCACGTTCTTGTAGGTGTGCCTCTCGGCCTCCTCTTCCGTGATGTGCCCGGCCTGGACAAGCTGCCCGACCAGAGACTGGTCTCGGGTTACGAGCTGCGCGCGGCCCTGGCGGATGACGTAAGCGCGACTGTCGCCGACCTGCGCGAAGTACGCGGTCGTATCGTAGAGGCCGACCGCCGTGAAGGTGGCCCCCATCCCCGCGAACTCCGCGCGCTTCATGCTCATCTGGTGGATGTAGAGGTTTGATAATTCTATGGCCAGGCGCAGGCGTTCGTGGAAAGGGAACTTGGAATAGACCGGGCTCGCCTGCAATTCGAGCAGGCGGTCGCGAACGCACTCGACCGCGAGCCTGCTCGCCACCTCGCCCGCGAGCGCCCCGCCCATGCCGTCCGTGACGGCGAGCACGGAACCGTAATGGCTCTGGCTGAAAGTCGTGAGCGCGGGAGGCGGCTCGTCAGGGATGGTCTCGGGGGTCCAGGTGTCGGCCGTCGACAGGTTCAGGACGAGAAAGTTATCTTCATTGCCGGGGCGCACGATCCCCACGTCGCTTTTAGCGTATACCGCGATGTTGAAAGCACCTTCTTCCGGCATAAATAAGTTTGCGCCTGCCAACATTAGCCGCTGTTGTGCCGCGGCCTTTCTCTCCTCATTAACAGTGTCAATCCCTGATGTGGCGCTGATTATGATCGATTTTTAAACGATTAGCAATCATGGTTTTTCTAACTTGGGACAAAAAACCGATCATTGAATTTCACCGAGGGCCCGGTCTATATCTTCCATTATATCTTCCGCATCCTCTATGCCTACGGATACGCGGACGAGGCCGTCCGTTATCCCGAGACGGTTGCGCTCAAGCTCCGGCACGGAGGCGTGAGTCATGGTCGCCGGGTGCGAGATGAGCGACTCGACCCCCCCGAGGGATTCGCCCAGGGTGCACAGGCGCACGCCTTCGAGGACGCGCCGCGCGTTCTCGAGCGAGCCCGTCTCGAACGAGATCATGCCCCCGAACCCCGACATCTGCCGCCGCGCCAGCTCGTACTGCGGGTGCGATTTGAGGCCCGGATAATAGACCTTCCGCACCTTCGGGTGCTCCGAGAGGAACTGGGCCACGAGCCGCCCGTTCTCGTCATGCTGCCGCATCCGCACGGCGAGGGTCTTCGTGCCCCTCAGGATGAGGAACGAGTCCATCGGGGATAGTATGGCCCCCGCCGCATTCTGTATAAAGGCGAGCCGCGCGATGTCTTCCTCGTCGTCGAGGATCACCGCGCCGCCGACGCTGTCGCTGTGGCCGTTCAGGTACTTGGTGGTCGAGTGGACGACGATGTCCGCGCCCAGTTCGAGGGGCCTCTGAAAGTACGGGCTCATGAAAGTGTTGTCCACGACCAGCCTCACCCCCCGGCGGCGCGTGATCTCGGACACGGCCCTGACATCGACGAGAGACATCACGGGGTTCGTGGGCGTCTCGACGAACACCATGCGGGTCTCGGGGCGGAGCGCGTCCTCGACGTTCTGCGGCTCGCTCGCGTCGACGTAGGTGAACTCAAGGCCGAAGTTCCTCAGTATCTTGTCGAACAGCCTGAACGTGCCGCCGTACGTGTTGTCGCTGACGATGACGTGATCGCCGCTCTTGAGAAGGGTCATGACGGCGTTGGTCGCGGCCATCCCGGAAGCGAAGGCGAAGCCCGCGCGCCCGCTTTCGAGCGCCGCGAGGTTCTTCTCAAGCGCGCCCCTCGTGGGGTTCTGCGTGCGCGCGTACTCGTACCCCTTGTGCTTCCCTATGCTCTCCTGCGCGTAGGTGGATGTCTGGTAGATGGGCACGCTGACGGCCCCGGTCGTGGGGTCGGGCTCGTTGCCCGCGTGGATAGCTTTGCTCGCAAATTTCATGATTCGATCTCCGATTGTCTCATCCTTCGGTGTTAATCTAGCACCAACAACCTCTCGCGTGAAAGAGACTGAGGATCATAGCCCGTCGGCGCGCGGGGACGCCAGCCGCGATGGCGGAACGTAAGCCCTGGCCGGAACTTTGCCTCTGTCGGATCGTATGGCACACAGGCAACATCAGTTTACGGTCCAGGGTTTTTCAGAACACCGGTTTAATAAAAGAGCCCGATCTCTTTATAATAATGGCCTGCTATAATAATGGCCTGAAACGGAGTCTTTTGGAGCATATGCTTAAACGCGGCAGATCGCTGTTCATCCTCTTAATCGTGGCGCTCGCCATCCCCTCGGCACTCGTGAGCACGCCGGCGGGGGCGCAGGATTCCTCTGCGGCCAATTCGTCGGAGCTCACGGCGAAGCCCGAAGGCCAGGGCAGCGTTCGCAACGGCGGCCTTGAGATGTCGGTCAAGGCGGGCTTCGGCCGGGTCGAAATCGTCGGGTACACTGGGACCTGGGTCCCGTTCCGCATCATGGTTTCGAATCAGGGCGAGGCGATAACGGGGCAGCTCGTCGTGCGCACGGAGGCCGACTCCGACCCGACCCCGCAGTTCCGCCAGTTCGTCAAGGACGTTCAGTTGCCCACGGGCTCGCGCCAGTACCACGAGATATCGGCCTACATCAACTCGGGCGAAGACGCGGTCGTCAGGCTGATGTCGGGCGATAACATAGTCGCGGAGGTCACCCTCTCCGTCCAGCGGATAAGCTCGAACAGCGACTCGATGGAGATCGGCGTCGTGGACACCGACCCGACTACGCTCAACAACATCACCTCGACCGAGATAAGGAGGAACCCGAACCGCGAGCCTTTCAGCGAGGTGACTCCCGGCAATCGCGCCACGGTCGCGCAGACGAACGCCACGACCCCCGGGGGCCCTCAGCAGGGGCCGCCCCGCCCGCCCCGCGGCTTCGGCATAAATCAGGCCCAGCTCTCGGCCCGCCCTAAGGTCATTTCGGCCGAGGACCTGCCGCGCGACTTCGTCTCTTACGACGCGCTCGACGTGATCGTGCTCGGGGACGCCCCGCTCAACCAGCTTTCGGAAGATCAGGCGCAAGCCCTGAAGATATGGGTGGCCTCGGGAGGGCTGCTGGTAGTGACCGGGGGGGCCGACTTCTCGGGCCTCCGCGCGATGGGCCTCGACGCGATGCTGCCGGTGGACGTGCAGGGCGCGGGCGTCTCTTCGGGCATCGCGGAGATGAACAGGCTGTACGGGGATTTCGAATCAGGCGACCCGACCTTCGCGATGTCCGCGACGGTGCGCGACGGTGCGCGCGCCCTGGTCGGCCCGCCCGACGCCCCGGTCATCGCGGAGAAGGATTTCGGCACGGGCCTCGTCCGGTTCGTTTCGTTCAACCCGAAGATAAACCCCTACAGGGGGTGGGAGGCCGCCAAGGACGTGTGGGCGGACCTGCTGCTCCCTTCGGTTGAGAACAGGATGAAGCCCGTCAACTGGATCACCGTCGGCAGGCGCGGCAATAACTCCTCGTCGAGCTTCGGCATTCAAAACTTCCTCTACCAGCTCGCGGACATCAAGCCGCCTTCTTCGAAATATTTCCTCCTGTTCCTCATCGCTTACATCCTGCTCGTAGGCCCGATCAACTATTTCGTGCTCCGCTGGAAGCGGAAGATCGACCTCGCGTGGCTCACCATCCCGGCGGTGGTGATCGTCTTCACGATAGTCAGCATCACGGTCGCGCAGGTCTCCCGCGGGGGCGAGAACATCGCGGCGGATGTATCCCTGGTCGAGTTTCACCAGCCCGAAGGGTTCGCGCGCGCCCTCGGCTCTCTGCTCTTCATGCCCTCTTACAAGCAGACCGCGGAGTTGATCTTCGAAGGCGGGGACACCTACGTCACCGACATGAGGGACCGCAACGGCCCCAGCACGGCTATGCCCGACGACGTTGTGGTGGAGCACGAGCAGGACCGCCTGAGGCTGCGCATGCCGATGAACACGTGGACCGCCAGCATATTTCAGACGCGGTCGGTGAGGGAAGGCAGGGCCCCTCTGGTCTCGGCGGCCTCCGCGAAAGGGGCGCAGGGCGCGTCGTCCGTGACGGTTAAAAACCTCGGGAATTTGCCGATAACTCGCGCGGTCTATTTAAGCCCCGAAGGGATTTCAGAATTGTTCGACGTGGGGGCCGGGGATCAGGCGCAGGTCCCTTTGAAAGCCCCCGAAGCCGCGGCGTTCAACACGTGGTACCTGGCGCAGCTTCCGGGCGAGAGCCCGGAGTGGCAGATTTTCACCGAGCTCGCCTTCGTGCTCGACCGCGAGATAGGCGGCGACAGCGTCTTCCTGCGCGGCTTCTTCGAAAGGGAGATGATGGATAAATCTCTCGGCCAGCTCAAGCGCCCCCTGCTGCTCGGGTTCATCGACGAGAGCCCGACGCAGATGACTTACGCCGGCGCGCTCAAGCGCAGCAGCAAGGCTTTCTACGTCGTCCACCTGTGAATCATTTAAAGTAGAGGGGCCCAGGATAAATATTTGAGATGAGCAATAACGATCAAACCACAAGCATGATAAAGCTTGAGAACGTCACCAAGTACTATAAGAACTTCCCCGCCGTCAACGACGTGAGCCTTGAGATCAACCGCGGGGAGGTGTTCGGATTCATCGGCCCGAACGGGGCGGGCAAGACCACGACGATCAAGATGCTCGCCACGCTGATGCTGCCGAGCGAGGGTAAGCTGAGCATCGGCGGGTACGACATCGAGCGCGAGCCGTACGAGGTCAGGCGGCTGATCGGCTACATGCCCGACAGCTTCGGGGTCTACGAAGACCTGCTCGTCTGGGAGTACCTCGACTACTTCGCGGCCCTCTACAAGCTCGGCCCCGCCCAGCGTAAGCGAGCCATCTCCGACGTGCTTGAGCTCACCGACCTCTCGATCAAACGGGACTCGCAGGTGATGAGCCTGTCGCGCGGCATGAAGCAGAGGCTTTGCCTCGCGAAGACCTTGCTGCACGACCCCGAAGTCCTGCTCCTCGACGAGCCGGCCTCCGGGCTCGACCCTCACGCGCGCATCGAGATACGCGAGCTGATACGGGAGCTTTGCAGGATGGGCAAGACCGTGCTCGTCTCCTCCCACATCCTCACGGAGCTCGCGGACTTCTGCACGTCAATCGGGATAATCGAAGCGGGCCGCCTGCTCGCGGCGGGGCGGATCGACGACATCACCGCGAACCTGGCCGGCCACGTGGTCCTTGAGATCACCGTGAAGGGCGACCCGGCGCTGGCGCTCGAGAGCCTCGCCGAGCGCCCCGAGATAAGCCGCACGACCTGTGACGGCCGGATCATCAGGGCCGAGTACACGGGCGGGTCGGAGGACGTGGACGAGCTGCTCGAATACCTGATCCGTCGAGGCGTCCGTCTCCTCGGGTTCACCAGGACCGAGGCCGACCTGGAAGACATTTTCCTGAAGATCACTCGCGGGGCCGTGGCCTGAAGAGTCGAGCCGAGCGGGCGAGAGCGAACCGAGATGAACTTAAACAATCCTATCCTAGTTAAAGAGATGCGGACCAGAATGCGGGGCAAGCGGGCCTTTCTGGTCCTGACCGGGTACGTGACCCTGCTGAGCCTCATCATCGGCATGATCTACATCATCTTCAAGAACAACGCCCCGACATCCCTGCTGAACAACGCGGGGAAGATACTGACGCCGGTGCTGGTCTACGTGCAGATGGGGCTGATCTGCCTGATGGCCCCCACTTTTTCCGCGAGCGCGATCTCGTCCGAACGCGAGCAGGAGACATTCGACCTGCTGATCGCTTCTCTGGCGAAGCCCTCGACTATACTCTTCGGCAAGGTCGGGGCGGCGCTCTCTTACCTCGTGCTCACGCTATTCGGCTCTCTCCCCCTGATAGCTCTGACCTACTCTCTGGGCGGGGTCGATCTGGGTGACATCGCGAAGGTCTACCTCGTGATGTTCGTCGCGGGCGTGACCTACTGCTCCCTCAGCTTTCTCTGGTCCACGTTGATCCGGCGCGGGGTCCTCGCGCAGCTCGCGAGCCTCTTCGCGGTCATATTCCTCGTCGCGGCCATGCCGGCTCTGGCCCTCTTCTTCTCGGCGCTCGCCAGCAACTTCAGCTCGGGCCCGTCGTCCGGCTTTCTCAACCTCGTCTTCCTGCTTTTGAGGACCAACCCGTTCGCGGCCATAGCGTCGCTGATTCCGGGCATCCCGACGCCTCCGGGCGTATGGCTCCCCGACGTTCCGGTTTGGGCGTCGCAGGTGTTATTCTATCTGGTGTTGACTGCGTTGAGCCTCTATTTAAGTTTGAAGAGATTAGAGCGTGTAAGGAAGTGGATGTGATAGAAGCGGGACAAAAGATAAGAGAGTTCGAGCGGCGGGTGATGTGGCGCAAGCGGTGGCTCGCGTTGCAGGACCGACTCGCGCTCGCCCTGACCGTCGGCGGTCTGTTGTCGGCGGCCTTCGTCCTTTACGTCAGACTGAGGGTGGTTGACTTCCCAGTCTGGGCGATAGCCGCCGCCGTGTTCGGCGTAATTGCCGCCGCCCTCGGCGTGCTCTGGTACGCCACCCGCGCGCGCGAGCGCGAAGCCGCTTTCCTGATCGACGAGGCTCTGGGCCTCGAAGACCGCGTCTCTTCCGCCGCCCTGATCATCGAGCGCGGGGGGCCGGGCAGGGAAGTCGAGCACGCCCTGCTCGACGATGCCGCCCAATATATCTCGGGCAAGGAAGCCTCGGAGGTGTTGCCGTACCGCCTGCCGCGGTGGTACGGGCTTGCGGCGGCCGGGCTCGTCGTGCTCGGCGTCGCGATCTTCATCCCTCAAAAATCTTTGCCCGGAGGCGAGGCGCTCGCCGAGGAACGCGCCAGCATCGAGATTGCGGGCGAGCAGCTTGAGCAGGCGGCGCAGGAGGTCGAACAGATCGCGCCGCGCGGGACCGAGACGGCGACCCTGGCGCAGGAGCAGGCGGAGCTTGGGCGGGCCTTGCGCCGCTCGAATGACACGCGGGCCGAAGCTCTGAAGAAGCTGGGCACGCTCGGCGAGCGCATACAGCAGCGCCACGACGAGCTCGCGAGCACGCGCGCCGACGAGATAGTGAGCATCGCGCAGAAGCGTTTGGGCTCGGCGCTCGCGTCGATTTCAAAGCCTCCCGCGAGGTCGAACGCTAAGGCAAGCGAACAGCCCGAGCCCGGAACCGATCAGGACAAGAGCGGGGTCGAGGGGTCTCCCGACGCGGGGCAGGGCGACCGTAAAGATGTCGATTCCGCGGCGAAGCCGAAGGGGAAAGATGCCGCCGGCAAGCCTGAGAACAGTAAAGACCGGCAGCCAAAACCTTCTAATATAAAAGAGCCGAAAGACGGGGCGGAAAGTAAGAGCGAAGATTCTGCGAAAGGCGCGGACGCGGGCGGGAAGTCGGGCCAACCGGCGGACAAAGGGGCGGATAAACAGAAGCCCTCTTCCGAGGCCGGGCAGTCGGGCGCGAATCAACAAAGCTCCGGCCAGAAAACCTCTCAGGAAAAAGGCTCTGAAGAGAAAGGGTCTCAAGAGAAAAGCTCGGGGCAGAAGTCACCCGCCGAGGCTCCGAAAGGCGAGGGGCCGGGCGAGGAACCCAAGCGCGAGCCGGAGGCGGCCGCGGAACAGAAGGATTCCGGCCTCTTTCCTACCATCTCGAATTTGCCGAATGCGGTCACCAATGCGGTGACGGAACAGGCGGCGAAGGCACTCCCGAGCCTTTCGGAGCAACTGCTCAAGAAGGCCGAGCAGCTTCGCGCGAACGAGCTGAAGCCCGAAGACATTCAGCAGCTTCGGCAGGCGGCCGAGTTTCTCGCGAAAGACCTGTCGCAGATCGCCCAGTCGAAAGAGCTTCTGCAGGCAGTCGAACAGATGGCCCGCCAGATAAACCCCGAGCGGCTCGAAAGGGTCGCGGAGCAGTTGCTGAACCAGGAGAAGGTCCGCAAGGAACTGGAAGCTGCCGCGCGCCTGCTGTCGCAGAATCGGCAGATCAGAGACTTTGTCGCGGGCCTCCAACGAGACCTTGAAAAGTTAGAAAAGCCGGATCAGCCGGGCAATCGCGGCCCCAACGGCGGGGACGAGAAAGGCCCTCAACTCGGGGGCAACAGGCCCGGCCAGGACGGCACGGGGGCCGGGAGGGGCGGGGGCCGTAACCCGCGAGGCGGGCCGCAGAATCCCGCGGCCGGAGATTCCCTGAACGGGAAAGGGAAAGAGACCCGGGTGGGCGGCGTTCTCGAGCGCAAGCCGGGCGGAGAGTACCTCTACCTTCAGACGAGGCCCGGCACCGGCGCGGCGCGCCTGCCTTACTCTTCGGCCTACCCGCAGTACCGCCGCCAGGCCGAGCGCTCCGTCGAGCGGAGCAACGTCCCGCCGCACATGCGGTCGGTCGTCCGAAACTATTTCGACGCGATCAACCCAGACGGCAGGAAGCAGTGAGCCGGTTCCTTTTGAATCTCTTTAATAATCGAGGAGACGATGGACCAGAGAGATAAAGACAGAATCCTGTGGAACCTCAAGTCACTCCCGCAGGAGCTTGAAGACCTGTTAGAGGGGCTTGACGAAGAGACTTTGAGATGGCGGCCCATCCCGAACAAGTGGTCGATCAAAGAGATCATGTGCCACCTGCGCGACATGGAGCGGGAGGCGTACCTCGCGCGCTACAACCGCATACTCTCCGAAGAGAATCCCAGGATGCCGAACGTGGACCAGAACCGACTCGCCTACGAGGGCGATTACCTGAATCAGGACGCGAAGGCCGCGCTCGACGAGTTCAAGAGGCTGCGCGCAGAGACGGTGCGGACCCTTGAGTCCGCGCCCCCCGAGCAGTGGTCGCGCGCGGGCCTTCACGAGGCCGAAGGCCCCATGACCGTCGAGCAGCTGGTCGTGCGACAGATCAAGGGGAATGACCTGAACCACCTCGTTCAGATGAAGGACATCGTTCGCCTCAAGATGCCGTGGTGACCTCCTTATGCAAACACTCGGAGAGATAAAGAAGAGAGTCGATCAGTACGTCGGCAAGTTCGACGCCCTGCGGGCGGAGATCGCCCGAGTAATAGTCGGGCAGACGGAGATAGTCGAGAGCACCCTGCTCGCGCTCATGGCGGGCGGGCACGTCCTTCTGGAAGGCGTGCCGGGGCTCGGAAAGACCCTGCTCGTGCGGACGCTCGCGGAGGCGATGGGGCTCGACTTTTCGCGCGTCCAGTTCACCCCCGACCTTATGCCCGCCGATATCGTAGGCACGAACATCATCGTGGAAGGCGAGAGCGGGGATAAGGTCTTTCAGTTCCAGCCCGGCCCCGTCTTCACCAACCTCCTGCTCGCCGACGAGATCAACCGCGCCACCCCCAAGACGCAGTCGGCCCTGCTCGAAGCCATGCAGGAGCGGCAGGTGACCGTCGGCGGGAAGACCTACAAGCTGGACGAAATCTTCTTCGTGCTCGCCACCCAGAACCCTCTTGAGATGGAAGGCACCTACCCTCTGCCGGAAGCTCAGCTCGACCGCTTCATCTATAAACTGATCATCGACTTCCCGACGCGGACGGACCTGATCGAAGTGCTGAGGCGCACGACCGACGAGGAGACCCGCCGCGCGGAGAAGATACTTCAGCCCGAAGAACTGCTCGAAATGCGCAGGCTGGTCCGCGAAGTCATAATCGCCCCGCACGTCGAAGAGCTTGCCGCGGACCTCCTCCTCCGCACTCACCCCGCGAACCCGGACGCGCCCGCGACGGTCAAAAAGTACGTGAGGTTCGGGGCGAGCCCGCGCGGCGCGCAGGCCATCGTCCTCACGGCCAAGGCGAGGGCGTTGCTCTCCGCCCGGTATAACGTCAGCACGGGAGACATATTGGCGGTCGCGAGGCCCTCGCTCCGCCACCGGATGATCCTGAATTTCGAAGGGGAGGCCGACGGCATCAGCACCGACGCGATCCTCGATGAAGTGCTCGATTCGGCGGCTCGCCTGCAAAAGACCGGCAGGGCCCCCGAGACCGAAGGGTCCAAAGCCTGATAACTTTCTTCCCGATGGAAAAGAAGAAGCCCTTACTCGACCCGGCCTTCCTGAAGAAACTCGACCGTCTGCGAATAAACACGCGGCGCGCTTTCCCCGGCACGATGCGGGGCGAGCGGCGCTCCACGCGCAGGGGCTCTTCGGTGGAGTTCTCAGACTTCAGGAAGTACGAGGCCGGGGACGACTTCCGCCACGTCGATTGGAACAT
The DNA here is from genome assembly GCA_035634255.1 of Blastocatellia bacterium. Taxonomy (GTDB): domain Bacteria; phylum Acidobacteriota; class Blastocatellia; order UBA7656; family UBA7656; genus DATLMR01. The sequence goes on from DASQDI010000153.1 coordinate 37,192, forward strand.
CTACGCGCGCCTTGAGCGGCTGATGCTCCGGCAGTTCGTCGAGGAGGAGGATGTGAGGATCGACATCCTGATCGACCAGAGCCGGTCGATGCGGTTCGGGGAGCCCGTCACGAAATTCGACTTCGCGAGGAAGACCGCGGCGGCGCTCGCCTTCCTCGGGATCGGGAGCCTTGACCGGGTCGGGGTCATGGCCTTCGACGCGGGCATCAGGGGCAGGCTGCGCGCGATGCGCGGCCGCGGGCACCTCGTCTCGGTGATCAGCTTTCTCGAGTCTCTCGCGGAGCGCGAAGAAGAGGCCCCCGACCGGGCCGCCAACCCGGACCCGCAGGCGGAGCCCGCGAGGGCCGACGCCGCGGCCGAGGAGGGGCAGGCCACGAGCCTGAGATCGGCTCTGAGAGCCTACCAGAAGGCGAACCCCAGGGCGGGCATTCTTTTCATAGTCTCGGACTTTCTCGACCAGAGCGACTTCCGGCAGGAGTTGAAGCTGCTGGCGCACAAAGGTTATGATGCGAACCTGATTCAGGTGCTCGCGCCGGAGGAACTCGACCCGACGGTCGGGGGGGACCTTCTGCTCGTGGATTCGGAGACCGGCGAGGGGCGGGAAGTCACCATAAACGACCGTCTGCTCGCCTCCTACCGCGCGACCCTGAGCGAGTACACCACCTCCCTCGAAAACTTCTGCCGCACGCACGGGGTCGGCTACTCTCTGATGTCGGCCGGGGACTCGTTCGAAGACCTTTTAATGAAGAACCTGATCGGGAGCCGCATGGCTTCTTAGATTCAGCCCTTAAAAATATTGGGCAGCCTGGCGACTGCCCATCCCCTTAATAAACTAAGAGTGAATGCGAGAAACCTGAGTGCAAGAGGGTTGCCCTTTTCGACCTCGGGGAAGAAGAGGGCTCGGACTAAGGAAACGACTTGAGAAAGAAACTAGAGAGCTTCGGACGCCGCCGCCGCGTACTTGAACTTCTCGGCGGCCTGCGCGGGGTCCAGCACCGGATGGTGCGTCTTGCCATAATTTTCCACGATCTTCTTAACGTAATTCTTCGTCTCGGTGTAATCGGGAACCTGGTTGCCTGACTTTTCGACCGCGCCTTCGCCCGCGTTGTACCCGGCGAGCGCCAGCTTCACGTTCCCGTTAAATCTCTTCAGGAGCCACCTGAGGTATTTCGTGCCGCCTTCGATATTCTGTTCGGGGTCGTACACGTCCTTGACTCCGAACCTCTCGGCCGTCGCGGGGATCATCTGCATCAGACCTTGCGCGTTCTTGTGAGACCGGGCCGCCGTCTTGAAGTTCGACTCCTGGCGGATCACGTAGTAGACCAGCTTGGGGTCGACCCCGTGCCTGGCCCCGGCTTCGAGAATCATCTTGTCTAATTCTGGGCTCCCGGAAGTGGGCAGGGTCGTCACCGCCTGCGCCTGTATGTCGGCCGCTGCGGTCGGGGCGGCTGCGCGCCCGTGAAATGCGAAACCGGCTACTACCAATGTCAAAACTGCGGATGACTTAAAAAGGACCTTCAAAGTTCTCCTCATATTCGAGACAAAAAAAGACTGCATTAAACCCTTTACCCCTTGTTCGTTCTTACTGCCCGTTTTTGTTCTTGCCAACTTGCCAGGCTGACAACGACGCTTGCCAATTACAACCAGACTTTTATGTCGTCTTGATAGATTGGATAATACTTTGTTCCTTCACAGACATCAAGATATCTCCAATGATTACAAGGTTTTCGCAATTTTCCCGCAACAGAATCGCAAGAGATAGGGGCCCGCTTTACTGAAACATTTCGGAAGTCAAACAGGCAGAGGGTTTAGCCTCTAGAACGTGGTTGCTCATCCGGGGAGCCATCAATATAATCCACGCACGCATGTCGATGAATCCGGAGAAAATCGAAGAGTCGGTCGGTAGCGGCCCGGACTCCGCGCGGGTCTGGACCGCGGCGAATGTGCTGACCATTTTCAGAATCGTTCTGATCTTTCCGTTCCTCTATAAGATCAAAGAAGGGGCCTTCGGGCAGGCGTTGTTTATCTTCTTCGTCGCGAGCGTCACCGATTTCGCGGACGGCTACATCGCGCGAAGGTACGCGCAGCACACGGCTCTGGGCCGGTTCCTGGACCCGCTCGCGGACAAGCTGCTCACGACCATCGGCTTCGTGGTGATGGCGATACCGCATCCGGGCTTCCCTTCGATCCCGATCTGGCTCGCGGTGGCCGTGGTCGCCAGAGACCTCCTGATCCTGGCGGGCTCGCTCGTGGTCTACATGCTCACGAGGTTCAAGGACTTCAAGCCGACCCTGCTCGGAAAGGTCAATACCTTTCTCGAACTCGGGCTGATCGTGGTCTTCCTGTTTTTTCATTGGGGGGGCTTTCTGGTCTTCCTCCTCCCCCTCTGTTACGCGATTGTCCTCGTCTCGGTCGTCGCCTCCGGCGGCCAGTACGTCATCGAGGGGGTGAAGATTTTGCGGAGCCATCAACGCCCCCGACTGTCGTGACGCCCCTGCCTCGGGCCGCGTGAGCAGCAACGCTTTGACAGGGCCGTATCGATCAGAGAGAATCTCTCGCGCTCGATAATCGATTTGAGGTTTAGCCTTGGTTTTCAGGTCACTGGGTCTCACCATAATCGCCGCCTTCGCCGTGGCCGCGACCGTCTTCGCGATGCTGCCCGAGTACAAAGGCATCCGCGCGGGGCGCGCGGACGAAGACTACCTCCAATCCAACAAGTGCGTCTCCTGCCACACGGACCATCACGAGTCGTGGGCGCGGACCTACCACAGCCGCATGACTCAGGAGGCCCGGCCCGAGTCGGTGCAGGGCGATTTCGAGCGCGACAACACATTCGAATACATGGGCGTGAAGGCGAGGATGGAAAAGCGCGGGGGGGCCTTCTCCATGAACCTCACCTTCCCGGATAACACGACTCAATCGTTCGTCATCGAGCGCACGGTCGGCTCCCGGAGGATCGAGCAGTACGTGGCGAAGCAGGATGGGCAGTACATCCGCCTGCCGCTCGCCTACGACCTCGTGAACCGCAGGTGGATGAGCCTCAACGGGTCGTTTTTCTACCCGGACGGAGAGAACTACTTCCAGCATCAGGCCAAGTGGGATGCCAACTGCGTCTTCTGCCATAACGTAAAGGCCCAGCCCAATTTCGACAGGAAGACCGGCAAGTTCGACTCTGAAGTGACCGAACTGGGCATCGCCTGCGGGTCCTGCCACGGGCAGGCCGCGGACCACGCGGAGGAGGCGAGCTCGCCCGTGGCGAGGACTCTTTGGAGGCTCTTCGAAGGGAGCCCGACGAAGATCGTCAATCCGAAAGAACTCTCCCCCGAGCGGTCGATGATGATCTGCGGCCATTGCCACGGCCAGAGGGTCCCCGAGCCATTCGACAGGATTCAGGAGATTTTAGGTAAGGGCGACCCGTACGACGCGGGGGAGGACCTCTCCTCTTTTTACAAGCCCGTCACGCACGAGACCAGGATAGGGGACTTCTCTTTCGCGAACCGCTTCTGGGCCAATGGGTCGCCGCGCCTGACCGCTTACGAATATCAGGGGATACTCCGCTCGGCCTGCTTTACGAAAGGCGACCACGCGGACCGGATCAATTGCCTGACCTGCCACACGATGCACGACGGAGACCCGAAGGGGCAGATCACGCTTGAGAACCGGACCAACAAACCCTGCCTTCAATGCCATCAGCAATACGAGGAGCCCTCGGCGCTTGCTCAACATACCGGGCACCCGGTCGATTCATCGGGCAGCGCGTGTTACACCTGCCACATGCCCCGCGTCGTCTACGGGATAATGTCGATCCACCCGACTCACGACATCACAGTGCCCGACCCCCGTTTGACCGCGACCCAGTCGGTCCCGAACGCCTGCAATCAATGCCACCTCGACAAGTCGGTGAACTGGTCGATCGAGGCCGTGAATCGCATGTGGCCTCGGCGGTTTGCGGATGCCCGTCGGAGCACTGACGCGCAGTTCGATCTGCCCGAAGGCCCCAGGGCCCTGTTCGCGGGCGACGCCCTCATGCGCGGGCTCGCGGCCGAGGCTCTGGGCGGGGGCGGCCCCGTCCGGCCTGACCCTCAATGGGCCGGGCCGTTCCTGCTTGAGGCTTTCACCGACAATTACCCGATTGTCCGATTCTTCGCGGCCAACGGGCTGTCGGCGGGGCATGGGGGGCTACCCAAGCCGGATTACCTCGCCTCCCGCGAAGCCCGCGAGTCGGCTCTGAACAGGTGGAGGCAGGCCTTCGACCCGTCGTCTCAACACCGCGCGAAGGCGCTCGCCGACCTGCTCAGGAGCAAGCGTAGGGACGTGGACATAGAAGTGGGGGAGTAGAGAGGCCGGCGGCCGGACGGATAGAAGATGACGAAGAGCAAAGCGGACAGTGAAAAAGCGGAGAATGCGTGGACTCCGGGGACGGTCTTTCAGGGCTGGGCCTCTATCGCCTTCTGGATGATCTTCGGGCTACTCCTTGAAGGCTTCCTTGGGTATAAGATCCCCGGCTACCTGGAGGACGCGCAGAGGCGGGAACTCTTCAGGCTCGCGCACACGCACGGGACTTTCCTCGGCCTGGTCCTCATCGCGGCGGCTCTCACCTTTAAGGTCGGAGCGTCTGCCCCGCCTCGCCTGGCGGTCCGCGCGCTGCGGGCGGGAGCCATCCTCATGCCTTTAGGCTTCTTTCTGGCCGGAGTCTGGCACCCAGAAGGCGACCCCGGCATCGCCATCTGGCTCGTCCCCCCTGCCGCCCTGCTCGTCATCTTCGGGGCCATCTCCATCGCCCTATCCGCCCGAAAAAAAAGCTCCGGTGCCTAATTCTTTTAACCTCGCGGCTTTTCAACCGGTATTTATCTACTTTTAATCTCTTAACTTACATGCTTATATGAAACTTGCTTGTAAGAATGATAAAAAACTTGACATTAAAACACTCAGATTTTAATATTACCTCGACCTAATTAATCTGGAGGGGTTCAAAAAAATGAGCAAAATAATAGGAATTGACTTAGGAACGACCAATTCGGTTGTGGCTGTAATGGAAGGCGGCGAGCCGACAGTTATAACCAATGCGGAGGGGGCGAGGACGACTCCTTCGGTCGTAGCATTCACGAAGGATGGGAATCGTCTGGTGGGGCAGGTGGCCAAGCGGCAGGCGGTTACGAATCCGGAGAACACCATCTATTCGATCAAGCGCTTCATGGGCAGGCGCTTCGACGAAGTGAGCGAAGAGATGAAGATGGTGCCCTACAAGGTCACGCAGGCAGGTAATGACGTGCGAATTGTCGCGGGGGGGAAGGACTGGTCGCCGCCTGAGATTTCAGCAATGATCCTCCAGAAGCTCAAACAGGCCGCCGAAGATTATCTCGGCCAGAAAGTGAGCCAGGCCGTGATCACCGTGCCGGCTTATTTCAACGATTCGCAGAGACAGGCGACGAAGGACGCGGGGCGGATCGCGGGCCTTGAGGTCATGCGCATAGTGAACGAGCCGACGGCCGCGGCGCTGGCCTACGGGCTCGACAAGAAGAAGGACCAGACGATTGCCGTCTTTGACTTCGGCGGAGGCACGTTCGACATCTCGATCCTCGAAGTCGGCGAGGGGGTCGTGGAGGTTAAGTCCACCAATGGGGACACGCACCTCGGCGGGGACAACATCGATCAGAGGCTGATCGAGTGGATAATCGAGGAGTTCAGGAAGGATCAGGGCATCGACCTGTCGAATGACAAGATGGCCCTTCAGAGGTTGAAGGAGGCCGCGGAGAAGGCGAAGATCGAACTCTCTTCGACGATGGAGACGGAGATCAACCTGCCCTTCATCACGGCGGATCAGACGGGGCCCAAGCACCTGGTCATGAAGCTCACGAGGGCGAAGTTCGAGCAGCTCGTGGACGACCTTCTTCAGAGGGCGATGGGGCCGTGCCGCGCGGCTCTGCAGGACGCGGGGGTCAAGGCCAGCGACATCCATGAAGTCGTACTCGTCGGCGGCTCGACGCGAATCCCGAAGGTCCAGCAGCTCGTGAAGGAGTTTTTCGGGCGTGAGCCTCACAAGGGCGTCAACCCCGACGAAGTCGTCGCGGTCGGCGCGGCGATCCAGGCGGGCATCCTGGGCGGCGAGGTCAAGGACCTCCTCCTGCTCGACGTTACGCCTCTGAGCCTCGGCATCGAGACCCTCGGGGGAGTCTTCACGAAGCTGATCGAGCGCAACACGACGATCCCGACGCGCAAGTCGGAGATTTTCTCGACCGCGTCCGACAACCAGACTTCGGTCGAGGTCCACGTGTTGCAGGGCGAGCGCCCGATGGCCGCGCAGAACCGGACACTGGGCAAGTTCCACCTCGTCGGAATCCCGCCCGCGCCTCGGGGCATGCCGCAGGTAGAAGTGACCTTCGACCTCGACGCTAACGGCATAGTAAACGTCTCGGCGAAGGACCTCGGCACGGGCCGCGAGCAGAAGATCACGATCACCGCGTCGTCGGGCCTCTCGAAGGAAGAGATCGACCGCATGATGCGTGACGCGGAGTCTCACGCCGAAGAGGACCGGCAGGCGAAGGAGCGCATCGAGGCCCGCAACAAGCTGGACGGCCTGATCTATTCCACGGAAAAGACCCTCGCCGACCACCGGGACAAGATCGACGCTTCTACCGCGAGCGACATCGAGGCCGCGGTCGCCGACGCCAAGTCTAAGCTTGAGTCTTCGGAAGCCTCGGAGTTGAATGAAGCCTACGACAGGCTCGTCAAGTCTTCGCACAAGCTGGCCGAGGTGATGTACCAGCAGGCGTCGCAGGCCGGAGGGGACGCGGGCGCGGGCGGCGGCGGCGAAGCTTCCGGCGCGGCGGCGGGCGGCGGCTCGGCCGGGGGCGACGACGTGATCGACGCAGAGTACGTCGATGTTGACGACAAGAAATAACAAGAGATAGGGCCGGCCGTCGGCGGATGGCAGAGGGTAGGTGGACCGGGTCGAAGGGCACGACGTTCGACCCCTGAACATTTACTCCCTGTCATCTGCCTTCAGCCATTCGAACGCCGACAATATGCCAGGCAAAGATTATTACAAGATACTCGGTGTCCCGCGCGCGGCGAGCACGGACGATATTAAGAAGGCGTACCGCAGGCTGGCGAGGCGTTACCACCCCGACGTGAACCCCGGCGACGCCGAGTCGGAGAACCGCTTCAAGCAGATTTCCGAAGCCTTCGAAGTGCTCTCCGACCCGAAGAAGCGCGAGGTTTACGACCGTTACGGGTATTACTCGGACCACCTTCCGGGCAAAGAGGCCAATCCCATTTTCGATTTCGCCAGCTTCGGCGCGGCCAGTTTCAAGGACATCTTTTCCGATATATTCAGCAGCATTCGCCCGCAGGCGTCGGGGGCTCGGAAACAGCCCCAGCGCGGAGCCGACATCGAATTTTCTCTCGCGATCTCTTTCGACGATGCGATCCGCGGCCTCACGGCTAAGGTGGAGGTGGACCGCAGCGAAGCCTGCGCGCAGTGCCAGGGGACGGGCGAGTCGCAGGTCAAGGCGGCCTGCCCCTCGTGCGGGGGGTCGGGCAATCAGCCCGGCAACGGCTCCCGGTGTCTGCGTTGCGGAGGGCAGGGGCAGATCGCGGATGCCTGCCCCGCCTGCCGGGGCCGGGCCGTCGCCTTCAAGCGAGAGGCGATAGCCGTGAAGATTCCGGCGGGCGTAAACACCGGCTCGCGCGTCCGCGTCCCCGGCAAAGGGCAGGCGGGAGTCAGCGGAGCGCCTCCGGGAGACCTCTACGTAATTACGAACGTCAGCGACCATCCGTACTTCAGGCGGCAGGGCGACAACATCTACTGCACCGTGCCGATCACCGTGCCGGAAGCGGCTCTGGGAGCCAGGATCGAGGTGCCGACCGTTGACGGGAAGGCGCGGCTGAGGGTGCCTCCCGGAACCCAGTCGGGGCAGAAGTTCAGGCTGCGTGAGCGGGGCGCGCCCAGCCTGCGCGGGGATGGGGCGCGGGGCGATCAGTTCGTCGAAGTGAAGATCACCCTGCCTCAGGTCATCAGCGAAGAGACGAAGGACATATTGCAGACGTTCGCCCGGCATAACCCCGAGAATCCGCGGGCCGAGATGGGGTTGGAGTAATCCGCCGCAATCAGGAGAGAGCCTTGGAACAGTTTTTGACCTGCATGATCCCGGTCCTTTTGATCGCGGCTATGTTCTGGGCAATCATTCATGAGAATGCCCGAAAGCGACAGCGCACGGTTCAGGAGTACGAGGAGGAGATGGCCGAATCGAAGGACTCGCTCATGCGCGCGGGAATGCTGGAGCTGGACAAGTTCATGGGCGATTCGAAATCGAAGCGCGCGGCGGTCGAGTACAGGCTGGACGAGGAGCAGGGCAGGACGAAGACGGGCAGCAAGGGGGATGACGCCGACCGAACCGAGGTGATCGATAATGGTGAGAAGCAAGGCCGCTAAGAAGTACACGATCAGCGTTGTCGCGGAGCAGTACGGAATCCACCCTCAAACCCTGCGGCTCTACGAGCGCGAGGGGCTGATTAAACCCTCACGCTCGGCGAAAGGCACGCGGTACTACACCGAAGAAGATGTCGAGCGGCTGGAGCTTATCCTGAACCTCACGCGCGACCTGGGGGTCAATCTTGCCGGGGTCGAGATCATCCTGAACATGCGCGAAAGAATGAACCAGATGCAGAAGGAGTTCGAGAACTTCATTCAGTACATCCGCGACAACATAGGCCAGGAGATGTTCGGCGCGGACGAGCGTTCGAAGAGCGCCCTGGTCCCGCGCCGCAGGCTGGAATTGATCGTCAAGCGCGGCGACCGGGATAAGTAACCCGCCCGCGCGATTTTTGCATTGGGGCGCTCTCGATTCGCGTCCTACTCTGTTGAGCATCTTCGGTTTCCCCACCTGATTATTTACCCAAGGTTTCCCCAACACAATCAAACGTACCGGAGGAGACCCTCATGCTTGCTCTCGTCTTTCTGCTCGCTCTTTTGCCGCTTGGCGTTTCTACCCACCCGCAGGACCTCGACAACATCTTCTTCGAAGGCGCGGTGAGGGACAGCGCCGGGGCCTTCATCGAGAATGCCGAAGTGGTCGCTAAAAACGTAGTGACCGGCGCTCGGCGCTCGGCCTCGTCCGATTCGGGAGGGCGCTTCCGATTAATGGTGACCGAGCCGGGGATTTACGACGTCTCCGCCAGAGCCGTAGGCTTTCGCGAAGAGGTGATTCTCGGATTGCGGATGATCTCAGGGAGCGCTAAAACCCTGAGTTTTACGTTGATGGCGGAGGGCTCGAATGAGCAGGTCATCGTCTCGTCTGCAGAGGCGAGCCTGATAGACACTACGCGGACGGTCGTGGGTGACACCTTTTCGGAAAGGGAACTGGAGACGTTGCCCCTGGCCGGCCGCGACCCTTTGAACCTCGTCCTGCTCCTCGGGGGGACGCAGGAAGCGCCCCTCGACACGTCCCACCTCGCGGACGAGGGGGAAGGCCGTTTCCTCCGAGGGGCGCCCGAGGAAGCCGGGACTTTCTCTCTGACCGGCTCGCCCGCCACTTCCAACAACCTCACCATAGACGGCCTCGATAACAACGATGACCGAAGCGCGCGCGAGCGCATAAGCCTTAACCCCGAGAGCATCTCGGAAGTTCAGGTGATTACCAACCAGTACGCGGCGGAGTATGGCCGGGCGTCGGGAGGCCGGATAAACGTGCGGACTCGCGGAGGCGCCAACCGGATCAGGGGCGAAGCCTATCTTTTTTTCTCTGACGAATCGCTCAACGCGAACACGTATTTTCGCAACGCCAGAGGGCTCGGAAGAATACCGGAACAGCGCAGGACGTTCGGGGCGAGCGTCTCCGGGCCGATTAAAAAGGAGAAGCACTTTTTCTTTTCCAGTCTAGAAAGGCTCGACATTCCCGACCGAGCGGAGATCAGGGCGGCGGTCCCTTCGCGCATCAACCCCCTCTTCCCCCTGCCCCTGCCGAACGAAGAACTGCCCGGCTCCGACTCGGTCGGCCTGTTCCTCGCAGACCTATCCACGCCGGAGACTCGGAACCTCCTGACCTCCCGCCTCGACCTGGGCTTCGGCCAAAAGCACAACGCGACGGCGCGATTCGATCTGTCGAGGGGGCGGAACCTGCGCGGATTTCCCGGAGGGAACCGCCTGCCGGAAACGGCCCTGATACAGGGCCGGGATTCGGATTCGATAAGTCTGGCGAGCAACCTGATACCGTCATCGAGGGTCGTGAATCAGGCGAAGCTTCAGTTCTCACGACTCTTCCCCCGGAACAGATCAAATGCCGAATCGGTCGGGATCGTGATAGAAGAGCCGGTGAGGGTCGTCGCCGGAAAGTTCTCGGGGACGGGATCGAGCCCGGCCTCCGCGCGGGAAGAGAGGAGGGCGCAGTTTCAGGACTCGCTCTCTTTATTGAGCGGCCCGCACGCAATAAAAGTTGGGATCGACCTGCAACTTGTCAGGTCCGTCTTTGTTGACCAATTCGCGACGGGCGGCATCTTCACTTTCGAATCCGTCGATTCTTTCCTCTCCAACGCGCCCCGAAGATTCATGCGGAGGTTCGAGACCGAGAGCCGCCTGTCGAACGACGTTCTGGGGCTATTCCTTCAGGATGAGTGGAGGATGAGAGAAGGGCTGACTCTGTCGATGGGCTTGCGGTGGGACTCGGAGAGCATCATCAGGGACAAGGATAATTTCAGCCCGAGGCTCGCGATTGCATGGGACCCGTTCGCGCGGAGGGAATCCGGAGACGCCGCTTTATTCCGGCCCGGACTGACTCTCGTCCGCGCGGGGTACGGAATCTTTTTCAACCGTGTGATGCTGAGAACGATTGACGATTTTCAGGAGGGCAGGTCTTCCGTCATAGTCGACTCAGAATTGAACCCCGGAGTCCTGCCCTTCGTCGAATTTCCGGAGCCGACCCTCGACGAGTCCGTCATCGAAAGATTCGGCTCGAAAGAGGCCGGCTTCCTGCGCCGTATCAGCCCCGACTTAGAGATCCCTTACACGATTCAGGCGGGCCTCGGAATCGAGCGGCAACTGAGCAAAGGGCTCTCGGTCACGGCCGATTACGTTTACACGCGCGGCGCTCACCTCTGGCGGGAGACTAACGTCAACGCGCCGCGGCTGCCCGAGGGTCTTAGGTCCTTCACGGAATACCTGATGAGCCGGGATTTCGACAACCGGCAGGGCGCGGACGGCAGGCGTCCGATCTCAAGCGCGTCCGCCGACGTGATCCGCTTCGACCTCGGGACCGCCACGTCTTCAACAGCCGGGGCCATAAAGATCGAGAACAGTTTGAGAGTCCTCACGCTCGGCCTCAACGCCCCGCGATCTTCCAACGTCGCGGCGGCGCTCAACGCGGTCAGGCACCTGCGGCCGGAAGCGGGGTTGGCGCAGGTGGAGCAACTGGAATCGACGGGGAACTCGTTTTACCACGGAGGCATCTGGGCCTTGAAGCTCAACCGCGGCCGCGTGAGGCTTAGGGCCTCTTACACGCTCTCCAAACTCATTGACGAGGGGACGACGAACACGGCGTCCCCGCAAGACCTGAACAACCGCCGCGCGGAGCGGGCGCTCTCTCTTCAGGACCAGAGGCACAGGTTCACCCTCAGCGGGTCATTCAATCTCCCTCTGGCCGAAGTCAATCTCGCCCCGGTCATCTCTTTCGGCTCGTCCCGCCCGTTCAACATCGGGGCTGGCGTTGACCGGAACCTGAACGACATCGAAAACGACAGGCCGGACTCCGTCTTTGCAATCGGGCGGCCCGAATGGCGCAGGCCGGGAAGTTCGGAAGATGCGTTGATAAGACGGGCTCTCGTCCTCGCTCCGATAGGGTCGAGCGGCAACCTGCCGAGGAATTATGGCAGAGGCCCGGCCACGCGGTCTTTCGACCTGCGGGCTTCGAAAGAATTCCGGTTCTCTGAATCTGGAAGCATCCGGGCGGCGGTCGATCTGTTCAACGTGCTGAACAGCACGGTCTTCAGCTTCGGGTCGGAATTCATCAATCGCGACGATGCCGATTTTCTTGTGCCGCGCAGGACTCAGAGGCCGAGGGCCATCCAGTTAAGCCTGAAGCTGAGCCGCTGAATCGAGCGGGGATTATTTCAGCTTCCCGATGATGATCTCAGGGACTTCATCAGCATCGATGATATTAATCGCGGGCTGCTGGGGCTCGCGCGTGATGGGCTCCTGAACGGGCCTCGGCGCGGGCCTTTTAAATATGTTAGGGCGACAACTTTCTATCCCCTTTTCGATCCTTAAAAGCAGGTGCCCGGGCGGATTCATCGAACGCGCCTTTTCGAACATGCGGAGGCTGCGCTCGTACAGCTTGGCGCTCAGGGCGCTCTCGCCGCCCTGAACGCAGGCCCTCAGGGTCAGGTGATCGTCCGGGTGGGCCGAGACGAGGCGCTCGTACTCGGCGGAGGCTTCGCGGTCCATTTCAAGCTCGCGGAGGTATTCACAAACGGAGAGCCAGTCCCTTATGGGGAGATTGATATTGATAGCGTCATCGGGGAAAGAAGAGAGCAGGCCGTCGTAAGCGTAGAGCGCCGCTTCCTTGTCGCGCCTCGCGAGGTAATAACGGATCAAACGCGAGTAAGCGGAGTTCATCCCCTCGTAGTCCACCGCCTTTTGATAGACCTGTATCAAGGCCATCAGGGCGCTCACGTCTTCCGGGTCCCTGCTGAGGTGAAATTTCAACTTCGACTCGGCCTGCTCCACCGCGCCCCTGTCGCAAAGCTCAAGCGACTCCGTGACCACGGGAGTCGCGGAGAAAGAGACCTTCGCCTCGATCTTCGGGTGAATATACTTCTCCTCGGTCTGCGCGGCCTTGAGCAGCAGGGCGACGCCCATGCCGAACGCGAAGCCTGCGATGTGGCATTTATAGCTGACGCCGGTGCTCATCCCGAGCTTGTAGTTGAAGAACCACCAGAGCAACAACTGGTTTATGAAGTAGAAAGCGAGGAAGACATAGCCGGGGATGTGGGCGACCCCGTAGCACTTTTTCCCGAAAACCATCAGTGGGAGGGCCAGAGGCAGGGAGACCCAGCCGATCTTCAGCCTCGTTTTGGGCAACCGGATCAGGAACGCCCCCATCGTGGCGGAAACCGCCCCGGACGCGCCGATGAGCCCGACGCCTCCTATCGCGTCCGGCAGCCCCGAGACGACCGCCCCCATCAGGTAGAACCCTGAAAAGATGGCGCGGCCCCAGAGGTCTTCGAGGCTGAAGCCCACGGCGAAGAAGGCGATCATGTTGAAGAACAGGTGGAGCGGGAGGATCAGCCCGAGCGCCCTGCTGTTCGCGTGGACGAAGGCGTAGGTCACGAATTGATAGGGCTTCCATTTTTTCTTAGGCGAGATGCCGAATTTATTGTAGAAGTGGCCCTCGTTCGCGGCCTTGAACTCGGCGAACAGCTTGTCGAACTGTCCTCTCATCTCCTCCGCGTCCGAGCTTCCCAGCCATTTTTCGTACCTCTTTTTCAGGTCCGGGTCCTCGCTCAACTGGTCTTCCACCATCTTCACCTCGTCGGTGTAGAGGTCGGCGTTCTTCAGTTTGACCCGTACCTCATTGTCCCCCAGTATCTCCCCGTTGACGGCCAGAAAAGAATGAAGCTCCATGTAGGTGCGCGACTGTTCTTCGTCCTGCCGGGCCGTCAGAGGCAGCGCCGCGAACCAGACGAGGATGCAGACGCCCATGATCGAGAAGGTGACCCACGGCAGGCGTCTCACCGTCGAATCTTCGTTCCCGAGCGGCATGAAGCTGAAGATCAGTTGAACGACGGAGATCAGAATGAAAGCTAATAAGAGAAGAAAATCGAGCAACATCGGAAGACCCTCGGGGGAGCTTGTGCGAAAGGGGCAGAAGCGCCGGAGCGCGTTGCTTAGATCAAAGCCGTTGGACGAAGTGTGCCGATGATAGCAAAGGCGGGGGAGGGGGGCAATAGTATTGTTTGAGGCCGTCTGGGGGCGTCGAAGCCCCGTTTAACAGACTTCGACGCCGTAAATCTTAGTTTCCGCTGGAGTCGTCCGCGGAGGCCGCGGCCGCGCTTACGGAGGCGGGTATGCGGATCACGTGCTTGCCGGGAGGCGTCATCCCCCTCTGCAACTCGGGGTTCATATCGAGCAGAGTGCCGAAGGAGACTTTCAGCTTTTTGGCAAGCGGCTTGAGGTCGGTCTGGCTTGCGATGGTCCGCGTCTCGTAGCGGGACGCGAATGCCGGGGGCATTTCGAACCCGTACTTTTTGGGGTTCTTCGCAATCGTCACGACCGCGAGGATCGCGGGAACATAGTTTCGCGTCTCCTGCGCGAGGTAGCCCCCGCCGTGCATCTTCCAGAAGTCCCGCGTACCGGACCGCCTTATGGCCGAGTCCACATTCCCCTCGCCGGTATTGTAGGCGGCGAGCGCGAGCTGCCAATTCCCCTGGTAACGGTTCGAGAGCCACTTCAGGTACCGGGCGGCGGCCCGGGTCGATTTCTCGGGGTTCGACCTTTCGTCGATCCAGTAGTTCTGCGCCAGGCCGAACCTCGTCCCGGTCGCCGGGATGAACTGCCAGATGCCCTTGGCGGCGGCGGACGAAAAAGCGTAAGGGTTCCACCCGGACTCGACCTGCGCGAGCCAGATCAGGTCCGTGGGGACTCCCTCTTCCTTGAAGATCGACTCGGCCATCTGGCGATAGCGAACGGACCTCATGAAGCCCGCGGACATGGTCGCCCGGCCCCGGCCCTTGGTGAAGTAGGATATGAACTGCTTGACCGGGTGCGCGGCGCTGAAATTGAAATTGAAGCGCGCTTCCGCCACCTCTTCGCCGCCGTCGCCCGGCCCCGCCTCTTCGAGGTCGGCTTCCGACAGGGTGGCGATCTTATCGAGCGGCGAAGGCTCGTAGCGCTGCTCGCTGAACCCGCCGTCCTTCTGCTCAAGAGAGGCGATCTGGAACCTGTTTATCTCTTCGATGAGCTTACGGTAGTAAGCGCGCAGAGAGTCATCACTGCGAACGTCAATCGCCTCGTTCAGGATAACGTCCACAGCCTGATCGAACTCGCGGCGGGCGCGGTCATACTCGCCCTCGTCGTAGGCCGTCCTGCCTTTCGTATAGTGCATTTCGGCGGTGTTGATTATGGCCTGGACCTGGGCCTGCTTCTGGTCCGCCGCCTGCGAAGCCTGCCCCGCCGCCATTCCTTTCGACGGGGCGACGACGAACCCTCCGATCAGGAGGGCGCAAATCAATCTCTCTGTAAGTGCTCTCTTAATCATAATCGACATATAAATTCGATAACTTCTTGAACGCCGATTCTGGGGCGCGAGTTCAGGTATTATTATACAGGAGCCCCGCTCATAAACGGCAAATTAAATCAGTTGTAAGAATTTCGCAATAGCGCCGTAAAGTGGCCCGGTGATTAGAAATTATTGAACCTATGCCGATATCTCTGCCGGAGGTGCCCGCTTCCGGGGAGGCTATCTTAAAAAACGCTCCCCGAAGAAGGCCGCCCCGCACCCGGCCCTCGCCCGTTCGGCGACAAATATTTTGCGAAGGCGGCTCGTCCCCGAGCCGGAAAGTGATTACCTGCCGGTCACTTGCTCGAACCCGACGCCCGAGGGCTCATAAAAAGTGGCGCGCCCGAAAAATGGGTAGTTGTTCTCATAAAGGTTTTTTGCTATCGTTTATTGTTCTGTGGATTCGCAAAAAGTTCTCTATAGTGATAGCCAGCTAACTTTCGCCAGCCGCGAAAAATTGCGACTTCCTGGAGCTATGCGAGTCCTGTGAGAGAGGCCGGTCGGTTGTGCCGGTGTTTCAGGCTACTTCATGCAATTGCCCCTGCATCCAACCCGGAAAATGAGTCGCGCGCGCGGGGAGTTACCCGCGCAGGCGCTTATCGGGCCTGAACCGGGCCCGCCGATTTTGCGAACAGAGAGAGCGTAGGGGAGCAGGACAGACGAACGAGAGGATATAACAATGAGTGCAAATGCGATTACTCAGCTACCTTATAAACCTTTAGCCGATGCTCCGGGAACGGTTGAGATCGAGAAACAGCTTGAGTGGTACAGGCTGATTCATCTCGGCAGGCTGCTTGACGACAAGGCGCGGAACTATCTCAGGCAGGCGAAGGGATGGTCCTACCATGCGTCGCATGCGGGCCATGACGGGATTCAGCTCGCCATGGGCCTAGCCTTCAGGCCGAACAAAGATTTCCTGTTTCCCTACTACCGCGATATGCTGACGGCCCTCGCGGCGGGGGTTACGCCGTACGAGATCATACTCAACGGGCTCTCGAAGGCCGAGGACGTGGCCTCGGGAGGCCGACACATGAGCAACCATTTCGCGAAGATTCCCATCGGCATCTGGAACGTCTCCTCGGCCACGGGGAATCACACGCAGCACGCCGCGGGTCTCGCCCGCGCCGTCAAGTATTACGACGCCGATTCGATTGTCTATTCGAGCCAGGGCGAGTCCTCCTGCTCGGAGGGATACGTGTTCGAGGCGCTCAACGGGGCGAGCCGCGAGCGCCTGCCGGTGATCTTCGTCGTGCAGAACAACGGCTACGGCATATCGGTCCCGGTGAGCGAGCAGACCGCGAACCCCATAGTCTCGGAGAACTACCGCGGGCTCCGCAACCTGACCATCATCAATTGTGACGGCACCAACCCGTTCGACGCCACGAAGTCGATCAAGCGCGCGACCGACATCATCCACGAAGGCAACGGCCCCGTGCTCGTCCACGCCTTCTGCGAGAGGATTCACGCGCACTCGAACTCCGACAGGCACGAGCTGTACAGGTCGGAAGAAGAGCTGACGGAAGTCCGCACGTTCGACCCCTACGAGCGCCTCAGGCTCCACCTGCTCAACGTCGAGGACGTTGAGGAAGTGACCCTGCTCGCCATCGAGGAAGAGAACAAGACGTTAGTTCAGGAAGCGGCGGACCGGGCCGAAGCCTCGCCCGACCCCGACCCGCAGACGGCCACCCTGTACGTGACTCCCGAGGACACGCCCGTCTCGCCCGAGGCGCAGACTCCCGCCGAGGGCGGCCAGCTGCTCACCCTCCGCGAGGCCATAAACGAGACCTTGAAGCAGGAATTCCGCCGCAACCCCGACACGTTCCTCTGGGGGCAGGACGTTGCCTCGAAGGAGAAGGGCGGGGTCTTCAACGTGACCAAGGGCATGCAGCAGGAGTTCGGCCCGAGCCGCGTCTTCAACGCGCCCATCGCCGAAAATTACATCGTCGGCACCGCGAACGGTTTCTCCCGTTTCAAAGACGACATCCGCGTCGTCATCGAGGCGGCTCAGTTCGCCGATTACGTCTGGCCAGCGATGGAGCAGATAGTCGATACGTCGCACGACTACTACCGCTCGAACGGCCAGTGGCACCCGAACATCGTGATGAGGCTCTCTTCCGGGGGCTACATCGCGGGCGGCCTGTACCACTCGCAGAGCGTGGAAGGCATCTTCAGCTGCCTCCCCGGCCTGCGTATCGTGATGCCGGCCTTCGCGGACGACGCGATGGGCCTGCTGCGCCACTCCATCCGCGCGGGCGGGATCACGATCTTCCTCGAACCGAAGTACCTATACAACCAGGTCTTCGCGAAGGCTGCGGACCCCGGCGAGAATTACGAGATCCCGTTCGGCAAGGCCCGCGTGCGCCGCGAAGGCGAGGACCTCACCATAGTCAGCTACGGGACGCCCGTGCACTGGTGCATGCGCGCCGCCAACCAGCTCAAAGACGAGCACGGCCTCGAAGTCGAAGTCATCGACCTCAGGTCGCTCGTGCCGCTCGACATGGAGACGGTTTACAACTCGGTCACGAAGACCTCGAAGGTTCTGGTCGTCCACGAGGACAAGGTCTTCTCCGGGCTCGGGGCGGAGATCACTGCGGAGATTCAGGAGAAGTGTTTCGACGTGCTCGACGGCCCGATCATGCGGGTCGGGCGGCCTTACTCGCCGGTGCCTTTTTCGAAGATTCTTGAGCGCGCGGTACTGCCGCAGGTCGAGGAGATTTACGATAAGGCGCTTCAGCTCGCCCGCTACTAAATTCGATCATTCCGAGCGGGGGCAGGGCGGATGCCTTGCCCCCGCCGCATCTTTCTCGGCCCTTCCGCCCATCCGTCGCCATTTTTCGAACCGGTTCGGCCCCCGAACACGCGCAGGGAGTAGATTAAAGACTTTCGGGTTCTGTATAATCTCTATTGCCTTGTGAGTAGCAGGAAATCTAAACTCAAAATCTACACGAATACTCCCCCAGGGTGACGGAGACTTTGAAAAGAATAGCATTTCTGCCGCTTCTCATCTTGCTTTTCCCGGCCCAAACCGGGAAACCGGCCATGGTGGCCATTCCTGAGGTCGCCCCGGCACCCCCGGCGCGGGAGCGGGTGGAGCTTCAGGCCGTGAGCGGTTATAAGGAAGCGCTCCGCTCGCGCGGCCAGAACCTCACCGACCAGGGCGTGATAGTGGAGACCCTCGACGGCCGCAGCTCCCTCGGCGAGTTCAACGCCGACATGACCTTCAACCCCGCGTCGGTCATGAAGCTCGCGACCTCTCTGGTCGCCCTCTCGAAATTCCCCCCCGATCATCGATACCGGACCAACTTTCTGGCCGACGGGGTGGTCGACCCGAAGGCGCGGAAACTGGAAGGCGATCTGGTGGTCGAAGGCGGAGCCGACCCGATGTTTTCGGCCTCGGACGCGGACGAGGTCGCGCGCGAGCTTTCGCGCATAGGCATCTCGCGCGTGACGGGCTCCCTTAGAATGTGCGGCCCGTTTTATTACTACGCGCGCGGGTACACGTCGAACCTCTCCCGCCAGACTTCCGCCGTCAAACTTAGGACCGTATTCGAGCGGGCCGGGATAAAGATCGACGGCGAGACCGTCTTCGGGGACAAGTCGGGGGAGATACTAGTCTCTCATTACTCCGACCAGCTTTCGAACATCCTGCTCTATCAGAATGCGTACAGCAGCAACGCCGTCGCCGAAGTGATTGGAGAGTCGGCGGGAGGCCCGCAGGCGGTCCAGGACTTTCTCGTTCGAAACCTGGGCCTGCTCGACAGCGAGGTCCACGTGGGCTCCACTTCCGGACTGTACTTCAACCGCATCACGCCCAGGGCCTCGCTCAAGGTGCTGCGCGCCCTCCTTCAGACGCTCGACAAGTACTCGCTCAAGCCGGAGGACATTATGCCGGTGGCGGGGATCGATTCGGGGACGATGCGCGCCCGCCTCGCGCGCGAGGACCTGCGCGGGGCGGTCATCGCGAAGACGGGCACCCTCGTCTCGATGGACAGGGGCGTGAGCACTCTGGTCGGCATAGTTTATACGAAGGCCCATGGCCCCGTGGCATTCGCTATCTTCAATTCGGATGGGAGCGTGAACTTTTACCGCAGGCTTCAGGACCAGTTCCTCGAACAGGTGATCGCCGAAGAGGGGGGCCCGGTCCCGGTCGGGAGGTTCGCGGACGCGCTCTCGGAGACGGAGCCTGACTCGATCAATCAAGTCCTCTACAAGCGGGGCCAGGAAGGCTCGGCCGATTGAGCCCGAGCCATCTCACGGCTCCTCAATCGTCCGAGAGTCGGGGGGAATTTGAAAAGTTTTGATCTTGACCGAGCCCGCCGAGAGACTCCGGGGTGCGCAAACGTCGCGCATTTCAACAATGCCGGGGCCGCGCTCATGCCCCGGCCGGTGCTCGAGTCGGTGGCGAACCACCTGCTTCTGGAGTCCCTGATCGGAGGGTACGAAGCGAAGGCCAAAGAGATCGACAAGGTCGAGCGCGTTTACGATTCATTAAGCGCCTTGCTCAACTGCCACCGGGACGAGGTCGCGATAATAGAGAACGCCACGCGCGCCTGGGACATGGCCTTCTACTCGGTCCCCCTCGGCCCCGGCGACCGCATACTCACGGCCGTCGCGGAGTACGCGAGCAACTACATCTCCTACCTTCAGGTCGCCCGCAGGACCGGCGCGGTGATCGAGGTCGTGCCCGACGACGGGCGGGGGCAGTTATCCGTCGATGCCCTCCGCGACCTCATCGATGACCGCGTGAAGCTGATCGCGATCACTCACGTCCCGACCAACAACGGGCTCGTCAACCCCGCCCTAGAAGTCGGGAAAGTCGCGCGCGAAGCGGGAGTCCTTTACCTCCTCGACGCCTGCCAGTCCGTCGGCCAGATGCCGCTCGACGTCCGGGAGATCGGCTGCGACATGCTGTCGGGGACCGGGCGCAAGTACCTCCGCGGCCCGCGCGGGACCGGGTTCCTTTACGTGAGGCGCGAGAGGATAAAAGAGCTTGAGCCCCCTTTCCTCGACCTCCACGCGGCGGAGTTGATAGGGCGCGACGAGTTCAGGATTCGCGCGGACGCCCGCCGGTTCGAGAACTGGGAGACTAACTTCGCGGGCAAGATCGGCCTGGGCGTGGCCGTCGATTACGCGATGGAGTGGGGGCTCGACCTTATCCGGGACCGGGTCAACTACCTTGCCGACCTCCTGCGCGCTCGCCTGGGCGACATTCCGCGAGTGACGGTTCGGGACAGGGGCGCGGAAAAGTGCGGGATCGTCTGCTTCACGGTCGAGGGGAAAAGCTCGGATGAGATCCGCCGCTCGCTGTCCGAGTGGGGGATAAACGTCTGGGTCGCTCAACAGAGGGACACGCGGCTGGACGGCGACGGAAGCTCCCTGCCGGACATGGTGCGCGCTTCGGTCCATTACTACAACACCGAAGAGGAGGTCGCGCGCCTGTGCGAGACTCTCGCCCGCCTGCTCTAACGGAAAGCCCTGACCCGAAGAATTCTAATCCCACAGACCCGGAATCGAATGGCGGCAATCCGGGCATCGCCCCGCTTCCAGGCGGTTCTTCAGTACGTGAAAGCCGTACCGCTCGATCAGCGTCGCCTTGCAGCCGGGGCAGAAAGTGTTCTCGTACCTGCCCACGCGGCCCGGCAGGTTCCCCGCGTAGACGAATCGCAACCCCGCGCCGTACCCGATCTCGGCGGCCCGGATCAAAGTTTCGACCGACGTGTTGCTCGGCCCGGTCATCTTGTAGTCCTGATGAAAAGCCGTGACGTGCCAGGGTATATCAGGCGAAACCCCCGCGATGAAATCCGCCGCGGCCTTCAACTCGTCCGTGGAGTCGTTGAAGCCGGGGATGATTAAGGTGACGATCTCCAGCCAGAACCCGCGCTCGTGGACCATCTTGATCGAGTTCAAAACGTTTTCCAGGACGCCTCCGAGCTTGCGGTAATTCCGGTCGTCGAACCCTTTCAGATCGATCTTGTAGAGATCGACGAAAGGCCTGATGTAATCGAGCACTTCGGGCGTGGCGTTGCCGTTCGACACGTAGCCGCAGGCGAAGCCTGACGGTTTGGCCTGCTTGAATATCTCGACCGCCCACTCGCTCGTAATCAGGGGCTCGTTGTAGCTCGACACGACGAGCCTCGCGCCGTAGCGCCGGGCCGTCTCCGCCATCTGCTCGGGCGTGACGACCCTCGGCGGCGCGACCGCCTTCGGGTCGCGCAACGCCTGCGACGTTACCCAGTTCTGGCAGTTAGACACAAGGGCGAAATTCGCCAGATAGTTGTGCTCTTCTTCGACTTCGAGGTTATAAACGTCCCCGTCAAATTCCCGGCTCCCGACACTCTTAATGGGGACCAGATAATAATCTTCGGTTTCGATCAGCCTGCGAGTTATTGATGAATTCTCGTACCAGGCAACAGTGAATTGAAAGGGGGACCGCTTTACTTTACGCCCCTGAATAACCCCTTCCTCTTCCGTGGCCGTTTCATACACTGAAGGGATGTATCCGAGCTTGAGGGCGAGCCAGGCAACGCCGTAGGCCAGCTTCCGGGAAACCGTAGTCACACTGACCTTCCCATTCGCGTAACGGTGTCCGTCTCCTTCGACGTATGCCTCAAGGAATGATCTGGCTACGGCCTCGGACGCCTCGAAAACCACACCGGGGACCCGCTTCTCGCTCGCCCGTCCTCCGCACAGCGATTTGAACAGTCGAGCCGCCGAAGACTTATTCGCAGCGACGGCGAGTGTGGTTTCCCGCCTCACCAGAAAACTCTTAACCCCGAGGTGTCGCTTGAGTAACTCGGATGTCTCTTCTGCTAACTCCTGTTCTTTTGTCGAAAAAGCGAAATTCAGAACAGAGCTGTTGGGCCGGTTTTTTGAAGCGGTTATCGAACCCTCGGCGCAGTAGAGCCCGAGCAGCCTCCCCATTCCCGTGGTGAGAGGGAGCACAAGCGGTATGCCCGGCCTATGCTCATTGGGGTACCTCAATGATAAACCTTCGATGATCGGCCCGCTCGTTCGGCGCTCGCTAACTCCATCGCGGGCGATCTTGCTGCGAACATGGCGGACATAAGAAGGGCCTTTACCGATCAGGGCTCCGATCTGTCTGGAAGTCTCCCCGCGCGCGGTGGCCTCTGTTATGAACTGTCGATCTTCCAGAGACAGCTCCCAGGGCGCGCGATACGTTATGAGCTGTGAGCCAAGGAGGTCGAAAGTATTGATCTCCATCGCGCCGGAGAACTCGAAGCGGCGCGGAACCGCAAGATAGTGTTTATCGGTCAGAAAGCGTGCTTGAGTCGGCTCGGGCGCGCGCGATGTATCGCTGGTGGCGTAGATGCGATGGTCGGGAGTGCATTCAAGCCCAGGCAGGTAATAGGGCGCGATGCTTATCATTTCGCCGCGATATGGGTGCTTGAACGCGGCTCGCACCTGCCTGAGATTTCCCGAGCCTGACACGACTTTCAATCCACTCATAAAACCCACCTCCGCGTCAGGCATCTTCCTGAAGGTTTCAGCCTTCTCGAATATTTCCGACAGAGACATGGGGCCCAGGTCAGTGACAGTCGTCGTCTCGCCCGTAAAGCAGTACGAGCAGTGCAGGTCGCATCCGAGCATGCCGAAGGTGAGCGCGAGGCTGCCGGGGTAGGCGTGGAAGAAGGGCTTCTTTTCCGTCGGGTCGCACTGGATCGCGCCGACGTAACCCGCCGGGACCATCAGCGTGCCGCCCTCGTTGTAACGGACCCGGCAGATCCCGTCCAGACCGGGCAGGATCACGCACCGGTGCCCGCATGCGTAGCAGAGCACGCGGTCGCGTTCCTGGCGCTCGTAAAGCTCGCCCTCCCTCGTGTAATCCTTCAGTACTTCTTTCAGAGTCTTTCCCATTATCCTGTTCGACGCAGAGAATTGAAATTCGGCAATTAAATTCTACCACGTCCGGGCGACGGCCATTCAAGTGCCTAAATCGCCTTCACGATTTCGCGTTCAGGATGGTAAATTGATGGGCTCGATTGAGAGCGGAATTCACAGGAGAACAGACCAAGCCGGATGAAACTGAGAATCTTACACCACAACCATTGCTTCGATGGTTTCGCCTCCGCCGCCGTCTTCTCCCGCTTCTTCAGGGAGAAGATCAGCCCGGACGCGGAGATCACGTACCAGGGGCTCGCTCACAAGCCGAATCAGAAATTCATCGAGGAGGAGCTTTTCGACGGAGACGAGAATGCCATAGTCGATTTCAAGTACAGCCCTGTTTCGAAGCTGACCTGGTGGTTCGATCACCACCAGAGCGCCTTCCTCTCGCCCGAGGACGAGAGGCACTTCCTCACGTCGAACTCCCCGACCAAGTTCTATGACCCGAGCTACAAGTCCTGCACCAAGTTCATAGCGGACGTGACCAGAGAGAAGTACGGGTTCGAGGGCGGAGGGCTCGGCGACCTCATCCGGTGGGCCGACATCATCGACGGGGCCCAGTACGAAAACGCGAAGACCGCCGTTCACCTTGAGGCCCCGGCGCTGAAACTCATGCTCGTCATCGAGGCCAGCCGGGACCCGCAACTGATGGGTAAGATTATCCGCGACATGCAGACGCGGCCTCTGGCGGAGATCGTCTCGGACCCGGAGCTTGACAGAGAGTTTCAGCCGCTTTACGAGCGCCACCTCCGGACCATCGACCTGATCCGCGCCGCCGCGCGCTTTGAGAACGGCGTCGTCTATTTCGACGTGAGCGAGCACGACGCCGAAGGCTACAGCAAGTTCATCCCCTACTACCTCTACCCTCAGTGCATCTACTCGGTCGGCGTGAGCCTCACGCCGGGGAGGTCGAAAGTCTCCGTCGGGTTCAACCCGTGGAGCCCTCAGCCTCGCCGCCACAACCTGGCTTCCATCTGCGAGCGGTACAACGGCGGCGGCCACGCGGTCGTGGGGGCCATATCCTTCAGCCCCGGAGAGATTGAAACCGCGAGGGAGACCGCGCAGTCGATAGCGAAGGAACTCGGCTCCTAGAGCCAGACCCCTCCCGTCTCCCCGCGCCAGGGGCGCGCGCAGTTTCCCGGCATTTCGAGCAATCGCCCGAGCGGTTCGGCCGCGTTTTTCAAATGCCCTCCGCAACTGGCCAGCACCGACACGGGCCGCGAAGCCAGTTCCCTGATGGCTTCGCCCGCGGGCGGGTTCTGAAAAAAGGCGAGCTGCGTCCTCCCATCGTCGTGTTGCCAGACCGTGATCGCGTCCCCGCTCAGGAGCGCGGGGCCTGACGGCGAGTCCTCCCAATAGACCGCGAGAGAGCCCGCGGAATGGCCGGGCACCGGGACGACTTCGAGACCGTCTTCGAGCAGGACCGGCTCCGAGACCCACTCGGACGGGGCGAAGCGGTTGCCGGGCAGGGGCGAGTCGCCCTCCCCCATCCACGCGGGGATGCCGAGCGCCTCGGCCCAGTCTCCCGCGAAGCCCACGAAATCCTGATGGCTCACGACGAGCAGCCGCGGCTCGCCCATCGCGCGGATGGCGTCGACGGCTTCCGCCGTGACGACCGGCGGCGCGTCGTAAAGGATCAGCCCGCGAGGGTGGCGCAGAATGTAGGAGTAGTGCTGGAAGTCCTCGCGGAACGGGGGCCGCTTGTCCGCCCGGAACAGGCCCGGCGCGATCTCTTCAAAGACAACTTCGTGGCGCGCGAGCCTCGGGTCGTCGAGCGCAAGCATCGTCTTGCGGCCGACCCCGCACAGGGGACAGGTGTAGTGCGCGGGCAACTGTTCGCCCGGCGCTACCCATTCGACGTGGCCGCAGACCGGGCAGTAAAATCGCCTCCATCCCTTCGCGTCAACTCCGAGTTGAACCATGTGGAACTCCTCACACTTCTCCCCGCTCTAGCCGGATGGCCGCCCGAAATCAGGGAGGGCTCAATAAATTCACCTGGGCGAGTTCGTTAAAGCAGGTTCATCGGCACGGGATTTTGCGGGTCCGAGTAATCGTAAAACCCGCGCCCGGCTTTCCTGCCGTAAAGTCCCGCCATGACCATCCGCTTCAGCAGAGGCGGGGGGGCGAACCTCTTCTCCTTGAACTCGTCGAACATGATGTTCGCGATGTAGTAGGTCGTGTCGAGCCCGACGAAATCTCCGAGCGTCAAAGGCCCCATCGGGTACCCGCAGCCCAGCTTCATGGCGTTGTCGATGTCGACTATGGAGCCGACCCCCTCTTCGAGCGCTCGGATCGAGTCGAGCATGTATGGCACTAGCAAGCGGTTCACTATGAAGCCCGTGCGGTCGGAGGTCTGGACGGGGACCTTGCCTATCTCTCTCGCGAACTGCGTCGCCTCCTGAAAGACCTCGGGCGCGGTGAGGATCGTCCGGATGACCTCGACGAGCTTCATCACCGGGACCGGGTTGAAGAAGTGCAGGCCTATGAACCGGCGCTGACGTTCGGCGCTCACGGCGGTCATCATCTGCGTTATCGACAGGCTCGACGTGTTCGAGGCGAAGACCGTGTCCGGCCCGCAAATCTGGTCGAGCCCGGAGTAAATCTTCGCCTTCTCTTCGTAGTTCTCGATTATCGCCTCGATGACGATGTCGGACCCTTCGGCCTCTTCCAGTCGGGTCGAGCCCCGCAGCCGCGACATGGTCTGCTCCTTCGACTCGGGTGAGAGCTTGCCTTTCTCGACGAGCTTACCCATCTGCTTGTCTATCGAGCCGAGCCCCTTCTTCAGGTACTCTTCGGACACTTCAATGACCGTCGTGTCGAGGCCCGCCTGCGCGCACACCTGAGCGATCCCCGACCCCATCAGGCCGCAGCCGAGCACCGCGACTTTTTTAATAGCCATCGCCTTTGCCTCCATTCAATAAGAGATAATGATTTCGAGCGAACCGGTAAGGTTATTACTTCGGGGCGCAATCTTCAACCGGTAAACGGCGGAATAAATTCTGACCGCGAGGCTACTCCCGGCCCGCCCAGGCCTCGAACTCTTTGAGGAAGCCGTTGGCCTTCAGGACGAGCGCGTTCTGCTCGGCGAGGGCCCTGACCCGGTCCGCCGACTTCGCCTGCGAGTATTTCTCGACGAGGGCTTTCTGCTCCGACAGGAGTTCGAGAAGTGTCGCGCGAAGCTCTACGGCTTTGCCCCGCAGGGCCGGCGCCCGCTCCGCGGCCCGGATTCCGCGCTCGGACGCATCCAGGGCCCGCCGGGCCGCGTCGCCTGACCCCGCATTCATCGACTCCCGAAAAGCCTCGCCCGACTCGACCATCGAGTTGTAGCCCTCGCTCATGCCTTTGTAGTAATTGATTCTCGCGGTTTCGGGGTTCGAGGTGAGATTCGCGAGGCTCAGAGAGGGGCCGTCATACCTCTGCGCCGCGATGAAGATGGAGCTGAATATTATGGCGAGGCTCCCCCACCCGAGCGCCCTCCACACGAACGTAGAATCCGCCTCCTGCGGGCGCTTGTAAGGGATCACGAAGCCGAGCGCGAGGCCGGAGATCAGGCCGCCTATGTGGGCGGCGTTGTCGATCTGCCGGGCCGAAAAGCCGATGACCAGGTTTAAAAGGATGAGCGGGATGACTCGCTTCTTGATGCTGTCTCGTATGTCCTTAGGGACTTCCCGCCGGTACCTGAAGGCGAACGCGGCGAGGACTCCGAACAGGCCGAAAATGGCCCCCGAAGCCCCCGCCGAGGTGTTCTCCGTGTAGAGGTAGCTCGCAAGAGAGCCGGAGAGCCCGGCCAGCAAATAGAGCAGGACGAACCGCGACGAGCCGTAGAGCCTCTCGATCTCCGCGCCCACGATGTACAGGGCGTAGTTGTTCAGGAAGAGGTGGATGAACCCGATGTGAATGAACATGGAGGTGACGAACCTCCAGTATTCGCCGTTGGCGCGGATCAGCTCGTTGACCTTCGCGCCGAAGCCGACCAGAACGTCCGGGTCGGCCGACATCGCGCTCATGCCGCCGGCCAGCCACATCAGCACGAAGACCCCGACGTTCACCCCGATGAAAATGTAGGTGAAGGGGTTCGAGCGCGTGAAGAGGGCGAGCAGGAATGCGCGCTCCCTCGCGGCCTCCGGGTCGAGCGGCGCGGGCTCGACCTGATCCGCCCCGCAGTAGGGGCACTGGGGCGTCCCGGCCGGTATGATCGCCCTGCAGGAAGGGCACTGTTGAAGGTTCTGGCTGGCTGGCTGTTGGTCCAAAATTGAGTAATTGATCCGGCGAACGTGGGCAGAGTGGTCTCGAATCTCACTCGATCACGAAATCCGCGCGGCGCTCCAGGTCGATCTTTCCTTTCTGGCCTACGACGTTCACCAGTAGCATATACCGTCCGCGGGCCGCGGGCAATTTGAGGCGCGTTTTCTGGACCGCCTGCGCCGGGTCGCCCGCGGCCTGCGGCCGCGCGGCGGGGAGGTTTGCATTCAGCAGGACCCGGCCCTGCGCGTTTATCAACCGCACCCTCTGGACCAACTCTAAAATATCTCGCGGGGGGTTGTAGAGCAGGAACTGGAGGTCGACATCGCTGCCCGGCCTGAAGCTGTTGTGGCCTCCGAATCCGACCTCTCCGGCCGGGTTGAGCACGAGGCTGCTCAGGGACGGCGTCTTCTTGCTCTTTATATCGGGCACTTCGAAGAACTGGGACCCGGAGCCCACCTTGCCCGTCGTCTTCTCGCGGACGACCGCGCGTATCTGGTAGTGGCCCGGCTCGAACTCCACGAACTCTTTGACCAGGGCGAAGCCCTCGGTCTTCAGCTTGTTGAAGGCGTCGGCCTCTTTCACGGGGTCGAAAGTGAAAGTCTTTTGAAGAACGCCCACGGGCTTGTCGCTGCCCCAGCCGAAGACCCACGCGATCACTTCGTAAGCCGCGCCTGGGTCCGGCGCGCCCGAGGGGGGGAGGGTGATCGATCTGTTGCCGACGTGCAGCCCCGTGATGACCACCTGCTTGCCCGCCCTCGGCAGGACGTTGGCGACGACTTCGAGCGGCAGCTCCGTGCGCGGCACTGGCGAGAGCAAAGCCGAAACCAGCTCGGTGCTCGTGCCGCGCGCGGTCTCGTGATTCACGGAGAGGTAGCCGCGCCGCGTGCGGACCACGAGGTCCGGCCTGCCTTTGACCGTGACGGTCAGCTTGTGAAATTTGTTGTCGGGCGGGGTGGTGGGCGTAAACCCGATGACGTAATAGGTGCTCGAATCTTCGAGCGCGTCCTGTATCCCCGCGCTGAGGTTGTTCGTGTTCGAGATCAGCTGGCCGCCCGTGCCTACGACGAGGCCGTAGGCGGCGTCCAGGTTCTCGAACGTCGAGAAGTAGGAGTCGGAGTTGGTTCGCAGGCCCTGCGGCCTCCGCTCTTCAGCCGACACCCGGCTGGTGAGGCCGGCCAGGTCCAGCGCGTAGACGCTCACGCCCGCGCGCCGCGCCTGGTCCACGGTCTGGATGACCTGACTCGTCACGCTCTCGGTTGAGCCCCCGCCGGTGATTAAGGACTCGGTCAGCATCAGGACCACTTTTCGCCCCGGCAGTTCTGACATGCCGTGAATCAAGTTCGACAGAGTCCTGAGAGTGTTCAGGGTGCCGGAGGCCATCTGTGCGACCAGAGCGCGCGACGAGTCGCGGATGATCTGCTCGATGCTCTGCTGAGTCATCACCTGATAGCCGATCTCTTCCGACCGCGCGCGCTCCACGACCGTCTGGAGGACGAAGGCATCCCCCCGGTCTACGCGGACGGCTTCGGCCGGGGAGATTCTGAGCGAGCCGTCTCTGGCGCGGTCATAGATGCTGCCGCGGGCGACTATGCGCTTGAGGCTGCTGAGCAGGGCCTGCCTGTCGCCCGTGAACTGCTGCGAAAGGCCGAGGGCCCCCGCGGTCGAGATCAGGGCGACCCTGTCGTTCGACGATAATTCGGTCGAGATGTACTTGATGATGGCCTCGCGCGCGCGCAGAAGCCCTTCGTTCGACAGGTTGTAATCATCGACGAAGAGGGCGATGTGCCTCCCCTTGAAAGGCGTCGCGAGTAGCGACCGGGCCGCGCTCACCCTGACCTCCGACCCGTCGCCCGCCCGAATGCTCCTGTTTCGCGTCACGCGCGAGCTCTCGATTGCGGAGAAGAAATCGAGCGGCTGCGGCACGCCTTCGTCCAGCAACTCGAAGTCGGCTTCGGTTAGCCCGTTGATCCGCCGCCCGCTTTTGTCGGTGACGATGACATCCATCTGGACCGCGCCCGTGCCGATGCGGATCGTGTCTTCGTCCTGCGGCTCGGGCTGCGCGGGAGCTTGCTGATGGAGTTGCTGAGGCAGGGCTTGCGCCGCGACCGAAATGACGAGAAGAGTGATTGCCAGCAGTCTCGTGTACATCCTGAATCCCCTATGACCCACTGCGAACGGCAGGAAAGTGAATCCCAAGGCCGGTGCCTTTAAAGGGCAGGGCCATCCGTCAGCCGGGCGGCCCTGCCCCTTACCGGATTCTACACCGGGTTCTACTGAACGACGAAATCGGCGCGGCGCTCGATGTCGAGTTTCCCCTTGTCTCCCTGAATCGAGACGATGAGCGCGTAGCGGCCCCGCATCGGCGGCACCTTCAATCTGGTCGCCTGGGGGGCAATCGTCTCGTCCGCCCCGGCCGCGACGGGGGCGACCGCGAGCGGGCTGTCGAGCAGCACCGCGCCCTTGCTGTCGATAAGCCGCACTTTCTGCGTGAGCGTCTTATCGTCTTTGGGAAGGTTGTAAATAATGTACCGGACATCGATGGGCGTGTTCGGCTTGAAGCTGTTGTGGCCGGTGAACCCCTGCTGCTCGGCCGTCGTCAGCACGAGGCTGCTCAGGGAAGTGTTCTTGCGGTTCTTGACATCGGGCACCTCGAAGAACTGGTACCCGCTGCCGATCAGCCCGGTCTTCTTCTCGCGGACGACGGCCTTGATCTGGTAGTTGCCGGGCGCGAGCTCCGCGAACTCCTTCACCAGGATGAAGCCGTCGGATTTGAGCTTCTGGCGCGCTTCGGGGGTTTTGGTGAAGTCATACGCGACGGTCGTTTCGACGGCGCCGACCTTCTGGCTGTTGTTGACGGCGAAGACTATCATCGCCACCTCGTAGGCGGCCGTCTGCTCCGGCGCGTCGGCGGCCGGCAGAGACAGGTAATTGCGCCCGATGTGCAGCCCGGTCTGAATGATCTGCGCGCCCCTGTCCGGGACCACGTTGGCGACGATCTCCAGGGGCAGGTCGGTGCGCTGGACGGGCGAGTAGAGGGCGGCCGTCATCTCGGTGTTGGTGCCCCTGGCGGTCTCTTCGTTGTACGCGAGGTAGCCGCGCCGCGTGCGGACGACGAGGTCGGGCTTCCCTTTAACGGTCACGGTGACGCGGTGAAACTTGTTGTCCGGCGGCTCCGTGGGGGTGAAGCCGAGGACGTAATAGGTGCTGGAATCTTCGACGGCCCTTTGAAGGCCCTGGCCGATGCTGTTGGTGTTGGCGATCAGCTCGCCGCCGGTCGCGAGGGTCAGGGCGCGCGCCGCGCCGAGCGTTTGAAAGTCCGTGAAGCTCGCGCTGGCTTCCTTGTTCCTGGCGTTCAGGGCCGCCCCGGTAATCCGATCACTGGCGGTCGTGCTGTTGGTCCGGAGGCCGCCCGCGTCGAGCGCGTAGATGCTGATGCCGCTCCTGCGCGCGAGGTCGATGACTCTGTCGACCTGTTTCGATATGTCCCCGGTCGTCCCTTCGGCGACGAACATCTGCTCCGTCATCAGCACGGCTATCTTGCGGCCCGGCAGCTCGGCCATGCCCTTGAAGAGGTTTTCGAGAGTCCTGAGCGTGGCGGTGGCTACCTGGCTCGCCTGGCTCAGCACGGCCCTGGCTTCGACGCGGACCTGATTCTCAAGCTGCTCCCTCGGCATCGCCCCGAAGTCATTGCCTTCCTGCGCGAGGCGATTGACCACTATATCGAGCATTATAGTGTCGCCGCTGTCGACGCGGGCGGCCTCGGCGGGCGTCATGTTCAGACGGTGGCTCGTCCGCTCGGGGCTGGTCTGGGCGGCGATGCGGGCGAGCGCGCTCTGGAGCCTCTGCTTGTCGCTCGTGAACTGCTGCAAGGCCCCGTGATACCCTCCGGTCGAGGTGACGGAGACCATGTCGTTGGGCGAAACCTGAGTGTTTATATATTCTGTCAGGGACTTTCGGGCCCGGTTGAAATTTTCGGTTGAGATATTGTAAGTGTCGAATAGCAGTGCTATGAATCGGCCCTGGAACGGGACCACGAGCGGCGAGCTCGCGGCGTCGGCCTTCGCGGGGTCGGGGGCCGCACCCGGCTTGCCATCCTGCGCGACAGGCCGCAGGGCGGAGCCTTCGAAGGCCGCGAAAAAGTCGATCTTACGCGGCGTCTTCTCGTCGATGATCTCGAAGTCGGCGGCGGTGAGCCCGTTGATCCTGCGGCCGTTCTTGTCCGTCACGATAACGTCGAACTGAACCGTCGAAGTGCCCAGCCGTATAGTGTCCTGATCCTGAGCGGGGGTCGAAGGGGCGGGGGTTGAAGGTTGTTGGGACAGCACAGGCGCGGCCTGTGCCAGACAAAGGAGCAATACGGCGACCGTCTTTAAGCTCATAGCTTGTTTCCTCGCGCAGATTCAAATTGGGGGCTCGCCCTGAATCTTTCCGGGGAGAGTGATCTTAACGAGCCGGTCAATTGATTCCACTGACTTGATAGGGTTATGACCCAGGGAGTATGTCTGAAAGGCGGGCCTCGCGCGCGAACCGTCAGTTGTTTCAGCGCCGCGAAGCCCGCCTGCTAATGATTAAAACGCTTCGACTATCATGGCTATGCCCTGGCCTCCGCCGATGCAGGCGGTCGCCAGGCCGTACTTTTTGCCGCGCCTCTTAAGCTCAAGCAGCACCGTCAGCACGAGCCTCGTGCCTGAGGCGGCGAGCGGGTGGCCGAGCGCGATGGCCCCTCCATTTACGTTCGTCCGCTCGCGGTCGAGCCCTAGCTCTTTTTCGACCGCGAGGTATTGTCCGGCGAAAGCCTCGTTGACCTCCACCAGGTCGATGTCCTCGATCCCGAGGCCTGCCGAGGCGAGCGCCTTTTGAGACGCGGGGACCGGCCCGATTCCCATAATCTCGGGAGGCACGCCCGCGATGCCCCATGAAACGATTCTGCCCAGCGGTTGGGCTTCCAGCCTGCGGGCCGTCTCTTCGTCCCCGATGACGACGGCGGCCGCGCCATCGACGATGCCCGATGCGTTACCGGCCGTCACGAAGCCGTCCTTCGAGAACGCGGGCCTGAGTTTGGCAAGACCTTCGAGGGTCGTGTCCGGCCTCAGGTGGTCGTCCCTGTCGAAGAGGGTCGTCCCCTTGCGCCCCTTGATCTCGACCGGGACTATCTCCTCGGACAACCTGCCCGCCTCGACCGCCGCGGCCGCGCGCTTCTGGCTTGAGAGCGCGTACTCGTCCTGCGACTCGCGCGTGATGTCGTGCTTGCGCGCCAGGTTCTCGGCGGTCTGCGCCATGTAGTACCCGCAGTGAGTGTCGAGCAGGGCCACCATGAGAGAGTCTT